>NZ_JBBGZW010000002.1:0-600000 GCF_037479095.1 Pantoea nemavictus | reverse complement strand
GGCGGCGAAAAGTCGTGAGCTTATACAGGTATACGCACTAACAGGATAAAGGCATGACTCAGCAAGATGACAATGTGCTCGGCAACTATCTGCGTGAACGCCGCCAGCGGCTGGATGCAGCGAAACTCGGTTACACGCTGCTCCGCCGTCGTACGCCGGGCCTGCGTCGGGAAGAAGTGGCGGTGCGCGCCTGCGTCAGTACCACATGGTACACGTGGCTGGAGCAGGGCAGAGGTGGCGCGCCCTCCGAAGAGGTGCTGGAACGCCTGGCCAAAGCATTAGAATTGAGCGCTGCTGAGCGCGATCACCTGTTTTTGCTGGCGCAGAACCGGCTGCCGGGCGTGACCTGGCAAGCAGGCGTAGACGTTTCGCCTTCGCTGCAACGCGTGCTCGACAGCATGGAACACACGCCCGCGCTGGTGAAGACCGCTGAGTGGCAAGTGGTGGCGTGGAATCGTGCCGCCACCAAAGTGTTTGTGGATTACGCCGAGTTGCCGCCGGAACAGCGCAACATTTTGCTGATGATGTTCCGCAACGAAGAGATGAAAAAACGTTTACCCGATTGGCATCAGGTCACTCGCGGCATGGTGGCCAACTTCCGTGCGGACGTGGCGCGCACCGGTGCCAGCGAGCATGTGCGCGCGCTGGTAGAGGAGCTGAGCGAAATGAGCGAAACCTTCCGCCAGCTATGGCAATCGCAGGAAGTTAGCCAGCATGGCGAAGGCATCAAACAGTTGTGGCTGCCGGACGAAGGCGTGCTGGAGCTGGAGTACAGCACCTTTGCCGTGGAGGGCAAACCCGGCTTGAGTCTGGTGGTATTTAATCCGCGTCAGCAGCGCGATCGTGATTGTGTGGCTCGACTGATGAAGCGTTCTTAGCGTGGCGATAGCAGGTTTCCATTTCATCCAGCGCCGCCTGATTTTCCAGCCCCCACTGATACATCTGCTCAATCGGTGCCGCGAACGTCATGCCGAGCGGCGTTAAGCGGTAATCCACTTTCGGCGGTATCACATCATAGACATGGCGGGCGATTAGCCCGCGCTGCTCCAGCTCTTTCAACGTTTGAAACAGCATCTTCTTCGATATCCCCTGCAGGCTGCGCTGTAACTCACCGGTGCGTGCGCGGTGATTCGGCCAGTGATACAACGCATGCAGCACCATGCTGCTCCATTTCACAGAAAACAGATCCATTAAGCGTCGCGGCGGCGAATCCGCATAAAAAAATAGTTTACCGTCAACGATTGCGGGCACCGTATGCGCCTCCTGTATGGTTACCAAATGGTAACTACTATCAATTCTGCACCATGTTCACTATAGTCTGCCGCCTTCAGTTAGCTAACGCCAGCCCATTTTGGAGGCAGTATGAAAATCAATGCATTAGTGGCGCACGACGCGACCAAACCTCTCTCATCCAGTCAGATTGCGCTGCGTCCGCTGCAGCAGCAGGATGTCAAAATTGAAATTCTCTACTGTGGCGTATGCCACTCCGATTTGCATATGGCACGTAACGAATGGGCGGTAAGCCGTTATCCGCTGGTGCCGGGCCATGAAATCGTCGGACGTGTGGTGGAAACCGGTACTGATGTGACGAATTTTAAAGCCGGCGATGTGGTAGGCGTGGGCGTGATGGTGGATTCCTGCCGTGAATGCCATTTCTGCCAGCAGAAAGAAGAGCAGTATTGCGAATCCGGTTTCGTCGCGACTTACAACGGTATCGATAAATACACCGGCGACAGCACCTGGGGCGGTTATGCGCAAAACGTGGTGGTTGATCAGCATTTTGTGGTTTCGGTACCGCAGACATTGCCGTTAGCCGGCGTTGCGCCGCTGCTGTGTGCCGGTGTAACGGTGTGGTCACCGCTGCGTCACTTTAATGTCAAAGCCGGTGATAAAGTTGGCGTAGTCGGTTTGGGCGGCTTGGGTCATATGGCGGTTAAATTGGCGAGCGCGATGGGCGCAGAGGTCACGCTATTTACTACTTCGCCTGCTAAAGGTGAGGACGCATTGCGCTTAGGAGCGAAGCGCGTCGTCGTTTCCCGTGATGCGCAGCAGATGGCTGCCGCGCAAACGTCACTGGATTTCATCGTTGACTGCGTTTCTGCACCACACGATCTCGATCCTTATCTCGCCACGCTGAAAACCAACGGCCGTTTAGTGCTGGTGGGGATTCCGGAGCAACCGCATCAGTCGCCTAACGTGACGCCAATGGTAAATCGTCGATTAAGCATCAGCGGTTCTTCGATTGGCAGCATTCAGGAAACCCAGGAAATGCTGGATTTCTGCGGCAAGCATAACATTACCGCCGATATCGAACTGATTGCCGGTGAAGAGATTGAAACGGCCTTTGCACGTATGCTGAAAGGCGAGGTGAAGTATCGCTTCGTTATCGATATGCAAGCGACTCACTGGTAAAAAAGTACCGCCCGTGCCTTGGCATGGGCGGTTTCAGCCTGAAATCGCCACATCGGAAGGGCTATAACTGATTGATGTGGTTGGAAATAAGCAAAGATAAAGTTCTGAAATTCTCCCTTCATCAAAATTACGCCATATAGTTACAACATACTTTAATGCACAGATTGAATAGCGACGAATTTTGACTTCTGCAAATGCATTGTTTAATCAGGGGAGGTTGGCAGATGTGGTTAATCACAATGAAATTCTATGCATTTTACATGGTGAAGTTTTGACATCCTCCCCCTTAAATCCGCTAGTGTTTAATTCCTTTTCAAGGAAAAACTTCTTCCTATAAAGTTAAAATTAAAACTCTATGTCATTGAAAATAATCTTTTATTTTTATGGCATATAAATTGCAAAGATTGGAGTAATGTTGGATGTACCTCCGACGCGTGAAATGATTTTCACGATGAAATAAGAGGTTATCTGTTCTCTCTTTCAATCGGCTATGAAATGAAAATAATTATTACCTTTGGCACCTTTGACGTTTTCCATGTAGGGCATCTGAATATTTTGCGACGCGCAAAAATGCTGGGCGATCGGTTGATTGTGGGAGTTTCATCAGATGCACTGAATTTCCATAAAAAAGCACGCTATCCGATCTATGAAGAGAGTGACAGGTTATCAATAATCGCGAGCATGAAGTATGTTGATGAGGTTTTTCTGGAAGAGTCTTTGGAGTTAAAGCCTGACTATATTAAACAATATAACGCAGATATTTTAGTTATGGGTGATGACTGGAAAGGCAAGTTTGACCACTTCTCATCGCTGGCTGAAGTCGTTTATCTAGAGCGCACACCGACTATTTCTACCACATCGCTGATTGAGGTGATAAAAAAGCGGTTATAACATCTTTCCTGCGTTTGGGTTGATGTTCTTAAAAATGGGTTTCAGTCTAATCATCTAATGGTATAAAAATTATATGTTTTAGTTCGCACGGCCCGCTTTCAGAAGTGCGTCACATCCTGCAATCACTTTTAACGCAATCCCTAATAAATATTTTCCGCCGTGTTCCGATAACTCCCTTACAAATCTACAAAAACAACAAACGCAGGAGTAGGGAACATGGGGCTGGTATCCCGTTTACGTAATGTGCGCATTACCCGTAAGTTGTCGGCAGGATTCGGCATCGTACTGTTGTTAGTGGCGCTAGCCACCGGATTAAGCGTGCAGCGCTTTAACGCCATTCATGACATCTATCAGAAAACCAACCTGATTTATGACATCAATATTGAAGTGTTTCAGGCCAAAATTAATCGCCTCAAATATCTTTATGGTGATGACAAATCCGGTCAGGTCATGGCGAACTACGTCACTCACGCGCAACAGTTGACGAGTGAAGCGAAACAGCTCTCCTGGACAGAAGGTGCCAAAGAGCGGGTTGATGAATTGACGACGCATCTCGCCAGTTTCCACAACAGTATCGGCGCAATGACGCAGGCCACGCAGCAACTCAACAGCCTGCGCTCGCAGCTTGATAGCTTAAGTCAGCAGGATATGACGTCACGCTACACCCAACTTATTCGCACTCCCGTCACCAATCCCGATCTCACCAACCAAATTTATCAGCAGCTTTTTGCCATCAGTAATGTCCGTGAAGAGGCGTGGGCGTTGCGCTTTAACGTCAGCGATGCGCTGCGTAAAACGCTGGAGAACCATTTCCAGCAGGCCGATCAAGGTATGAAAGCTTTACTGGCACAGCTGCCGCCAGAACAGCAGGGTGAATTTAACGCGCTGTGGAATGAGACAGAAAAATTCAAAAGTTTGAGCCTGCAAGCGGCAGATGCCTATGGGCAACTGCGTAGCGCGGAAGACACCGTTAAAGTGGCGGGCGATAAGAGCAGCGCCGCAATCAAACAGATTATTACCATCGTTAAAGCGCGTAACGATGAACTGGCCAACGGCTCGGCGGCGATTTCGCTTCTGATAGGTGGCCTGGCCATTCTGTTTGGCGTTTTGGTGGCGTGGTACATCATTCGCCAGATTACGCGTCCGGTTTTCCACAACCTGGAACTGGCGGAGCGTATCGCCAATGGCGATCTCAGTTCGCAGTTTGCTACTGACCGGCATGATGAATTAGGTAAATTGACTTCGGCGATGGGGCGCATGAACGAACGCCTGCGCAGCATGATTGGCGATGTGTTGAGCAGTGTCAGTAGCGTATCGCAGGCGGCCAGCGCGATTAATCAGGGTAACCTGGATTTGTCATCGCGCACCGAGCAACAGGCTGCGGCGGTGGTGCAAACGGCCGCCAGCATGGAACAGCTCACCGCCACGGTGAAAAATAACGCCGCGAATGCGCGTCAGGCGAGCCAGATCGCCGCTGAAGCCTCACACAATGCCAATAAAGGCGGCATCGCGGTGCGCGATGTGGTGAATACCATGGGCGAAATCTCTGAAAGCTCGAAGAAAATCGCCGATATCACCGCCGTGATTAACAGCATTGCTTTCCAGACTAACATCCTTGCGCTTAACGCTGCGGTGGAAGCGGCGCGTGCCGGCGAACAAGGACGCGGTTTTGCTGTGGTCGCCAGCGAGGTACGTAATCTGGCCCAGCGCAGTGCCGGTGCCGCTAAAGATATTGAGCAGCTCATCAGCGAATCGGTGGGCCGCATCAGCAATGGCCACCAGCAGGTGGCGCGCGCCGGTGAAACCATGGATCACATTCTCGGCAGCATTGCGCGCGTGAATGAGATTATGGGGGAGATTTCAGCGGCGTCCGATGAGCAGAGCCGCGGCATTGAGCAGATCGCCCGAGCGGTCGGCGAGCTGGATACCACCACGCAGCAGAACGCCACGCTAGTAAGCGCCTCTTCACACTCGGCGAATTCGCTGGAAGAGCAGGCGATGATGCTGGAACGGCTGGTGGCGCAGTTCCGCTTGCAGGGCGCGGCACGCTAGGCAACAGGGCAGTGGACGTCGCTCCAGATTGATCTCCACTGCCTCTCTTTTGCACACAATGCGAGATTTTTGTTCTGCCAACAAATGGCAAGGTAAATATTCTTAAAATAAAGCGATCCGCGGCTACTTTTTCCCGTTAAACTGCAATTCTTGTCGCCCTGATATCTCCCATGCATGAACTACTACTCACCTGACGATAGCCATTTGAAGCGGCGTTCCCAACGCTTCGTACGTCGCATGTTCATCATGCGTCAGCTCGGCACGATTTTATGTTTTTTCCCGATTCTATCGGTGCTGATGGAGATGAATCGCAGCGTGGGATTTAGCGCGCTGTTATTCGTGAATGCCTTTTTCTGGCCGTGGCTGGCTTATCGCCGTGCGCTACGCGCCGAAGACTCCACGACCAGCGAGCGACATAATCTCACCCTCGACGCCGCATTTGGCGGCATCTGGGTGGCGCTGATGGCGTTAAGTCCGCTGCCCTCGTTTATCATCATGGCGGTGCTGGCCTCCGATCGCTATGCCGCAGGCGGCGCGGCACAGTTAATCGCCGCGATGCAGGCCTTTCTGTTTGCGTTTGTGCTGGTATGGCTGGTGGATGGCGCAGGCGTGCATCTGGCGTTTAGCACGCAAACCGTGTGGTTAACGTTGCCGCTGGCAACCTGCTACATGCTGGTGTTGAGCGTCACGTCATACAATCTTACCTGGCAGCTGCGCAAACGAAATCGTGAGCTGGAGCGCATCGCGCTGATGGATCCGGGCCTGGAGATCCCTAACCGTCGCCTGTTTGAACGTCGGCTGGAAAGCGAATTTCTCAGTACCCGGCGCGGTGATAGCGCGGGCTATTTGTTGCTGATGGATCTCGATTATTTCAAATCGGTAAACGATACCTGGGGCCACGAGGCGGGCGATTTCCTGTTGGCGGAGATCTCGGCGTTGCTGCGTAACCATGTAGGATTGCAGGATATTCCAGCACGTTTTGGCGGCGATGAACTGGGCGTGATTGTGCACCATGCCAGTGACGAATCGGTGGTGGCGCTGGCCAGGCGTTTGCAAGAGAAAATAGCGCAGGTGCGCCTACCGGCTTCAGCGGAGTTTCATTGCTCGGTGAGTATTGGCATTGCTTCTGCGGCACATGCGGAATCGATCCGTCAATGGCTGCGACATGCTGATGAGGCGCTATACGAAGTGAAACGCGCCGGACGCAACGGTGTGCGCTTATGGCAACCCTCGCTGGCCGGCGCGGCCTGACTTAACTGAACTCGGGTGCGCAAGTTACCGGAAAGTTAAGTGAATTGGCGATAAAACAGGCCTCATGTGCCTGATGATGTAGCGCACGCGCGCGGTCCGCATCTGCCGGATCGCGCAGCGTAATACGTGGTTTCAGGATGATCTGGGTAAAGCGACCGCGCGTTCCTTCAATCATGGTGCCTTCTGCCGCATCTTCATACGCTTCCACCACAATCCCGGCATCTGAACAGAGATGCAGATACCACAATTTATGGCAGGCCGAGGCTGAAGCCAGCAGTAACTCTTCCGGATTCCAGCGCGCCGCATCGCCACGAAATGCCGGATCGGCGCTCAACGCCACCGTCTCTTTTCCTGCGACAATCAGCTCTGCGTTACGATCGTAAGCGGTATAGGATGCCGTGCCGTTGCCGCGATTGCCGGTCCAGCGAACCGTGACCTGATAATGATGTTTCCGTGCTGCCATTTCTGAAGCTCCTTTCGAATGAACAATGCCTCAGCAGACTAACATGGCGCCCCGCGCGCCAGATCCTCAATATCCAGCTTTTCCGTCTGACAGATGGAGATCAAGCTGGCGGCTTCGTCACTCAGACGCACAAAAGTATGGCGCATGGTGCTGTCGATATAGGCGCTATCGCCTTTGGCCAGCCGCAGCGGTGCGTACAGCTGCGTGTGCAACATCACTTCACCACTTAGCACGTAGATAAACTCTTCGCCCGCATGCTGCGACCAGGCTTCTGGCGGCGGCAATTGCTGGGTTTCAATGCCCATCACCACCGGAATCATACCTTTTACCAACAGCTCGGCGGCGTGCACTTCATAGCGAAACCACGGATTGGTGAATGCAATTCCTTTGCCCGCCAGCGTGTAAGTGCGACGCCCCTGAATGGCGCCGCGGGTCAGCGGTGAATCAGGCAGCTCTTCAGCAAAGAGTTCGGCCAGCGAGTAATCAAAAGCGCTGGCGATTTTGGCGATGGTATCGAAGGAGGCCGAAACCTGGCCTTTCTCAATCTTCGACAACGTGGAGATCGATACGCTGCTGAGCTCGGCAACCTGCTCCAGTGTAAGTTCACGCGCCTGACGTAGGGTCTTGATGCGCATACCAAAATCCTGCTCGCCGGTGGTGGCTGCGCCCAGCCCGGAGGCTTCATGCTGTCGGGTGGTTTTCATCGTGCTGACTCTCTTCAACAGAGTGAATGTGAACACTAATTTCTCACATATGATAAAAAATTTCCTATAAGAAAATTGTATTGGTCATAGTGTGAGTTACGTAGCAGCTTAGAAAAAAACTTCTGGGAGCTGTAGTCATGACCGCCATCACCATTGCCAGCGTCACCTTAACGGCGTTTTACGATAAAGCTCGCAATCTCAATAACCTGCTGGCGTGGATGGAGCATGCGGCGCAGGAAGGTGCCGATCTGGTGGTATTTCCAGAGCAGATTTTACAGGGCTATCTGCCAGACACGCTTAACTGGAACGGCGATGCGGTGGCGTGGCAAATGGCACAGGCTGAAGTGGTGCCACAGGGTGAAAGCGTTCAGGCACTGCAGCGCCTGGCGACTCAGCTTGGCCTGCATGTGGTGTTCGGCATGACGGAGCGCCACCCCGAACGTGCCGAAGTGCTGTTCAACAGCGCGGTGCTGCTGGGGCCGCAAGGTTTAATCGGCGTATATCGCAAGGTGCATCAGCCGGGCGATGAGAAGCACGTTTACTATCCTGGCAGCGACTTCCCGGTGTTTAACACAGCGCTGGGTCGCATCGGCATGCTGATTTGTTACGACAAGGTGTTCCCGGAGAGTACGCGCGAGCTGGCGCTGAAAGGGGCGGACATCATGATCATGCCCACCGCGTGGGGCTACGGCGGTGATGGCAGCGCCGGGGATGCCGACCCCATGGTCGATAGCTACACGTTGTTTGGCCGGGTGCGCGCCCTGGAGAATCAGTGCTGGATGGTCGAATCCAATCTGTGCGGGCAGCACGGCAATCTGCACTATCACGGCCACAGTCGCATCATTGATCCGCTCGGCAAGATTATTGCCGACAGCGGCAGCCGCGAAGGCATGGCGCTGGCCAACGTGGAGATCCAATCCGCCATCCTGCGTGCGCGCAGCAGCGACTATCTCGGTTATCACTTCCTGAAAGATTACGTTCCGGTGCAGGCGCCGCCTTCACCCTTAACGGTTCACAATCGCCACGCGCGACCTCTGGGGGAAAACCATGACTAAGGTACTGGAAGCCGCAGGCATCCATAAAAGTTATCCGACGGTGGGCGGCGAAGTGACGGTTCTGCGTAACCTGAACTTCCACGCTAACCAAAATGAATTCGTCTCGTTTGTGGGGCCGAGCGGCTGTGGCAAATCGACGCTGTTCAACATTATTACCGGCCTGCTCATGCCCGACAGCGGCAGCATTCTGCTGAAGAATCGTGAAACCACCGGCACGCCATCGCCGGAACTCGGTTATGTGCTGCAAAAAGATCTGCTGTTTCCGTGGCGGACGGTGATCGACAACGTGATTCTCGGCCTGGAAGTACGCGGCACGCCGAAAGCCGAAGCGCGCGCCAGAGCGCGTGAACTGTTTGAGCTCTACAAAATGACCGGCTTTGAACAGAAATATCCTGCGCAATTGTCCGGCGGCATGCGCCAACGCGTGGCGCTAATGCGCACCATGGTGACCAACCCGGAAATCATCCTGATGGATGAAGCCTACAAAGCGCTGGATTACCCGCTGAAAATCGCGCTGGAGAGCGAGTTGCTCAGCGTGGTGAAGGAGCAGCATAAAACGGTGATTTTCATTACGCACGATATCGAAGAGGCGGTGACGATGTCGGATCGCGTCTACGTAATGAAAGCGCGTCCGGGAGAGATCGTGCAGGAAATTAAGGTCGATCTCGGTACCGACAGCTTATCCATTCCCGAACGCCGCCTGGCGCCGCGCTTCAATGAATATTACGAGCGCATCTGGCGCAGCATCGGCACGCAACCTGAGCCGGTTAACTAACAAGAGGATCACATGGTGATGAATACGCTGTCTTCGCGCCCGACGGTCGGCGCGACCGCAAATCGCAGCAGCCGCGAAACCTTCTTCCGCTCGGCTAACGCGCGCCGTTACACGCTGCTGGTGCTCCAGATTGCGATTGTGGTGCTGCTGCTTGGCGGTTGGGAACTCGGGGTTCGCAGCGGCAACATCAACGCGTTTCTGTTTTCCAGCCCATCGCAGGTTTGGGAAGTGCTGGTGGCACGCTTCCACAGCGGCGAAATGCTCACCGACATCCGCGTCACCGCAGTGGAAACGCTGGTTGGCTTTGCGGTGGGCGCGATTGGGGGATCGATCCTTGGCCTGCTGCTGTGGTATTCCCGCTTTATCTCCGATCTTGCCGCGCCATTTATCGCGGCGATTGGCTCAATTCCGGTGCTGGCGATTGCACCGATGACCATCATCTGGTTCGGCACCGAAATGCTGTCGAAAGTGGTGATCGTGGCGTTCTCCTGCGTGGTGGTGTCGTTGACCACCTCATATAAAGGCGCGATGCGTACCGATCCTGACCTGATTAATCTGCTGCGCTCCTTCAATGCCGGGCGCGGCACAATTTTCTTCAAGCTGGTGGTGCCATCAGCGATGTTGTGGGTGCTCTCCGGTTTACGCCTTAACGTGGGTTTTGCGCTGGTCGGTGCCATCGTTGGCGAATACATCTCGTCCGATGCGGGCGTCGGGCACATGATCCTGCTCGGCAGCTCCAACTTCGGTATGAACATTGTGCTGGCTGGCATCGTGCTGGTCATGCTGATGATGCTGTGTTTTAACGCGCTGGTGGCTTTTCTTGAACGCCTCATTCTCTCCTGGGACAGGAAATAATCATGAAAACATTTCGCTTCGCTACGATCTCTGCCGCAGTTTCTTTGGCTTCATTGGTATGTGTCAATTCGGCGTTAGCTGCTGACACGCCGGTACGCATCAACCAGGCTTTCCAGTCGCTGCTTTATCTGCCGCTGTACGTGGCGCAGGAGCAGGGTTTTTTTAAGCAGCAGGGCGTTGAGGTAAAAATCAGCACCGGCGGTGGCGGGGCGCAATCCTGGGCGGCGGTGATTGGCGGCTCGGCGGATTTCTCGATTCAGGACCCGGTTTTTGTGCCGAAAACCCGGGAAAACGGCGGTAAAGGCGTGGTAGTGGCGGGTGTGCAGAATGCGCCGACCATCTTTGTCTTCGGCAAAGAAGCCGCTTCGCTGCAGGACAATTTGTCGCTGTTATCCGGTAAACGCGTGGTGACCAGCCCGCAGCCGGATACCACCTGGGCGTTCATGAGTTATCTGATCAAACAGAACAACCTCAAGGACGTGAAGCTGGTGCACGTGGCGATCGGCAATGAAATCCCGGCGGTGGCGGCGGGGAGAGCCGATTACGCGCTGGCAGCGGAACCGCAGGTCACTATGGCCGAGCAGCAGAACGGTTTGCATGTGGTTTATTCGTTTTCGGCGGCACAATCCTGGTATCCGTTTGCCTTCTCCAGCCTGACGACCACGCAGCAGTACATCGACAAAAATCCTCAGGCGGCGCAGGCGGTAGTGACCGCATTCGAACAGGCTTCGCGCTTCATCTATAAGCATCAGGAAGAGTCGGTACAGATTGCACGCAAATACTTCCCGGCGTTGCCGGAAGCGGTGGTGAAACAAGCGGTACAGCGTGAGATTGACGCTAAGGGTTATCCGGAGAATGTACTGGTGTCGCAGAAAGCGTGGGACAACAACATGAACATTGCGCTGTATGCCAAAAACATCAAAGCCTATCCCTCGGAAGCCACCTCTTATCAGAACAGCGTGAATGTCGATCTGGCAACCAAAGCCAAAGCGGCGGTTGATGCGCTGGGCGATAAATAAGGAGCCGCCATGGAGAGTATTGCACTACGGCTGGCGCTGATTCAGCGCCACTGTGCGGCCGATGCCGCTGAGCTGCAGCATTTACTGACAGATTGCGAAGCGCGTGCGGCGGGTGTCAGCGCCTTTGCCGCGCAGCACTTCCCGCCAACTTTATTGCCGGCGCAAGCGTGGGTTTCGGCTTTACAACCGCCGCTGGAGTTGCCGCATGACTGAACTTATTTATGCCTCGATGCTGGCGCTGGCGCAGCAGCTGCGCACGCGACAGACCAGCGTGCCGGAACTGGTGGAAGCCTGTCTGGCACGCGAAGAGGCCACCCACGATCTGAATGCGTTTACTGAGGTCTATGCTGCGCAGGTGCGGCAAACGGCCAAAGCCAGTCAGCGCCTGCTAGAGCAGGGT
The DNA here is from genome assembly GCF_037479095.1 of Pantoea nemavictus. Lineage (NCBI taxonomy): Bacteria > Pseudomonadati > Pseudomonadota > Gammaproteobacteria > Enterobacterales > Erwiniaceae > Pantoea > Pantoea nemavictus. Next base: position 588,123 of record NZ_JBBGZW010000002.1, on the reverse strand, counting down.
TACGATCTTGGCCCGTTGCACGGCATGCCGATCGCCATCAAAGCCAATATCGATCTGGCGGGTGAAGAGATGCATGCCGGCAGCAAAATCCTCAGCGGTAACATCGCCAGCCGCGATGCGGTGGTGGTGCAGCGTCTAAAGCAGGCGGGCGCGCTGATTATTGGCAGCACCAACATGCATGAGTTCGCGTGGGGAGGCACCACCAATAATCCGCATTATGGCGCCAGCAGCAATCCGTGGGATAACTCGCGCATCCCCGCCGGTTCGAGCGGCGGCTCGGGTGTCGCGGCCTCGGTGCGCAGCGCCGTGGCAACGCTGGGAACCGATACCGGCGGATCGATTCGTTTACCGGCATCGATGAATGGCATCACCGGTTTGCGCCCGGGCGTTGGCCGACTTTCCGCCGAAGGCATTTTCCCGCTGGCCACCAGCCTCGATACCGTGGGTCCGCTGGCGCGTTACGCTGAAGAGTGCGAAGTACTGTTCGATGTGCTTGAGGGCAGAGCAGGAAAACTCAGTGCCATGCCAGAACTGGCAGGCTTGCGCATCGGTTTGTTGCCGGATGTGCATCAGCAGGTGCAAGCGGATGTAGCGAGCGCTTACGATCAAATGGTGCAGTGGTTTAGTGCCGCCGGCGCGCGTTGCCAGACGCTAAGTTTCACCGGGCTTGATCAGGCGGTGAATGCCCTGGTGCTGATCAATCTCGCAGAACCGGCTTCGCTGCACGCTGCGTGGCTGGCAGACCGCCCGCAGGAGTACGGCGCGGACGTACGCAAATTATTACAGGCCGGGTTGAGCATTACGGCGGTGGAGTATCTGCAGGCGCAGCGCTTCCGTACCGGGTTACGCATGCAGATGCTGCAACAGCTTAATCAGGTGGATGTGATTCTGGTGCCGACGCTGCCGTTTACCGCGCCGCATAAAGGTCTGGAAGTGATTCAGATGGGCGATCGCGAAGAGAGCGTGTTGACCGGCAACATGCGCTACAACGCGCTGGCGAGTTTGTCGGCGCTACCGGCCATCAGCCAACCCGCGGGTTTTGATCGCGACGGCATGCCGATTGGTATGCAGCTGATTGGCCGCGACGGCGCCGAACGTCAGCTGCTGGCACTGGCACGCCGCTTCCAGCTGGAGCACGATTATCACCAGCAAACGCCTGGACGGTTGCGCGCGTGAAAGCGCTGTCGCTGCGCGATGTGCTGATTCTGGTACTGGTGGTCAACGGTTGGGCGTTTAACGTCATCGCCATGAAGTTCGGCCTCATGGAACTACCGCCGCTGTTTATGTTGACGCTGCGGTTTATGCTGGTGGCGGCGATTCTGCTGCCGTTTCACCGTCTGACACGGCGCCAGCTGCCCGGTATGTTGTTGCTGGCGTTCACCTTCGGCTTTGTGCATTTCGGGCTAATGGTGATCGGCATGCAAACCGCTGATGCCGGTACCACTGCGGTGTTTATTCAAATGGGTACGCCGCTGGCCATGTTGCTGGCGGCGTTCTGGTTGAAAGAGCGGCTCGGCTATCGGCAAATTTCCGGTGTGGCGGTGGCATTTATCGGCGTGATGATTCTGGCGGGCACTCCTGCGCTTACGCACTGGCAGGGCATGATGTGGCTGCTGATCAGCGCCTGCGGCTGGGCATGCAGCACGGTGATTATCAAGCGTCTGCCGCCCATTGCACCGCTGGCGATGACCGGCTGGCTATCGTTGTTTGCCATCCCGCTGGTCGGCATAAGTTCGCTACTCACCGAGCAACATCAATTCACTTTACTGCTGCAAGCGGGCTGGCGTGGCTGGCTGGGTGTGATTTACAGTGCATTAGGTTCTTCGGTGTTCGCCTATTCGCTGTGGTACGGCTTGCTGAAACGCTATCCCGCCAGCCAGATTTTGCCGTGGTCGCTGCTTAGTCCGGCGCTGGCGCTCCTGTTGGGCGTGGCAATCCTGCATGAAACCCTCGATCACAGCAAAGTACTCGGCACGCTGCTGATTGTGGGTGGGATATTGCTGGCGGTGGTGCGGCGGCAGGTGTTCAGACGGCGGGTGCTGGCATAAACAAGTGACGCACTGTCACGGCATAAGCCTGAGCTCCAACTCAATGTTATTTAATAAAGTAGTAACGCTACCGAAATAGGATAGGCAAAGAAAGTGAACGAGAAAATGAAGTGAACTGAAGGTTGAATAGTTCGGTAATGTCAATTCGACCCGACATATCTCCCGGCTTTTACATAATTCGGGAGATATGCCAGGTTGGACCTGCATGACCATTTACTCACCAGTCAAAATAGGCCCATCGCTCTTCTTCACCTGGGGTATATCCCACGACGACTTTGAGCGCATTAATTAATACATCAAGTTGTGCTTCATCAGAGGTGTTTTCAATGGCTGCGATGAGATGCAGAATCATGGCGCTGCTGGTGAGGTTCTCTCCATGATTCATAATGTCGCGAATTGCGGCGTCCATCACGGCCGCTTCTGCCGAAAACTGGTCACCCGCACTGCGGAAGTGGTGAATAATATTTGCTTCGACAGACGACTGCTGCGTGCTTTGGTGCATTTTATTTTCTCTCCTTTGTCCGTTAGGCGGGGCAGTGTGCTTATTAAGAGAATCTCTGTGCTGTTATCAGCCATGCGGAGACAATCTAGGTACTCATCAACCTTCAGGCCACAGGCTGACGCATGGCGAACTTTCCTAAAAATATAGCCGGTGATGTCTAAATGTAAAGTTATACATGGCTGGAAAACTTGTACAGCGATTGTCTTTATGTACAACCTAATTTTTTATGCAAAAAGTGCTAATTATTCATCAAAAATGAGGAAGTGTGCCTCTGGCCGGGTTTGCTCTTGGTGAAGAAAAATGACCAGCATATCGGCAAGTCCCGTCAGGCTGGCTTGAGCACAATAACGGCATAGCGGCACACTTCGTCAGTGTCATTTCTGAATACACAATCGGCGGGATCGCCAAGCTCAAGGCAATCGCCCGTTAGCATCTCAAAGGTATGCGTGCCTTCCTCAAACGACAGTTTGCCCTCAATCACCCATATCAGCTGGCGGCGTGAAAGATACGAGATGGCTGGCATCGGCACCGCCGTGTTGGGCGGAAGTTCAACGCTGACAAGATCAACAGGCATCTGTCCTGGTGAGACATGGCGGCGGATGTAGCCAGTTTCCGGATCCTGCCAGACAGCCTGATTCTCATATTTGACCAGCGTGCCCGATCGCATCTCTGTTAGCGCCAGAAGTTGCGACATGGACATATCAAACGATCCTGAAAGTCGTGCCAGCAGGGTGGCGGTCGGGCTACTCTCTCCGCGTTCGATTTTGTGGATCATCGCCCGCGAAACGCCTGAGTTCTGAGCCAGATCCGTTAATGACCAGCCCCGTTTTTCCCTTTCCTGTCGTACCTTCTGACCGATGCGGGCGCTGAGCTGATCTTCTTTACTGGACATTTCATCTAACATAATGGATAACTACGATAGTGTACGATTTATCTACTTTAGTGAATCAACGATGAGGTGTCTACCATGCTTATTCGTAGTGCAACAGAACGCGATGCGGAAGTGATTGCGGAGATTTATAACGATGCCGTGCTTAACACCACCGCAATCTGGAACGACAAAACCGTCGATTTTGTTAACCGCATCAAATGGATAAGCGAGCGGCACGCTGCCGGTTTTCCGGTCATCGTAGCGGTAAACGAAATGGACGCGGTGCTGGGCTATGCGTCTTATGGGGACTGGCGTCCCTGGGATGGATACCGATATACCGTAGAACACTCGGTATACGTCCATAAGAGTGCACGCGGGAGCGGAGCAGGGACTGCACTGATGCAAGAGCTTATCCGGCTGGCGACAGAACAGGGCAAGCACGTAATGGTCGCTGGCATTGAATCTGAAAACGTCGCATCCATTGCGCTGCACAAAAAGCTAGGTTTTGCCGAAGCGGGCCGCATGGCCGAGGTTGGCACTAAGTTTGGCCGCTGGCTAGATCTGACGTTTATGCAGCTGTTTTTGAACACATCTGAAGCAAGCTGAAACGGGCAGGACATTTCTAACCTGCGAACCGGCGCGATCCTATAACGCAGAGGATCACGCCCAGCGTGACCGCAATCATCAAGGGGCTGACGGCTTCATCCAGCAATGTAGCGGACAGGCCAAGCCCAAAAAAAGGTTGCAGCAGCTGTAGCTGACCCACAGCGGCGATGCCACCGATGGCGAGGCCCTTGTACCAGAAAATAAAGCCAATCAGCATGCTAAACAGTGACACGTAGCCAAGCGCTAACCAGGCGGATGTACTGATGTGGCCAAAGGATTCAGGCAGAGTGACAAATGATGCCGCCAGCATAAAAGGAAGCGAAAGAATCAGTGACCAGCTGATGACCTGCCAACCTCCCAGCTGACGCGAAAGTCTGGCCCCCTCGGCATATCCCAAACCACAAACCACCACCGATGCGAGCATCAGCAAATCGCCGGTTAATGAGACGGCAACCTGATGTGACAGCGCGAACCCCACCACGAAGAGACTGCCCAGTATGGAAAATATCCAGAAAGCGAATCGTGGTCGCTCTCCTCCACGAATGACACCAAAAATAGCGGTAGCAAGTGGCAGAAGACCGAGAAATACAATCGAATGCGCGGAGGTAACGTGCTGTAAAGCCATTGCAGTTAACAGCGGAAAACCGATTACAACACCCAAAGATACGATGATTAACGAGCCGAACTGGTGAGCAGCAGGGCGCTTTTCTCTGAAGCAACCAATTAGCATCAGCGCCAACACTCCAGCGATGGATGCTCTTATAAAGGTCAAAAAGAACGGGTCGATTTCCTGCACCGCAATGCGTGTTGCCGGAAGTGAGCCGCTGAAAATAATCACGCCCAGCAGGCCATTCAGCCAGCCCGACAGGGCGCTTCGGTCCCTGTTATTAACCACCGTATTAACCACGTTAAAACTCCCTTGAGTGATGTGTACCGATGAATATTTTCTGACACGTTGACGCTGCGGATGGTAAACGCCAAAATCCATAACAATCAAAATATTGTCATGGATACATTTGATGAAGGCTCGCTATAAGGCAATTGTTGACGAATTCGCGGCTGCTATTCGCGCAGGTGGTTTGTCTGCAGGTACGCGTTTGCCGACTCACCGTGCGTTATCTGCGTCCCGCCGCATCTCACTGGCCACCGCAACGCGCGTTTATGCAGAGCTTGAAGTGATGGGGCTGGTCAGCGGCGAAACCGGGCGTGGAACCTTTGTCAGGGAGATTTCCCTGCCGCCGGGTCTGGGAATGGATCAGCAGGTGGTAGCCACCGATGTAGTGGATCTCAATTTTAACTATCCCTCCTTACCAAACCAGGCAGAACTACTGCGCGATGCGCTACGCCATCTCACAACCTCCGGTGATTTAGCTTCTTTGCTGCGCTACCAGCCTCATGCTGGCAGACAAAACGATCGCGAGGCCATTGCAAGTTGGCTTACCGCTTCAGGTCTCAAGGCGGCGGCTGAAAATATCCTCATCGTTAACGGTGCTCAGCATGGATTAACCGTTGCCGCGATGGGGATGCTGCGCCCGGGTGATGTAGTCGCTGTGGATGCGCTGACTTACTCGGGATTCAAAGCGTTGGCCAGTCTTTATCATCTGGAGCTGGCTCCCATCCCTGTCACGGCGACAGGTCCAGATCTGAGTGCGCTGAGACAGCTTTGCCAACGTCGCCACATAAAGGCGCTATACACCATGCCAACCCTGCATAATCCACTTGGCTGGGTATTGGACCATGCGCAGCGCCGTGAGATTAGCGAAATTGCGCGTCAACATGATTTGGTGATTATTGAGGACGCTGCTTATGCTTATCTCGCGCACGGTTCTCCACCGCCGCTGGCCCATTTCGCACCGGAAAGAACCCTGTATGTAACCGGCTTTTCTAAAAACATTGCGACCGGCCTGCGGGTTGGCGCGGTGGTATGTCCGCCGGCTTTTCGTCCTGCGCTTGAACGCGCTATCCGTGCCACTGCCTGGAACACGCCCTCGCTGATGACGGCGTTGGTATCCGGTTGGCTGGAGGATGGAACGATTACCCGGCTGGAATCGCTCAAACGGCAAGATGCTCGTCAGCGGCAAACCCTCGCGCGGGAATGCCTGGCGCCGCTCGACTATGTGAGTCATGCCAGCTCTTATTTTATCTGGCTGCCGCTGCCAGAAGAGATTCGTGCTGAACAGGTGGTACGCCAGCTGATGAATGAGCAGATTTCTGTTTCATCAGCCGAACCCTTCAGTACGACTCAAAACGTCCCGCATGCTATTCGCCTCGCCTTGGGTTCCGTAAGCCTGGATAAGCTGAAAGACGCGCTAAATAAAGTCAGAGAGGTGATTGAGTATCAGCGCTATTTATAAGGAAACTCTGCAATCCGGTTAATTAAGTAAATTAAGGCATCTGGGATGTCACTGAGCGCCTGCATCTCTTTGGCGGCCTGACCTTGCTCGATCCCCGCCAACTTCCAGGCATTGGCTCCAGCCTCATCAGAATAGTGGCGCGCGCTCAAATTTCTTGCGGTAATCGCGCGGGCTCAACTGATAGTGCTGACTAAACACGCGTGAAAAGTACAAAGGATCTTCATAGCCCACCGCCCGCGCGATCTGAGTGACATTGAGCTGGGTATGCCGGAGTAAATCACAGGCGCGGGAGACGCGCTGCTGTTCCCGCCAGCCATAGATGGTATTGCCAATCTCTTTTCTGAAAATGTGGGTCAGACGCGAGGTTGAGAGGAAGGTCATACGCGCCAGTTCTTCAATACGCGTATCTTCGGACAGGTGTTCATTGATGTAATCGCAAACAGTCTGAATACGCGGATCTCTGTTGTGGCGATTGCTGGTGGGTTGCAGCTGGAAGGTTTTTAAAATGATGCGTTCAAGCGCATTCATAGCCAAGGCTTCTGGCAGCGCCGATCCTATCGCATTATTGGCAATGACCTCTTTAAAGAGCTGAATCATTTGCTGGCTATGGGCATCATCGGGCAGCTTCATGCGACCAATGTTCCCCTGATGGCTATCCCAGCGCAGCCAGTCAATCCAGTAGGGACGAGGGACAAAATAGATCCAGAGATGATCCCACGCGATGCTCTCCTTTGCCCTGCCGTAGTGGTGAATCACACCCGGTGGGAAAAGTCGATACGGGCCATCGGAGCTGACAGTTGCTCCAGAAGGGTTCGTGCAGTATGAATCCCTCAGATCATAGTACGTCGCGGGTCCGGCCAGACTGACGGCTTCCGTATCGTGGTCAATCAGAGAGGGGAGGGGGAAGATATCTATTTGACAGCTATCGCTTTTATCTTTAATCAGTGCAGTACATTATGTTTACAGCATTTGGCTAATGGAGCGACTTATGCCTCACTACTGCTTTTATAAGAAGGATAAGCATATCCTGGTGGTGAACAGAGCAGATGAAAGCAGAGCAACGTTGCTGATCGGTCAGGGATATGACAAACAGGTTGAAGAAGTAACCGCATCCCATGCTGAAGCTGCACTGCTACGTTTTAGGGATATTTGCCAGGAAGAAAAGACGACGGAGTCTGCATTCGCAACGGGTGGAGCGTTTGTAGCGCTAACGGTTGGCTTGAAGGCCGCGGTAAATTCGTTGTTCCTGAAATAAAGGCCCTCAAAAATAGCTTATTGCTAATGCTTCAATAAGCATTATTAAGTTGAACCTGCTTCTGGTGTGCCCTGGTGAAAAGCGAGCTGCCAGCCGTTTTCCTCGCAGAGTATCCAATAAGATGTGCGTAGAGACGCTCGACTACCATCGGATTGGGAGGTTCTGTAATGCAATATTACGCAGGCATCACCCAGGCAGATCAGCTGAAAATCAGCGCTCAGAATATCTGGGGCATCTCTCTCGTGCTCGAGTGATGCTATGGTCTCGATGCGGTTAACCATCAAGCCTGAACGGGTGATTTCGTGAAAATGTGGATGCAATATTTGCTCAAGCCAGTTGCGATCGCTCCGCTTTTCACCATGAAGGCTGCACTCCAGAATTTTTAGCTTTTCAAGCAGCACGGGTTATATCCTCGACCTTATGAGCATTAGATTTTGCCCGCGTTTCGGTGTCAATCGTTGGCTGACGCAAGGTGATGTATTACATCTACCTCAGAATCTAGCTCAATATCAGGATAGTGTTCACGCATCCCTGCCAGCAGTACCTTATCAGGCCACACATCTCGCTTATCCAGATAACCTGCAACAGCAGACAACGGCATCCTGTTGACTTTAGTCACCATCACTCGTGCTGTGTCAGATGTATCTGATGCATTCACATAGATCATCGCACCAGGAACTATTTCCTGTTCACGCCAACGGATGGTATGCGTTTTTATGCCTGTCCGAACTTCGGAAAGCAGCCGCGGGACAATTTTAAGGCTTTGAACCATGTTATCTCCTGCAAAGCAGTAGTGTGCTTGTTCAACTCTGCTTTGCGATAAGGTGTTATCCATAGGAAGTGCCTATCGGCGCAATAGTTAGCAAGATCACAATACCAGCATTTATTGTTAATTATGAAATGATAACTATAGGTATTATTATTCCATCGAAAGCGAACGAGCTTTCAACCATACACACTAAGGAATATGACCATGAAAACTATCAAAGCAATGTCTATCGCCGCCGTAGCCGCTCTTTCTCTGATGTCTGCAGCAAGCTTTGCGCAGAGTGTTTCAGTAACCTCCGGTACGCTGGATGGTGCAGAAGCAAAAATTGCAGCGAAGGCTCAGGAACAAGGTGCTCAGTACAAAATTACTGAGGCAAACACCAACAATATCGTGCACATGACCGCAGAATTATACAAATAACGGATGGTCGCAAAGGGAAGTGCCGGAAAAGGTCGCCATAATGGCGGCCTTTTTCGCGTCTGAGCTTAAAATGTCTGCTACATGGTGTGTCCTTTAGCTACGGACATCACCATGTACTCATAAAGTAATAACATGACCTTGAGTTCTGTAAAATTTAGTGGGCTGACATGACAAATACGCATTGCAAAAAACCGCCGGCAGTATAGGTAAAGCTTTGGGTTGATGCGTAATGGCATGGTCTGTTAACTATAATCCCGGCTTCCAATGAGCACTTTGGCAGAAAACACTTCTCTGCTTCACTATGTGAAGCAATTGCCGGATTTGTTCTTTGATTAGCTTCACGCTATCTCTCATCACCAGCGCAACATCCCATCAAAATTCATACGCTAACTTCCAAGACATGACGCGTCTCCCTGTGGCGCGACATTTACTTTCTGGAGGTCGTATGGAGAATTCAACCCGTCAGTATGGCGGTGAGTACGTGGCGACAAAAACCAATAATCCGCCAAAGCGTACTGCCAAAATCATGATGGCAGCCGGGATTGGTCATTTTATCGAGTGGTTCGATTTTGGCTTATACGGCACCCTGGCGGCGATTATTGCCAGCAACTTCTTTGTCAGTTCTGACCCTGCTACCGCACTTCTGAAGTCTTTTGCTGTATTTGGATCCGGCTTTTTAATGCGTCCGCTGGGTGGCTTCTTTTTCGGTTCGATGGGCGATCGTCTGGGACGACGCAAAGTGTTGGTGACGGTAATTGTCATCACCTCAATATCTACATTTGTGATGGGCATTCTGCCGACCTGGCATCAGGTTGGCATTATCGCACCGGTGCTGCTGGTGATGACTCGATTAGTACAAGGCTTCGCAGCAGGTGGTGAGAGTTCCGGCGTAATCACCTATCTGGCAGAGAGCGCTGAGCCGCATCGTCGCGCAACGCTTACCTGCTGGAGTGAGAACTTCAGTTTTATGGCGTTTGTTTGCGGCTCTGGACTGGTGCTGTTGTTGACCTATTGGTTGGGTGAGACGGCAATGAATGACTGGGGATGGCGCATTCCTTTCCTGCTCGCTGCACCGCTCGGATTGGGTGGGTTATATATGCGCCGCAACATGGAAGATTCGGCGGAATTTCACAAGTTAAAAGCCACTGGCAAAATCGAAAAATCGCCACTGCGTACTGCCATCAAAACCTCATTGTCGGCGTTGCTGTTTTGCACCGGTTTCGTCGTGATCAAAGCGGTCAGCAGCTGGGTGCTGCAATCCTTTATGCCCGGCTATTTGTCTACGCATCTGCACTACAGCCGTACTGATTCTTATCTCATCACCACGCTGGGCTTACTGAGCGTCGCCGTTTGTATGCCAATCACGGGCTACCTGTCTGACAGATGGGGACGACGGCCGCTGATGCTGGTGGCATGCGCGGGTTTCATCCTGTTGACCTATCCCGCCATGCTGCTAATGACACAGGGATCGGTAGGCAGCTCTATCGCGGCAATGAGTGTACTGGGTGTGTGTGTTGCGCTGTTTAATGGCGGCTGTGGCGCAGCAATGGTCGAACTGTTCCCGACGGCGATTCGCTATGGCGGCATCGCGATGTCCTACAACCTGACTGTGGCGGTATTTGGCGGTGTAACCCCTCTGGCTTCCGCCAGCCTGATCTCCTTAACGGGAGATCCGCTGTCACCCGCCTGGTACGTGATGATCACCGCCCTCATTTCATTTATTGCAGTGTGGTTTGCCAAAGAAACTGCCGGAAAAGTATTGGATTAACGGAAACTGGAGCCTTTATGCACATAACGAAAGTGGAGTGTTTCCCACTCAAAATTACCCCGGAACATGCCTACCTCGGCGGTAAGTCGGACGGAAGCGGCCCGGATTATTACTATCGTCCAGAATACCGCTGCGTCTACTCACGCAAGATGGAAACCTGCCTGGTGAAAATTACCAGTAGCGAAGGGCATGTAGGGTGGGGAGAAGCGCTGGCGCCGGTGGTGCCTCAGGTGATCGCGGAACTGATTAAGCAACTGTTTGCGCCATTGTTGATCGGGGAATCGCCATTCTCTAGCGGCGTGCTCAACTCAAGGATGTATGACTCGATGCGCGATCGTGGACATACCGGTGGTTATCATATCGACGCTATTGCTGGTGTGGATATCGCATTGTGGGATCTCAAGGGCAAAATTCTGGGTCTTCCGGTCCATCAACTACTCGGCGGTGCTTTCCGCGATGTGATTCCTTGCTATGTCTCGGGTTTACCTGAGCCCGACATTGAAAGCCGCTGCCGCCTCGCCAGGCAATGGCAGGAGAAGGGCTTTAATGCCGTTAAGTTAGCCCTGGGTTACGGCGTGCGCGAAGACATTAAAAATATTCGCGCCATTCGTGAAACGCTCGGCGATGAGGCGCAAGTCTTCATTGATGCGCACTGGAATTACAGCGTGGCAGAGGCTACCGATTTAGCGGCGCAACTGCACGCGCTGGGCGTCGGCTTTCTCGAAGCACCACTGCTGCCAGAAGATATCGCCGGCCATCGCGAATTACGTGGCAAAAGCGCGGTCAGCATTGCGTTAGGTGAAACCGAGCGTACGCGTTATCAATTCAAAGCGGTGATTGAACAGCGCGCTGCAGACATCCTGCAGCCCGATGTCGGCAGAACCGGCATTAGCGAGCTGATGCATATCGCATCGCTGGCCGAGACATGGAATTTACGCGTGGCACCGCATTTAAGCGTAGGTTTAGGTCCCTGCATCGCCGCGTCGATCCATGTTGCCGCCGCCATACCCAACCTGTTTATGCTCGAATATCAGCCGCCCGTTTTTGCCATCGCTAATCAACTGCTCAAGCAGCCACTGATTTGCGAACACGGTGAGTATCATCTGCCGCAGGGCGCAGGGTTAGGCATTGAAATCGATGAGGATCGCGTGCGCGACGCGGTGATGGAGGCTGCATGTTAAAAGGTAACGTACCGATTCTCGCCACGGCGTTTGATGAGCAGGGCCAGCTGGATTTGGCATCCATTGAACGTTTGGTGAAATTTCTGCTGCAACAAGGCATTGATGGCCTGGCATTGTTTGGCAATGCTTCCGAAGGCTACGCCTTAACGCAGGATGAAAAGCAGACTCTGTTCTATTGCGTCAAAAGGCTGGTGGGTGATTTACCGCTGGTGGCTGCAGCTGGCGGTGCTTCATCCGCTGTTGCCATTGAAGAGATCAACCGGGTGCATCGCTGGGGGGCTCAGGTGGCAATGGTCAATCCGCCTTCGGTGGTTAAGCCCGGTCCGGAGGAGATCTATCACTTCTGGCGAGACATATGCCAGGCCTGCGAAATCGATATCATGATCCAGGACGCGCCTCTGATGACGGGCGTTAACATTCCCGTTTCGACGCTGGTGCGTTTGTGTCAGGACTTTCCTGCCATCAGGTATATCAAAGTGGAACAACCGCCGACGACGTTGAAAATCACTGCGTTAAAACAGGCGCTTGGAGATAGCGTAGGCCTGTTTGGCGGCTTGAACGCAGGTTTCCTGTTTGAGGAGTTATGCCGTGGTGTAACGGGCACCATGCCTGCTTGCGAATTCCCGGACGTGATTAATGCCATCCTGGCGGCATGGCAGCAGGATCGTCAGGAAGCGCAGGCGCTGTTTTATCGCTATCTACCTTTCCTGCGCTATGGAGTGCAACCGGGGATCGGGGTAGCCATACATAAAACAGTGCTGCATCAGGCAGGCATTTTTGCCAGCGATTATGTACGTGAGCCGGCGAAAAGTCTGGATGACGCCACGCGTCGGGAATTGAAAGAGATCACGGATTACCTGCCTCTCGCCGTGTTGGGAGGACGTCCATGAACTATATCGCGGTGGACTGGGGTACCAGCAACTTTCGCGCCCTCAGCGTGCGCGATGGCGTAGTGATCAAATCTGTGCAAGACAGCTGCGGCGTCGGCAAGTGCCAGCGCTCAGCGTTGCCTGAGCTTTTAAAGCAGCAGCTGCATCGGCTGGAAGATGCTTACGATGAACAAATACCCGTGCTGCTCTGCGGCATGATTGGCAGCAATATCGGTATTGCTGACGCCGGTTATCTCGATTTGCCACTGAGTTTTTCGCAACTACTGGGTAAAGGCATGGAACTGCCGGGTATCTTGCCAAATCCGCTGACCTTACGTCCCGGCATTTGCGATAAACGAGTGAATGAGATCTGCCGGGGTGAAGAGATGCAGCTGGCGGGTGCGCTTACGCTTTCTGATGCCGCCACATTCGCCGCCGTCGGCACCCACAGTAAATGGCTGAAGGTTGAGCGCTCGCAGCAGCAGGTCACAGGGATGCAGACCTTGATGACCGGCGAGCTTTATCATTTATTACTCAATCACTCCGTGGTGGGTAAAGGCTTGCCGGAGCAGGTTGACTCACCGGCCGCTTTTCAGGCGGGGGTCGAAACGGCGCTATCAGTGGTGCATGAAAAAGTTGAGCTGGTGACGGAACTGTTTCGCTGCCGGGGCCGTTACATTCTTGGTGCTCTGGCACAGGAAGAGGCCGCCTCCTGGCTTTCCGGATTGCTCATTGGATACGAAGTTGCATGCGGACATCCCGGCGGCGATAAAACGGTGTGCTTTATTGGTAGTGAAATGCTTTTGCCCCGTTACCAGCAGGCATGTGAGGTTTTGCATTGTCGTTATGAGCTTTTAGCTGCTGAAGACGCAATCATTGCCGGATTAAATGAGGTGTTTAGCTATGGCGGATAATCACCAAATCATCGCTATCCTCCGCGGGATTACGCCCGAAGATGCAGTGCCGCATATTGCCTGTTTAGTTGAGCATGGCATTCAACGTATAGAAATCACGACCAACTCACCCAACTGGGAAATCAGTCTGCGACAAGTCCGCCAGCGCTTTGGGAGTGATATCCAACTCGGTGTGGGAACGGTCACCACAGAAGATCAGGTGCAGCGCAGCTTTGCCGCCGCTGCGGATTTTATTCTGACTCCTAATTTGAATCCGGCTGTGATTGCGCAGGCTAAACTGCATAGACTTTTAGTGTACGCGGGGGTGTATTCGCCGAGTGAAATATTCACGGCGATCGATCTGGGTGTGGATGTGATGAAGGTTTTTCCGGCCTGTGCACTGCCAACAAATTACCCTCAACTGGTGAAAGGTCCACTCTCTCAGCCCGTCAGCTTTTCAGCCGTGGGTGGGGTAGGGGTGGAGAATGCAGCTGAGTTCCTGCGTTATTACGACAGTGTAGGGCTCGGTTCCGCGCTGTATAAAACGGGCCAGCGCGTGTCTGAGACAGCGGCTCGTTGCGAGTCACTGCTGCAGCATCGGCAGTGATTCTCCGCTGATTTTTTTCGCGGCCGACGTCAGATACAAACGTAAGCTTTCAATATCCATTTTTTCACTGTTGATATTAGATAGCGCGATCGCTGCCTGCATGCCAGGGATATTACATGCCAGGCGGTAATCGCCCTCTCCAAAATCCTTGGCAAACACCTGATGCCGGCGCGACTCGTCAATATCACTTCTCAGTAGTTGATAATCGTGGATACCAATCTGGCCAATAATCTCTTCGTCGCTCATCGCTGATAGAAGTTTTATACCGATTACCGAATCATGGACCGGATAGGACTCATAATTGCCTATGGCACGCGCAATACTTTTTCCGCCGCGGGTATGAATCAAATAGACCACCTTATTTCCACTTAGCACTCCGATCACGATGGAGATGGCATGATTCCCGCTCTCTTCCAGTAAGTCCATTACTGCATTGTAAAAAGCCGAATTGTGAATCGCGTGAGCCGATAAGCGGTGGATACCGATACCCAAACTGTATTTGCGGTTGGCATCGCGCTGTACCATATCCAGCGTCAGCAAGGTCTGTATCAATCGCGTAACCTTGGCTGAATCCAGTCCAAGCTCCCGTCCCATTTCACGAATTCCATGCGGACGAGTCGCTGTCGCAAGTAAGTTCAGGCAGCGGAAAGCATCGTATACTGTGCTATTCATGGATGGCCTTATTGATGACTATAATTTGAAAATGATAAATCCTATTGTTTCAGCGTGATATGAATTTAGAAATAGATTGTGAAATCCTAAATCCTCCCACATATAAATCGCTGTCCCCCAGGCACGTCACTCACTCTTTTCAAAAAATCCCCAATCGCCGTCTCAATAACCGGCACACTCAGCGCCTCAGCATCAACAATCATCCGTAGCCCATGCCCATAAGCGAACCCCGGTAGAAACTGATAACCACAACACACAGCCGGCGGTTCATCTTGCGCTATTACCTGCTCACGCTTCTCAACAAACTGCCAAAATGTCAGTCCGCCAAAAATCGCATAGGCCTGTTTTTCTCGGTTCACAAGGGTATGGCTAACGATTTTGCCTTTGCTATTCACATTTGTGGTTGTTTCATATCGCGCCTCTTCTTCTTGTTCCTGCTGACTGAGCATCGCCCAGGTTTCATTGAATGCGCGATCATGTACCGCATCTTGAAACGCCAACTTAGCCGTGATGATTTCAGCATTCCAGAGATCGGCGGGATCGCGGCCGACAAAATAGATATCACTCCACGCCCAAATATGGTCGGGGTTGTCTTGGTAGTGTTGGATATCGCAATCATCATAGAACATCCCGCCACAACGCTGACGTTCACGATAGATACGGTTTTTAAGCTTGATGACTTTTTTACGACGCTGACGACGAGAAAGGGAAATGAAGGGGCGGTGTTTGTTGAAAGGCGACATGGAAACTCCTTAACCGGCAACGCTAATGCGGCTGGAAGCAGTCCAGCCGCATAGGCTAGCAAAAGGCGAGGTTGAGGAATAGGCGTGAGGGAAAGAAATTTAACGGTACACCACCACCTTTACCCCTTCATCCGCGTATAGTTAAACAAAATAACGGCTGCGAGTAGGTCGCTGCAGCCTTGTGAGATCGCCTACAGCAGTTTATGGCATAAATGATTGACGTGAGGCGGATGTCCGATATGAGCGAGGAACGCACATAGTAAAGTCGGCTTTTTCACCCTACTTAAGCCTATCTTCGAAGTCGATATCTCGTATCGCATTAAATTGTCGAAAGGATGAAGTCGCAGATGCGCATATCCTCATTATGCAGTTCAAATCTGAGTTGGCTACAGTTCCTGATTGGGATGGAGATACACTGGATGACATCTGGAGAGCCATTGAACTGTATAGAGCAATCTTGTCAAAAGTAAGAGAATAAATGGCTGGAGTCCGCTCCTGGCACGAAGCGGACATTTATAGTTACAAAGGCAAGGGCATTACGACTCTCACGCTAAACCCTTCAGTTAATCATGTCCAGAATATGAAGACTGAAATCATTGGAATGACTGA
Source organism: Pantoea nemavictus (assembly GCF_037479095.1). Classification (NCBI taxonomy): domain Bacteria; kingdom Pseudomonadati; phylum Pseudomonadota; class Gammaproteobacteria; order Enterobacterales; family Erwiniaceae; genus Pantoea; species Pantoea nemavictus. The sequence continues at coordinate 571,956 of NZ_JBBGZW010000002.1, read as the reverse complement.
TGGATATCCAATTCGCAAATCTCACCCCGGGCAACCCGGGGTTTATTGAGCTAAGAACGCAGAGCATGGCTGAAGGATTTAATATGCTACGCAGGCTGGAAGAAAATTGGCTTAGCGGACATAACCGTTTTGACAGGCCCGGGGAAAAACTGATTGGGGCTTATGCTGATGGTTTAATTGTTGGCACGTGCGGACTTAATATCGATCCTTTTACGCAATCCGCTGGCATCGGACGTTTGCGACATTTCTATGTAGGTACTAGATGGAGAAATCGGCGGATTGGCAGTGGCCTGCTCAGTGAAACACTAAAGGATGCTGGTCGCTGGTTTGATTTTATCAACACCAACGCTCCCTCATCGGCATTCACTTTCTATGAACAAGCTGGTTTTGTTGCTTTATCTGGTATGGAAAAAGTCACTCACCAATTATGCCTGAGAAACCCAGCACGGTAGGGCAGTAACGAATTGGAAAGTTAGCTAATTCTGTCCACGCATGCTGAACGGCTACCGAAAAGCCTTCACTTGCTAATGACGTCCGCTTCAGGCACCGAATTGCATACCAGGAAGACAGGTAGGGCAGCTATGAGCGAACACCGGAAATAGTTCTAAATTACTTAGTCTGTTATTTAATATTCTTGTTCACAATGGCCTTACTCATATTGATACCCGTTACCCCATAACCGCTGCTCTCGTAGATATGGAGAGCACGAGCATTATCTCCAGCAACGCGGAGTCTAATCTCTTTAAAACATTTATCCTGAAGATTCTCTTCAAAAGCGCTAAGAGTCTGTTTACCCAACCCCTCTCCTTGGTATGAATTGAAAATATGAAAATCATAAATAAACGCTGTGCGCATTCCCGCATCTGGCTTGTACCAGAGATAGCCAACATGCCTTTGAGATACATCTAAGTTTTCGACAATAGACAGTAAAGTTTGCCCCTGTGTATTCATTCCTTCCGGAAGCAATTCTGATATTTCCTGCCTGGCTCTCACCAGCGAATCACTTTTGGACATCCGATAATTTGACGCTATCTCATCTGCATAATCAGAAATAAAATATTCAAGATAAGCAGGGTACTCTTCTTGCGTCATTAAGCGAAACGAGACCATCTTTTAATCCTTATTTAGTAAGCTTATAGATAGAAAACAGCAGATTAATAGCATTAACAACGATATAACGGTAATGATATTAATTTAAAGAATTATAAAGTTACCGTGCGATTACCTGAGGTGACATCTCATTTTCCTCTACTGGCACAAAGCAGACAGCTGCTAGACAGGGTCCCATATGCGCGAAAAGCAGACATTATCTTATGTAGTTTTAGTTCGTTTCCAGACCCTTGCCATGCCTTCACTCACAGGGCTGACTCGCATGAAGCCAAATTTTTCGTACAACTCCGGGACATCAGCCATGAGAGTTACATAAGCACCATCACATGCATTTTTATCGAGCCAGTTTGCCAAACTTTCCATTAACTTGCGGCCCAGCCCTCTACCCTGATGCTCTGGATCAACAGCTACATCGACAATTTCCATATTAATGGCGCCGTCACCCACTATACGTCCCATGCCGACGACAGTATTCTGCCAGCATATATGTACACCATAACAGCTGTTAGGCAGCCCCAGACGGACACCCTCTGCGGTACGAGGCGTCAACCCTGAGATAATGCGTAAGCGGCAAAAATCCTCTACGGACGGAACAGTTTCAACAAGCTGATAGTAATCAGACAAAAGGGTATCCTCTGGTTTAGAGTCCACTTTTGAGCACAAAGCGGACTGACTTGGGCACAAGGTCCGATATGAGCGAGAAGCGGACGTCAAAATTTTGGCATTAGGGATGTTATACCAAATTAGACTTAACATCCCTTTCGCTCACCCGTTTGTGTTGACCCAGAACGCAGACGTCCGCTTCTGGCACACAGCAGACATTGCAAGGCATCTCCGCTATGAGTGAAAAGCGAACTAACGTTTATCCTGGCAGCGCGGAACTGTTACTGGCACATGCCAAAGTCTTTTTATCCATCCCTTAATGATTTTATCTTTTATGATAAACCCTTCAGTAAGCTAACCCGGTTCATCAGGGATAAAATAACAAGGACTAAACTCATGCCCACCGCAACTATTCGTGCCACGCTTGGAGGGACTCTTTTATTGCTGTCAGTCTTAGTCTCAGCGTCCGCAACTCAGTCTATGTCCATACCTGCAGAGCATCCGAACTCGCAGCGTATCTCTGTACAGACGCAAGGCTCAGGAGCGGATGTCATATTAATTCCGGGGTTGGCATCGTCACGCGAGGTTTGGGGCGATTTAGCATCAGGTTTACGTAAGAGCCACCGCATTCATCTCATAGAACTTGCGGGCTTTGCGAGTACGCCTGCCATTGCCAATCCTGACGGGAAGGTCATCGCGCCGGCAGTTGATGCCATCGCTGATTACATTCAAAGCCAGCACATCAAAGCACCGGTAATTATTGGCCATTCTCTTGGGGGAGAAATGGCAATAATGCTGGCGGCCCGTCATCCCGACCTGGTCGGTCGTTTGATGATCGTCGATGCGTTGCCGTTCTATATGCTGATGATTGACCCTGCGGCGACCAGCGAAACTGCTGCCCCACGTGCTACTGCTACGCGGGATTGGCTACTGAGGCAGTCGCCGGAGCAAATGGCAGAGTTTCAGAAAGCATCCATAGCCCGTCTGGCTAAGACCGAGTCGGAGAGGCCAGCGTTGGTGACGGCGGGGATTAATTCTGATCGCAAAACAGTGGCGGATGCCGTGTATGAATTAATGATTACCGATCTGCGTCCCGAACTTGGTCGCATTAAAGCGCCGATTGAGGTCGTGTACGCGTATGACACCTTATTCGGAATTCCTGCCGCCAGCGTGGATGCGATGTACCGTCAGGCCTATGCTTCTGCGCCAGATATTCATTTCACACGTATCGATAACAGTTTTCACTTTATTATGCTGGATCAGCCAGAACGGTTTTCCAACGAAGTAGAGTCATTCTTAAATCAATAGATGCTGCTGCTGCACATCAGGTCGGCTGTGAGAGAAAAGCAGCCGCTCTTGTTTTCAATAACGATGTATAAGTTATCCACTTACCACTGTAGGTGATGAATAATTAGGGGGGATGGAATTTTAAATAAAAACATAACCTTTTTAGAGAACGGATTGATATAGGCGACCCAAACGCTCAATATTATTTAACATGTGCAGAAACAACCTGTGAAGACATTTTTGCTGTTTCTATTAGTCTGCGTTGAGACATGCCCTGATAGGCTGCAGCAGATAACCCTTTCAGTGTTACCACAATAAAGTCTGTAAGGCATTCAGCTGATTGTGGACACTTAGCCATAAGCCAGTTATGAATGGCTGTAGTTCCTGGCTGAGCTATCTTACAGGCGACTTCCCGGGCATCTTTATCATCAGCGCGCATGCCCTCAGTAACCAAACAACCACGCTGATGCGCATGACGCCCGTATTGTCTGGCTGCTGCAATAAGCAAAGCTTCCACACCTGCCGCAACAGATTTCTCGGGTGATAAAAGTTTATCTAGAGGAAGCGCGCTCTCCTGTGCGTAACGTTCCAGTGTCCTCTGGTATAAACCCACCTTACTGCCATACGCAGCATAAAAACTGGGTGGCTTAATGTTCAACGCCTGAGTCAGGTCAGCAATGCTCACTGCGTCATAGCCATGTTCATGAAATAGCGCCTGTGCAATGGCCACACCAGCCTCGCGATCAAAAGCAGGGCGTCGCTGCCTGTTTATCTGTGTCATCTCGCCTCCTGAATGCTATTTATATAGTAATCGCTAAATGATAAAGCATCAAAGGTTAAATTTATGTAATTGAATTTAATCGATTTATAAATAGCCATTAAAATAAAGCTTGTACATGAATCTCTTTCTATGTAGTGATCACTACATGTTCAATCACTACCAGAAAGGAAAAATCACCATGCCTCAGTCATTCCAGAACAAAATCGCAGTTGTAACCGGTGCGTCATCCGGCATCGGTCTGGGTATCGCGCAAGAGCTTGCCGCACGCGGTGCAAGCGTAATCATTACTGGCCGAAATAAAAATAAACTTGAGTCGGCAGTCAGTACTTTAGGCCCTGATGCGAGTCAGGTTCAGCTGGATGTATCAAGCCTCACCGATCTGGATACATTTTATGAGCAGATTAAATCCCGATTTGGTCGCATTGATATTTTAATCGCTAATGCAGGCATGGGAGAAATTGAACCACTCGGGCAAATTACTCCCGAGAAGTTTGATCGCCAGTTCACCACCAACGTAAGAGGTATTACATTTACCGTGCAGAAAGCCTTACCGCTGATGAAACCCGGTAGCAGCATTGTTATTACAGGATCGACGGCCTCAATTAATCCCGGGGAGGGGATGAGTATTTATGGCGGTACCAAGGCCGCATTACGCGCAATGGTACGTAGCTGGATACTGGATATTAAAGGTTCAGGCGTTCGCATAAATGTTCTCAGTCCGGGCCCAGTTGATACGCAGTCTTTACGCGACTTCCTGCCACAGCCTGTGGACGTAATTTTACAATCGTTAAGAGACCGCAGCCCAATCGGGCGCATTGGGAAGATAAGCGAAATTGCAAAAGCGGTTGCTTTCCTTGCCAGTGAGGATGCCGCCTATATCAATGGCGCTGAAATATTTTCTGATGGCGGTGCATCGCAGATCTAATATTTTTAATGTAGCGAAGAAACTAACAATTATATCTCATCTGCCGAGTGACGTTGTTCATCATTTAATGTGAGCAATACATTTTCTGCACTGCTGGATGAATGTGTCAATTACACGCTTTCTGAGTCTGTTATCAAATTAAGTTAATTATACCCGTTCGCTTTTAAAAGAATGTGGAATTTAATCCTATCCTGAGGAGTTCTAATCATGACTAACTTTAACAAAGTTGAAAATATTCAAAATTATATCGATGAATTACAAATACAGCGTTTGCTGGCTATCTATGTTCACAATCTGGATGATGGGAAATTTGCCGAAAACGCTGAATTGTTCCAGCATTCCGAATTTATCGTTTTAAGTGATACTGCGCAGGGTCGCGAAGAGGTTGAACAATTTCTTATCCATGGCGTTCAGCGCCATGAAGACGGAACGCCCCGGACGTCGCATAACGTTTCTAATGCACTGATAGACATCTCGCCGGCCGGTGATACAGCAACGAGCGTCAGCTATTTCACCGTGCATCAGGAGCTGGATGGATTTTCATTGCAGCCAATTTGCACTGGACGCTATTTCGACATTTTTGAGAAACATGACGGTCAGTGGCGCTTCACATCCCGCAACGTTGTTCCGCGTTTAATGGGTAATCTTCAGTTCCATGTTGGCAACTCTGCCGCCCGTTCACAGGCTGAGGAGGCGTAGTGGACACTAATAAGAACGCTCTCGTTACCGGAGCCAATAAAGGTATTGGTTTTGCAATCGTCAAAGGTCTGGCAAAGGCCGGTATGACGGTCTGGATGGGCGCGCGCAACCGCAGGCGGGGTGAAGACGCCGTTGAACGCTTAATCCAGGAAGGTCTTGACGTCAGACTACTTGAACTGGATGTCTCGGATGAAGCAAGCGTGACCAATGCCGTTAATGAACTCTCGCGTAAAGTCGCATCACTTGATGTCCTTATTAATAATGCCGGCATCATCAATGATATTCATATCCCACCAAGCCAGGTCAGTATTAAGGATATAAAAGCGGTGTATGAAGTTAATCTGTTTGGCCCGATTCGGGTGACACAGGCTTTCCTACCTCTGCTTAAAGCGTCCAGCAATGCCCGGATTGTCATGATGGGCAGCGGCGTAGGATCCTTAACGCTAATTACCGATCCGACTTCAATATATTCAAGCGTAAACCTGTTAGGTTACACCTCTTCAAAGGTTGCTCTGAACGCTGTTACCGTTTCATTCGCGAAAGAACTCGAACCTATGGGTATTAAAGTCAATGCCGTTGAACCCGGCCATGTGCAGACCGATTTAAATGGCAATACGGGTTTTCTGACGCCAGATGAAGGAGCCATTACGGCCATAAAAATGGCATTAACGGAATCAGATGGGCCGACGGGTGGTTTTTTTGGTAGCCATGGTCGTCAGCCCTGGTAGTGGCGTTCTTGTTGGATATTTGCTGGCTTAACCGAAGCTGATGAGTAAGTTTTACAACAGCTAAAGCCAGGGATTGAATGGCCGACATTTCATCATTCTCTGAATGGCCGTGTTGAGCACAAGAACCCTCAGAACCATGGATGATAAAAAGGCGTTATGTGCAAGGATGCACCTGCCAGCCCCTAAAAGCTGTGAAGCAAGGGACGCGCATTATAACGATTGTTCAGATTACAGGTTTTGTCAGAGGCATAACGGCGAAAGGCCTAAACAACGGCAAGGCACAGTCTGTTTTTTGATAACGCCAATACTAAGATAAACATCGCGGCGTTTAATCCACGGCAACATTCATTAATGTCCGCTACTGGCACTGATTGAAACTTATAAAAATGCGGCTTAGGTGTTGTTTATTATTCAGCCACAACCTTTTTGCCTTCTGCTGGCTCCCACGCATTCCACATCTCCCAAAATATCACCGCAACGACCTCCTTGAGCATTCCAGGTGGGAACGTTTACGCTGAGAAATCGTTCCAATACTTGCATCAATGCGTGCATCAACGTCCCATGTTCCCATATTCATGGCGAAGGAATCACAGTGCATGGTTAACCAAATAATTCTCCCACAGGTGCAAGAGGAGGGGTTATGCAGGGTAATATTGGTTACTGCTGGGGCTTCAGGCATATTCATTGTGCCACATCCTTTGATATTAAGTTGGAAGCAATGGCCGGTGGATTACCGGCCTGGTTGATGCAAGGACCATCACCGCTTTAATTAGCGAACCTAAATGCGTCCGATCGTCTGTTAATAAAATGCTTGGGTTAAGATGTGCCCGAAAGTTTGATGTCCTTCAACATACTGAATGCCAGCTTCATATGCTCTTCGCTGACAACAAATGCCCGTAATGCCCCGTCTTCATCACGGCCTTGAGCAATAATGCCTGACGGGGATAACGCCATATCCCAATGATAAGCTGCATTCGCTGGATCGCCCGCCAGGTGAAGCGGCATATCCGGCGTTTTAACCTTGATCAACATGGCTGGCAGCATCAGTTTGGCGTCGTGACCGGTAAGGTTTTTAGCCAGCGTCATTGCCGCAAGGGTAGCGGGCTGCAGATAGGGCATCAGTTTTCCCTGAATCTCTGCACAATCACCCAAGGCGTAGACATCGGTAGCCGAGGTGGCGAGAGTGTCATCAACCACAATTCCACGACGTGTTTCGATTCCCGCACTCTGCGCCAGCGTAAGATTAGGGCGTAAGCCAATGGCACACACCACGGCGTTAAAGATCCTCCGTTGTCCGTTACTGAACGTTGCCTCCAGTAAATCATCATGCCGTGAGATTTTGCTGAGTTCATGCCTGAAGAGAAACTCTACCCCGTTGTTCATCAAACGGTTGTGCAGACGAGCACTGATTTCCGGCGGTAACAGCGCCGAAAGAAGGCCGTTACTGCGGTCCATTACCGTTACTGCTTTACCTGCACGGTTAAAATCCATCGCGAGTTCTGTGCCGATGAGACCCCCGCCGACCATCAATATTCGATGCGCATCTATCAGCGCGTTGTCATAGCGGCGGTATTCCTGCTGACTGTTCAGCGTGAAGATCAGATCACTGCCCTCTATCGCCGGTACGATGGCCTCGGCACCAGTAGCAAGCACCAGCTTGCCATAGACGTAATCGCCAGCGGGAGTTCTGATAACCTTTGCTGCCGTATCAATGCGCGAAACCGTGGTAAAAGGATGCAGCATGATGTTCTGGTTTTCTGCCCACTCTGCTGCGGTTTGTCGAGTGAGTGCCTCAGCGCGATAACCCATACTGAAAACATGACTGAGTTCGGGCTTGTTGTATTCATCACAGCTATCGGCCGCAAAGATGCGAATCGGCACATGTTTATCCAGATGCCGGATGTTTTTGACCAGCTGGCGGGCGGCGAAGCCTGAGCCAACAATCACAATGTCTGCTGACATGGACTCAGCCCTCGTAAGGGTCAAACACGGATTTGCCCAACGCGCATCCAGGGCATAAGAAATCGTCTGGCACGGCTTCCCATGCGGTTCCGGGTAGGACATCCTGGTTTGGTTCGCCCTCGGCCGGGTCGTAAACCCACTGACAAACCGTACAAATCATTTTCTGCCCGATGTCTTCACCCGCTTCTACCACACCGACGCCACCCTGGTTTATGGGTGCGGAAGCTGCCATAACCGCAGCGGTGGTATTCGCTGCGACGATGGCTACCGGCAGCGGCGAGAGCGCCCATTCACGGGCGATTTTGCGGCCATGCTCGCGGCACTCTTCCAACGCGGAGAGGTCGGGACGCCACTTGGTTTTGAGCGCAATCGTCATATCAAAACCGGCATCCTGCAGGCGAGTGGCAACGCGATCCACCGCTCCGCCGGTCCAGCCATAAGAACCGAACGCGGAGGCGCGTTTATTGCGGAATTTCAGGCCGGTAATCTCTTCCAGCATGCCCGCCACCTTCGGCATCATCACATTGTTCATGGTGGAGGAACCGACCAAAATGCCCTTGGAGCGGAAGCAGGAGGTGATGATTTCGTTTTTGTCGTGGGTGGAGACGTTGTAAACCTTCACGGCAACGCGCGGATCGGTTTCGCGGATACCTTCGGCGATCGCATCCGCCATCATGCGGGTGTTGTTAGACATGGCGTCGTAGAACAGGGTGATGCGATCTTCCTGATAATCCGCAGCCCATTGCAGGTACAGCTCAACAATCTGGGTGGGTTTATCGCGCCACACCACGCCATGCGAAGTCGCAATCATGCTGACCGGCAGATTAAAGCCGAGTATCTCATTGATTTTTGGGGTAACCAGACGCGCAAAAGGCGTCAGGATATTGGAGAAATAGCGCTGGCATTGATCAAACAGTTCGTGTTGGTCAACTTCATCGTTAAACAGATGTTCATCGCAGTAATGCTGGCCGAAGGCGTCATTACTGAACAGCACGGCGTCCTCTGTCATGTAAGTCATCATGCTGTCTGGCCAGTGCAACATCGGGGTTTCAACAAAGATCAGTTTTTTGCCGTTGCCGAGATCAAGCGAATCACCGGTTTTAACCACGTTAAAATTCCATTCGGGATGGTGGTGATGACCATTGATGGAATCAACGCCGTTAGCGGTACAGTAAATCGGCGTGCCTGGAATCAGCGCCAGCAGTTCGGCGAGTGAGCCTGAATGGTCTTCTTCTGCATGGTTAATTACGATGGCATCGATTTTTTTCAGGTCGATTTCTTCTGCCAGATTCTTAACAAAATCAGTACGGAATTTCAGATCAACCGTATCGATTAGGACGTTTTTGGCTTCGCGAATAAGATAGCTGTTATAGCTGGTGCCCCGCTGCATCTTGTACTCTTTGCCGTGAAAGTGCTCAACTTCCCAGTCACGTTTGCCGACCCAAAAAATGTTGTTTTTTACGTGAATATTCATTTGATGCCCTGTTAGCGTAAGTTGGTTTCACAATCGTTATGCATCAAGCGTGCCAATATTTAAATTACTGATATTTATATGTTTACATATTGGATTTTGTTTAAATTACAATAACCAATTTTGTGTTAGTGACAACTAATTGTATTAATGACAATTTACAGGCATAAAAAACCCGCCGCAGCGGGTTATATATTCAGTGCAATTAACAGCGCCGGTGGATAGATGATGCCGCTGCCCAACGCAGGGCATCAGCGGCCGATGCAATTTGCTAAGCGCTAAGCGCCTGACTGTTTTGTTGTTCTGACACGGTGATACTCCTGAGCTACATTATCTAATCTAATGAGGCATATTCCGTGCCATTACATAACACGTTGATTTTAATCAAATATATAATTTAATATTGTGTTAAATACAATGTCTTTGCTTGTCTTTGAGACAATTCATGTGCGGGTGACAATATGACTCTTTCTGTTCAGACGCTGGCGGCATTGGCTGTTGATATTCAAAATGGAGTGCATGGCCGCGACCGGTTTATGCGGATGATTAACAGCATCCACGGCGCGCTAAAATGTGACGCCACCGCGCTATTACGTTATGAGAATCAGCAGTTTCGTCCGCTGGCCACCGCAGGTCTGGCGCCGGATGTGATGGGGCGGCGATTCAATCTTGATGCTCATCCGCGACTTGAGGCCATCGCGCGGGCTGGCGATGTAGTGCGCTTTCCCGCCGACAGTGATTTACCCGATCCCTATGATGGACTGATTCCCGACCAAGGCGATTTACACGTCCACGCCTGCGTCGGCATGCCACTTTTTGTTGGGCAAACGCTGATCGGCGCCCTGACGCTGGATGGCATTAACGCTACTCAATTTGATGATTACAGCGATGAAGAGTTACGGGTGCTGGCGAGCCTGACGGCGGGTGCACTGAATAATGCCTTGCTGATGGAGCGTTTAGAAAAACCCGCCTCATCCTTTACACCGCCACCACACCGGCCCGAAGAGAGTGAGGAGGTGGAGATCATCGGTGATTCGACGGCGTTAGCGCATCTCAAACAACAGATTGGTGTGGTTGCTCCTTCCGATCTCAGCGTGTTGATCATGGGCGAAACCGGCACCGGTAAAGAGTTGGTTGCTCAGGCCCTCCACCAACATTCTCATCGCGCAGCGCGGCCGCTGGTTTATCTCAACTGTGCAGCCCTGCCGGAAAGCGTGGCGGAGAGCGAGCTGTTTGGCCACGTCAAAGGGGCGTTCACCGGCGCCATTCACGATCGGCCGGGCAAATTCGAATTAGCGGATAAAGGGACGCTGTTTCTTGATGAGATTGGAGAGTTGCCGCTTTCGCTGCAGGCCAAGCTGCTACGCGTGCTGCAGTATGGCGATCTGCAGCGAGTGGGCGAAGATAAGCCGCTTTCCGTGGATGTGCGCATTATCGCCGCAACCAACCTTGATATGCGCAAGGCGGTGACCGATGGCAAATTCAGGGCTGATCTTTATCATCGCCTTAGCGTCTTCCCGCTGTTCGTCCCGTCGCTGAATGAACGGCGTGACGATATCGTGCTGCTAGCGGGCTATTTCTGTGAAAAGTGTCGGGTGAAATTTGGCCTGTTGAGCGTTGCGTTAAGTGCTGGCTGCCGCGCTATGCTGCAAGCCGCAAGCTGGCCGGGAAATGTGCGCGAGCTGGAACATGCTATATATCGTGCCGTGATCATCGCGCAGGCCGAATCACGCAACGGCGAAGTCATTCTGCTTCCACAACATTTTCAACTGCAGGATGGCGGAACCGTTCATGCAGAGCCGATCAAAACGTTGCTAACCACGCCAGTGGTGAACCTCAGCGAGGCGACGCGTAAATTTCAGTACGACTACATTAAACAGGTTTATGAAAGCTGCGATCGGGTGTGGGCTAAGGCGGCTAGAAAGCTGGAATTGGATCCCGGTAATCTTCATCGGCTGGCAGTCAAATTGGGACTGAAATAAAGGGTGATGTTAATCGCAAAGATAAAATAGGTCACCTGCCGTTTAGCCAGGAAGACGCGCAACTGTTCTTCCGATGGAATGAGATGCATAGGTAAATACTCATGGCTAATAACTTACCCGCATTGTAGTGCGGGTAAGCACGATCACTGAATCAGTTGAATACCATACCGCCGTCGATTAATAGCGATTGCCCGGTCATGTAATCGGAGTCGGGTCCCGCCAGAAAGGCAACGCAGGCAGCTACATCTTCCGGCTCAGATAGGCGGCCCAGAGTAATACGTTTGGCAAACTCCTCAGTACCATACCCGGCCGGTTTACCTGCCGCTTCTGAGATTTGTTTGTCGATGGATTGCCACATGGGAGTGTTAACAATCCCGGGACAGAAGGCATTAACCGTGATGCCTTTAGGCGCAAGATCCTTGGCCGCTGTCTGCGTAAGCCCGCGAACGGCAAACTTGCTGGAACTGTATACGGCAAGTTCCGGATTGCCTACATGTCCTGCCTGAGAGCAGGCATTAATGATTTTGCCGCCGTGATTCTCCGCGGCGAAAGCGTTGATCGCCGCCTGCATTCCCCAAATCACCCCCTTGACGTTGACGTTATAGACCTTATCCACAATCTCTTCGGTGATATCGCTGATGGGTGTTGATGGCGCAATACCGGCATTGTTTACAATCACATTGAAATCGCCCAGCGCATGGCGTGCCTCTTCAACAGCGTGAAATACCTTGTCGCGTTGGGTGACATCAACCTGCAGCGCCAAAGCCTTTCCCCCCGAGCGGATAATCTCATCAGCGACATGCTGCGCTGTTTCAAGATTGAAATCCGCGATGGCAACGGCAAAGCCGTCTTTTGCCAGGCGTAAGGCAATGGCAGCGCCAATGCCCTGGCCGGCACCGGTCACAAATGCGACTCTGTTTTTCATAATGGCATCCTTGATATTTATTTAGAGAAGTTGACTGAGGTGTAACTGACTCATCAGCAGTGGGTTATCGCTGTAGTCGACCGGAATAGCGACCACTGCCGGGCCACAGACCTCCATGGCTCTGCGCAACGTTGGCTCCAGTTCAGCAGCACTGTTTATTGAGAAGCCGGCAGCGCCGAACGCTTCGGCATAGGCTTTAAAATCAACCGGGCCAAAATTGACACCTGAAATGCGCTGATACTTTTTCTCTTCCTGCATGGCAACCATGTTGTAGGCGTTATCGACCCAGATGATGTGCAGAATATTGGCCTTGAGCCTGACGGCAGTTTCCAGTTCCATGCTTGATTGTAAAAATCCGCCATCACCGGAGACCGATACAATTTTGCGTGAGGGATCAACCAGCCATGCACCGATAGCCCAGGGCAGGGCGACGCCCATGGTCTGCTGACCATTGGAGATCATGATTTGGCGCGCGCGGAAGCTATACAGATATCGCGCAATCCAGATGTGAAAGCTTCCCATGTCAACGGTAAGGCTGATGTCAGCGTTAATGATGTCCTGCATCGCGCGCACGATGCGCAGTGGATGCAGCGCAAACTGATTTAAGCTGGCGCCTTGCAGTGCCAGTAATTGCCGTTGCTGCTGCCGATCTTCCAGCACAGAAGCTGCGATGGTACTGAGCTGAAGCGGCGCGGTGATGCGGGTGGCAATCTTGCTTACGGTCTGGGCAATGTCGCCGACCAGTTCTGCGTCAGGCAGGTAAAGGTTATCCGTATCAGCAGGCAGCACATCAATATGGACCAGCAAAGCTTTGCCGCTGTTCCACATTGCCGGCTCATACTCAACCGGGCTGTACCCGATAGTGATGATCAGGTCTGCCTGCTGTAATAGACGGTCTCCGGCCTGGTTGTTAAATAGTCCAACACGTCCGGCAAACCGTGAGAAGTTCTCCTGTCTGACGGCACCTGCGGCCTGGTAAGTACTGGTTACCGGGATCTGGCTTTTCGACAGTAATTCATGAATCGCAGCACTGTTTTCTGGCTGACTGGCCATCAGGCCCAGCAGAATGACCGGATTTTTTGCCCGAGTGATCTCCTGGCTGACCGCCTCAATCAGGGCATCGGGTGCGGCGCCCAGCTTGATGTGTCCATTGCTGTGCAAAGGGCTGCCGGACACAGGCTGGTCGACAATATCCTGTGGCAGGCTGATAAATGTGCCGCCGCCGCGTCCGTTTTCAGCATGACGAAATGCATTGGAGACACATTCAGTCAGTGCGGAAGGAGAGGTGACCTCAACAGCATATTTAGTGACCGGGCGAAACATCGAAACGGTATCCAGGCTTTGGTGAACCTGTTTGGCGCTATCCGATCGTTTTACCGCTCCGCCAATGGCCACCACCGGATCGCCTTCGCTGGTGGCGGTTGCCATGCCGGTAACCAGGTTCGAACAGCCGGGTCCGGAGGTCACGAGTGCAACACCTGCATGCCCTGTGAGTCGGCCTACTGCTGCGGCCATAAAGGCAGCGTTAGCTTCATGTCTGACAGGGACCAGTTGAATGGGTGAATCCACCAGCGAATCAAACACTTTATCGATCTTGGCACCGGGGATGCCAAACACGTGATTAACCCCCTGCGCTTCAAGTTGTGCGACAACTAAATCGGCGCCGCTGTTCCAGATAGTGTTGGTTTTTAACGTTTTCATAGTGACCTCTACGGTTAGCTTTCAACGGCCCGAATGGCTTCATCAAGATTGTGAGGATTGAGCTCTGCCTGGAGGAATTCGGTATCCCGGGGGAGATCAATCACCAGCTTGCTAATCGCGCCAAAGGTCAGCGTTCCCTCCTCGAGCACATAGTCGAGGATGTGTCCGCCGCCTTGCCGGTCATCAGTAATAAAGTGCTCGTGATAACCGGCCACATTAATCCCCTGCATGTACTGCGGCGTTCGGAAGCCAATCAGTTCACCCGGGGTCTGTTTGAATGCAAAGGTTGGCTGATCGCCCAGCACCTCAGGCATCGAGCGATAAGGGCGGCACTGACAGGGAACGGTACGAGTCTGAACCGACTGGAATCGGCCACTGATGCGCATGGCGCAGAACTGATTGTCTGAAGTGATTTTACTGTCGATAACCCGGTGAACCTCTTCTCGCGTCGCGGTTCCGCTAAAGCGGTGATGATGTTCAGGTTTGAAAAAGGTCATTACTGCAAACGGCGTTTGTTGCTCGGGTTTGGCAGGATTGGCGCTGCCATCGGAGCGTAACTGATAGACTTTGCTGTCGAAGGCGATAAGTTCGCCATCAAGCTGGTTGAACGTACCCAGACCAAAATCGCCTTTGTTTAATAAGTCCGACACCGTGGTGGATCCGTCATAAACACCACTCAGCAGCGCGCTCATCAGGGAGGTCTGATAGATAACCTTTTCTGGTGAATCATCATTGAGTTTTAAGACGGTCTCTTTCAGCTGTTCCTCGCATGAACAGTCAGATACAAAATTACACATTTGCCACCTCGCAAACCAATAGTTAAGCCGTGTTAATATCATGGTGGGCTTTTTGGCCTACGGAATCCAATAGCGAAACCTGTTAACTTTGAGACGTATTTGATATGGAACTTCGCCATCTGCGTTATTTTGTAGCCGTTGCTGAGACGCTACATTTCACTCGTGCCGCAGCGATGTTGGGCATTTCTCAGCCGCCGCTGAGCCAGCAAATCCAGCGGCTGGAACACGAGATTGGGACACCGTTACTGAAACGTTTGACGCGCGGTGTTGAACTTACCGACGCGGGCAGGGCATTCCTGAATGATGCCGCAGAGATTGTGCAGCTGGCTGACCATGCGCTCGAGAAAGCCCGAGGCATGGCGCGGGGCATAAGCGGGCAGATGTCGCTGGGGTTCGCCAGTTCAGTCGCCTTCGGTGCACCGGTGTTTGATCTTATTCACCGTTTTAAAACACGTTATCCGGCGATGGAGCTCATCACGCGTGAAGAGAACATGGCTTTACTGATGCAGGATTTGCGGGATGGATTGCTCGATGCGGCGTTTATTCGCCTGCCGTGTGAAAGCAGCAAAGCGTTCAACCTGAAGGTTATCGCTACTGAGAGAATGATGGTTGCGTTACCTGTGGGTCATGCATGTAGCCATCTGCACACCATTGCGTTATCACAGCTGGTGGATGAAACATTGATTATGTTTCCGCGTGAAGTCGCTCCCAGCCTCTATGAGCTGATCGTCAGCACGTGTCTGCGTGCGGGGTTCATAACGACACGATTTATTCAGGCGCCACAGATTACATCGTCTCTCGGCATGGTGGGCGCAGGTTGCGGAATCGCGCTGGTGCCACAGTCAATGTGCTGCGTGAACAACCCACACATCACGTTTTGTGAAATAGAGAATAACACTCTGTTCACCGATATCGCTTTTGCCTGGCAACGCAATAATCCCTCCAGGACAGTGATGCATTTGCTCAATTTAATTAATGCGTGAAATCAGGCATTTTATTCAGGTCATAATGATGCCCAATATTAAATATCACTATAAGCGCTGAATAAAAATCCGACCTGAAATGCCTCAGCTCGGAATACGCAGTGTTCCAGGAGACTTGCCTGTCACGCGTTTAAATGCCCGACTGAATGCGGCTTGCGAGGAGTAACCTAAGCGTTGTGATGCAGCGTCGATGGTGATTTTTTCTGACGACAACCAGCGGATAGCCAGTTGCATGCGCACTTCCGTTGCATATCGCAGGGGAGGTATACCGATTGTTGCCTGAAACCTCTCCGCGAATGCGGATCGGGAGATATGCGATTCAGCGGCGAGCTGTGCCACACTCCAATCCCGAGCCGGTTCGCGATGAATGGCCAGAATGGCGCGGGCCAAACGCGGATCACGCAGGGCCGCTGCCAGTCCTGAGCTGTTATCACAACCGTTTTCCACCCAACCCCTGATAAACATCGCGGCAACGACATCGGCCAACCTGGCAAGGATGCCGGCATAGCCCACGCGTCCGGAGCATATCTCGCGTTTCATCGCATCAAGTATATGCATGAGTCCAGGCCAGTGAGTGCCCTGTGCATCGGCAAGCATAATTTCAGGCATCGCCCCTGCTAGCCGCTGCATGCTGCCTAAATTGATCTCCATGCAACCAAAAAACATCACCGCACTGGGCGTCTCTTGGGTGCTGGGACAGCTATCAAGTCCACTCACGTTGTCATCCAGTGGTGCTGTCTCTAAATCATCGATATTCATCACTTCAACGGTGGTTGCCGACAACAGCTGGTGCTCTATGCCGTGTGGAATAAAGACCGCTTCACCCGCTGAAAGCGTAAGACAACGGCCACCTGGGGTTCTAAGCAGCACATCTCCCACGGCAACATAGTGCAAATAAGCGTGACCAGGCCGACTGGCAAAGTTCAAACCAAAGGTATTGCCAGTCTGTATACGCCGATACTGCACGCCATGTAGCCGCAGACCTGCAAGCAGTTCACTGATGAGTTCAGACGAGAGGGCAAAGGGATTGGTCGCGTTCATATTCGGGTTTTGGGTTAAAAACTGAGGGTTTTAGAGCATAGATCATCCACGCCCGTCTGCATAGACTTCGACCTTTAAAGCTATTGAGAAGGAAAACGGGAATGACAAACGAAGTCTGTGTGAATGCGCACGAGGAAGTCTTAGACCGTGATGAGCAAATTCGGCCCGCCTGGCGGGCGGTGTTTTCGTTAACCATGGGCGTATTTGGCTTGCTAACCGCAGAATACTTGCCGGCGAGTTTATTAACGCCCATGGCGCAGAATTTTCAGGTGTCAGAATCACTTACAGGTCAGGCCGTCACGATTACGGCGTTAATTGCGTTATTTGCCGGGTTAATGGTCCCGCGCCTGACGCGTGCGATGAATCGGCGCACCATATTGTTGAGTTTTACGGTGTTGATGATCGTTTCAAATGTGCTGGTGGCGCTATCCACAAGCATCGTTATGTTGCTGGCGATGCGCGTCTTGCTGGGGATCGCTCTCGGTGGATTCTGGAGCATGGCGGCGGCGGTGGCAATGCGACTGGTGCCTGAGAGGTTAGTACCGCGCGCACTGTCGATTATTTTTAGTGGTATCGCGTTAGGCACCGTTGTGGCTGTCCCTCTGGGAAGCTACATTGGCGGCCTTTTTGGCTGGCGTAGTGCCTTTTTTGTCGCCGCTGCAGTCGGGGCAATCACCTTAATTTTTCAGTGGTTCACGCTTCCCGGTATGGCGCCGGTTGTTCGGGGTAAAACAGCATCGGTTTATTCTCTTCTGCAGCGGCCTGGCGTTAGCGTGGGGATGCTGGGCTGCGTGCTGGCACACACCGGGCAGTATGCGCTTTTTACCTACATACGTCCGGCACTTGAAACGCTCGCGCATGTTGGAAGTGAAACACTTGCGCTAATTTTGCTGGGATTTGGACTGGCTAATTTTGTTGGGACGCTAGCGGCAGGATGGTTGATGGAACGAAGCTTACGCCTGACGCTGATCGTGATGCCCACGTTAGTAGGGGCGGCTGCACTCGCTCTGTTAACCCTGCCGGTATCACTGACAGGACTTACTCTGCTGGTTATGTTGTGGGGCTTTGCATTTGGCGGCGTGCCGGTAGCCTGGTCCAGCTGGGTAGCGCGTGCTTTACCCGATGAGGCTGAGAGTGCAGGAGGAATGGTGGTAGCCGCCGTTCAATCCTCAATTGCCATCGGTGCCGCTATTGGGGGACTGGTTTATGGCATAAGCGGCATCACCGGAGTATTCCTCACCGCGGGATGCATAATGCTGGTTGCGGCAATGGTTATTGCCTATCGGGTCAGGGTATCCCCAGTCGTGACCGGTACCGGAAGCCGGTCATTTCACTAAAACCAACGGCAGGTTTACAGGTAAATGCCAGCGGCGGGACCGACGCTGGCCACATTTACTCCGTCATGACCTATATCTGGATGTTCGCGATGAGCCTTGACGATGCGCCACAGTTGCTTGAAAAATATTCGCAGCTTGAAGATATAGGTAAATGAGTGAATACCGATCTTATCTGAAGCGCGGACTGTGAACGCAATATTTAATCAACACGTTATTGCTTAGAAGGATTTTATGATGAGTATAATTGATGACCTGAAGGCGAAATATCTGGGAGCTCAGGCGTGGTCATTTGGAGACAATCCAGATATGGCTAACGAACTTGCAGATTTAGTTAAAAAAGGGATTAAAACCGCATCATGCGGCTCTCTGGTCGCATACCAGGCAGAAGCATCCGCCCCCAAAATAGGGAGTTATCACATTATTCTCAACGGGCAGGGCGATCCGGTCTGCGTCATTAGAATGCTGTCGTTGCGTCTGGTGCCTTTTTCAGACGTTACTGAGGAGTTTGCGCGTAAAGAAGGTGAAGGGGATTTGAGCCTTGAATACTGGAGAGCAGAGCATAAAGCTTTTTTTATCAGAGCAGGTTTTTACTCTGAAGATATGGAGCTTGTTGCAGAAGAATTTGAGGTTGTTGAAGCGCTGTAATCCAACTGAATCTGGCGGCGTGCTTTTTAGAATAAAAATATATGACGCATATAGATTTTGTTAATGTCCGCTATGAGCGAAAAGCAGACATATAGCAAGTCTTACAGCCCGACATTTATGAAGTACCTGCTTAATGATCTAAGATTAACCCCAGAACTTCGATAGCTGGCGCTGAGATAAGAAAAAGAGGGTAACCATGGTAACACTGTCCATTTTTATGGACAATATGTGGCGCTGACAGGCGTTATGTAAGCCGGAACTTTGCTGACAGCCAGTTTATAAAGACCCGAAGTCTGGCACTCTGATGCTGGTTCGGCGGATAAATGACGTGAAACGGAAGTTTTGGATGCCCCCAGTCCGTGAGCAGGGGGACAAGCCGTCCGGCATCAATATCCTGCTGCATAAAGCGGCGGAGATGCTGACCGACGCCAAGCCCGGCCACCATCATTTGTGCAAGACCGTCCCCCTCGTTAACCGAAAAGTGGCTCTCATGGATCTCAACCGACTCATCCCCTTTGGTAAAAATAAGTGGCTCCATCCGGCCTGTAGAAGCAAAGAAATAGCCGACTATTTTATGGCCATTCTTCAGATCAGCAGGTGAGGCTGGGGTGCCGTATTTTTCAAGGTATGACGGTGATGCACAGGTGACATAGTCCAGTTCAAAAATCTTACGCGCTATCATGGACATATCCTGTAGTTTTCCCCCGCGGATGGCACAGTCGACGCCGTCTCCGACAATGCTCACCGTCTTGTCACTCACCCCCAGTGATACAGTCACATCCGGATATTCCTTATGAAACTCCGGTAGCGCAGGGATCAGAAGGCTGTGCGCGAGGGAAACCGGCGCATCAATACGAAGATTTCCACGCGGCTTATTTTTCTTACTTCTGACGGCGTTGTCAGCAGCATCCACTCCGCTTACCAGGCGAGCGGCCTGATGGTAATACTCGAGTCCTTCAGGCGTCACGGCAACAGAGCGGGTTGTGCGATGTATAAGCTTTATGCCGAGATGTTTTTCGAGGTCGGTAATCAACTTGCTGACAGTAGATCGGGGCAGTCCGAGCTGATCGGACGCCCTGATGAAGGAGGACGCTTCCACAACCCGCACGTAAGCGCGCATAGCCAGTAACTGATTCATCCCTTCATCTCCATTCGGTCCGTAAACCATCATTATCCATACTCATGGACAGAGATGACAGTATTGCCCCCTTTTTCCCTGCATTCCAGGCCTTATTGTAAAGGTGGGTTTACCTGTGCTTTGCACCGTCCGGCTTTTGGCACATCGAATTTAGCTACTTGCCGGGACGTTTATTCGCTGATCCTGATAATCCGTTGCATACCGCTGCCGGAATGCTTGTCAGTTCAGCGCAGGAACGTCGTTTATACGAGTGTATAGCCGGATAAATAAACAGCTGTCTGTATCGCTTCGGACACGAGAAAGATAAAGGGGAAACAGAAAAATGCGTTCGCATCACCAAAACTCCGTTGAAACATCGGACAAAAAAGGAGGGCTATGGCTGGGCGTGATTTCACTTGCCCTGGGATCCTTCGCATCCGTTACGACAGAGTTTTTGCCTGTCGGCTTACTGCCTGACGTAGCCAGCACCTTTGGAATTTCTTCCGGACAGGCGGGCCTGATGATGACCCTGCCTGGACTGTTTGCAGCACTTGCCGCGCCGGGGATTATGATGGCCGCAGGCAGGACGGACAGAAAAATCCTGATGTTGGCTCTGACGCTGGTACTTCTCGGCTCCGCCATCCTTTCTTCCTGGGCTCCGTCGTTTACCGTTATGCTGATTGCCCGCGCTATGACTGGGATCAGCCTGGGGGCATTCTGGGCACTTTCGCTGGCCGTAGCCGGAAAACTCGTTAAAAGTGAGGATGCGCCCGGGCTGTTGCGGCGGTCTTTGCCGGCGTGACAACCGCAATGATACTGGGTGTGCCACTCGGGACCTTTATTGGCGGGCTCTTCTCATGGCGTGTGGCCTTTCTCGCCGCCTCAGCGCTGGCGGCGGCTGCACTGGTTATGCAGATGATATTTCTGCCCCGCGTGCCCGCCGGTGAGCGGCTTCGTCCAATCGAGCTGCTCCGCTTCGTGCGGCAGAAACCGGCCCGCAAGACCATCCTGCTTATTGCTCTGCTGTTTGGCACGCATTTCGGGACCTATACCTACCTGGCCCCCATCCTGAGTGAGATTGGAATTAATTCTGCCGTGGTGACCTGGAGCCTGCTTGGCTTTGGAGTTGCAGGCTTCTTTTCTAATTTTGTCGCTTCGGCTTTTGTTGAGAAAAAGCTGCGGACGGCAATGGCGACAGCAACAGTACTTATGTTGTGCGCGGTGGTTTCTCTTGGGCTGACAAACAGCGCTGCCGTGGCTATCGGGGCTGTGCTGGTCTGGGGCGCCGCGTGGGGAGCCATGCCGCTCTGCCTTAATATGGCGAACAGAACGGTCTCGGAAGATAATACCGAGGCCGGCTCAGCCATGTTTACGTTTGTTGCTCAGGCGGCAATTGCCGCAGGCTCGTCGGCGGGAGGGGTTGTAGTGGATATGGCCGGAGTGCCGGCAGATTTCTATGCAGGCGCTGCCCTTATGGCATTCAGCGTGCTCATTCTGTATATGTGGCAGTCGCAGGTGGTTAAAAACGCGCGGCGTTAGGGATATTTCGCGGTAAACGCCGCGGACTACGCTGTTCAATCCAGGTCTGACGGTAATTAACGTCAGACCTTTTTTTATCTTCTTAAAAGAGGCAGGTCGGACAGCATTTCCTTCAGATTCAGGGCATCCCAGGGGAGGTGTTCAGCAATACCGAGGCCAACAACATCGGCTGCCTTTTCAGCCTGCCTGATAACGTCAGCAGCCTCTTTCAGGGTCAATTTTCCTTTAGCTGTGGCATCCCATTTTCCCGGCTCGTCGTCAGGGCGCGCAAACATCACGGCACGAAACTGATGTGCATCCAGCACGTCCAGATCAAAGTGAATAGCAAGATGCGTGATGTTCTCTTTGCGTATCCAGTCAGTGATTTTACTGCTGCCTGTGCGTATCTCATCCGGAGTGCAGGTCTGGATACCGTTATTTTTGATGAAGTCAGCCTCGTAATCTGATGGGCTGTGAATGCCGGCAATCATCACCCGGCTGGCGCTGACAGGGTGAGACACGCGAGCGGTTAATTCTGGATCGCCATTGCCCATGAGCGCTCCAAGAACGTGCGCATGTGCATTTTCATATTGAGCGGGCGTCATGACATCAGGATGCGTATCAACCCACAGAATGCCAAGTCGTTCCCCCCAGCGGTTGCTGAGCCAGGCAAAAGGCTCAAGATCAATCAGACAGTCACCGCCGAGTACTGCGATACGGTCGGGGCTATGTTTACGGATAAGTGCCGACGCGTTATCCAGATCGCTCATCAGATGATGACGCCCCCGGATTCCATTTTCGTTCTCTGTACTGGTGTCGGGAGCCGTAACGGCAACCCTTTCGGTTGGCATGAACGTTTCGGGGGCGAGCCAGGCAAGCATCTCTGCGCCAAAATGATACTCGGGCATATTTCCCCCCGTCCAGAGCGGAAATATAAGTCGCAGGCCTTTATCCTCTGTGTTGGTCATGATTGCTCCTTGATGGTCTGATGAGTTACGGAACGGACAGCAAGCGTCGAGGGGATCGTCAAACCGATGCTGGCCTCTGGCCGAACCATTGAAACGTATTTCGTTCCGCTCAGGATAGTCGGGCGCTGATGAAGAACAAGATGCGTTGTGTGACATCTCCATCCACGAAAGTGGACAATGTACCCAGACATTACCGGTGAAGAGTGACTGTCAGATTTATTAAGGGGAAAGCAGGCAACTTGTATCAGTTACCTGCCTTTTCAGGATAATGAGCATACAACGCTGCATATCAGTTTGCTCCGGGAATATGTATGGTTAGCTAAATATTTAATCACAAGCGTTATATCGTATTTTCATGGCACGCCCGATCAGCAAGTATAAAGTGACGACTGACTTACAAATAGCAGTAGCTATCCGTAATAAATGACCTTCTCCTCATAATTAATTAAATGCAGACTCACCAGCGTCTGCTTCGGGCACAAAGCGGACGCTAAGTATTGTCTGCTTTGAGCGATCAGTGGATATGACTAAAAGCATGCTGTGAGAATTAATAGGGAGCAGGTCAATCTTAGCGTGTTATGTTAAGCAAAATAGTAGTGAAAATCTAAACAGGATGTCATTCCAGTGAATGTAAACAGTTGCCAGACTTGCGGCCAACCAATGAGCGACACACCAGAAACTATGAATTTTGACTGTGGCAGCGATTGTTTATGTTGCATGGCTTACCATGGTGATCCAGACGCAATTGAGGTTGTAGAAAGACTTACTGGCGAAAAAGTTAATGTCTGGGGAAGCTTATATTGTTCAAGTAAGGTTGAAGGGCAGTCATGAGCGAGGAGCATGCATTCTTGTGCAAAGCAGGAAGTTTGATTACAGTGGAACCATTGATTGGAAACTAAATCGAAAGAATAGTAATTATTCATCATAACTATGCTAATTAAAAAAGCAGGAAGTTAAATATATGAGCAGGCGTTTATGCAGGGATAATCGTACAAAAATACGAAACATTCCTCGTCGTATTAAATCACTCAACCGTTGGGCCAAAACCTTTCTCAATCCAGATCGCGCAGTTTTTTCAATGAGCGAGCACTACTGGAATTACAAGATTCCAGTAGAAATCAATCTTATACAAGGAAAATACAGCAAACAGAAAACTAAGGCAGAGTGTGCACAAGCCATGATTAATGCTTGTTCTAACTTGATACTCGCCACAGCAGATTTTGGTAATACGCCTCGAATTACTGCCGTAATTTGCCTTCCGGATATGTTTACCAGTGAAGTATGTTTATTTCGTTCTGAAGAATACTTTCAAAGCTTCATCACAGAAGGTAGCTCTGAAAATGGCTCATCAGTACTACTCAAAGAACGTAGTCTCGCCAGGGAATGGGGGCTGACTCTCCCGGATGGTTTGCAGGAATTAGGTATTACACTTGATTACTATGGTGGTGATGACCCGGATGACTGGTTTTCAGGCGAACGCTGGTATTACGGGCAGTTACAGTGACCTATGCTATATATTAATCATCATAGGTGACGTTTCATGTCTCCAGTCACGTCTCCTTTGGCGCAAAGTGGCCTAACTTATGGGGCAATGATCGCGATGAGCGAACCTATAAGCCACTCAGTAAACACCTCATAGATTTATTCTTTAATTCTGCAGCTCAAAGTAGCGGTTGAGCGAGATGTCGCATACTCTTATAAGCTTATGGATATTAATCTTCTGGGCTTTATGCCAGCACTACTACCTGTTGCACTTTCTCCGGGCGCAAGCTTCACACTCGTTATGGGTAGCGCTCTGGCAGGTGGGCGCAAAGGTCTTTACAAAACCCTCGTCGGTACAGCATTAGGTATCTACACCCATGCGCTTCTTATCGGATTAGGTATAACCGCAGTTATTGTGTCATCGCCAGCAATTTATAGTGTGCTTAAAATTGCAGGAACCTTATATCTCCTTTGGTTGGGATGTATGCTCATCTTGAGTGGTTTTAATGCACAGCACCATCAGTCAAAAAAAATGTATTCAGTTACGATAAGGGAAGCCTGGTTAGCTAATGTTTTAAATCCCAAAGCAATTATTTTTTATTTGACGGTGGTTTCTCATTTTGCGGGAAAGTTTGGAGGGGTGGAAAATTACTTGACCTTAGCTTCTGTCCATATAGCGATAATGGGTTTATGGCTTATTATCCTCAGTCATGCACTGGTCTTCTCAACAAAAAAAATCAATCCACTGTTGCTGAAAAAATATATAAACATTGCTGGAGGGATGTTACTCATCATTTTTTCATTGCATAGCTTTATACATTAATTCTTTAAGCCAATATCTCACTTCGTCTTAACCAATTATTAAGCTCTGACGCTAATTACCCACGTTCGCTATTGGTACGAAGCGGAAGTTATCTCATGGCGACTAAAAATTTAAGGAAACCCTTTTTTTCTGTTAACTGCTGATATAAAAATAGCTGTCGAAACATTCTTATTCAGGGGCTTAGCATCATGGTCAAAAAGACCACTCAGGAGCAGCGTCGCGAGCTGGGTGCATTTCTTCTCAGTCGCCGGGCTAGATTGGACCCAGAAGAGTTCGGCATGCCAAAGGGCACCCGCCGCACGCCGGGATTACGCCGTGAAGAAGTAGCAATGCTGGCTGGTGTGAGCGTCAGCTGGTACACCTGGCTGGAACAGGGCCGTGAAATCAAGCCTTCCTCTGAAGCGCTGCAGCGTATTGCAAAGGTGCTCAGACTTAACCGCGTAGAGTCATCGCATCTTTTTGCCCTTTCACCGCGTGAGGAGCCGGAACCGCGTCAGGTGGATATGGGTGTCAGCGATGGGCTCGACATGCTGGTTCGCGCCATCAATCCAATCCCTGCATACGTGCGCAATGCGCGTCTGGATATTCTCGCGTGGAATGACGCCATCGCCGACCTTTTCATTGATTACAGTTCATTGCAGCCGCATGAACGAAATACACTGCGCCTGCTGTTTCTCTACCAGCCTTATCGGACGCTGATTCTGGACTGGGAGCAGATGGCGCGCGGAATGATTTCCGTATTCCGTGCATCGCGGGCGCGGGCGCAGAATAAAGCGCATTTCGACGCCCTGATCGATGAACTGAGCGAGCAGTCACCTGAATTTCGGGAGTGGTGGCAGGATACCGACGTGCTGGGCATGAGTGAGGGGAATAAAAGGCTGGCACATCCCACCTCAGGACACATTGAATTCACCTATGTCGCTCTGACGCCAGAGGGCAGGCCCGATCTTTCACTGGTAACCTACATTCCCAGACATGTTGCCAGTGACCATCAGTAATAGGATAACAACACGCCTTCCTGAGATTTTTGGGCGCACTTAAGATGGATTTCAGGCAGCACAATCATGCTGCACCCATCACTCAGGAGGCTTCAAAATGACATCTCAATCTGCTAATCCAGTTTCATCTGACATCACCTTTGCGGTATCACGCAATCCGGCGACCGATGAATTCATTGCTAATTATGCCTACCAGACCACAGAAGAAGTGGAAGCGCTGCTAGAACAGAATGCGGCCGCGTTTCGCCTGTGGCGCGCCACCCCTTTACGCGAACGAGTTACGGCTTACCGCCGTCTGTCGCAGATTCTGCGCGAACGCACTGATTTACTGGCCGGGTTGATCACCGCTGAGATGGGCAAAACCTTCTCAGCAGCCCGCGCGGAAGTCGAGAAATGCGCGGCCACTTTAGACTGGATTGCAGACAACGGCCCATCAGTGCTGGCTGACGAACCGGTGTCCGTCGATAACGGCGACCAGGTTTATGTCTCCTATTTACCGGTGGGATCAATCCTGGCGGTGATGCCGTGGAACTTCCCGCTGTGGCAGGTTATCCGCGCATCCGGCCCCATCATGCTCTCCGGCAACGGCTTTATTCTCAAGCATGCTCCCAACGTCATGGGATCGGCCTATGCCCTGCAGGATGCTTATGAAAGCGCAGGTTTTCCTGCTGGCCTGTTTACCAACCTGGTGACGGACAATGATACGGTGGCGCGCGTCATTGAAGATGACCGTGTCGCCGCAGTAACCCTGACGGGAAGCATGCGAGCAGGATCTGCCGTAGCGGCTATTGCGGGCAGAGCGCTGAAAAAGAGTCTGCTTGAGCTGGGCGGTTCAGATGCTTTTATTGTTCTTGCTGATGCGGATATCGATCAGGCAGTGCGTGCCGCCGTTGAAGCCCGCTTCCAGAACGCAGGTCAGGTCTGCCTGGCGGCAAAACGGTTTATCCTGGAAGCGCCCATTGCGGAGGCGTTTACGCAAAAATTTATCGCTGCGGTTAGCCAGCTGAAAGTGGGTGATCCGATGGATCCTCAGACCCGCGTTGGCCCAATGGCCAGAAAGGATCTGCGCGATGAGCTTCATCATCAGGTTGAGCGTACGCTGGAAGCCGGGGCAACGCTCCTGCTGGGCGGACACAAACTGGAAGGAAGCGGTAATTTCTACGCGCCTACGGTGCTGGGTAACGTGGTACCAGGTATGGCCGCTTTTGACGAGGAAACCTTTGGTCCCGTTGCGGCTATCACGGTTGCGGATAATGCTGAGCACGCCATTGAACTGGCAAACACCAGCGACTACGGTCTGGGTGGTAACCTCTGGACGGCGGATATTCAGCGTGGACAGCGGATGGCCCGGCGTCTGGAAACGGGCGGCGTGTTCATTAACGGTTTTTCTGCCACAAATGCCCGCATTCCTGTCGGTGGCGTGAAAAAAAGTGGTTACGGCCGTGAGCTGTCCCACTTCGGGTTGCGCGAATTCACGAATGCGCAGGCTGTCTGGGCAAAAGAGCTGGACTGAGTCTGCGACAATGACGTTTCTTCTGTAAAACCGGCTTGCGCAATGGTTTGATGTCACTGTGAAAATATCGAAGCCGTTCTAAGTCATAATTGTTTTAAAAAGAATTCTGAACATGACATACAATCTTTGTAGACGACCGGTCTAATTGATGTTAGTTTGGTTTCACGGCAACTGTCAGGGCAAACGAGGTTGCTTAAAATCGTTGGCAATTGCATAGCCATCAGGTTTAAGCAAAGCAACCGTCAGCACCAAGGCAGGAAATGCAGCAAGTTAATAGACGACTGGTCTAATTGAATATCACTTATCGACATACTGGAGAATGACAATGAAAGTTTTAATGGTACTGACCTCACACGACACGCTGGGCAACACCGGCCGTAAAACCGGCTTCTGGCTCGAAGAGCTGGCCGCTCCTTACTACGCCTTTAAGGACGCCGGTGCGGAAATCGTGCTGGCCTCACCGAAGGGGGGTAACCCACCACTGGATCCAAAAAGCAATGAGCCGGACTTCCAGACCGAGCTTACGCACCGCTTTGAAGCCGATACTGACGCCATGGCGCAGCTGGCGACCACCGTCCGCCTCGACAGTGTGTCTCAGGCCGATTTCGACACCGTGTTTTATCCGGGTGGCCACGGTCCGCTGTGGGACCTGGCGGAAGATAAGGATTCCATCGCGCTGATTGAATCTTTCTTTGCCGCTTCAAAAAACGTGGCGTTCGTCTGCCATGCACCTGGCGTACTGCGTCACGTGAAAACGCCGGAAGGCAGACCGCTGGTCGAAGGACGCAAGGTCACCGGCTTCACGAACACTGAAGAAGAGGCGGTAGGCCTGACCCACGTGGTGCCATTCCTGGTCGAGGATGAGCTGATTGCGAAGGGCGGTATTTATTCCAAAGGCGCGGACTGGAGCTCATATGTGGTCACGGATGGTCTTTTGATCACCGGTCAGAACCCGACCTCATCAGCAGCAACCGCAGCGCAGCTGATCAAACAGCTGGCACAGTGATATGACTCCGGCCGGCTGCGGGGGATTGCCCAGCAACTCTCTCAGCACCCGGTACAGCAAACTCAACCTGTTTATGAAAGAGAGATAAAAAAATGTTCAAAAAAACTGTCGCTTCAGCCGCTTTAAGCCTGGTTCTGTCTGTCTATGCTCAGTCATCGCTGGCCGAGCCGGTTAAAAATATCGTTCTGGTCCACGGGGCTTTCGTTGATGGCTCCGGCTGGAACCCGATCGCCCGCATTCTGCATAAAGAGGGCTACAAGGTGTCGATTGTTCAGGAGCCGCAAACCTCCCTGGCAGACGACGTGGCCGCAACAAAACGCGTACTGAAAATGCAGAGCGGCAAAACGCTGCTGGTCGGACACAGCTACGGCGGCATGATTATCAGCGATGCGGGTAATGACCCGTCGGTAGCAGGGCTGGTCTACATTGCGGCGATGCAGCCGGAAAAAGGGGATTCTCTGCTGAGCCTGGCAAAAAAATACCCGCCCGCCGCGCATTCGATTGCTGAAACGGACGATCATTTCCTCTATCTGAAACCTGAGTCGTTCCACGCGGACTTTGCCGCCGATCTGCCGGAAAAAGAGACCGCGCTGCTGGCACAGTCTCAGGTCATGCCCGCGGTGGCGGCCTTCAGTGCGACAGCTGGCGAACCGGCGTGGAAGCATAAGCCGAGCTGGGCTGTGGTAGCGACGGAAGACCGCGCCATCAACCCGCAGCTGGAACGTTTTATGGCCGAGCGTGCCGGCAGCAAGGTGACCGAACTGAAGGGTAACCACGCAATCTATGCCTCACAGCCCGGTAAGATTGCTGCCGTGATTGAAAAGGCAGCACAGAGTTTGTCGCACTAAATGTTCGTAACTTAACGCCGGAGCCACTAAGCGGTCCCGGCCAAAAAATTCTCTCTACTACTCAAATCACTTTACTGACTGAAAGGAAAATATCATGAAAATCATGACTAAAGCTGTTGCACTGTTCGCCATCTCTACCGCTTCATTACCTGCATTTGCCGCTAATCAGGTTCAGGATCAACCTGCTGGCGAGCAACGTATCGGCGTTATCTCAGCCTCGGCTGCCGGAAGCAATCTGAGTGAACTGATAAACCGACTCGATGCGAAAGCGACAGCCGAAGGTGCCGGATCCTATCGCGTGGTTTCTGCCGGCGGTCGCAATTATCTTTACGGCACGGCGGAAATTTACAAGTAAGCATGAGGTATCAGTGTTGGAATCTAGCGGGTGGGCTATATCACCTGAGCTGAAAATCTTCATCACGGGGAAATTTCCGGATGTATTTACTAGTCGACTGATCTCATTGTTGGTTGATTGAAGAGATGAAAATAGCCGATCGGCCTAGGGTTACGTTATTACTAGTCGACCGGTCTAATGTGATTTTTTTGCAGAGATACTGGAGAATAGAAATGCAACATGAAGCGCTGTTTCATCCGATAAACCTCGGTCCCTATACCCTGAAAAACCGGATTGTATTCCCTCCACTGACGCGCCAGCGCAGCGGCCAGCCTGGCGATCTGCCAACCGGCCTGATGGCAGAATATTATCAGCAACGTGCCGGCGCGGGCTTTATGGTCAGCGAAGGAACTCAGATTGAACCGCGCGGTCAGGGTTATGCCTGGACACCGGGCATTTACAGCGAAGCGCAGATTGAGGGATGGCAAAAAGTCACGGATGCCGTGCACGCCAGCGGAGGTGTGATATTCGCCCAGCTCTGGCACGTTGGCCGCGTTTCCCATACGTCACTGCAGCCTGAAAATGGCGCACCGCTGGCACCGTCGGCCATTCAGGCTGAAAAAGTTAAGGCATTTATTGAAACTGGGCCAGGGACCGGAACTCTCGTTTCACCCTCCGCGCCGCGTGAACTGGGAATCGCGGACATTCAGGAATTGGTTGAGCTTTACGTTCAGGCTGCCAGAAACGCGATTCGTGCCGGCTTTGATGGTGTGGAAATCCATGCGGCCAACGGCTACCTGGTGAACCAGTTTATTTCTGAACATGCCAATCATCGTCAGGATGCTTACGGCGGCTCACTCGAAAACCGTCTGCGGTTCCTGCGTGAAATTGTGCAAGCTGTCAGCGCGGCTGTCGGTGCCAATCGCCTCGGTGTGCGATTCACCCCATTATTTACCAGTACCGACGAAGATCGCGTTTATATCGGTCTGGTGGAGAGCGATCCGCATACGACCTACGTGGAAGCGGTGAAAGTCCTCGAAAGCGCAGGCGTTGCCTACGTTTCAATTGCTGAAGCGGACTGGGACAACGCACCGGATATGCCAGAGGCCTTCCGACGTGAGATACGCCGTGTGTTCAGTGGTCGCATCATTTATGCCGGACGTTACACGGCAGAGCGTGCAGAAAAAATGATCCGCAGCAATTATGCCGATCTGATTGCGTTTGGCAGACCCTTTGTGGCGAACCCTGACTTACCGGCACGGATTGCCAACGGCTGGCCGCTTAACGCGCTAAATGCCGCCCGTCTCTACGGTGGTTCTGAGGAAGGTTTTACTGATTATCCAGTTTACCCACCCGCAACGTCAGCAATGAAGGAGAATACCCATGAATAACGGTATCGAAGGCAAAGTCATTCTTATCACCGGTGGTAATTCGGGTATTGGTGCTGAAGTTGCTCGACTGCTGGCGATGCGGGGCGCAAAAATCGCCGTTGCGGCACGTAGACAGTCAAAAACGGATCAGGTTGTACAGGAGATTACCGACGGCGGTCATGTCGCCCGCGGTTATCAGCTGGATGTTATCGATAAGCACCAGTTTGAAGCCGTCGTCGCAGAGGTGGTCAGCGATTTTGGCCAGCTGGACGTGCTGATTAATAACGCGGGTCTGATGCCGATCCGCCCTATGTCTGAAGTGAATACTGACGAATGGGATGCCATGATCGACGTCAACCTGAAAGGGACACTTTATGGTATCGCCGCTGCGCTGCCGCGCTTTCAGGCTCAGGAGAGTGGACATATCATTAACCTGAGTTCAGTGGCGGGCATCAAAGTCTTTGCGCCTGGAGGCACGGTGTACTCCGGAACGAAATTTGCGGTCAGAGCCATATCGGATGGTCTGCGTCAGGAGATAGGCGGCAACATCCGCGTCACCTGTATTGAACCCGGTGCGGTGGAGAGTGATTTAAAATACGCCACAACCGGCACGGCCGCCGAAAATGTTCTGGCGTTCTACAAACAGGCTATCCCTGCCTCATCGGTAGCGCGGGCCATTGCGTTTGCGATTGAACAGCCTGCGGATGTAGACATTAATGAAATCGTGCTTCGCCCGACTCGTCAGGAGTTCTAACCGCTTCACGATGGCTGCCGCTGCAGCTAACTGTTCAGCCGGCCCAGCATCTGGGCCGCAGCGTCAGGAGATAAGCTGTCAGGATACCTGACAGAGTATTTTTGCCATCAGGTACAGAAACATTGGCATATCCCTGCTGAAGGAGAAATCGGGGTTTATCGCCTTGCGGGCAATCAGTCCGTCAATACCCTTCCTGGTCCAATCATTACCACATGCCTGGCCTTCCAGCCCGTAGCACCGAGGGCACTCGTAATCTAAATAGCAGCATTAGATTTGGGTGCTCCGGCCGATCCGGGTTTTCAGGCATTAATGGCAGTCGATATAGCCACCTGAATTTTAAATTTTCGGTGGTACTTTCTCTCCCGAAGTTTTCCGGAATGTCAGTAAATGCCTGCAGTTACACGCCTTTCTCTGGTGGGCCCGCGCATAATTAAGCATATCGGAATGTCAGCCAGCGCCATTTATGTGCAGCCCTGCACCTGACTCCGCGCACCTTCTCGAAACAGCGTGGAGGGGCCTTGGACGTCTTGTTCATTACTCAACGCCACGTCCGCTTTTAAAACGCGCAAGCACTTGCACGTCCTTACAAACTCAATGGTTGTTGATTAATTCTGAAACTGATTTTTTTCACACTCGCCAGCAGGGGGAAGGATGAAGATTATCGTGGGGGGGAAGGGCTACCCGGAAAAGAGAAACATCATCACTGACCCTTCACATCGCTATCTGGATTACCGGTCCAGAAACATCTGGACCTGGATCAACGTCATACGGCAGCGCTTGCTGCACCAAAATAAACTCTTTATTTTCCGCCCGCTGCCCCTGATGTCTTCAGTTGATGCGGACATTATCCACCTTTTTAACGAAGTCTCTTCGGGCCCTGGCGACTGGGTAGCGACCTTTGAAACCGAACTGCCTCGTGTTCTGCCCGTCGGTGGAATAGTGAAATTTGACAACCCCGAGCTGGCGCGCGAACTCCGGTATGTTTGCTCTTCGCGCTGCAAAGGCATCATCGCTATCTCAGAAGCCACACGGCAAATCCAGCTGCGGCTGCTGGAGCATTTCCCCAGAGAGCAGGCCATCATCGGGCCTAAACTGCACGTACTGCACCCCCCGCAGCCGGTGATACAGGAAAAAAACGCTACGGTTCAGGAAGGTCCGCTGACTTTTATCTTCGTGGGTAAGGAGTTCTATCGCAAGGGAGGGGCAGAAGTTGTTCTGGCCGTTAGCCAGCTGTTAAGGGAAAACATGATAAGCATGAACGACGTGCGCGTAAATATGGTGGGGGATCCTGGCAGGACGCATAACGTGGCCCACCAGGAATTTCAGGACGATGCCGCTTTTCGGGCAAGCATAGAGAACACGCTACGTGAATGCCCGATATTCCGGCACCATACATCGCTCAGCAACGACGCGGTGCTGGAGATGATTAAGACCTCTGACGTTGGGCTTCTTCCCACCTGGCAGGAGACCTACGGTTTTTCCGTTCTGGAAATGCAGGCCTGCGGCTGCCCGGTGATTACGACTAACGTCAGAGCCTTGCCGGAAATCAATCCGGAAAATGCCGGCTGGCTTATCCGCTGCCCCCTGAACAGTATGTCGGAGCTGACGGTAGGAGCGCTCAGCGACAAAACGGTATTGAGAAGCGCCATCGTTAGTCAGCTGAAAGCCCACATTTTGCAGATCATCAGCGACAGAAAAGCCGTTAAAGATCGTTCTAAACAGTCTGTCGCGCGCATCCGTCGGGAGCACGATCCGGTGGTGTTCAGAGAGCGACTCAGTGCGATATATAGGGATTTTGACCCAGAAAAAAAGAAATAAAACGTCACTCTTCTTTGCGCGCACGCGCAACTCTGGTTGCCATGAAATCAGGCAATACACTGCGCTGCCTGAACCAGGCTGCAAAGAAACCTGTCACCAGCAAGAGTTCAGCCAGATCACCGCCGTAGTACATCCATTGTGCCGCAGACTGTACCTCATTCAGGCTGCCAGACATCCCCTGTGGATATCCGTATCCGTACATCAATTTGCCAAGAACAGCATGCGCCGCTGTTGCCAGAAAAACGACCACCAGTCGCAAACTTCTTGAGGGACGATGAGGTGCCGGATCGGGCCCGGCAATGGACCAGGTAAACAAATAGCCAGACAGAACAAAATGCAGATGCATTAGTACAAATAAAACTGGATGGGACATGCTCAGACTAAATAAAGGCGTGAGGTAAAGCAGATACATTCCGCCGATATCCAGAATGGCTGCGGTGACGGGATGAATAAGCAGTCTGATCGGTGGCAACCGCATAATATTCATGAACCGGTGTGCACCCGATTTCGTCAGACTTAGGATTAGC
Organism: Pantoea nemavictus; assembly: GCF_037479095.1. Classification (NCBI taxonomy): domain Bacteria; kingdom Pseudomonadati; phylum Pseudomonadota; class Gammaproteobacteria; order Enterobacterales; family Erwiniaceae; genus Pantoea; species Pantoea nemavictus. The sequence continues at coordinate 537,903 of NZ_JBBGZW010000002.1, read as the reverse complement.
AGCGTGCCGGGTGCACCGAACACTAATCCGAGCGGGCCAAACATCCCCAGCAACAGATGCTGAAACATATGACCGCGCAGATCATGATGTGCCCAGGGCGCGACCGGCGGCAGCACGGCTATCACAATAAGCATGATGCCCGCAGTGAAACTCGCCATGCGCCAGCCGCTCCATCCTGATGCCTCACGCCTGCGAAAGGCGGCTATGGCATAGAGGCATAGCAGACACAGTGGGAAGAGGGTAAGCAACAAGACCAGCACAGAGGAACCCGGGGGTGGGCCATGATGGATCATCTCCTCCAAGGGGCACCCTCCGTTCTTCGTGCACGTCGGTACAGAAGCCAGCCAGCTAACAGCATCAGCAGTCCCGCGCCATTCCACACCAGGTCGTAGGTCAACAAATCATCCACATACCGTATCTGATGAAGTCTGAGTAGCTTGTGGTCGACAATGCCGTCGAAAATCTGAAAACCTCCCAGACCCGTACAGAAACCGGACCATGCAGACAGTCTGCACAGGCTCTGGTCACGGATGAGGTTAAGCATCATGAAGGCGCCCGCTACAAAGGCGATGAGTTCGGCAGAATGTAGTAACCCATCGGAAAATAGACCATAGGCGGGAGTGCCCCAGTCAAAGAAGTGATGCCAGGCCAGCAGCTGATGAAATATGATCTCATCCACTGATGCCATCACGCCAATACCCAGCGGAACGGCAGAGAGGAAAGAACGTTTAAGGTCGCGATATTGAGTCCGGTTGGTTAATGACAAATCAGTCTCCATGAAGGGGGGGCTTTACAGGTGAACTCAGGCTGGGTTGTACCAGCCTTGCATGGAACCGAGGGCCTGCTCAGGATTTCTTTTTATGCCATTTATCGTCGCTGCCTTTTTCGTACGTATGCTTGACCGCAGCCCAGGCCACTTTATGTGACACTTCTTCCCGCGAGCTGTCATCCTTACGGTCTTTTTTATCTTTATACTCATCCCACGCGCTGTTAAAAGCAGCAAGGTAAATATCCTGCGCATGTGCAGGAAGAACATGTCTGACGCTATCTGGCAGGGAGTTTCGGGATTTATAGGGCATCTATGGCTTCCTCTGATTAGAGACTTAAGCCTGGTTCACTTGTGAAAATTTTCAAAGTCCACGTATGCGATTGAGGTCAATGTGTGGGGCTTGGTTTCCGGAGCTGAGGGAGTTTGATCATCCGGCACGTAACAATCATAGCTGTTCAAAGAGTAATGCTGATGATGCACCGATATGAGCAATAACTAAAAATTCACTGCGTTTTAGTCTGCTGACCCTATGGTTTGCTTCCAGTCAATAATGAGCGACATGTGCATATAATTAGTTCTGCTCATTCTTATTAATAAATATCTGCAGATTGAACAAACCTGCCATATCGGGCTTAATGTCCGCTGTGAGCGAGAAGCAGACGTTGGCTATCATTCATTTTCACAGACACAGAAAAATGGCGACCTTAGCGATTGTAATATATTCAGATTATTTCATTTACATATAAATGAATTCGTATTTAACGATGTAGGTCCCAATTTTATTAACACGAGCTGATACCCATACTCCTGTCATTCCTTGCTTACGGTGGCTGCGTAGAAATTCTTTATTTGTACAAAGCTGTATCCATCTTGCGGTGTTCTGATCTTTTAACCAGATCCCTGCTTCACAATGCCCATGCTTGCCCCTCGATGGTCCTGGGAAGACAACCTCATATTCAGATTTATAGCCAATTATTTTGTCTGGGAAGAGATAAACATAGACATCGTAACAGTTTAAGCTCAATACAAATCCCAGGCAAAAACCGCCAAAGAATGCATTACAAAGATACTTTATTGTTTTGTTAAAAGTGCGAAGATAAAAAGCGTGAATAAAAGAGAAGCTTCCAATCAATACGCCAAAAGAAATGTACGTTGTCCATTCAGGCACCGATTTTCTTAAAATGGTATTATGGGAGATACTTGATGCCCACAACATATACCAGAACCATCCGCCCATAATGATGCATACCACGGCTGTAATGGACCATTTTTTATACTTACTTTCGAAATAATAACTTTTATTCATGATTATATTTTTTTATCTAACAGAAGATGATAACAGTCTTACCGTGCACGGCTATTTTAACTTATAAATTAACTGTATCTACATAATTTTTTAACGTCCGCTCCTGGCAAAGAACAGTCGAGTCAGTTGGCTGGAAAGTCTGCTTTGTGCGGAATGCCGAAGTTCCTCACGCCTTAAAGACTCTGCAGTAGCCGGAAATATGAACTAGCTCGTCTGGAATCGGGTTGGTTCATCTAATTTATATAAAAGTAAGTAATTCTTTTATTCATCATGATGGCTGGCAATTCCGCCTTAAAATAAGGTCCTCTGCGGACACCTTTCTTTCATTAGAAGGTTCCCGTTTGGACGCTACAGAGACATTCCATGCATAGCTGTGGGACGGGTTATATTTTGAAATTGCCGCTCGTCACATTATTGATAAGGGCACACCCAGCGAGATAAATCATTGAAAATAATAGAATAAAAACCCCAGGCAAGCTGTTCGTTGCCTGATTCCATTCACAGAAATTAAAGGGATATGGCAGGCACAAAGCGTTAATCAGCTTGCCTGCCTGCTAATTAACGGATCACACTGACATTTTCCAGTTTCACCGGGGTTTCAGGCTTATCACCGACCTGCATAGCGATTGGAACGAAGATATTAAGCTCCTGGATCCAGGCGAGTTTGTCACTGCTGGACACTTGTCCCTCATTGGTTGCACTGCACTCAACTAACAGATATTTCCCGCCGAACACCGGCGAAAGGGTATTTGCATCGCCCTCGTTTGTCACTTCACATCGTAATGTGGAAGCCGTGACTTTCTTATCGGCGTCAATACTTTCCCACTGCGCCTGATAACGTTGCCCTGTGACTAGCGGGAAGCGCAGATCCGTCTGTAATTTATTGAGCAACGATGCCCCAGAGCTAATGGACATGGTGTATTTAAGTTGTAGCAGATTGGCCAGCGTTACCCGTTGCACCGTCCAGATACCGTAATCTTCCAGCTTGCGTACGTAACCATCGGGTTGCGCATCCAACTGCACGGCGACCTTAGCGAGCGCGCTGACTTCGGTATAACGAACCTGTTTGAAGCGTGGAAGCGCCCAGGGTTTAATCAATGACTGAGCCTGATGCTCAATGGCAGCAGTAAGAGGATATTTTTTCAGCCACTGCGGATTATTATTGCTCAGGTCGGGCATTGATGGTCCCATCACCGTTGACGCCCGCTTATTCGCGGCAGGCACAAAATGCCCTTCGGCAGTAAATTGTTTCCCGGAGGGTAAATCGCAGAACTCCCCGAAGCGCTGCGTCATCTGAGAGGTGATTTCAAAGCTACTTTGGCGGCGAACAATGTCAGCCGTTATGAGTGAGTCCGTCACGCGCCCCTCGCTGTCAAAGTTCATCGCTGTAACAGCCTTACCCTGATGGGTCTTGCAGTTGTATATGTAGTGTTCAATCTTCAATACCAGCGGCGCGTCGTAAGGCGGCTCCCAGACGATATCTGCCATGTCATACCCCATGCGCACGGATAAGTTGTCGCCAGTGCGCTGAATGCTATTCACATCGACCAGATTGGTGATGCCAACCTCTGACGTGGCGGATAACTTTTCCCACCTGACCTCTTTTATGGGGAGCTGACAAACCGTACGGATATCCTCCGGTGTCATTTGCTTATCATCCTGTGCCGGTGCATATCGCAGATAGCTGTTGCCGTATGAGCGCGTGGAGGTATAGCCCTGGTCATTCAATAAATCCATGTACAGAAGCTGTGCCTTCCCCTGTTTACAGTCAACAGAACGCCATTGCTGAGCTGTCTTTCCGTTGCTGAAGTTAAGAGACACCATATAATTCACACGATCGTGAATTCTGACTATGGATAAGGGATTCGTACCGCCGCCTGTCAATGTGGGCTTTTCAGCAGCCTGAGAGAAAGCAAGAGGGAAGAGCGACAGAAAAATAAGCGGGCGAACTTCAGGTCGAACGAAGTACATACATGTTCCTTCATATATTGACTGAGGACTAATGGTATCGGCAACAGGGGGGAAATTATTAGTCTGACTTGATATGACCAAAAATATCATTGGTATGAGAGGTTACTTTCAGCCGATTTAGGCGGATGGCTGCCAATAAGCAGTAGAGCGACTCCCAGCCCATTAAATCTCATATCCACATCTACCGTGGAGTTCATGACTTGGTTGAACTAACCATCTGACTATTCATATGGATGTAAAATACTTAATATGTGTGGGCGTTGCTTGACCTGCTCCCCGATGATTGACACCGACTGTTGTTAGCTACTTCCGCTTTTGGCACAGAGCGGACGATCAAACAAGCTGATACGTTGTTCAACAAAGACATCACATCGCCGATGAACCAGTACCATTCTACTGCTTAACTTCAATCCCTTACCGCCCTAACTCATATTCTGAAAGGCCCACACGGCTGGATGCTGAGGGATATTGCTTCACCGGGAACCATGCTGGCGCGGATAGGTAATGCGATTCGCTGGATAAGACATAATTGCTGATGAATTTATGGTTGAATCACTGGCCGGCCAGGAAGCCATGAGCGTATCGGCCTTTCTTCGTCATTCTAAGTCCGTGACAAACATGAGTCCGGTTCAGTATCAGAAACGCGTCCGCCTTCATCATGCCAGAACCAAATTACTGGCGCGTCAGCAGAGCGTTACGTCTGTAGCCATGGAGGTGGGCTATCGCAGCGTGCCCCAGTTTATTCGTGAGTACGCCCGTTTCTTTGGTCGCTCTCCTTTAAAAGACGCTGCAAGTCTCCGGAACGAGGCTAATGGTGCAGAAAGCCCGTTGAATCACCACGATTAATGCGGCAGAAAATTTACTGTTGTAACGGGGCAATAACTCATGTTTCGATGTTTTATTTAGTGACTGGCAGGCAGGCAAACCCAACAGGCAGTAACTCAGACGTGCTTCAATCTCACAACGCGACGGCAGTCTTACTTATCCTTCCTGACAAACGACTTCGATGTTATTACCGTCAGGATCCAGGACATAAGCGGCGTAGTATTGAGAGTGGTAATGGTTGCGAATTCCCGGCTCGCCATTGTCTCTGCCGCCTGCCTGTAGAGCGGCACGCCAGAATTCGTCGACTGTGGCCCGTTCACTGGTAGCAAAAGCCAGATGTGTTGAGGCGCCTGTTAGATCTTTATCATGAAGCCAGAGCCTCGGGTATCCCTCCGGGCCCAGCCCGTGCCGGGTGCCGCCTGTTAACGTCCGCTCCGGAGACACGGAAATAATCAGGCTGAACCCCAGAGGAGCGAGCGCTGCTTCAAAAAACTTAAGCGATACCTGTGCATTTTTTACAGCAATTTCAACATGGTCGATAACAGACATAACTTTTATCTCCTGGTTAAACATTTTTTGGCGTCATGAGAGCGCTGAATGTCTGTCCGGCCAGCTGAGCCACGGCAGTTAACCTGGCTTTTGACAGTCCCGTTACTGCGGCTGCAGAAAAGCCCCGTAGCGTCGTCACGACATAATCAGAAAGCTCGCGGTCCCGTGCAGGTTCATACTGCCGGATATAACTTCTTATGAACTGAATCCCTGCCTCACCATAGCGACTTGCCAGATCCCGGGCCTGTGGATCATCGGCACGCATACCTTCAGCCACAAGACAGCCTCGCTGAACATGAGATCGGGCGTATAAGCGTGCAGCAGTTATAAAAAGATCTGCCACCGCCTCATTCAGCGGCCTGCCCGGAGTCAGAATTTTGTCAGCCGGCAGGTTTCCTTCTGCCACATAGAGATCAAGGCAGCGTTCAAACAGCCCTGCTTTACTACCGTAAGCGGCGTAAAGGCTGGGAGGATTTATATTCAGCGTCTTTGTCAGTTCCGTAATACCGACAGCATCATAACCACGCTGATGAAACAGCGCTTTAGCCGTCTGCACGCCGGACTCTCTGTCAAATGCCCGCCTGGGTGCTTTTATTGTTTTTTCGGTATCGTTCATGTGTTTTTTCCGTTGCATCACAAATGTCTCGACAGCCATCTTAAAGCTTTTTTGTAGTGATCGCTATAAAGAGTTAGTGAAAGTCTGTGTAGGGTTGTATATAGTGACCACTACAAATCAACTTATGGTGCAATTATGAATCAGTCATTTAAAAGTAAGGTGGCCGTAATTACTGGTGGCGGAAGCGGTATTGGTCTGGCTATAGCAAAAAGTATGAGCGATGAAGGCGCAGACATCATTATCACTGGCCGGAATGCAGAAACCCTTCAGGAGGCGGTAAAGGCTCTGGGGAAAAATGTAAAAGGGATTGTGGCTGACGTCAGCAGTAAGGTTAGTCTTGATGCGCTTTATGAACAGGTTAAAGCGGAATTCGGCCACATTGATATTCTTGTCGCGAATGCCGGCGGTGGGGTGCATGCGCCGCTTGGTGAAATCACTGAAAAACAGATCCACGACCAGTTTGCCACCAATGTTAAAGGCGTTGTGTTGACTGTTCAGCAGGCTTTGCCCTTGCTTGGAAAGGGTTCAAGCGTGATTATCATTGGCTCGACGGCGTCAGCAGACCCGGGACCCACCATGAGTATTTATGGTGCGACCAAAGCCGCAGTCAGAAACATGATGAGAAGCTGGATTACAGAGCTGCACGGTTCGGGTATACGCATAAACATTGTCAGCCCGGGCCCTGTGAATACGGCGTCGCTCAGAGCCGCATTTGGCGATAATGCCGAAGAGGGGATCGCCTTCCTCACCGCTAAAAGTCCGTTGGGACGTATCGGAGAACCGGAAGAAATAGCCGCTGTTGTTTCTTTCCTGGCCAGTGATGCCTCAAGTTATGTGAATGGTATAGAGCTGTTCGCTGACGGGGGCGCCTCTCAAACCTGACAAGTAAGAAGTACGTTTATTTAATACAAAATTACTCTCGATCACCCGTTTGTGTTGAATCAGAACGCAGATGTCCGCTTATGGCACAAAGCGGTCTGATCAGCAGGCCGATGTCCGCGTAGAGCGAGAAGCCGTATTTCCCGTTTGCAGCCACTTCAACATTGTGACTCTCATTGAGTGGCTGACGACCTTACTGCGCTTCAGCAAGTAATGCGGCCTGCACAGCAGGACGCGCATTGATCATGTCCCTATACGTTGATAACGCCGGCCAGCGATTCAGCTCGATGGAGAACAATCTACACCAACCTAGCACAGTGAAGAGGTAAGCATCAGCAACACTAAAGGAAGGACCCGTCAGGTAGGTTGTTTCGCTGAGAGTCCTCTGGAGGAAATCGAACTGACGGAATAACTTCTCACGAAAAATTGCTTTGATGTCTTCAGAGAGCATGCGGTTGAACAACGGTGCCGAACCGGCGTGTATTTCACTGGTGATAAAGTTCAGCCATTCCTGCAGACGCACCCGAGCCCAGGTGTCTGCTCGCGGTGCCAGACCCTTCTCCGGTTTAATATCAGCAAGGTACTGCACAATGGCCGGACCTTCAGTCAGTATCTGCCCATCATCCATTTCAAGTGCAGCCACATACCCCTTAGGGTTAATGGTCCGGAAATCGCGTCCGTCAGTGGTGAGCTTGCTTCTGTTGTCTACTTTGACTAATTCAAATTCTAGCTCCAGTTCGCGCAGCACAATGTGTGGTGACAACGAACAGGTATCCGGGGCGTAGTAGAGTTTCATTTTTTCTCCGTTTCAATTGAAAAGCCGTCAAGCAACGTCCTGCGCGATCCTGAACGCACTGTAATTTACGAGCATCACCCTGTAAAATTAATGATATAAAAAACTACTATTAGCTGAGCTACTGATAATTATGATGAATCTCTTACATTGGCGACTAATAGTGGCTGTGGCGGATGCCTGTAATATCTCGCGCGCCGCCGTGGAGATAGGAATGACCCAGTCTGGTGCCAGCCAGGCTATTGCCCAATTAGAGGCTTCACTGGGATTCCCGTTATTTACGCGGGAGCGACGCTATATCGGTGTCACCGCGCTGGGTGAGCCGGTTATCGAACACGCAAGAAACATGCTTGCGCAGCTGAACGCAATCCGCGTGCTGGCTGACGAGAGCCGGGGGTTAACTAGCGGGCGCATTCGGCTGGCCAGTTTTCCATCAGTGACTTCAACATTGTTGCCCGGACTGCTGCGGAACTTTAAGCGCCTGCATCCAGGTATTGAAGTGATAATCCTTGAAGGTACGGATGAGGAAGTAGAGGAGTGGCTGGCAGCAGACACCGTTGAACTGGGCGTGGTAATGAATCCCGTACCCGGTCGTGCAGAGATTGTATTAGGACAGGATGCCTGGGTGGCGGTAATGCATGGCAGTAATCTACAGGCTCGTCATGCAAGGACTTATGGCATTACGCTTGAGGAGCTTGCAGACCAGCCCTTTATTTTGGCGACGGGCGGATGTGTGGTTAATGGAAAAAGCCTGATGGAAAAGGCAGGCTTGCAACTCTCTGACATACGCGTGACAGTACGCGATTGGATCAGCGCCTGTAAGCTGGTCGGTGAAGGCATGGGAGTCGCCCTTGTACCTGAATCAGCCCTGCCGGAGGAACTTCGCGGCCTGTGCGTGGTGCCGTTGACACCGTCTATACACCGTGAATTTGGGTTGGTGTGTTCGTTATCCGGAAACGCTTCTGGTGCGACGCAGTCGCTACTTAAAGGACTACGTAAAGGAGGATGAGCTATTAACAGATAATTATGACATCCCCTTGTTAACATCTGTTTTTGGCATGATGCGCACATTGCAAGGCAGGTCCGCTATGAGCGAACAACTGACATCAACACAATGCATCTGACAATTGTGTCGCTGAGTTCATGGACTTGAACCTTCTTCAAGCCATCTGATATATGCTACGCCAGTTAAAAAATGGAGTTGAGTAATGACTGAGCTGAAAGCTCCCTACTGGAATCGCATGGTTCCCGAACTGACCGTAATGGATTTTTCTGTCTCCCTACACTTCTATGTTGACGTGCTTGGTTTCAACATCATGATAAGGCGTAATGAGCCAGATTTTGCCTACGTCAGTCTCGGCGAAGCACAACTGATGCTGGAGAAATATAATCCGGAAGGATGGAATACGGCTGAACTCGTCAGACCGCTGGGTCGCGGCATTAATTTTCAGATAGAAGTAGAAGATATCGAGTCGGTGCTTGCTCGTGTCCGAGCCAATGGCTTCAAGTTGTACAGGGGGCTACGCGACAATCACTATAACATAGGAGAAACGACGGCCTGCCAAAGGGAGTTTCTCGTACAGGATCCAGATGGCTACCTCTTACGCTTCAGCCAGTATATAGAATGAAGTGCCAATGTCCGCTTTTGGCACGAAGCGGACAGCTGAACGTGAGGAAGTCCGCTTGAGCAAGATGCGGACGTGAAACTAATGATGGCATGGGTAGTCTTCCACCTTAAAAACAACCCCCATTGTGAACCTGAAGAATTCTGGCTATAAAAAAGAAAGATAACTCATAGAATCCATCAAAAGCTCAGGAGACATTTTGCAGCTAACTTCCTCCCGACTGCATCTTCGTCCTGTAATCACCTCAGACGCAGATGACCTATTCAGAATTTATGGCGACCCTGCCACAAATACGTTTAATCCTGCAGGTCCGTATCCTGATATTGATTACGCTCGCGATGTTTTGGCCCGCTGGCTTAAACACTGGGAGGATTACGGTTTCGGAAACTGGGCTATCACTTTGAAGGATAATCCCAAAAGGACCATCGGCTTTGGCGGACTGAGTATCCGCAGTTATGCCGATAACGCTATCAATAACCTGGGATACCGTTTCTCCACTGAGTCATGGGGGAAGGGTCTGGCGACAGAGTTTGCTAACTATGCGGTCAGCTACGGTTTTTTTGAGCTCAAAATGCCTGAGATATCTGCCGCAGTAAGAGCAAATCACCTGGCATCGCAGAAAGTCCTGACGAATGCCGGACTCAGGTATGTAAGGGACATTCACGATGTTAAAAATGCGCCTGCCAGCATGCTGTTTACTCTGACCCAAACCGATTGGAACAAAAGGGGCCTGCCGAATTCCTTTTAACATAAGAATATGGCCACGAATCTAGACACCACCTTCAGCTGGCGTCCCTTGATGAAAAACCAGAGTTCACTGGCCTCTCTCCGGACACAGCCAATACGATGAACGCAATACTTGGCAGTTGCCGTCAGCGTAAGACGTCTGGTAGTGGCACACAACGGTCATTCCTTCTAAAACTGTTTCCCTCTCATGCTGTTCGGCAAGCTTCGCCGCACAGCATAAGTATGCGTTTCGGGTGAATTGGCGTAGGTCCGATGGCATTAGAAAAGGTCAGGAAGTGAGCGGTGCTAAATTTAGGTATCTGCTGAACTCCGTATTTTCACCATTACTTCTTTGTTCTGATTATGTGGACTCCCTACCTTGCTGTTCGTCGGGGGACATTTGAATCGCAATCAGGTAAATCGCCCACACATTAGCTTCCATCTCGTCTTCAAAGATTGCGGCTTTGGGTTATGGAGTTATGAGGCGGGAATGGGGAGGGTGGGCTAAAAATTTGACATGGAGTTGATAATTATTATCATTTATGCAGATTGTGAAAGGAGAACACATGAAAATCTACTGGACCCTAAAAAGCATTCCCGAACTGGCAGGCCTAACCCAGTGGGAGCGCGGAAGCCGGTGGCGTAGCGCATATAAAGCAGCATTCCGCCATTGGCAGTCCTGGGCGGGCCTCGCCGTCTGCGGGGGCTTTGGTTACGCAGGATCGTATTTTTTCGGTATTGTCGGCACAGTGATTCTGGCCGGGCTGGGCGGCTTTGTGTACGGTCAGATTGTGACACACGTAGTCCTTAAACATTATCGTCACCGGCTGCGCGGCGAAGCAGGCTGATCTTTCTGGGCTGTACGGCCTTCGCGCGTAGCAGACCCGCACGCGACAGGTCTTAGCTCAACGCATCCCAGTGAATGTAGCGCTGAGTCAGCTCAAAGTCAGCCAGTAGTAGTACTGGCTCCAGGAGCCGGGGAAAAGAAGACAGCGACGCACCAGAAACGTAGCGGCGCTCAGCTTCAGTCACGTTTTCTGTCGTTCAAGCGCGCTATGGTGGTGAAACCAGCCTAAGCTAAGTCCTTTTGCTGACTGCGGAATAAGCATTTAACTGACGTAAACAAACCTTGTTCATCATCTGTTCATCATCTGTTCATCCAGCAATTAAAGCATGGTTGATAGAACATCTGATTCTGGCACGCGGCATTTCTAATGCAAGCTCAAGGACGGCTATGAGCGATAAGCGGACGTCAAAATGATAGCTACAGGGATGTGTTCCACATTAAACATATTAACCCAGCGCCGAACCGATCATCGAGTACACCTATTGCCGCAATAGTTAGCGCGATCACAATACCAGCACTTATTGTTAATTAGGTAATAGTAACTATGGTTATCATTATCCCATCGAAAGCAAACGCGCTTTCAACCATACAAACCAAGGATAAAGACCATGAAAACCATTAAAGCTATGTCTATCGCCGCCGTTGCCGCTCTTTCACTGATGTCAGCAGCCAGCTTCGCGCAGAGCGTTACCGCAACGTCCCTGACTATGGACGGTGCCGAGGCTAAAATCGCCGCGCAGGCCCAGCAGCAAGGCGCACAATACAAAATCATTGAGGCCAGCAATGGCAACGTCGTTCACATGACCGCTGAGCTGTACAAATAACGGATGGTCGCAAAAGGAAGTGCCAGGAAAGGTCGCCCACGGGCGGCCTTTTTTGTATCTGAACCGTTATACAGGCAAATTGAACAGAACATCTCAGCAGCGAACCTAAGCAGTGCCTTCAGCTGGCGTTCCCTGGTGAAAAACCAGAGTCCAATGCCCTTTATCCGAATACAGCCAGCAGGAAGAGCGCAATCCAGGACGACTGCCGTCAGCATTAGACGTCCGGTAGTGAAGCATGGCGCAGCATCCCCCCATTTCGGTGAGTCGGAAATTAATGCTGATAATCGGCGATGCAGTTTTCTCGTTTAATAGCGACGTGATTGTCTTTGAACGGACAACCATCACACCTGAGCGTGTTATTTGCAGGAATTCAGAATGGAGAAGCCGCTCAAGACACTCCCGGTCTTTTCGCCTGTCATCGTGAAGGCTGCATTCCAGCAACCTGAGCTTTTCCAGAAGCATTCTGCTTATCCTCAAGTGATCTTACCGGATGCTCTCTTCTAACATTAAAGTGCTTCACTGAACCGCTGTAGGCTCTCATCGTGATTGGAACTTAGAAGCAGTTTTGAGCGAGAAACGGTCTTTGTCCCATGTAAGCAATACCTTGTACGTCATATGTTTCATTACGCAACGATGTCATTAATGTTTTATTTCCACTCGTGGCACGATGTGAGCGAAGAAGTAGGCCCGATTAGAGCGAAAAACGCGATTTTTATCTAAATATTCACAACATAACTGACTCCGCTGTAGAATAATTAATGGGAAGTGGATGAACATTAAGCGTCTTTGTTAATTCCCGTATTCAACATCTTTCAAATTAGAACAGCGAGGCATTGCGCTCCATACCAACCTCGGCTCCTTGGATGTGGTAAACGTGACAAGCGCACTTGTAGGCCCAATTTGAACTTCGTCTATTCGAACGTTTACGTCATCAGTTGTAAGATTTTGAGATGCAAAAACCCGATTATCCGGCCTTGTCACATCCTCAACTACTGCATCGGCCACCTGTTGTACATTTAAAGCTGGGCAGGCCTCAGTATCCGCCTTAATGCCAAGTTTAATATCAGCATAAACAGCCATAAAGCCTATGGCTGAAAGTGAGGCTATCCCAGCGATTATTTTAATAAAAAAATTCATCAAACATTCCATTTCATTGGCTTCATTCCATACGGGTTAAGATGATAACTTCTCAGCTTATATATCCCAAGAACAACTTTTTATATTGGCAACTTGCTTAAGATTTAATATATAAGGCTAAATTAATTAGAGTTTACCCCCTCCCACCGGTATGGTGAGCCTTACCGGAACAAACCAGTGAGGTAAAAATGGACTTCGATACAGTGGCAACTTCAGTAAAACCTACCCTGCATCTTTTATGCGGAAAAATTGCATCAGGTAAATCCACCTTATCAGCACAATTAGGTGCTTTACCTGGCTCCGTAATTATTAGTGAGGACGACTGGCTAGCTACGCTCTATGCAAATGAAATGCAATCAGTGGCAGATTATATTCAGTGTTCCTCAAAGCTCAAAAGCGCTATGAAGCCCCACCTGGTGGCACTACTCAACGCGGGTTTATCCGTTGTTCTGGACTTCCCGGCAAACACACGGACACAGCGTGAATGGATGATGAGTACCATTAGGGAGTCAGGTGCTGATAATCGTCTGCATTATTTGAACGTACCTGATGAAGTCTGTAGAGCCCGGCTACACGCTCGTAACGCGGAGGGTGCGCACGACTTTGCAGCTACAGATCAACAGTTCGATACCATAACGAGTTATTTCTCTGAACCCACGGTTGACGAAGGGTTTAATATTATCGAATACCTTTAAATACATCGTCCGCGATTAAGCCACCATCGAGCCGCTTTTTTTTCGGAAATTGACGGCACTTATGATGCCATAACACATGCAGCGTCCGCTTCTGGCACTAGGCGGTCTGCAAAAGGTTCAAATTTCGAGTGCACGCTTATAGTCGAGCCTTAATAAAGCCCCTGAATACGGCATCTTCTCTAAAAGCGTTTCCGATATTCCTAGTCGCGCTGAGGTGATATACAGATAACGATCATTATCTGCAAAGGCACAGCTTGTCGGTCGCTGCACGGGGAGATTAATCCATCGCTCGATTTCTCCTTCCGGAGATATCCGCGCAATGGCAGCGCCATCAAAGAGTACACTCAGGAGAAATCCGTACTGATCAACGATCAGTCCGTCAGGCTTACCTTTTTTGGGATTAATGCTGGCAACTTCCCTTCGATGACTGACTTCGCCTGAGTCAGGATCGTTATCATATCCGTAAATTACGCCACGTCGGGAATCAGTGACGTAGAGTGTTTTGCAGTCGAGACTCCAGCTGATGCCATTGATAAGCGTGAAACCAGCATCGACGGTGTGCCACTTACCGTCTGGATCGAAGCGATACAAATAGCCTGAACCGTCTTGCAATTCTTCATCTATCAGCCCAACCCATAGGCGGCCTGAGGAGTCCAGGCTCGCATCGTTGAGGCGAAAGCCCTCCTGTGCGTGTGGCGCAGTGGCGATCCTTCGTCTCTTACCGGCTCTGTCAATTAGCTCAACATGGCAGCCTATGCCAATGATTAACTCTCCCGTATTTTTCTCCACGACAAAGCCCAGCGGTCCGGGCATGGCATGTTTCACATTCCGGCCCGTTACGGGATCAAAATAATTGAGAGAAGCACCAAGTGTATCAACCCATAAAAGCCTGGCTCTTGACCAGCTCCAGATGGGTGACTCTCCCAGTACAGCCTTGCCTGGAAATACCACCGAAATACCATTCACTGTCGCGGTTCCACATCAGGAATAGCGATCGACTGCCAGTTCTCTGCAACCTCCTGAGCAGTTGATGCCTTAACGGCGCGAAGATTTCGCGGATAGTCCACATTTGCGGCCTCCCTCATTTTGGTTGCGTGAAACTGCCCGTTCGCGGCACGAAGTATCCATCCCCCATCGGTGCATTCTGCTGAGGCAAGATAGGCCACTCCCGGTGCCACTTCCGAAGGGTGGAGCTCAGCAGGTTCCCCCTCTATCCCCCACATACGTGTCTGGGCAACGGGAGAAATTGCATTGACGATAATTCCATCTTTTTTGCCCTCACTGGTAAGGACATTGGTGAGTCCGATTACGGCCATCTTGGCTGCGGCGTAGGAGGCAAGACCATTATGAACATACTGCGGATAGAGCGCCCGGCAAGAAGTCGTCATAATGATGCGGCCAAAGCCAGCGGCTTTCATTGCAGGCCAGGCCGCCTGTGCCAACCAAAGAGGTGCCTTGGCAGCAATGGCCATCATATGATCAAAAGAACTTTCATCTATCGACTCGATATTCTCGTAAGCCACCCAACCCGCATTATGGATTAATGCATCCAGCCGACCCGCGACTTGAAGGGCGTCTCTGCACAAATTGTGGCAGCTCTCGCGTGTGGTCAGTTCCCCCTGGATCGCATGCACATTCAGCCCTTCAAATCGAAGTGTCTCTGCCGCCAGTTCTGCAATATTAGGGTCGACGCCCTCGCCATCAGAATTGGCACCGATATCCTGAATCAAAACCATCGCGCCAAGCTGACCCATACAACGGGCATACGCGAATCCCAATCCGCGACCCGCACCGGTGATAAGCACAACCCGACCTTTAAAATCAACCATGTCACCCTCGCCGTTTTCACTAAGTGATTGAGAAAACAACATAGAGTGATAACTTTGATATATAAAATACTATTTATATGACCTGTTAATACTTTAATTGTATCGTGGCAAGATTGATTCAAAAACAAGAGGTATGGCGGGATATGACGACAGAGAGTCGGGCACGGATCACTTTACGAAGAATGGAGCAATTCATTGCTGTCGCGGAGGAGTTACATTTTCACCGGGCCGCTGTACGGCTGAATATGTCGCAACCTCCACTGACCAGTGCCATACAGAAACTGGAGGAAGATCTCGGAGTCACTCTTATCGAGCGTGGTAATCGCGTTCTTGGCCTGACCCCTGCGGGAGAAAATTTTGTCATTGAGGCACGCGAAACCCTGCGACAGGCTGAAAAAACCATTGTTTCTACGGTAGATGTGGCTGAAGGACGAACTGGTTTTTTACGTGTGGGTTATGTAGGAAGCGCACTTTATGGCCGATTGCCCGATATTATTCGTGAATTCAGGGCAAGCCATCCGAAGGTACGACTTGAATTGCGAGAAGCAACAACCGCCGCACAGATTGCTGCTCTACGCGACGGGACATTAGACATCGCTGTACTGATCCCCCCTTTTGAAAAGGCTGATGACATCAAACAGATCAATTTCGACAGTGATCGTTTATGTATGGCTATCCCAAAAGATCATCTTTTCAGTAAGCGGTCAGACCTTACGCTTGCCGATCTTGCAGGTGAACCCTTTATTTTGTGGCCAATGCCTGAGGGACGGAGCTTCCATCTGCAGGTTATCCGACTTTGTGCCAATGCCGGCTTTGTGCCGATGATTACTCAGGAAGCACATGGAATGCATGCAGTCTTATCATTGGTGTCTGTGGGAGGAGGTGTATCGGTCGTTCCTCAAAGTATGAGTGGCTTTCGAGGAGACCAGATTAGTTATCATCCCTTATCAGGTGCTGAGATTGAATTTGATCTCGTCATCGGCTATCGCCATTTATCTCCATCAGCGCATGCCTTCGTTCTTTCTGCCTCAGACAAGCAGCAGGGTTTATCACATTCACTATGAAAATTTTTCCAGCCGTCGGTGATGGAGGTGTCAGCTATGCTTTCAGCGAACCCTTTTCCAAACAATTCTACTGGCGTAATGAACCCTGGGCGTGCGAGTCCAGACAACACTCTCCTTGCAGCCTCAGTTGCAGCCAGTGCAGTAAAGCTGTAACCGTTGACAGTGTCTAGCAGCATTCTCACTCTCTTTCCTTCAGCATCCACGACTTCGGCAGCAGCCTGATAGCGATTGCTTGCACGCTCCTCGGCTGATGGACCATCTGGTATCGCGGATAAATCCCCCTGAGGGAACCCATTCCCACTAACGTGTACAAACGTAGCGATGTCAGGGATACCCGTTGCTCTCCAGACAGTGATCAGATCTGGCAGGGTTACAGGAAAACATTCACGTGCGCCTTTGCCAAAATCGAATGATCTCAGTTCTTTAGGATCCGTCGGTACGAGCTGCCCATTGAGTCTGGCCAAACATTCCGGCGAAAGATTCTCCAACGCGCTTACTGCTGAACCTCGTGACATCGATCCTGTCACATTTAGGGCCAGTGAGATGCTTCTGGGTGACTTAACCCGATCTGCGGCATGTCTGGCGAGGCAACCCAGCATCGCAACACTTCCACCGCATCCTGGAAGCAACATAACGCCCTCAGCGCTGGCTTCGCTATCATAGGCTTCAGCCAATCTATAGCTGTCATGTTCGGCGGCAATATCAAGGTAATGCACCTGATTGCGTACTGCTGCTTTTATCAGAACGTCAGCCGTGTGCAAAAATGGGCCCGCGCAGTTAAGCAGTACCGTTACACCTGCAAGCGCCTGATCGACAACAGACGGGTCTTCCAGAGTGAAAACGTTAAAAGGTAAGTTCAGGTCATTGGCCATAGCGGCCAATTTCTCTTTATTACGCCCCGCAATAATGACCGAAATGCCGGACGCTAATACGTGTTGAACAATCATGCTGCCGGTATAACCGCTTGCGCCATAAATCATCAAAGTCTTCATATTCGACCAACTTGTTGCCAATTTTTGTATACAAATTCAAGGGTATATCCATCGGGATCCCTGACCTGTGACGCGTAATAACGAGGGTCATAATGCCGTTGCGTGCCGGGAGGGTGAATTTCGGTTGCCCCCGCAGCGAGTGCTTCAGCATGGGCGTCGTTGACCATGTTTTCCGATTCTGCATTGAAACCTACGTGAACAGCATCCGGGCAAACGACTCCCTGCCTGAGCCAAAAAAATATCCGGCCATTTGCACCAAAGCCTTTCAGGTCTGGGTGCCCAGAAGGCCCCTGTTTACCGTCATAATCATGACGGTTTACGATGCCGAGAATAGGCAGAACGCGCTCATAAAATGCGATGGAACGTTCAGGATCGCTGACTGAAATAAAGATATGGTCGAGCATAGTGTGTTCCTCTTTCAGACGTGAAAGCCGCCCGCAACTTCAATTGACTGTGCACTGATCCAGCCACCATCGGACGTTAATAGTGAGGCAATCACGCGCGCGACTTCATGAGGTTCACCTACGCGTCCTAACGCCGTTTGTGCAGCAAGCAGAGATTCAAGCTCATCATTAAGTCCACCGCCAAGCTCGGTGCGGATGGGGCCGGGCGATACCGCGTTCACCCTAATTCCACGACTACCAAACTCCTTAGCCATATAGCGAGTAAGGACTTCAAGGCCACCTTTGAACGCCGCATAAGGGGCTACGCCAGCGATGGCTACGCGCGTGGTGGCGCTGGTAATATTCACAATACTGGAATCTTTACGCAGTAAAGGCAGCAGCTTCTGAGTTAAAAAGAATGGCCCTTTAAGATGCACATTCATTAAGCCATCAAATTGCGCTTCAGTGACTGTATCAAGCGGATTAAACAGTCCGTAACCGGCGTTGTTAACGAGACCATCCAGACCAGATGCATTCCATTGGGTTTTCATCGCCTGCTCAAGTGAACTGCGGAATAGATCAAAACTTCCAACATCACCCACATCCAGCTGCATCGCAATGGCTTTACCGCCTTCAGCCTTGATGCGTTCAACAATAGATTGTGCAGATTCACCTTGGCTGTTCCAGGTCAGAATGACGCCAAATCCACGTCGGGCACACTCTATCGCTGTACTGGCACCTATTCCCCGGCTACCGCCGGTAATCAGAACGTATTTCATCATTGCTCCTGTAAGTTAAAGAATACGCTTCACAGGTTACGCATCATGAGGGGCGCTGGCGTATGCGATCCTCTTCGATTGTTGCCCGATTCTGCTTTTATGCTGTTGCTGGATACGGAGGCGTGCTATCAATCGCGTATGGAAAATAAATTACACGAACTAAGAGAGCTGGCTTCCGGAGCTGGAAATCAGCGGACAGAAACGGGAATACCGCGGGTGGCTATGGTGCAGGGAGAAATTCCTGAGCACAGACTTTCTGCTGTTTATGAGCCGATGATTAACCTGATTTTGACGGGTTCAAAAAGTATGTCTGTCGGTGGCAGGACCTTACGCTATAATCCTGCAACTTACTTTGTGATGTCGGTAGACTTACCCGCTGTAGGTAATGTATTTCCTGATGACGTTACCAATGCACCTTATTTGGCCGTCAGTTTGACGCCCAAAGCTGAAATTATTGCAGATCTATTGGAT
Source organism: Pantoea nemavictus (assembly GCF_037479095.1). Classification (NCBI taxonomy): domain Bacteria; kingdom Pseudomonadati; phylum Pseudomonadota; class Gammaproteobacteria; order Enterobacterales; family Erwiniaceae; genus Pantoea; species Pantoea nemavictus. The sequence goes on along the minus strand of NZ_JBBGZW010000002.1, from coordinate 518,823 downwards.
AGTATTCCCAAAACCAGCACGGCTAATCTTTATCATTCAGGATTTTCGGTAGCGCCAGTAACGCAGGAATTACTGGATGCCTGGTTAAGGATGCTTAGCCTTATCAGAAAGCCAGATGAAATAGCCGCTCTGGCACCAGCGTATGAACGGGAAATTCTTTTTCGGGTACTGCAGGGACCAATGGGTTGGATGTTACGGGATATCGCTACGCCTGAAACCCATCTTGCACGTATCTACAAGGTAATTAACTGGATTAAGACGAATTATGCGCAATCTTTGCGGGTAGAGGATCTGGCTGGAATGGCAGCACTAAGCGTATCCGCCTTTCATCGCCATTTCCGCGCTATTACCGCCCTCAGCCCAATGCAATACCAAAAACAAATTCGCCTGATGCAGGCCCGATATAAGCTTGCCACCTCCGGCGAAAATATTATGAATGTCGCGCTTTCGGTAGGCTATCAAAGCCACACTCAATTTAGCCGAGAATACGCAAGATATTTTGGATTGCCACCTTCAGCGGATATGAAAAAAATCTCACTTCAAAGGGCTAACACTTTTAATTAACGAGGGACAAATAGGACATTGGTTTTCATCGCTGCATTCATTGCACTGCTAGTGGCAAAAGGAAAAGAGAATGTTTAATAATTGACTCGTGCATAAGTTGAGGATCCCGGAACGTGATGCTGGAAATATTTAGCCTGATAGGCTCCCGACAACGTCCGATCCTGGCACGAAGCAGGCATTTATAGTTACAAAGGCAAGGGCATTACGACTCTCACGCTAAACCCTTCAGTTAATCATGTCCAGAATATGAAGACTGAAATCATTGGAATGACTGATGGATATCCAATTCGTAAATCTCACCCCGGGCAACCCGGGGTTTGTTGAGCTAAGAACGCAGAGCATGGCTGAAGGATTTAATATACTACGCAGGCTGGAAGAAAATTGGCTTAGCGGAAATAGTTTTAAATTACTTAGTATGTTATTTAATATTCTGATATTTCCTGCCTGGCTCTCACCAGCGAATCACTTTTGGACATCCGATAATTTGACGCTATCTCATCTGCATAATCAGAAATAAAATATTCAAGATAAGCAGGGTACTCTTCTTGCGTCATTAAGCGAAACGAGACCATCTTTTAATCCTTATTTAGTAAGCTTATAGATAGAAAAGAGCAGGTTAATAGCATTAACAACGATATAACGGTAATGATATTAATTTAAAGAATTATAAAGTTACCGTGCGATTACCTGAGGTGACATCTCATTTTCCTCTACTGGCACAAAGCAGACAGCTGCTAGACAGGGTCCCATATGCGCGAAAAGCAGACATTATCTTATGTAGTTTTAGTTCGTTTCCAGACCCTTGCCATGCCTTCACTCACAGGGCTGACTCGCATAAAGCCAAATTTTTCGTACAACTCCGGGACATCAGCCATGAGAGTTACATAAGCACCATCACATGCATTTTTATCGAGCCAGTTTGCCAAACTTTCCATTAGCTTGCGGCCCAGCCCTCTTCCCTGATGCTCTGGATCAACAGCTACATCGACAATTTCCATATTAATGGCGCCGTCACCCACTATACGTCCCATGCCGACGACAGTATTCTGCCAGCATATATGTACACCATAACAGCTGTTAGGCAGCCCCAGACGGACACCCTCTGCGGTACGAGGCGTCAACCCTGAGATAATGCGTAAGCGGCAAAAATCCTCTACGGACGGAACAGTTTCAACAAGCTGATAGTAATCAGACAAAAGGGTATCCTCTGGTTTAGAGTCCACTTTTGAGCACAAAGCGGACTGACTTGGGCACAAGGTCCGATATGAGCGAAAAGCGGACATATTCTCATCAAGCTTTGCAGCTTGGACAAGTTTGTCAGGTAAATCTGAGAAGGTGCTTTTAATTGTAGATTGATCGATCTACAATCATTTCTCACTTCTGGAGGATTAATGAAAGCATCTGTGGGCAGACCCCGAGAATTCGACCCTGAAACATTTCTCAATACCGCGCTGGAATGCTTCTGGCAAAAAGGATATCGGGCAACATCAATGTCAGACCTCATGAAAGCCTCAGGTCTTGCAAGTGCCAGTATCTATAAGCTTTACCCTGATAAACGCACAATCTATCTCGCGGCCTTACAGCAATACATGGATGAAGGTGTTTCCAGAGCAGCAGAACGCGATGCGGAGTTATCTCCAGAAAAGGCTTTGCGCGAAACGTTAGAATTTGTAGCGCTTTTATCATCTTCTCCTGATGGAGAAAAAGGTTGTTTTACCATTGCCGCGGCCAGTGAACTTCTACCGGGTGATTCAGAGATAAAAAGTAAGGTTCATCATAAATTCAATTCAATAATCAATCAGTTGGAAAAAATATTATGCAGAGGTCAGACGCAGCAGCTTTTTCGGTCCGATGAAAGCCCACGAACAATGGCAATAAGCATTTTTATGATGCTGGAAGGCATGCGAGTTTACGGAAAAATTCAGCCCGAAATTGACGAACTCAATAGGTGTAATGAATTTATTATCAGAACGGTGCTCTTAAACAGACATGAAGATGGAAAATGCCTCTCCAGACAGGCATCAACATAATGGAAGTGGGCACAATTGTTCGGCGTCGAAAAAGAAGAAATACAATGGTTGTGCTCGAATGTGAAAATGGCATGGCTTTATGTGGTTGGGTCGATAACGGAAAGTTTTTCAAAAGACGCTTTCCATTGTCTCAGTTAAAGACATGTGTGCCTTACTCAAACTTTTGGCCTCTTACTTAAAGCGCCGGAATGTCCTTATCCGGTGCCTGATACTGACGTCCACTCCTAGCACAAAGCGGACGTGCGTGTGGGGAATTGTCCGCTTTTTGCGAAACTCGAATCATAGATATTGGGAATGAATTTTGTAAGGGAATGGCTGTTAGGGAGTTTGTTTCTTTAGTTGTGGAAAATGCAGAAGTAAAAGGCAGTATGATAAAATTCAAAGCCATGATAAAAATAAAAAGCCATGTAAGAATGGCTTTTTGTTACCTCGATAATTCATTATTTAAACAGACGAGAGGTCATATGCACTTCGTTGTTAGAAGAGCTTTCGATGATTCTATAGTGATCGCCAGCCTGTTGCGCCTGCAGCGCGATTTGGGACTCGGCATCGTCCAGCGTCAGGGCGGTGGCGCTAACGGTGCGGGCTAAAGTAGGAAGGCCGCTCCTTGCCTTGAGCTAACTAAAGTGAAGGGTAGGATCATTGTGAGCGAAAAAGAAAAGTATATAAGATATTAATCACATCACTGCGTGTTAATCATTAGAGAATTGGTGAGCTCATTTATTGCAGATATTATAAAAGCCCGGAGAAGGCCGGACTTTATGAGATGCTGTTCAGAGGCAGATGATATTCAAATTTGAGCTGATCCACCGTCAACAAACAGTTCACTGCCGTTAACAAAGCTACTGTCATCAGAAGCAAGGAATAATGCGGCGGCAGCCACTTCTGAAGGTTCAGCCAGACGGCCCAGAGGAGTAGTGGCTTCTACAGCACTTATCATTTCACTATTGAATTTGTCATCAGGCGAAAGACCATGCCAACCCGGTGTTGAAGTGGCGCCGGGCACCAAGATATTAACCCGGATTTTTCGAGGCGCGAGTTCAAGAATCCAGGATCGGGCAAAATTCCGCACTGCTGCTTTACTTGCGCTGTAGACGCTAAATTCAGGTACGCCGGTGGTTGCGCTGGTTGAACCTGTCAGAATGATAGATGCACCGTCTTTCAGCAAAGGTAATGCTTTTTGTACGGTAAAAAGCGTGCCTTTGACATTGGTGTCGAAGATGCGATTGAAGTGTTTTTCGGTCACGGCCGACAAAGAAGCAAAGTCACCGCCACCTGCGTTGGCAAACAGAACGTCAATGCGGCCAGCCCTACGCCTCACTTCTTCGAACAAAGTACTGAGATCATCCATATTCGAAATATCGCAGACGAGTCCGGTTGCGTCATGTCCTACCTCGACTACAGCTTCTTCTAATTCACGCACGCGTCTTCCCGTCATAAAGATTTGCGCACCTTCAGCCGCAAAACGTTTAGCGGAGGCGAGACCAATTCCGCTGTTAGCACCCGTGATAACAACGACTTTTCCTTCAAGCTTACCCATTTTTTTATCCAGATTAAGAAGCGGAAAAGCATGTTATCTTTATGCTTTCGAATATAATAGTACCTACCAAAAGGTATGTATGAGGATTATGATAATGGAATCAGTCTGTGGTCTTGATGTGGCCCTGCGTTATATAGGTGGTAAATGGAAACCTATACTGTTGTTTCATTTGCAATTTAGTCCACGACGTTTTGGTGAGCTGAAGCGCCTTACTGAAGGTATCAGTGAAAAAGTATTAATTCAGCAACTCAAGGACTTAACAGAAGATGGGATTGTATTGAGACACGATTACAGAGAAGTACCGCCAAAAGTTGAATATGCGATTACAGATTTTGGCAGAACACTTGCGCTTGCATTACAACCTCTCTGCGAATGGGGCAATGCGAACCGAGAAAATGCTAGCGCTGTTGAGCGACTGCATAAAGATGCTCGCTGAATTTATTTCTAATTTTTACTAAAAAGTCAGACTACTGCTGCAGCATTGATAGAGGGAAAGTTGATGAAAAGAATTGCGATTGATATGGATGAGGTAATTGCTGACTTTAACGGCAAAATGATCCCAAGCTTTAATGCACGTTTTAATGCACACATTACTCTGGCTGATCTCGAGGGATTAACCATCCAGCAGTTACGGCCCGATATAAAGGAACAGGTCGAGGAGATGATCGGCGAAGCCAAATTTTTTGGTGATCTGGCTGTCATGCCTGATAGTCAGCGAGTAATTAAAATATTGGCCAGGAAGTACGAGATATTTATCACCACAGCAGCGATGGAGTTTCCCCTTTCATTTGATGCGAAATTTCGCTGGTTAGAATATCATTTTCCATTTATTAATCCGATGAATATTGTTTTCTGTGGAAGCAAAAGCATCCTCAATGCAGATTATCTTATCGATGATAACGCGCGGCATTTTGAGAAATTTAATGGTGAAGCGATTTTATTTTCTGCTCCACATAATAAGCATGTCACAGGCTTCCACCGGGTGAAGAACTGGCTGGAAATTGAGAGTTTTTTTTACGCTAGTAAGTGATTTTAAATATTTGCAAGGTCCGCTTTTGGCACAAAGCGGACGGTTCAAATAACAGTAACCGTTAGATTTCAAGTGCGGTGAGGATTAGGGTTTCCATTTTTTCCGGGGTGGTGAAGGGTGCAAAGCGCTTGAGCGGTTTGCCGTCGCGTCCGATCAGGAACTTAGTGAAGTTCCACTTGATCCGTCCACCCAGCACGCCGGGCAATTCCTCTTTCAGATAACGAAACACTGGGTGCGTTGCGGTGCCGTTGACTGCCACTTTCTCGAACATGGGAAAGCTCACACCGTAGTTGATGTGACAGGTCTGCGCGATGTCGTCGGCACCGCCGGGTTCCTGCTTACCAAACTGGTTGCAGGGAAACCCAAGCACCACCAACCCCTGAGCGGCGTACTTTTTATAGAGCGTTTCAAGGCCAGCGTATTGAGGCGTAAATCCACAATGGCTGGCGGTATTAACCACCAGAACCAGTTTGCCAGCGTACTCGGCCATCGAGATGGGCTGGCCTCGCAGGCTGGTGGCAGTAAGTTGATGAAAGGGGGTCATGTCGCAATCCTCAGAGCAAAATCCGCACTACCTCGCCATTGCCAGTCGACTCGTTGCCGAGGGGCACGGAGTGGGCAGTAGCATTAAGCCACCCAATATGACATACGGGCGGTCTTTATTCTCCGCATTCATACATTCGAATCAATCACCACTTGCCCTGCCGGAATAGACGGCGATTGGCGAAAACGGCGTCTGGTTGGTGAAGCCTTCCAGCCAGTTACAGTCAGCAAAGATCAGTGCGTTAACGGAGTGGCTGGTAGCGTGGCTTGCTGTTCCACGATGGTAGCCGGCGTAAATGAGGTCTTGAAGCGACCGGTAAATGTGACCAAAATAGCCAATGGTCACAAATCATCACTCTTCGCTCAATGAGCAGGTTTAAAAAATGACAGAGCAAAAAAATCCCGCCGCCACGCGGGGTCCTTCCGATCACACCATTCGCGACCAGATTGTCGCTGCCGCAATGGAATACTTTAGCCACTACGGTTTTGAAAAAACCACCGTATCCGATCTCGCGCGATCCATCGGATTCTCTAAAGCCTATATCTATAAATTTTTCGGCTCTAAACAGGAAATTGGCGAAGTCATCTGTGTCAATTGCCTTACAGAGATAACTGCACGCCTAAACGGCGCACTGGATAGTTCGCCGTCAGCCACGGAAAAAATAAGGCAACTGTTTAAAACACTTGCGGTGGCAGGCAGTGAGCTATTCTTCCGCGAACGTAAACTGTATGACATCGCCGCGGCGTCCTCGCGTGAGCACTGGGCTGCTGCCGTCCAATATGAAGCTTCACTGCGCGCAACCGTACTGGCCATCCTGCGTGAAGGACGCGCTGCGGGAGAGTTTGAGCGTAAAACGGCGCTGGATGAAACGGCTGCTGCGGTTTATCTGGTGCTCAAACCGCTGGCCGATCCTCTTCAACTCCAGACCTCCCTTGATACTGCCGAGGAAGATGCAATCCAATTGGCGGCATTGGTGCTAAGAAGTCTGGCACCGTAATTAGTGACCATTGACATAATTGGTCACTAGTCAGAGAATGGGTACTCACACTTTCCTTGAGTAAGGTAACCCATGCTCCGGCATCTCCTGTTTTTCTCAGTCGCCTGCCTTGTGACCGGCTGCGGCGAACCGGCATCGTCCGCTGACGATCCGCGTACCCAACCGCCTCTGATCAGGACGGCTGCGGTGCAGCCTGCCGCAGAAAACGCGCGGGTTTTTACCGGCACGGTTGCGGCGCGCGTCCAGAGCGATCTTGGATTTCGCGTATCGGGCAAAGTCCTCGAACGTCTGGTTGATAAGGGCCAAAGCGTCAGGCGCGGTCAGCTCCTGATGAAACTCGACCCGGCCGATCTGGCTTTGCAGGTACGCGCAGCGGAAGGAGTGGTAAACGCCGCGCAGGCACGGGCGCGACAGGCCGGCGATGATGAGAATCGCTATCGCGGACTGGTCGGCACCGGTGCGGTTTCTGCCTCCTCTTACAGTCAGATCCGCGCTGCAGCAGAGGCAGCGCGCGCCGATCTGAGCGCTGCGCAGGCGCAGGCCCGCGTGGCGATCAACGCTTCGCAATATGCTGTACTGAGCGCTGACGCAGATGGCGTGGTAGTCGATACTTTGGCCGATCCCGGTCAGGTGGTCAGCGCCGGTCAAACCGTTGTACGCCTTGCGCGAGCCGGGCAGCGTGAGGCGATGGTCAGTCTGCCTGAGACGCTACGGCCGCAGGTCGGATCGACAGCGACGGCCGTGATCTATGGCAGCCAGATCGTCAACGAGGCCAGGTTGCGCGAGCTGTCGGACGCGGCTGATGCTGCAACCCGTACCTATGAAGCACGCTACGTGCTGAGCGGTGCCGCTGCCAGTGCGCCGCTGGGTTCAACGGTCACGTTACGTATTCCTGAATCTGCCGGTGCCGGAGAGTCCTGGTCGATTCCGCTCGGTGCATTATGGGATGCCGGGAGCGGTCCAGGCGTCTGGGTGGTGACAGGTAAACCTGCAAAAGTGACCTGGCGCGCAGTCACGCTACTCGGCATCAGCGATGACAGCGCACGCGTGTCGGGTCCGCTTCATGGCGGGGAGCAGGTGGCAGCGCTAGGCGCGCATCTGCTTCATGAGGGTGAAGCGGTCCGCAGCGGAGCGCCAGAGCCAGAAGGCGTCACGCCATGAGCCAGCATCGCTTTAATCTGTCGGCCTTAGCGGTGCGTGAACGGTCAGTCACGTTGTTCCTCATCCTCCTCGTTACGGTAGCAGGTGTGATCGCTTTTCTCGGACTGGGGCGAGCTGAAGATCCGCCGTTCACCGTCAAGCAGCTCACGGTGATCACCGCCTGGCCGGGTGCCACCGCGCAGGAGATGCAGGATCAGGTTGCCGAACCGCTGGAGAAACGCCTGCAGGAGCTGAAGTGGTACGATCGCAGCGAGACGTACACCCGCCCCGGTATGGCTTACACCATGGTCTCGCTGCAGGACAGCACGCCGCCCGCGGAGGTGCAGGAGCAGTTTTACCAGGCGCGGAAAAAGCTCAGCGATGAGGCGCGCAACCTGCCGCCTGGTGTAATCGGGCCGATGGTTAACGATGAATTCTCAGACGTGGTTTTTGCCCTCTATGCCCTGAAAGCCAAAGGTGAACCGCAGCGCTTTTTGACTCGCGATGCCGAAAAACTCCGCCAGCAGTTGCTGCACGTGCCGGGCGTAAAAAAAGTGACCATCACCGGAGAGCAGGCCGAGCGCATTTATGTCTCCTTCTCCAGCGATCGCCTCGCCACGCTGGGCATAGCGCCAGAGCAGATTTTCAACGCGCTGAACGGGCAGAATGCCCTGTCGCCCGCCGGTTCTGTTCAGACGCGCGGCCCCGAGGTGTTTATTCGCCTTGATGGCGCGCTGGATACGCTGGAAAAAATTCGTAATACGCCGGTCGTTGCGGCTAACCATACGCTGCGGCTTGCGGATGTCGCGAAGATCGAGCGCGGTTATGTTGACCCGCCAGATTTCCTTATCCGCAATGATGGCGAGCCGGCGTTGATGTTGAGCGTCGTAATGAGGGAAGGGTGGAACGGCCTTGAGCTGGGTAAGGCACTGGAAAAAGAGGTTGGTAACATCAATGACGGCATGCCGCTAGGCATGACGCTGAGCCGGGTTTCCGATCAGGCGGTAAACATCAGTTCGGCTGTCGATGAGTTCATGATTAAGTTCTTCGTGGCTTTGCTGGTGGTGATGGTGGTTTGCTTTATCAGCATGGGCTGGCGTGTGGGTATTGTGGTCGCTGCCGCAGTGCCGCTGACGCTTGCCGTGGTGTTCGTGGTCATGGCCGCTACCGGGAAAAACTTTGACCGCATCACGCTGGGTTCACTTATTCTCGCGCTGGGCTTACTGGTTGATGACGCCATCATCGCGATAGAGATGATGGTGGTAAAAATGGAAGAGGGCTATGACCGCGTTAAGGCGTCGGCCTATGCCTGGAGCCATACGGCGGCACCCATGCTGGCAGGTACGCTGGTCACGGCGATTGGCTTCATGCCCAACGGCTTTGCGCAGTCAACGGCGGGGGAATATACCAGCAACATGTTCTGGATCGTGGGGATTGCCCTGATTGCCTCATGGGTGGTGGCGGTGGTATTTACCCCTTATCTCGGCGTAAAGATGTTGCCTGATATCAAGCCGGTAGCCGGTGGCCACGCGGCAATCTACAATACCCGTCACTACAATCGCTTCAGACGCTTACTGGCAACGGTCATCACGCATAAGTGGTGGGTGGCTGGCGCGGTGGTGGGCTGTTTTGCCGTCGCTATCCTCAGCATGGGAGTGGTGAAAAAGCAGTTTTTCCCCACCTCCGATCGTCCTGAGGTGCTGGTTGAAGTGCAGATGCCCTACGGCACCGCTATTCAGCAGACCAGCCTGACCACCGCGCGGATTGAGCAGTGGCTGCGCAAGCAACCTGAAACCAGTACGGTAACCGCGTATATCGGGCAAGGTGCGCCGCGCTTCTACCTGGCGATGGCCCCGGAGCTACCGGATCCCTCTTTTGCGAAAATAGTGGTGCTGACCAATGGGGAGCAGGAACGCGAAGCGCTGAAGCTGCGGCTGCGTAAAGCGGCGGCAGATGGGCTGGCGCCGGAGGCGCAGGTGCGCGTGACCCAGCTGGTTTTCGGCCCTTACTCGCCTTATCCGGTGGCTTACCGGGTGATGGGCCCGGATCCTGACAAGCTGCGTCAGCTGGCGGCGCAGGTAAAAGCGTTGATGCAGGCCAGCCCAATGATGCGCACCGTCAACACCGATTGGGGCTCACGCGTACCGGTGATGCACTTCAGGTTGGATCAGGATCGGTTGCAGTCGATGGGGCTGACGCCTGCCACGGCAGCTCGGCAGCTGCAATTCCTGCTGAGCGGTGCGCCTATCACGGCAATCCGCGAGGATATCCGCTCTGTGGAAGTGACGGGGCGCGCAGCAGGAGACGTGCGCCTCGATCCTGCACGCATCGATGCACTGACGCTCGCTGGCGCCGATGGTCAGCGCATTCCCCTCTCGCAGCTTGGTGAAACCGAGATACGCATGGAAGAGCCGCTGCTGCGCCGGCGTGACAGAACGCCGACGATCACGGTGCGTGGAGATATCGCCGACGGACTGCAGCCCCCGGATGTGTCATCGGCACTCCTTCAGGAGCTTCAGCCACTAATGGCATCGCTGCCACCGGGATATCGCATCGAGCAGGCTGGCTCGATTGAGGAATCGGCTAAGGCGACAAAAGCGATGCTTCCACTGTTCCCGATTATGATTGCCCTGACGCTGCTGATCATCATTCTGCAGGTCCGTTCAATCTCGGCAATGATTATGGTGTTTTTGACCGCGCCGCTAGGGCTGATCGGCGTGGTTCCGATGCTGCTGCTGTTCCAGCAGCCATTCGGCATTAATGCGCTGGTCGGACTGATCGCGCTGTCAGGTATTCTGATGCGCAATACGCTGATTTTGATAGGTCAAATCCACCAGAATGAGCGGGAAGGTTTCGATCCGTTTAATGCGATTGTCGAGGCGACAGTGCAGCGTGCCAGGCCAGTATTATTGACCGCACTGGCGGCCATTCTGGCGTTTATTCCGCTAACGCATTCGGTTTTCTGGGGCACGTTGGCTTACACACTGATCGGCGGTACGTTTGGCGGCACTATCATGACGCTGGTGTTTTTACCGGCGATGTACGCCATCTGGTTCCGCATCAGGAAACCCGCTGCGCCGTCATCTAGCCTAATTAAATAAGATAAGCGTCTGAAAAAAGAGCGGTTCCGGACACCTGGCAGTTCTGGTGTCCGGTTCGGCTATTTTCGCAGTAAGTTTGACAGCCATTGCCAACCTGGGAAAAGCAGCCCACAGCGGGCGCGTTCACTCCTGCACCCGCTCAAAGGTCGCAATCACCCGGTCGATATGCTTCTTCATCGCGGCTCGGGCTGCCTTCGCATCACGTTTTTCAAGCGCTGAGAGAATGTCCATATGTTCGGTTTCCGAAACCAGCGGCATATCGCTGGGCGTATAGTGCGCCTGTAACATGCGGAACATGCTGCCATAGCGATGGCCGAGCAGGTGGCCAATGATAAAACCATACGCCGGATTGCCGCTCGCCTGGGCGATGCGAATATGGAATAAACGGTCGCCGGGATGGGTGCGCGATTGCGCGCGATTATCTTCGCAGTTTTGCAGATAGGCCGCGCGGATCAGCGCCAATTCCTGATCGCTGGCATGCACAGCGGCCAGCGCAGCGGCCTCCGGCTCAATCAGGCGTCGCGCTTGCAGCAGCGAGAACGGCGGCAGCTCGGTGGAGAAATCCAGATTGATCCCCAGCTCATCGTCCGGCTCAATCCACTGGTTGCGCCCGGCCTGCATCATCACCGGCTCCTGCGTACTCGACCGCGCTTTCACAATCACGCCATTGCCGACTTTGACATCCACCAACCCAATCACTTCCAGCGCAATCAGCGCTTCACGTACCGATGCGCGACTCACCTGCAGCTGCTCGGCCAACTCGCGTTCCGCTGGCAGGCGACTGCCGGGAGGAAATTCGTTGTTGTCGATAAGCTTAATTAACTGGTCGGCTATTTGTCTGTAAAGCCTGGGGTTTTCCATCTTTTTTATCGGCATCGCACTGCTACCTGTCTAAATAAATTAAGTGATCGGATGCACAAATAATCATCAGCGCACTTGTCAATGTTACGCAATTGTCAATAAAACGTAATGCGTCAGCGAAAAAGTTGCCAGCGTTATTTGCCCTCTCACAAGGGTAAAACTCACTTTTAATGGCCTGACCATTAGATCTTTGGACCAGAGGAAATGCAATGAATTTATCCGGAAAACGCGTGTTAATCACCGCCGCCGGGCAAGGCATCGGCTTGGCCAGCGCGCGTTACTTTGCGCAGCAGGGCGCAGAGGTTATTGCCAGCGATATCAACCTTGCCGCGCTACAAAATCTGCAAGGTATCCGCGCTTATCAGCTGGATGTTACCGATCGTCAGGCAATTAGCGCGGCGGCGCAGGAGCTCGGCACGCTCGATGTGCTGTTTAACTGTGCCGGCGTGGTCCACAGCGGCAGCCTGCTGGCGTGCAGCGAAAAGGAGTGGCAGTTCGCGCTCGACCTCAACGTCACGGCGATGTTTCACATGATTCAGGCATTTCTGCCGGGGATGCTGCAACAGCAGCAGGGCTCGATCATTAACATGTCATCGGTGGCATCCAGCGTGAAAGGCGTGGTCAATCGCTTTGCCTACAGTGCGACCAAAGCGGCGGTGATTGGCCTGACGCGCTCAGTGGCGGCGGATTACATCGGTGACGGCATCCGCTGCAACGCCATCTGCCCCGGCACGGTCGATTCGCCTTCGCTACGCCAGCGCATCGCCGCGCAGGCCGAGGCGGAAGGCCGCACGGAGGCGGAAGTGTATGACGCCTTTGTCGCGCGTCAGCCCATTGGCCGTATCGGTACCACAGAGGAGATCGCTTATCTGGCGGCCTATCTGGCTTCCGATGCCAGCGCTTATATCACCGGCACCGCACAGATTATTGATGGCGGCTGGAGCAACTAACAGGAGTGCAGTCATGAAATTATTACGAGTGGGCGAGCCGGGAAAAGAGCGTCCGGCAATGCTGGATCAACAGGGTGAACTGCGCGATTTGTCGCACTTTATTGATGACATCGCCGGCGATGCGCTACTGCCTGCAGAACTGGAAAGGCTGCGTCAGCTGCCGCTCAGTGAACTGCCCAAAATCAGCGGCCAACCGCGCATTGGTGCCTGCGTTGGGCATATCGGCAAATTTATCTGTATCGGCCTGAACTATGCCGATCACGCCGCCGAAACCGGTGCCGACATCCCGCAAGAGCCGGTGGTGTTTAGCAAATGGACCAGCGCCGTGGTGGGGCCAAACGATGCGGTGCGCATTCCTCGCGGTTCGGTGAAAACCGACTGGGAAGTAGAGCTGGGCGTGGTGATTGGCAAAGGCGGCAGCTACATCGCAGAAGCGGATGCGCTGTCACATGTGGCGGGTTACTGCGTGGTCAACGACGTCTCGGAACGTGAATATCAAATTGAGCGCGGCGGCACTTGGGACAAAGGCAAAGGCTGCGACACCTTTGGTCCGATTGGTCCGTGGCTGGTGACCGCCGATGAAATCGCCGATCCGCAGCAGCTCGATCTGTGGCTGGAAGTTGACGGCAAGCGCTATCAGAACGGTAACACCCGCACCATGATCTTCACGGTCGCACACATCATCAGCTATCTCAGTCGGTTTATGAGCCTGCAGCCGGGCGACATCATCTCAACCGGCACACCGCCGGGCGTCGGCATGGGGCAAAAACCGCCGGTCTATCTGCGAGCAGGGCAAGTCATCAGGTTAGGTATCGCCGGGTTGGGCGAGCAGCGTCAAATCACCGAGGGCAGCGAACAATGACCAGACTTACCGCACTGCGGGTGGAAGATATCCGTTTTCCCACCTCCGAACAGCTCGACGGTTCGGATGCGATGAATCCGGATCCGGATTACTCGGCTGCTTACGTCATCATCGAGACGGATAACGCGGCGATGAGTGGTCACGGACTCACCTTTACCATTGGGCGCGGCAATGAAATTTGCTGTGCGGCGATACGCGCCCTGGAACACCTGATTGTCGGCCGTCAGCTGGAGTCAATCACCGCCGATATGGGGCAGTTCTGGCGCGACATCACTAGCGACAGCCAGCTGCGCTGGATCGGCCCAGATAAAGGCGCGATTCACCTGGCGACCGGTGCGGTGGTCAACGCAGTATGGGATCTGTGGGCGAAATCGGAAGAGAAGCCGCTGTGGCGGCTGGTGGCCGATATGTCGCCGCAGGAGCTGGTGCGCTGCATCGATTTCCGCTACCTCACTGACTGCATCACGCCGGACGAAGCGCTGGCACTGTTGACGGCGCAGCAGGCTGGCAAAGCGCAGCGCATCCGTGAGCTGGAGCAGCACGGTTATCCCTGCTACACCACCTCGGCGGGCTGGCTCGGTTACGACGACGATAAACTGCGTCGCCTGTGCCAGCAGGCGGTCGATGCCGGATTCTCACACATCAAGCTGAAAGTCGGACGTGACCTCGCAGATGATATTCGCCGCGTGCGCATTGCGCGTGAAGTGCTGGGACCGGATCGCCAGTTAATGATCGATGCCAACCAGGTGTGGGAAGTGAATGACGCGATTGATTGGGTACAGCAGCTGGCCTTCGCGCGACCGTGGTTTATTGAGGAACCCACCAGTCCGGATGATATTGAAGGGCATCGCAAAATTCGCCAGGGCGTCGCGCCGGTGAAGGTGGCAACCGGTGAAATGTGCCAGAACCGCATCATCTTCAAGCAGCTGATTATGCGCGAAGCGATTGACGTGGTGCAGATCGACGCTTGTCGCCTCGGTGGCGTAAATGAAGTGCTGGCGGTGATGCTAATGGCAGCGAAATACCAGTTGCCGGTGTGTCCGCATGCCGGCGGCGTTGGATTGTGCGAATACGTCCAGCACCTGTCGATGATCGACTTCGTTTGCATTGCCGGTAGCCATGAAGGCCGGGTCATTGAGTATGTCGATCATCTGCATGAACACTTTTTACATCCGTGCGAAGTGCGCGGCGCCGCCTATATGCCGCCCACCGCGCCCGGCTTTTCGATCGAGATGTATCCCGCTTCGCGCGAGCAATACCGCTATCGCGCGCAGGGAGGCTGAGGTGCGAATCGACGCTCATCAGCATTTCTGGCGCTACGACGCGGAGGATTATGCGTGGATCGCGGAATCCATGACGCGCCTGCAACAGGATTATTTACCGGACGATCTCGCACCGCTGCTGGCGCAACGTCAGCTGCAGGGCTCAATTGCGGTTCAGGCGCGGCAGTGTGTAGCGGAGACGCAGCAACTGTTGCAGTGGGCGCAGCAGCAAGCGGCAACACAGGTAGTTGGCTGGATTGACGTCAGCGCGATGGACCTGACGCCGCAGCTGGAAGCGTTGCAGCATCCGCTGCTGCGGGGGTTCCGCCATCAGGTGCAGGATGAGCGCGATCCCGCCGCATGGCTAAGGCAACCGCGCGTGGCGAGCGGCATCCGTCAGCTGCAGCAGCGTGATTACGTATGGGAAATGCTGGTGACCTGGCGGCATCTGGCAGACGCCACTCAATTTGCCGCGCAGCACGATCGCCACTGGCTGGTGCTTGATCACCTCGGCAAACCGGATATTGCGCGCGGCGCGCAGGCGTGGGGCGAACAGGTGGCGGAACTGGCCGCAATGCCGCACGTGGTCTGCAAATTATCGGGTCTGGTGACCGAGGCGCCGCAGGGTCAATGGCACAGTGCGCAGCTGCGGCCTTTTATCGATGAGGCGCTGGCGCGTTTCGGTCCGCAGCGCCTGATGTTTGGCTCAGACTGGCCCGTCTGCCTGCTGGCAGCGGAGTACCACGCAGTGGCGCAGCTGATTGAGGACGCGACGGCTGAGCTTGCAACCGACGAACAGGCCGCCATTTGGGGCAACACGGCGGCGCAGGTATATAGCCTGACAGGAGAGAAGCATGAATCTGTTTTTGCAGGATAAAGTGATTATCGTCACCGGCGGCGGATCGGGCATCGGTGCGGCCATCTCACGTTTGCTGGCGGAAGAGGGCGCCATTCCGGTGATCGTCAGCAACGCGCAGCCCGATGAGATGTGGCTGGCCAGCTTGCGCGAGCTGCAACCGCAAACGGAAGTGCTGCTGGCCGATCTGTGCGATGAGCAGAACTGCCAGCGTGCGGTTGAAGCCGTGCAGCAACAGTTTGGCCGCATCGACGGACTGGTGAACAATGCGGGCGTCAACGATGGCGTTGGGCTGGAAGCGGGGCGCAGTGCTTTTGTCAGCTCACTGGAAAAGAACCTTATCCACTATTACCAGATGACGCATTTCTGCCAGCGCGCGCTGGAAAACAGCAGAGGAGCCATCGTCAATATTGCCTCAAAAACCGCGTTGAGCGGGCAGGGCGGCACCAGCGGCTACTGCGCGGCGAAAGGGGCAATTCTGGCACTGACGAGGGAGTGGGCGGTGTCACTGCGTAGCAGCGGTGTGCGGGTTAACGCCGTGGTGCCCGCCGAAGTGATGACGCCGCTGTATGAGCGCTGGATCGGCACCTTTGCCGATCCGCAGGGCGAACTGGCGAAAATCACCCAACGTATTCCACTCGGCCAACGCATGACCACACCGGAAGAGATCGCTAACACCGTCGTGTTTTTGCTGTCGTCGCGCGCTTCCCACACCACGGGCGAGTGGCTGAGCGTTGATGGCGGCTATCTGCATCTCGATCGGGCGCTGTTATGAGTAGCGTAACCGAACGCTATTGTCTGGCGCTGGATCTGGTAGATGAGGCCGACAAGATCGCTGAATACCAGCGCCTGCATCAACGCATCTGGCCGGAAGTGGCGCAGCATCTACGCCAGCATGGCCTCGTCAATATGGAGATCTACCGGCTTGGCACCCGACTTTTTATGGTGATGGAGGTGAACGATCGGTTTAACGCGCAGGATTTTGCTCAGGCCGCTGAACAGAATCCGCATATTCAGCGCTGGGAAGCGCTGATGTGGCAGTTTCAGCAGCCAACGCCGTGGACGCCCGCAGGGGAAAAATGGGTGGCGATGGCGCGAATATTCTCTTTGCAGGACCAATAACAACACTTACCGACTGTACCCTACGAGGATATAACCATGTCTACACAACGCGTCGAGACGCCAGAAAATATGGGCGTCGGGGGAACTATTAGCCTGCGCTGGGCGTTCATGCTAATTACCACCCTGTTTTTCATGTGGGGCGTGTCATACGGCCTGCTGGATGTGCTGAATAAACACTTTCAGGAAACGTTAAACGTCACCAAAGCGCAATCGGGACTATTACAGGCGGCCTATTTCGGTGCCTATTTTATTGTCGCGCTGCCGGCCGGCTATTTTATGCGTCGTCACGGCTACAAGGCCGGCATTTTGGCGGGATTATCGCTGTACGCCATTGGTGCGCTGCTGTTTGTACCCGCGGCGATGGTCAATGATTTCTCGGTATTTCTGCTGGCGCTGTTCGTGCTGGCTTGCGGGCTTGGCTGCCTGGAAACCGCGGCTAACCCGTATGCCACGGTGCTGGGCGATGCCAACGGCGCGGAGCGTCGTCTTAATCTGGCGCAATCCTTTAATGGCTTGGGGCAGTTTGTTGGGCCAATGATTGGTGGCTCGCTGTTCTTTACTCATGCCAGTCAGGAAGCCGCGCAGGACAGCGTCAAAATGACCTATGTCGTGATTGCGTGTGTGGTGCTCGCTATTGCGCTGTTATTTAAACGTACCGCTTTGCCGGACATTCGTGAGTCCGCGAGCGAACATGTGCAGCAGCCCGGCGCCACGTTATGGCAGCAAAAACACTTTGTCGGCGGGGTGATTGCGCAGTTCTTCTATGTCGCCGCCCAGGTTGGGGTTGGCGCCTTCTTTATTAACTACGCCACCGAGCACTGGCACGGCGTCACTAACCAAAGCGCGGCTTATATGCTTTCGGTTGCGATGATCTGTTTTATGGTGGGACGCTTCTTTTCCACCTGGCTGATGGGCCGAGTGAAACCGGCAGCGATGCTGGCGGCTTATGCGCTGATCAACATCGTGCTGTGTGGCATTGTGATGCTGGGCGCTGGTGATGTCTCCGTCATCGCGCTTATCGCCATCTTCTTCTTTATGTCCACCATGTTCCCGACCATCTTTGCCATGGGAGTGAAAAATCTCGGTCAGTCTACCAAACAGGCCAGCTCGTTTATGATCATGGCAATTGTCGGCGGCGCGATAATGCCCTATTTCATGGGGCTGATCTCTGACAAAGTCAGTACGGCCGTGGCTTACGGTTTGCCGCTGCTTTGCTTTGTAGTTGTGCTGGTCTATGCGCTTAGGCAGCGGAGATATGTATGATGGCGTCTTTGATTATGCACGGTTTCCCAAGCCGCCCGCGTGCGGATCAGCAGGTCATGAGGTCGACGTTGAGGTTCAGTCACTTAGGCCACTTGCGGTATCCGGCAGGGGGCAGAAACTAATGCTTAAACGGAACGAAACGTAAGTTCAGAGCACAAGGGCCATGTTATGGCCCGTTTCATTTTCTAATAGGAGCCGCAGTTTAAAATTTAAATCTGCTTATTGATGCGATGTGAACACTGTCAGGATGCGGGGGTATTCAATACCCGCCTTTGGCACAAAGATCCTAAACTATGGCATTTTATTAAAAAATGATGCGGAGCAGCCTGATTAAATAATCTGGTTCTCTGCTCCATTAGTGAGTAAAAAGATCACGTATAAATTACAACTTTAGTTGGTTTCCTAAAATAGCATCGGCTTCGCGCAATGTAACATCGAGTCCCGCAGAAGGGGTAAATGTTAACTCGCCAAAAATAACGTAACCATTGAGAAGATAAAAATCAGCACGGACAAATTTAAAATCTGATGCTAGTTTAATCGCATAATCTTTCATTTTTTGAAAGCCATCTGGCATTTCTGGGTAATCATTTTTATTTATCAATTCAACTGTATCCTCAAAAGGAAGTGGATTCCAGTTCATATCAAAATAATAGAATTTGGGATTTCCATTTTTTCGTTCTTTGCAAACCATTACTGCGTAAGGTTTTCCATTAAAGCAGTAGAATTTATAATCATCAGGGAAATCACCTTGTTCATTTTCAATGTATTTTTCACATAATATTTTTCTTTCTATCTTCTTGTACTGCGGCTCAATAAAATTGGCTGAGAAATCCTCTTTTAACCATTTACTGAGCTGTTTGTTGGTCTTTTCAAAGTCAAGTGATGATTTGTTATTGCAGATTATGTTATAGCCCGCGCCATGGTTGCACTTAAGGGCAAACTTATTGGGTAGTGCATTGTAGTCTATATCCTGCGGATCATCATACACACCGTATAGGACATTAAGGATCTCATCGCATCCTTTGGAAGAGATATACTCTCTGACCTTGTATTTATCAGCGCATAAAGTATAGATGTCACCGTTGTACTCATTAAATTTTAACCACTGAATTTTTTCATTGAAATTTGTCGGATTGGTTAAGTTTAGTTTTTTCTTGAACTTAATAAAATAGTGGGTTTTAGCACAAAACTCAGGGTACATATAAGCGCTTATTTTTAATGCAGATCTCACTGTGTTTTTTATCATTTTCATTAAGGTTATCTCGTTTTGAAAATGTTAAGGTGCATTTTGAAGATTGTTTTATTTCTGAAAAAATAATTAAGTAACGTGCAAGATAAAATTTCGACAATCAAGAAACAGTATGCAGCACCATTAATCCCGAAAGCATTAATCATTAGCCAGGACAATGGTATAGTTAAGATGCAGCATAAAACCATTTTTTTAGCCAGGTAAGTGTATCCAGACTCTTTAATCATATAGCGATAGCAAATTGTTCCTAGTGAAGAGAACATTGTGCCAATAATGATAATGGGAATAATATTGACTGAACCCATATATTTATCGCCATAGAGTAAATGTATGAAGAGATCGCCGAAAATATAGAAGCCACCCAAAGCAATAAGCGAAAACAGGATGACAAGCCGATTGATTTTCATGAGTAGCATATCAATGGTTATTTGGTTCTTTTCACTGTATATTTTTGAGAAGAAACTTGTTATCAAGGCCAGAACTACAAATGACCATGCACCTCCTATGGTCAGCGCTACGCTATACACGCCTAAGTTAGAGTACGAAAGGATATTAGCCAAAAATATGCTCGATATCTGAGTGTAAATATCTGCTGATAAACCTGATAAAATTAAAGCTCCCCCAGTGTACAACATGTGCCGGTTATACATTCCGGCACCCTTGCTCTTTTCTTTTAAGCTGGTGGTTTGCTTAAAATAGATGATACGCATGATGTAAGGGATGAGTGGGATAACGATAATAGGTATTGTGAAGTAGTAAATGGGCAGCTTAAAATATGAAATGTAGAACCTGATTAATAACGCGACAGACAAACCCACTACATTTGTTATCGTGTTTATTTTAGATTTCAATTGAGTGTTGTTGTAGATGGAAAAGAAGTCCATCACAATATAATATGTAGCGATGCAGTTGGCAACGCCGAATAAGAATACAATCAAATCAGTGAATAAATAGAGATAGATTAAAACTGCGGCAGAGGATAGGAGGAAGAATATACGCCGTTGATTTTGGGTATGCATCGCCAATGCAATTCCGGAATCTGTTTTTTCACTCATCCGTTTAAATATAATATTTTGACCACCAAACCAGGATAGCGTTTGCACGAATATAAAAAGAGAGGTTGAGATGTTTATCTTTCCATAATATTCAGGGCCAATGTATTTTGCCATAAGGGCATTGATATATATCAAGCCGATAATGTTGACTGACTTTTCTAACATGATCCATATTGAGTTAGAGTACATTTCACGTCTCACATAAATGTGGTTTTGATAACTTCTTTATTTGTGATGTATCTCTCATAATAATTCTTTCTTCCGTTAGCATGGGTGCTATATGTCGTTAAGGGGGAGGCACGTAATCGAAAAGCCGCTTAACTGCTACCATTATTTTGTTCTCAGATTTTATTTGCTCGATAGTTTGGCTGCTGATATAAAATTAGTGAAGGCTTTTTTAAATTAATCAGATAAATGACAATTTTTTCCTGATATTGCGTCCATTATTTAGTAGGGTGTTGCAGCCAGGTTGGGAAATCGAGAGCGGGATTATTATTGGTCCTATTAATACGTGAAGGCTGTATTTAAAAATATATCCTGAAACAAGCGGTTCAGGACACGTCGTTGGGGAGAGTCAGTCACAGCTTTGACTTATGCAAAAGAGATTCTTTATTGTTGGATATTTTAACCTTACAGAGCATTTCAACCAGAATGAACATCCGCTCTTGTAATGCTATGGTTATCGTCCCGTAAATAACAGAGGAAAAGCGAATGATTGTAAGGACATGGCACGGTTGCGTTCCGCTAAGACATGCGGAGAGCTTCGCTAAACACCTGGACGAAACAGGCGTGGAGCACTCAGCCAGTGTGCAAGGAAACAAGGGCGCATTTGTGTTGAGGCAAACGCAGGGTGATTGGGAGCATTTCTTCCTTGCGACGTACTGGCAGGATTTGGCTGCAGTACGCGCATTTGCTGGAGAACACTATCATGTGGCTGTAACGTATCCGGGTGATGAAGTCTTTGAACTGATCTCTGATCCCTATGTTTTTCAGCATGAGGTTGCGTCTCTTTCACCTCTATAGCTTATTTCCGGGGCAATCTGCGGGTTTCCCCGAAGATGACTTATTTTTGGTTCTGCCAATCGACATCAGCCAGAGCGAACATGACGCGATATCAGCTTCCTTCGCCGTTACCTTCACAACCCGTCACCTGCGGATAAGGTCGGCAAACCAGCATCATTTTGTTCTTCGGTTCAAAGCCATGGTCGATCATACAGCGTTGCGCTTTGGCTGTACGTCCAATGCTGGCGACCTTCAGATTCGAGCCGAGAGGTTTCGGATAACCGCAGGCGTACATCATCGGCAGTGCTTGCTGATTGTTGGCAACCTCAACTGAATAGTGTTGTGATGCTCCCACTTTACGCCAGCTAACCTGCATATCTTCAGACCGGCCCGAATCCGGCTTTATCGGGTAGAAGCCCTCATCAGCGTCAAAAGGCAACGCTTCAAGTTGGGACACGCTAAGGGGATGACCCTGTTTTTCCTCAACGCAGGCCGGAAGCGCTTTCCTGACTTCACAGAAATCGAATCCACTTTTCCGGATAAAACCAAGACGCTGCATACACTGGAACTGCAATGCCTGTTCGTTAGCGGGTAAGCGGCTTAATGAACCTGCCGTAGGTTCGCCACACTCTGCCATCGCTGCCCTAACGTCATCTTCGGTGGTTGAAGGGCGCTGCCATTGGGTGAAATCGGCAGGCGGCGGGCAGCCGGTGAGTAGAAATAGCGATGTGATTAAAATGGGTAAGCCGACCAGCTGAGGTTTGCGCAACATAAAAATCCTTATTTATAAGGCAGTCATTTTACATAACTGATTGACGTCGCAAAAGTTGGATACCCCAATTATTCCAGCATCGCATCATCAAATCCAAGGTAATAAAAAACCCTGAGCTTCAGGGTTTAATGGTATCACCAGCAATCATTGTTCTGAGGTGATAATTGCATGGCCGTGTTGAGGTGACCGTTCACTCATCTTCCTGATTTTATTGTCATCCACGCCGGTCTAAGCCAACTCTTTAGCAGCGGCTTCAGTCAGTGTTGCTCTCACGTGAGGCAGGCTCTGCGGATAATTTTGCTGAATAAACTCAATCATTTTTTCCCGCACGTAGCAGCGTAAATCCCAGGCTGTAGGGGAGTTCTGTGCCGTCATTAATAATCTGATCGTCATGGTTTTATCATTAGTATCGGTAACCTGAAGCACCTGAGTTTGTTGATCCCAGAGTTTGGTTTCACTCAATACTTTTTCAAAATGTTTACGCAGAGGATCTAAGGGCATGGAGTAATCAAGGTAAAGAAAAACCGAGCCTAATATTTGCGCATTATTCCGCGTCCAGTTCTGGAAGGCATTTTCGGTGAAGTAGGTAATTGGCAGCACCAACCGGCGTAAGTCCCAGATGCGCACCACCACGTAGGTTAGATTTATCTCCTCAATCCAGCCCCATTCATTTTCAACCACCACCGCATCATCAATCTTTATCGGTTGCGTAAAGGCGATTTGAATACCGGCGAACAGGTTCACCAACGATTTCTGCAGGGCAAAACCAATGATTATCCCGGCAACCCCAGCACCGGCGAGGATTGTCGTGCCGAATTTTCGCACACCCGGGAAGCTCAACAGAATCAGAGAAAGGCAGAATGACACGAGCAGTACGATCGCGACCTTTTTAACGTAAATTATCTGAGTGCGTATTTTTCGGGCGCGTAAATTATTTGAAAGATTAATGTCATAACGGATAAACAGCATATCCTGAGCGACATTCGTCAAGCGAATTAAAATCGAGCAAAGTGATAAGATAATAAATACGTTGGTGGTGGTGGTTATAAAGGCAAGTGAATCCGGATGAATGCTTATATAGTTAACCCCCACATTTATCAGCAGTAAGGGAATAAAAAGAAACATCGACCCACTAAGATGCTTTTCAAGCGATTTGAAGAGCTTTCTGTCACGGCTCTGCCAGTAGCGAATGAATCTGAGAAGTATAAATCGAGCCAGGAAACCCAGTATGAGTGAAAGCGTGACGAGCAATACAGCAGGCACCCATACCGGAGCACCAGATAACTCACCAAATAGTAATGGCATTGTTTTCCCTTATATCCAGCCAACAACCTTTGGTTGTCAGGTAAGTCACAAAAATTCAGTAACCGTTGTCTTCCCGGTTATCTGCGGATTACATGGTTAACGCACCTTAAGTTTATGAAAAATTTAGCCAACTGACGTCCCTGGCCGTTAAAAAAAGGAATTGAGAGAGTGACTTGATGGTGGGGGATAGCGCAGGTTATTGAAAATTAGCGTAAAAACTAATTTTTGCTGTTAGCTAACAGGATGCCCGCAAAGCCAGGCCTGCACGTCGATGGCCGCAATGTCCTGCCATAATGTGTTACGCAAATTTTAGACAATAAAAAACCCGCACGAAGCGGGTTTATTTATTATCAGCAGAACTTATCTGCTCAGGCTGTTGCCTTCATCGCTATTGTAAGCGTCACTGATAATGGGCGGGGCTTACAGCGGCGTTACGTTGCCAGCTGCAGGGCCTTTAGCGCCGTTTTCAATGGTGAAGGACACTTGCTGACCTTCATCAAGAGTTTTGTAGTTGTCGCTCTGGATAGCAGAGAAATGGACGAATACATCCTTGCTGCCATCGTTAGGGGTGATAAAGCCAAAACCTTTATCAGAGTTAAACCATTTTACTAAACCAGTCATTTTGTTAGACATAGATACTTCCTTAATTGATGAGCCACTCAACGCGGCGATAATGGCCTGAAGTGAAAGATTTACTTATTGGGCACTTAGGAGGAGGCTCTCGAAGAAGGATATCTAGGGATAACACTTGAACTGAGGACTGCTTTACTAAAACTGCTTTCATAAGGTCTGTGTTCCAAACCGATGACGCATTAAGACATAGCGATAATAATTTAGCAACGTATATGTTTATTTATTTTAACCGTTTAAATACCTGGATGGCTGAACGGCCGCTAATTTTTAAGCGGCCAGAGAGTGTTTAATCCCTAATGAGAACGCGCTAAATACTATCAATCATCCGCCACATACCAGCAAACACGCCACTCAGACTCTTGTTTCCCACCTCTGAAAGGTGGTTATCATCGCGGTACAGCGGCACGTCGTCTTTTGCACCGTAGCAGAAGTTGCTATCACAAAGTGCCTGAGTGGCATCGAGCAGTGCGACATTGGGGGATTGTGCGGCAATGGTATTTAACATCGCCAGCGTCTCCTGATTATGTGATTGATATGCTGCCCGCGTTTGCTGAATGGCCAATGCGTTGCCGCGCATGGCATCGCGCGACATGCGGTAAATAACGTCGTAACCAAACTCGGGCACGGGCGTCATGATAAATACCCGGCGATGAGAGGCGAGCTGTTTTACTACTGCGCCAAAATGCTGTTGATAGGCAGTAATCGAGCTCTTCTCATTCAGGAAACTATAGTCGGGCGTCGTGCTTCCGCTGCCAAAACTGCCATGCAGGTAGAAGGATAAACGGTTGATAATGAGCACCGAAGCGTGGGGATATTTTCGTTCGATATCGATTAGCGCATTCTTCACAAAACCGCCGCAGTCGGGGCTAGCGCTGCGATGAATATCCGGCATTGACGGGCATCCCGACTGCGCAATAAACACTACCGCATCATTGGGTCTGGCACTTGCCACAATTGAAGACAACATTGCCGCCGCATGGCTGTCACCCAATACCACCAGGTTTACCTGGCGAGCCTGACCAAATACGCATTGCGGCGAGGTTGTACCACTAAAGACAAAACACTTTTCGCCGCTGACAAAACGCTCCTGTGAATAGTGTTTGATGCTGGCGATCACCTGCGGAGCGCGTGTAGGCAGCCCGGCGTTTGCCACAATGAACACGCCCACTAACAGTACCAGCGCAGTTTGTCCCAGAGTGACGTAGGTTCTGCCACTCAGCCAACCCTGCTTGTTTTCTATTAGCAACCAGGAAGCCCAACCCGCAGCCAGTGATAGCAGGATCAGCAGCGCCTGGCTAACCAGCGTGATAGGCCAATTGACCAGATGCCAGAATACCCACAGCGGCCAGTGCCATAAATAAACCGAATAAGAGGTTTTACCGATGTGCTGCACAATACGGTTGTTCAGCCACCGGCTGTTTTGCACGCCGGCATGGATGATCAGTGCCGTCAGCAACACAGGAATGAGCGTCATGATGCCGGGCCAGGCCATGCTTTCATCAAAACACAACGCACAGATTATCAGCCCTGAAATAGCGACGGGTGGAATCCAGCGTTGGCCGCTCAAGGCCGTTTTCGGTGTCAGATACAGCAGTCCGCCTGCCAGCATCTCCCATGCGCGCGTTGGTAACAGATAATAAGTTGCCGTGAGATGAAAATGGGTAGCCACCATCACCAGCACCAGGCCGAATGAAAGTAGTGCGGCAATTCCCATTGCCCAGGCAAACTGCTGGTGCAGGAAACGCGCCGTGAACATCAGTGCCAGAGGTAATAGCAAATAGAATTGCCACTCGACGCTTAATGACCAGGTGTGCAGTAACCATTTATATATCGAGCCGCTATCAAAATAGCCACCCTGTTTGAAATAGACCACATTGGAGATAAAACTAAGGCTGGATACAGCGTGCTCCGCCATTTTATTATATTCATCCGGCGGCATCAGAAAATAACCCATCAGCATCAATATCACGCACAGCACCATCAGGGGCGGTATAATTCTCCGGCAGCGCGCGGCATAAAAAGCCAGTAAAGAGAAACGGTTATTTCTAAGGCGAGACAGGATAATACTCGTCATCAGATAGCCGGAGATGACAAAGAACACGTCAACTCCGAGAAACCCACCGCTCACCCGTGTAAAACCGAAGTGAAAGAGAATAACTAACATTACGGCATAGGCGCGCAGCCCATTAATGTCGGTGCGAAAATTCATTCGGCGTTATCCACGTAAGGAATATACCTGACAATGTAAATAGTAGAGTAATGCTAATCAACAGCGGTAAACTTCATCATGACAGATTAATTACGCGCTGAATGGAACTGACTGTAGGGTAATTTATCTTATTCTACATTTATCCCAGTTTATCTTTCATCGGGTTATCTATTAATGGGTTTTAAATGACCAGATACACGCCGATATTAAAAAGTAGAATCACGCCTGGATATTCAGAATATCCCTGATACCTCCTCCTCTAATGAAGCAGTAAAAAACTGGCTCAGCAGCTGCCACAGATAGTGCGCGGCGGGCGTCAAACGGTGATCGGCGCTGCGCAGCAGATGACACTGACTTTCACGTGCGATGCGATGTTCGATCGGAATCGCTACCAGCTCGCCGCGTTGCAGCGTGGCTTTCACCGATTGCGCGGTCATAAATGAGATGCCTAAACCCGCCTGCGTCAGGGCAATGGCGCTGGAAAACAAGTTGCAGCAGTAAGACGGGGTAAAGATAAGGCCTTCACTTTTGAAGATCGCGTTGATGTAGCGCTGCAAGCCAAAATTCTCATTCATGGCGATTAAGCGATGCTGGGTTAATGCGCTGGCGCTGACGGCAGAAAGGCCAGCCAGCGGATGATCCGGCGGCACAATGGCGCAGATCGGCCCGCGCTGAAAACTCAGGCACTTCACGCCCGGTGGTCCAGCCGGTCCGAAGCTAACCGCCATATCCACTTCGCCTTTAGCAATCAGTATTACCGTGGTTTGCATATCGCCCGACATGATGTTCACAAATACGCCCGGATAGGCACGGGAAAACGCCTGCACCACATGCCTGACCACATCGTCCACCATGCCTTGCCCGATGCGAATGTTGATCGAGCCACCACGCATATGACGCAAATCCTGCAGCTGACGCTCCAGCATCTTGCGGCGCTGGCTGGTCTGCGCGAAATCCTCCGCCAGCATCCTGCCCGCTTCGGTCAGCACCACGTTACGGCCCCGTCGTTCCAGCAGCGGCAGTTGCAGGCTGCGTTCCAGTGACGACAGCTGCCGACTGATCACTGAGGGATTGATGCCGAGCGCATCCGCCGCGCGTCGAATGCCGCCATGTACGCCAACTTCATACAAATAACTTATGGCTTTCTCGGGATAAGTGGACAGCGTCATATTTTTTGCCAATCTGTTGCTCTCAGGGCAACAATATTAACATTTACTCCTCATTTTTTAACGGCAATGTTTCTGCGCATACTGGCTCGGACACTAAGACAGATGGGTACTAACATGAAAAATATAAAAGATTATTTGCAACAACATGCCGCTGAGATTCTGGGAGACATCAAACGTCTGGTGGCGGCGGAATCGCCTTCGCTCGACAAAGCAGCGGTTGATCGCTGTGGAGAAGTGCTGCAAAGCCTGTTCCAGCAGCGTTTAGGTATCAGCGCCAGCGTGTCGCCGCAGCCTGAGTACGGTAATCACCTCAAGTTCACGCTCGGCGAAAACGGGCCACAAACCACCATCATTGGCCATTTCGATACCGTCTGGGATCACGGCGAACTGGCGCTGCGCGAAGAGGATGGCAAGTTGTTCGGGCCAGGCGTGCTGGATATGAAAGCCGGTTTGGTGCAGGCGATTTGGGCGGTGCGAGCGCTTCAGGCGCTGGACCAGCTGGCGGGTAAGCGCATCGTTTTCCTGTGCAACAGCGATGAAGAGTTGGGCAGTCCAAGCTCCAGCGACTGGCTGGCGCAACATGCGCCAGGCGCCGATCAGGTTTTAGTGGTTGAACCGGCGGTGGCGGGCAGTGGTGCGCTGAAGGTCGCGCGTAAAGGCACCGGGCGTTATGACATCACCATTACCGGTCAGGCGGCGCACGCCGGTAACAATCCGGAAGAGGGCGTGAGCGCGATCCAGGAGATGGCGCAACAAATTCTGCAGCTACATGCGTTGAATGCGCCAGAGCGCGGCACCACGGTCAATGTCGGTATCGCCAACGGCGGCGGTCGCATCAATGTGGTCGCGGATAAAGCGGAGTTGGGCATTGATACGCGCGTTACCTGCGAAGAGGAAGCTGAGCGCATCGATGCAGCCATCAGCCAGCTAACCCCCTTTAGTGCAGGTATTGGTATAAACGTCAGCGGCGGACAGAAACGACCGCCGATGCGCCAGACGCCGGCTTCATTGCTGCTGTTTAAACACGCACAGCAGGTGGCGCAGTCATTAGGCTTTGCGCTGGAGGGCAAATCGGTCGGCGGCGGTAGTGATGGCAACTTCACCGCAGCGCTGGGTTTACCGACGCTGGATGGCCTGGGCGCGACCGGCGCAGGCATTCACGCGCGCCACGAACACATCATTATTGCTGATATCGTCCCGCGCGCGGCGCTGGTAGCGGGCTTGATCCTCGCAAACGATGGGGAGGAAGCGCCATGTCGCAGCTAAATATTCAGCAGGCCAGCAGCGCGGCACCGGTGCAGGAGAGCGGGCAAAGCCCGTATATGCTGCTGTTCATTATTCTGGTGCTGGCGACGGTTGCCACCTGGCTTATTCCAGCCGGCGTATTCGATTTTGTAACGCGCGACGGCATCAAGTTTGCGGTGAAAGATAGCCTGCATGCGGTGCCGCAAAGCGGGGTTTATCCGCTGGAAATTTTTACCGCCATTGCCAAAGGGATGGTGAAATCTGCGCCGATTATCTTTCTGATCCTGTTCACCGGCGGCGTACTGGCGGTGGTGGAGGAGACGGGGGCGATTGCTACGGCATTAAATTCGCTCTCGCGCAGCACGCGCCTGAGTGATACGCGCATGGTGTTAATTTTCGGCACTATCTTCGCCCTGCTCGGCACCACCGGCGTGGTGGTGAATGCGGTGGTGGCGTTTGTGCCGATTGGTCTGCTGGTAGCGCGATCGATGGGATTGCCGCCGATTCTCGGTGCCTCGCTGGTTTATCTTACCTGTGCAGCGGGCTTTAACGTGGCAATCCTCAACCCGGCGACCACCGGCCTGACGCAGCATCTGGCGCAGCTGCCGCTGTTCTCCGGCATGCTGTTGCGCGGCATCACCTGTTTGCTGTTTGTGGTCAGCGCCGTGGCTTATCTGATCTGGTCAATTCGTCGCGCACGTCAGGATGGACATCTGCGTCCACAACAGGCGCAAGGTGCCGGGCAAACGGCGCTGGTTACCGGTCGTCATAAGCTGATTTTGACTACCGTCGCGCTGTCGCTGATCCTGTTCATCAGTGGCGCGGTGAAGTTTCACTGGGGCACCAGTGAGATGTCGGCGATGTTTATTCTGCTCTCCATCGCGGTGGGATTGATGGGACGCATGAGCGGTTCGGACATCGCCAATACGTTCCTCGGCGGCTGTTCCAAGCTGGTTAAGGGCGCGTTTATCGTTGGCATGGCGGCCTCTATTTCGCTGGTGCTGCAACAGGGCAACGTGCTGGACCCGATAGTAGGTTTCCTGTCCGATCTGCTGGCACCGATTCCGCCCACGGCGGCAGCGATTGGCATGTTTATCAGCGCGGCGTTGATGCATTTCGGTATCTCATCCGGTTCCGGCGAATCGGCGTTGTTGATTCCGATTTTCTCCCCGCTCGGCGATAACCTCGGTTTGACGCGTCAGGTTATGGTGCAGACGGTGCTACTCGGTGAAGGAATCGTCAACTGCATGAGCCCAACCTCCGGCGTGCTGATGGCGGTGCTGGCCACGGCCAACGTGTCGTTTGGTAAATGGCTGCGCTTTGTCGCGCCGGTCATCGCCGTGTGGTTTGTTATCTGCGTGGTGATGCTGCTGATTGGTGTGGCGATCAACTGGGGACCGTTCTGATATAAAACCAGGAAGCTCGAAGGGGCTTCCTGGTCACTTCTGATATGTTTAAAAAAGTGCGATCCCCGTTAATCCCGCAGAAGCCCTTTCAGGTCATTTCCTATAGCAATAACAAGCAACTATAATCTAACCGGTTAAGTGGCTTGATCTGCTTCCTGAGCACGTCAGCTTTTCCACACCCTTTTTCTGGCGGTGCATTTCAGAGGCATAAGACTATGCGAACTCTTCAGACGACCTGGTTTTTCATCCTGATTCTGTTTGTCTTCCCCGCCACGGCGGCCAACTCGCTCAGTGATGGTTGGGACTGGCTTAAGCAGGATGTTTCTCAAACCTGGCAGGAGCCGCAGTATTACGATCTCTATTTGCCCTTCATCAGCTGGCATGCGCGCTTCGCCTACGATAAAGACAAGACGGACAACTACAATGAAACGCCGTGGGGCGGTGGGTTAGGCGTGTCGCGTATTAATGAAGACGGTAACTGGAGCGCGCTCTATGCCATGGCGTTTAAAGATTCGCATAACGAATGGCAGCCGATCATCGGTTATGGCTGGGAGAAGGGCTGGTATCTGGATCAACAGCGCGATTTTCGTCTCGGTCTCGGGCTAACCGCCGGTATTACCGCGCGCGACGATTTCGCCAACTATGTGCCGCTGCCAATTGTGCTGCCGCTGTTCTCTGCCGGTTACAAGCGTCTGAATGTGCAGTTCACCTATATTCCTGGCACACATAATAACGGCAACGTGCTGTTCGCCTGGGTGCGCTATGCCTTCTGATTTAGCCAACGCATTGCACAACACTAAAATCAGCAAGTTCCTGAAGCGAATTACGCTGGCTTTGCTGGCGCTACTGGTCATGTTCCTGGTAATTCGTGGCTATCAATCTGAGCAGGGGCCGCCGTTGCATCGCTGGCATACCTGGTCGGCACATGAAATGTCGACGGATGAGATTGATGGTGCCAGCTTCGCCGATTATCTGGCACGCGAAGATGACATCTTCCACGACATGCAAGCCAACGTGACCGATCAACTCAGCGACGAGGATAAAACAGCACTCAACCGTTTTAACCCACAAAGCCCGGTATATCCGGCGCGATTTGACACCAACTGGAATCGCTCGTTTATCCTTGAACCAGAGGGCGAGGTGAAAGGGGCCGTGGTGCTGCTGCATGGCTTAACCGATTCGCCCTACAGCGTGCGTTATCTGGCGCAGGCGTATCAGCAAAAGGGTTTTGTCGCGGTGGTGCCGCGTCTGCCGGGGCACGGCACGGCGCCAGGTTCGCTGACCAAAGTCGACTGGCAAATGTGGATGGCGGTCACGCGCTTAGCGGTGCGGGAAGCCACGCGTCTGGCAGGAAACAACGTGCCTTTGCATCTGGTCGGCTACTCCAACGGCGGCGCGTTAGCCGTGAAGTACAGCCTCGATAGCCTGCAAAATAACGCGCTGCGCCAGCCGCAACAGCTGGTGTTGCTGTCGCCGATGATTGGCGTCACCGCCTATGCGCGCTTTGCCGGATTAGCGGGCTGGCCAGCGATTATTCCAGGCTTCGCTAAGGCGGCCTGGCTGAATATCGTTCCGGAATATAATCCGTTTAAATACAACTCCTTTCCAGTACGTGCGGCGCGCCAATCGTGGCTGTTAACCCAGGCGATGCAGGATCAGATGCTGCACGTCATCCGCAGTGGAACCCTGCAGGCGTTCCCGCCAGTGCTAACCTTCCAGTCGGTGCTGGACTCCACCGTCAGCACCCGCGCGGTGGTGAACGCTTTTTATCGCTATTTACCGGATAACGGCAGCGAGCTGGTGATATTTGACGTTAACCAGGCGGCAAACCTGCGCGCACTCTTCAGGCCCGCACTCTATTCGGCAGTCAGCAATTTGTTACCACCGGCACCGCGACGCTATGCCTCAACGGTGATCACCAATGCGTCAGCCAGCACTTATGAAACCGTGGCGCGCATAACGCCAGCCGACGAAACTCAGGAGAGGGTGCGTTCGCTGCACGCCGCGTGGCCACAGGATACCTACTCTTTATCGCATATCGCCGTGCCGTTTCCGCTTAGCGACTCGCTATATGGCCGCCAGCCGACAGAAAAGAATCGTTATGGCATCAGCTTTGGCACCATTTCGCTGCGTGGAGAAACCGCCAGCCTGATCGTCGGTCTGGATACCTTAATGCGCAATACATCCAATCCGTTTTACGATTTTATGATGCTGCAAATAAAGGGTCGTATCGACTGCAGCAGCCAGGCGGATGTTGCGCCATGCCTTAAAGGGTTATGACTTTTTTCAGCCAGCCGCTGGCGAGAATCAGCCGCGATAACAGCACCGAGGCGGCAAAAGTGACCACAATCAGCGTCAGTTTGGTGGCCAAAGAGGTGATGGGAATCAGTGCCGTGACGAGGTGGAAAACCGAGTAGTGCAGGATATAGACTCCGGTCATGGTTTTGCTGATGGTCGCCAGGATGGCTTCTTTCACTTTCGCATTATGGCGAAAACGTACCCGGCTGGCGGCGATCACCAGCACTACCACCAGCAGATAGATTTGCGATCCGGTCAGGATAAAGGCATTGCGATCGGCTTTGAATAACGCAAAGAAGAAATGCTGCTCATAAAACCAGGTAAACAGGTAGATAAAGGGCAGGGCGATCGCCGCGCCGCGCGCCACCTTTTTGCGCTCCATCCAGTCGGCAATCAGCGGATCGCACAGCAGCTGGCCGGTTAAGTAAAACAGCAGCCAGGTCCAAAGCCGATATTGCGGCTCCAGCCGGAACAGCGCCTCGTCTGGGTGCAGTACCGCCAGCAAATCGTAACCGTACGAGAATACCAGCAGCACGAAAACCATTGCGCAGAATGATCGCCGATGCTGACTGAGCCATGTCATTATCGGATGAAAGCTGTAGATGATAATGAACGAGAAGACGAACCACGGTTGAATCAGATAGCCGCGCTGATAGGGTTCCCACAGGTAGTAGACCGTCATCCAGAAAAGAAACACGATCACCACATTGCGAATCTTACTCATCTGCCAGCTGAGATCCTGCTCGGAACGGGCATCCATAATCCCGGCGACGACAAAAAACAGCGGCGTAGCAATAGTGGAGATAAAGGTCAGAAACGCCAGAATCCAGTGATAGTCATAATCGTAGCGATCCCAGGTGTTGTAGACGGTGAAAAACGTCACCGCCGCCATACATCCCAGCGTTTTGATAACATTGAGACCGGTGACATTCATGGCGCGGTCGCGTCCGGTTGACGATGGAAGCAGGCATAAATCACCGGCAGCACCAGCAGCGTCAGCACCGTGGCAAAGCCCAGACCAAACATAATCACCACCGCCATGCTCTGGAAGAACACATCGCGCAGCAGCGGCGCCAATCCCAGCACGGTGGTGAACGCCGTCAGCAGGATGGGACGCAGACGGGAAGTTGCGGCGTAGAGAATGGCGTCGCTCTGCGGCATCAGCTGTTTCTGCTGCTCAATCTCCTCGACCAGCACAATCCCATTACGGATCAACATGCCGCTCAGGCTCAGCAGGCCGATAAGCGCCATAAAGCCAAACGGAATGCCGGTAATCAAAAAGCCCGGCGTCACGCCAATCAGCGCTAGCGGTACCGTCAGCCAGATGGCAACGGCATTCTTCAGCGAGCTGAACATCAGCACGGTAATCACGAACATCACCAGATAGCCGAGCGGCAGCGACGTAAACACCCCTTGCTGCGCTTCGCTGGAGCTTTCAGCATCGCCGCCCCACTCAATGCTATAGCCGTGCGGCAGTGGGATTTGTTCAATTTGCGGCCTCACGCGCGCCAGAATATCGCCTGAGGTATCGCTGCTTAGCGGATTAGGATCGGTTTGAACCGTCAGCACCCGGCTGCGATCGCGACGCAGAATCAGCGGATCTTCCCATTGCAGAGAGAAACCATTCACCACGTTGCTGAGCGGAATATATTGCTGCTGGCTCTGACTCCACACCAGCACATTATTAAGATGATTAGCGTCCTGCCGCTCGCTGGCCGGTGGCCGCACCATCACCGGCAGCAGATCGGCGCCTTCACGGTAAAGCCCCACGCGACTGCCCGAGAAATTCATCTCCAGCGCGTTATCAACATCCTGTTTATCCACGCCTAACTCCCGCCCCAGCGCCAGATTATATTGCGGGCGAATCACTTTGCTACGGTTTTGCCAGTCATTGCGCACGCTGTCGGTGGCCGGGTCGCGGGTGAGAATCTCGCCCACTTCGCTGGCAATCAGGCGCATTCGATCGGGATCGGGACCTTTAATGCGCACTTCAATCGCGCTGCCGCCGGAAGGGCCAAACATCACGCGTTTAGTGCTGGCGTTTACCTGCGGATATTGGCGCGCAATGTCGCTATCAATCCGCCGGGTAAGCGCTGCGATATTGCGCTGATCGTCCATGCGCACCATGATTTGCGCATAGTTGCTGTATTGACGCTGTCCGTTATAGGTGAGGATAAAGCGCATGCTGCCCTGACCAATGGTGGTCACGGTTGAGAGCACGCCTTGCTGGCCGGTAATCGATTTTTCAATGTCACTGGCCATCTGCTCGGTGGACTTAATATCGGTGCCATACGGCAGCCACAGATCGACGAAGAAGATCGGCGTATTTGCCGAAGGGAAGAAGTTTTGACGAACCGAACCGAAGCCCCAAATAGCCAGCGCCAGCAGGACCGCCATCAGTGAAAGCGTCAGGGTTTTCTGCCTGAGCAACACCTGTAATACCCGCTGATAGCTGCGATAAAAGCCGCCATCATAAGGTGAAGCGGCGGCCTTAACAGGGGCTGCCGCCTGCGCTTTAAACAGCCACCATTTAATCAGTACCGGCGTAATAGTGAGCGCTGAGAACCAGCTCAGCAGCAGTGAAATCAACAACACCTGGAACAGCGATTTACAGTATTCGCCGGTGGAATCCTGCGACAAGCCGATGGGGGCAAAAGCCAGAATGGCGATGATGGTCGCGCCGAGCAGCGGAAAGGCGGTGCGGCGAATAACGAAATTGATAGTGGTGACGAGCGGCGAGTTTTGCTGACGCGCAATCAGCACCCCTTCAACAATGACAATGGCATTATCCACCAGCATACTGAGCGCGATAATCAGCGCGCCCAATGAAATACGCTGCAGTTCAATGCCGCACAAATACATGATCAACAGTGTGCCCAGCACATTCAACGCCAGCGACAGCGCAATGATAATGCCGCTGCGCACGCCCATAAAGATCAGCAGCACGCCGACCACAATCGCCAGCGCCATTAGGAAATTAGCGATAAAGCCATTGACGGAGTGCGCCACTTCCGCCGCCTGATCGTAGAACACATTGATCTGAATACCAGCCGGTTTTTCCGCTGACATCTGCTGCAGTTTCGCTTCCAGCGCGCGTCCCACGTCAATCACGTTCACCCCAGGAATGAAGGAGATCCCCATGGTGACCGCCGGGCGTCCGCTGGCATGGTAAATGCTGGAGGGCGATTCGCTCAGCCCACGTGACAGCGTAGCGATGTCGCGCAGGCGGGTAGTGGCGTGATCGCCCGGCGGGCTGACCAGCAAATCACTCAACTCCTCGATGTTTTGAAATTCACCGGTTGGATGCAGGCGGATGGATTCCGTTCCGGCTTTGATCTCTCCGGCGCTTGAAACCACGTTAAGACGGCTCAGCACGCTGGAGAGTTGCGGCAGAGTAATGCCGCGTGCCGCCATCATCGTCAGCGACACATCAACATTAATTTGCTGGGGGATTACCCCGCCGAGCGCGACTTTTCCCACCCCCGGTACCAGCACCAGTTCACGGCGCAATTGCTCGGCGTACTGCACCAACTCCGGGTTACTGAAGTTGTCGCCGGAGATGGCGAAGAAAAAACCAAACACATCGCCGAAATCGTCATTCACAAACGGCGCAGCGACGCCGGGCGGAAAGGACCGTGCGGCATCACCGACTCTGCGCCGCAGTTCGTCCCAGATTTGCGGCAGTTGGTTGGAGTGGTAGCGCGAGGCAATATTGACGGTAATCTGTGACAAACCGTTGGACGAGATCGAACTGACGTTGTCCAGATACGGCAACTGCTGCAGCGCATTCTCCAGCGGCAACGTCACTTCTTCTTCTACCTGCTGAGCGGAGGCGCCGGGATAGTGCGTCACCACCACGGCGGTTTTGATGGTGAAGGCGGGATCTTCGAGACGACCAATATTGAGCAGGGCAAAAATGCCGCCGACGCCCAGTAACAGAATGGCCAGCCAGACGCGAACCGGATTATCGATAAACTGCCGGGAGATATCCATTACAGCCCCCGCTCACGCGTCCAGATGCGCACTGGCTGTTGGGCATGCAACTCATTGACGCCAGCAGCGACCACGCGTTCACCTGGTTTTAGGCCGGCGGTAATCACTACGCCGCGATCGGTCACATCCCCGACGCTGACTTTACGATCCTCAAGGTGCAGTTGATCGCCGCTGCCTTGTACCACCCAGACGTGCGGCTGATTACGCTGGCTGTTATCGGGATTGAATACCGCTTCCACCGGTACCACCAGCGATTCGCGATGCACATTGGCGGGCAGATTCGCCAGATTAATCGTCACCGTGCCACTGACGCCGCCCACGGCCGGGAAATCCACCGGGCGGGGCATGGTTAAAATCACTTGCCAGGTCAAGGTGTTGCTACTGCTGCTGCCGGTATGTTCTTTGTACTCG
The DNA here is from genome assembly GCF_037479095.1 of Pantoea nemavictus. Taxonomy (NCBI): domain Bacteria; kingdom Pseudomonadati; phylum Pseudomonadota; class Gammaproteobacteria; order Enterobacterales; family Erwiniaceae; genus Pantoea; species Pantoea nemavictus. The sequence goes on along the minus strand of NZ_JBBGZW010000002.1, from coordinate 481,954 downwards.
GCCTGGAACTCCCGATCGGGCAGGGTGTTGATGCGCACTACCGGACGGTAGGTCATGTTGCGCATATCCAGCGCGGTAAACAAATTTTCCGGCACGCTAAACACCACGTCGAGCAGATCGGTGCGGGTTAGCGTCGCAATGGTTTGGCCGGCGGCAACCACCTGATGGTTACGCACATTGACGCTAGCGGCAGTGCCGCTAAACGGTGCGGTGAGCGTCATTTGGCTTAGCTCTTCACGTGCGATTTGCAGGGCAGCATTCGCCGCATCGCGATTGGCGCGCTGCACATCCATATCCGCCTGCGAAATAGCCTGGCGACCGGAGAGCGTTTGGAAGCGAGCAAATTGCCGTTGTGCCAGCGTGGCTGCGGTTTGGCGTTCGTTGACGCGCTGCTGCGCTTCACGCGCCGTCAGCCGGGCAATCTGCTGTCCCTGCTCGACGCGCGTGCCCTGACGAATATCCAGCGATTCAATTTGTCCGCCGCGCTTGAATGACAATTCGGTAGAGTCGCCGGATTCAATACGTGCCGGGAAAATGCGTTGTTGAGATTCGCCGGAAGCCACAACGTCAATCACTTTAACCATGCGTGGCGGTGCGGCGACGTCCTGTTTTTTTTGATCGCAAGCGGTTGTTATAAATATAACAATCGCCATCAGCGTAAAATAACGAGTCACTGTTTTATCCTCAGCAACAACGAGTGAATTGTTGACGTTTTATTCGTGGCTTATTTATCTGCCAAGCATAGAAACCACCGCATAGGTGAATAGTCCGACAGCAGAGCAAGTGACAATTGCAAAGACAACATAAAGACTTAAACGCAGCAGGCTATAACCATGCATCGATGCCTCCATTAACCATGACCGTAAGGAAACTGTGCCATCGCTATAAAAGGTGAGAGGTGTTAACAGCGTGATTTTGTTAAAGATGAGCATAGACGCATAAGTCAAAAAAAGTAAAGGCAGATAGATTGTAATATTTTTGTTGATATTGATGGAATTTAACTCCATGAAAATGGATTATATTGGGTTTGTGTTCCACTTAGTTAGAGTAAAGCTCTGTCATCAAATAATCATTATTTGGGGGCTGATTCAGGCATCCTTATGAATTTTATCTTTATTTATAAATTAATCATTTAAACAGCGAGTCGGCGCTAACAGTTGGATGCGCAAGCCCAAAACTTTTATTGCGAAATGAATGCGTTGAATTTCCCTGTGCTACGTTTATAGCGTTCATTTTTCAAAATCTTAAAGTTTTCCGTATAGATAATTCGGCTGCCCGGCTCCAGCTGAGTAGCCATAGATGACATAGAATTCAATCCTAAGCGGACCTCTTCTCAGTCCGAGGAAGTCAGGTCTCATTTTTTCGTTCAATGGCGATTTGTTAATCATGGGATATCACCGCCTTGATTTCCGAAACAGGATTTGAGGAGAAAGCGATGAATACTGCTAAACCGGAAAGTACTTATTATCAACTTTCTGTCGATGAAACGCTGGCCAGTACCCAAAGTTCGACCGAGGGAATAAGCAGTGCTGAAGCGGCGACACGCTTAAAACAGTACGGGGAAAATGCCCTGCCGCAGAAACCCGGTAAACCGGCCTGGCTGCGTTTTCTTGCCCACTTCAATGATGTTTTAATCTACGTTTTGCTGGCCGCCGCGGTGCTGACCGCCGTAATGGGACATTGGGTCGATACGCTGGTGATCCTCGGCGTAGCGGTGGTGAATGCGTTAATTGGCCATATTCAGGAGAGCAACGCGGAAAAATCCCTGCAGAGTATCCGTAATATGCTCTCCAGTGAAACCGTGGTGATTCGCGGCGGGAACCATGAAACGCTGCCCACTACGGCATTGGTGCCAGGCGATGTGGTCGTGATTCGCGCAGGCGATCGTATTCCGGCGGATCTGCGTGTGATCGAAGCGCACAACCTGCGGGTTGAAGAAGCGATTCTTACTGGGGAATCGACCGTCGTCGAGAAGGGCACCGATGCGCTGTCCGGCGATCTGCCGCTGGGCGATCGCACCAATCTGCTGTTCTCCGGTACCACCGTCAGCTCCGGCGGCGGTAAAGGGCTGGTGGTGGCCACCGGTGGCGCGACCGAGTTGGGGCACATCAACCAGATGATGTCCGACATAGAAAAGCACCGTACGCCGTTACTGGTACAAATGGATAAACTCGGTAAAGCCATTTTCCTGATCATTCTGGCGATGATGGCTGCGCTGTTTGTCTTTAGCCTGCTATTCCGCGATATGCCGGTTTCAGAGCTGATGCTGTCTCTGATCAGCCTCGCCGTGGCATCGGTTCCCGAAGGATTACCGGCGATCATCTCGATCATTCTTTCGCTTGGCGTGCAAACCATGGCGAAGCAGCAGGCGATAATCCGCAAGCTGCCGACCGTGGAAACGCTGGGGGCGATGACGGTGATCTGTTCGGATAAAACCGGCACTCTGACCATGAACGAAATGACGGTGAAAGCCATTATCACCGCCGATCAAATTTATCGCGTTGATGGCGTCAGCTATGAGCCGGTCGGCGCGATTCATAAAGCCGATGATGCGTCGCCGATAACTGTCGCGGCCGGTTCGATACTGGAGCGCTATCTGCGCACCATCGATCTCTGTAATGACAGCCAGCTGATTAAAGATGAGAACGGCCTGTGGAAAATCACCGGTGGCCCGACCGAAGGGGCGCTGAAGGTGCTGGCGGCCAAAGGGCATTTACCGACGGTAACCACCGAACTGCGCAGTAAAATTCCGTTTGATTCGCAATATAAGTACATGTCGACGCACTATCGCATTGGCGAAGAGGAGTGCGTGCTGCTCACCGGTGCGCCGGACGTACTGTTCCGGCATTGCCAACAGCAGCAAACGGAAAGCGGATTGCAGCCCATCGACCTCGCCTGGTGGGAAGCCAAAATTGAAGAGTATGCGCGTGAGGGATTACGCATGGTGGCAGCGGCGTGGAAACCCGCTACGCCGGGCCAGACTGAATTAACCCATCAGGATTTGAGCCACGGCATGATTCTGCTCGGTATCGCCGGCATGATGGATCCGCCACGACCCGAAGCGATCACCGCGATTGGTGACTGCCTGCAGGCCGGCATTCGCGTCAAAATGATTACCGGCGACCATCCGCAAACCGCCATGAGCATCGGACAGATGTTGGGTATCGGCAATGCCGGTAGCGCCATTACCGGGCGCGAACTGGAAGTAATGGATGACCAGCAGCTGAGTGAGGCCGCGCAGGCTTACGACATCTTTGCCCGTACCAGCCCGGAAGATAAGTTCCGCCTGGTGCAGGCGCTGCAGAGCAAAAAAGAGGTAGTGGGGATGACGGGCGACGGCGTAAACGATGCGCCCGCGCTGAAGCAGGCGGATGTCGGTATCGCCATGGGGATAAAAGGCACCGAAGTTACCAAAGAAGCGGCGGATATGGTGCTAACGGACGATAACTTCGCCACCATTGCCAGCGCGGTCAGGGAAGGGCGTCGGGTTTATGACAACCTGAAAAAGACCATTCTGTTTATCATGCCGACCAACCTGGCGCAGGGTTTACTGATCATCATTGCATTGCTGGCGGGGAACCTCATTCCGCTGACGCCGGTGTTAATTTTGTGGATGAACATGGCGACGTCTGCCACGCTCTCCTTCGGTTTGGCGTTTGAGGCGGGTGAGCAAAATATTATGCGTCGTCCACCGCGCGATCCCAAACTGCACGTGATGGATGGTTTTGCCATCTGGCGCGTCATCTTTGTCGGCTCGATGATCGCCATCAGCGCCTTCGTTCTGGAAGCCTGGTTACAACCGCGCGGCTATTCACCGGAATTTATTCGTACCGTATTGTTGCAAACGCTGGTGACGGCGCAGTGGTTCTATATGCTGAACTGCCGTGTTTCAGACGGTTTCTCGTTAAGCAAAGGGTTGCTGCTCAATAAAGGTATCTGGATTGTCAGCGCAGTTCTGCTGGTGCTGCAATTACTGATTATCTATGCGCCCTTTATGCAACTGCTGTTTGGTACCACAGCGCTGCCGTTACGCTACTGGATTATCACCCTGATTATTGGCTTCGTGATGTTCTTAATTGTCGAGATCGAAAAGCCATTAACCCGAAGATTCAGAACCAAATAATCGCGCGTGACATTCAGGCCGGTTTACTACCGGCCTGAATTTATCGGGCAATAATAGGCGGTTTGACCTCAAACAAGTCCCAGCGGATAGGTTTTTCTCTATAATACATTTTGTATAGGATGAAGGATCTTTATGATGGGACTGAATGGGTTTCCTTTATGGCCAAGGCTGCTGCGCGTATTGTTAATTCTCGCCACCTTGACCATAATTCTTACCGGCATTTATCTGGCATCGCCGTTAATTAATCAGGTGATGCTCTCTCTGTTTCTGGCAATTATGCTCGATCCGCTGATCGTGCGGCTGGAAAGGAAACGCATTCCACGTCTGCTGTCGTCACTGCTGGTGATCGTGATGTTGTTATTAGTGATTGTCTTCACCATCATCAAACTCACGGTTTTAACCCCCGATTTAATCCAGCTCAGCCGCCAGGCGCCGCAGTTACTGGCCGAACGCTTTGAGCCGGTGACGCAAACTTTTGCGCATTTGGGGATTGTTTTAACGCCGAATGACATGCTGACCTTTATTGATGCTGGCGCAGTCGTGCGTTTCGTTACCGGATTTCTCACGCAAATACCCAGCATTCTTTCCTGGTGGCTGATGGTATTTCTGATGCTATTTTTCATGTTGTATGAAATGCGCAACCTGAAAGTACTCTTGCGTAAACAGGCTGAGGGAAAATACCAGGTCTATTATGTGGCGCTTGAAGAAGGTATTCAAAGCGTGATCGTTTATGCCCAGGTAAAAACTCTAACCAGTATCCTCGGTGGCGTTATTGTCTGGGGCGGTGCGCATTTGCTTGGGCTTAAATTCGCCTTTTTCTGGGGCGTATTGATGTTTGTATTCAACTATATTCCGGTGCTGGGATCGTTTATGGCGGCCATCCCGCCAGTTCTGCAGAGTTATATGTTATTTGATATGCAAACAGCATTAGTGGTTGCGCTATTCTTTGTAGCGTTGAATTTGATTCTAAGCTCAGTGATTGAACCGTTGTTATTAGGCAAGCGGCTGAATATGGCGCTGACCACACAACTGCTGGCATTTCTAATCTGGCAGGCGCTGCTCGGTATTATTGGCGCGATCCTGGCGATTCCACTGACCTTTATGTTGAAAAAAATACTGTTGGCCAGTGCTCAACATCAGGATGTTGAGTAGCAGCAGAGCCAGAGGTCGCCATAAATGGCGACCTCCAGACATGTCAGCATTAAAGCTTTTTCGCTGGGTGAAAACTCTGATACAGCACCGGTAACACCAGCAGCGTCAGGATGGTGGCGAATCCCAGACCGAAAATGATCACCACCGCCATGCTCTGGAAAAACACATCACGCAGCAGTGGCAGCAGGCCGAGCACGGTGGTGAATGCGGTGAGCAAAATCGGGCGCAGACGCGAGGTGGCGGCGTCGAGGATGGCTTGCTGCAACGGCTGACGCTGCGCCAGCTGGCGGGTCTCCTCAACCAGCACGATGCCATTGCGAATCAGCATGCCAGATAAACTCAGCAAACCAATCAGCGCCATAAAACCAAACGGAATGCCAGTTAGCAGGAAACCGCAGGTGACACCAATCAACGCCAGCGGCACGGTGATCCAGATCGCCAGCGCATCGCGCAGCGAGTTGAACATCAGCACCGTAATCACAAACATCACGAGGAAGCCCAGCGGCAGCGCACCCAGCAGCCCGCTTTGGGCATCGCGTGAACTCTCCAGCTCACCGCCCCATTCCAGATGATAGCCCGCTGGCAGCTTAAGCTGCTCAATAGCGGGCTGCACGCGTGCCACAATCTCTGCCGCGGTACGTCCACTGGTTGGATCGGGATCGGTCTGCACCGTCAACACCCGCATACGGTCACGGCGCATAATCAGCGGGTCTTCCCACTCGAGGCGGAAATCACTCACCAGGTTAGCCAGCGGCACATAACGCTGCTGGGTGTGACTCCATACCTGAATATTGCCGAGATGATCGATATTCTGCCGCTCTTGCGCTGCCGTTTGCAGCATGATCGGCATCAGCCGCGATCCTTCGCGCAGCAGGCCAACGCTATCGCCGCTGAAGTTGATGCGCAGCGCCTGATCAATATCGCGCTTATCCACGCCCAACTCCTGACCACGCAGCGGCGAGTACTGTGGACGAATCACTTTGCTGCGCGCCTGCCAGTCGTTACGCGGCGCAAAGGCGCTGCCTTCAGCAAGGAAAATATCATCAATCTGGCTGGCAATCTGGCGCAGAGTAATCGGATCGGGGCCGGTTACGCGCAGCGCAATCGCGCTATCGCTGGCGCTACCAAAATTAATGCGTTTGATGCGCTCGGTTACCTGCGGGAAGTGCTGCCTAATGTGCTGTTCAGTGTGCTGCGCCAGCACTGCCAACTGCTTAGCATCCTGAACGCGCACCATAATCTGCCCGTAATTGCTGTACTGACGTGTGGCGTCGTAGGTCAGGGTAAAACGCATCGCGCCCTGGCCGATGGTGGTCACGGTGCTGACAACGCCCGGCTGCTGATTGATCCAACCTTCGATCTCACGCGCCGTCTGCGCCGTGTAGTTGATGTCAGTGCCATACGGCAGCCATAGGTCGGTAAAGAAAATCGGCGTATTAGAGGCGGGGAAAAAGTTCTGCTTTACGTAGCCAAAACCATAAACCGACATCGCCAGGCAAGCGGCCATCAGCACCAGCGTGGTGAGGCGAAAACGCAGCAGCGTGGTGAGCACGCGGCGATACAGGCGGAACAGCATGCCCTGATAGGGCTGTGCGGTTTCTTTGCCGATCGCCTGATGACCGTCGATCCACTGCACGAATATCGGCGTCAGCGTTAGCGCGGTGAGCCAGCTCAGCAGCAGTGAAATCAGCAACACCTGGAACAGTGATTTACAGTACTCGCCGGTGGAATCCTGCGATAAACCAATGGGCGCAAAGGCGATGATGGCAATCACCGTGGCGCCAAGCAGCGGCAGCGCGCTGCGTTTCACCATCTGCATCATCGCTTGTTGCAACGGCTTGCCGCGCTGGCGATCGACCTTGATGCCTTCCACCACCACGATGGCGTTATCCACCAGCATGCTGAGCGAGATGATCAGCGCACCCAGCGATACCCGCTGCAACTCCAGCTTAAACAGATACATGATCAACAGCGTGCCAAGCACGTTGAGCGCCAGCGAGGCGGCGATAACCATGCCGCTGCGCACGCCCATAAACAGCAGCAGCGTTCCCACCACAATCGCCAGCGCCATCAGGAAGTTATTGATGAAGCCATCAACCGACTGCTTCACTTCCTGCGCCTGGTTATAAAACACCTGCAGAGAGAGGCCAAGCGGTTTGGCCTGCTGGTGCTGCTGGATTTTGGCGCTCAGCGCATCGCCGACGTCAATCACGTTGACGCCGGGCGCGAAGGAGACGCCCATCGCCAGCGCGGCGTGTCCATTGGCGTGATAGAGATTACCCGGCTGCTCGGTAACGCCATAGCTGACGGTGGCGATATCACGCAACAACACCTGCTGGCGGCTACCGGGCACCGAGATGGGCAACGCGCTGATTTCATCTAACGATTGGAATTCACCGGTGGGATGGAAGCGGATCGCTTCATTACCGATACGAATCTGCCCGGCATCAGAAACGGCATTGACGCTGCTGAGCAGGGCGGCCACGCGCTGTGGCGTAATACTCAGCGCCGCCATTTTCTGGCTGGAGAGCGTGATGTTGACTTGCTCCTGCTCGATGCCGGCAATCGCCACTTTCGCCACACCGGGCACCAGATTCAGCTCGCGCCGCAGCTGATCGGCGTAGGTACGCAGCTCGCTATTGGTGAAGTTTTCGCCGGAAATCGTGAAGAAGTAACCGTAAACATCGCCAAAATCGTCATTCACCAGCGGGGCGCTGACGCCAGGCGGAAACTGGCGCGTGGCATCGCCGACGCGCCGACGCAACTCATCCCACACCTGGGGCAATTCGGCGGCCCGATAGTGGCTGTGAATCGAGACGGTAATCTGCGACAAGCCGTTGCTTGAGATTGAGCTAACGCTGTCGAGCGCGGGCAGTCGCTGCAAGGCATTTTCCAGCGGTAGCGTCACTTCCTCTTCCACCTGTTGCGCCGAGGCACCGGGATAATGCGTGACGATCACCGCGGATTTGATGGTGAACAGCGGATCTTCCAGGCGGCCAATATTAAGCAGTGCAAAAATGCCGCCCACGCCCAGCAGCAGGATCACCAGCCAGCTGCGAATCGGGTATTTAATAAATTGTTCCAGCAGGCGCATTAGAGACCTCGCTCGCGGGTCCACAGGCGCACCGCCTGACCATCACGCAGATCGCTCACCCCCGCGACCACAATGCGATCGCCCACTTTCAGCCCGGAGATGATTTCGATGCCCTGCGCACTCAGATTGCCCAACACCACGGGTTGCAGCTGGACGTTAAGCACATCGCCTTCACCGCTAATCAACCACACATAAGGCTGATTCGGCAGGCTACGATCGGGGTTGAACACCGCGTTGGCCGGCACACGCAGCAGCGGCGTTGCGCTGGCGGTTGGCAGGTTGTGCATCTGCACTTTCACCGTACCGCTGAGTCCGCTCACCTGCGGTAAATCCGCCGGGCGCGGCATAGTCAGCACCACTTGCCAGGTTAGCGTGGCGGCATCAGCTTCTGCGCGATGCTCTTTATATGCTGCGCGAAAGGAGCGTCCTGGCAGCGCGTTCAGGCTGATCTCTGGCTGGTAGCTGGCGTTCTCCACCTCAAGAGAGGTGAACAGGTTTTCTGGCACGCTGAAAATGACATCCAGCAGATCGTTACGGCTGATCACCGCCACCGTTTGTCCGGCGGCAACCACCTGATGATTTTGTGACACGACGCGGGAGACGATGCCGTCAAAAGGCGCGCGCAAGGTATGGTAATCCAGCTCCTCTTTGGCGATGTTGAGCGCCACGGCGGCAGTATCACGATTCGCCTTTTGCAGATCCATATCCGCTTGAGACACAGCACTGCGCGTTGATAAGGCGCGGAAGCGCTGATACTGGCGTTCTGCCAGCTGGAGTTTGTTCTGCTGATCGTTGACCCGCAGCTGCGCATCAGTATCAATCAACATGCCAATGACATCGCCCGCTTTGACATGGCTACCTTCACGCACCTGCAGATGCGCCAGCCGACCGGCACGTTTGAACGCCAGTTCGGTATAATCACCGGCAGTGATGCGCGCTGGAAATACCCTTAATTGCTCAGTGGTATTTTCACTCAGCGTAAGTGCTTTAATTACCCGAGGTGTGACCGTTTCTTCACCGCTTTTATTGTCACAGCCAATTAAAATCAAACAAATTAGAAGTGCGCCCAGCACTGGCCAATTATTCATGCCCCTGCCTCAATAAGTAAGAAGGGGCAGGAATATGCCATGATGTCGACGATGAAATAATGACCCTCCGCAAGGTAAGGGTCATTAATTGGATCAAATTAACGGCGTTTAACGTCTGTTTAATTAGGGTGTGATGGTTGGTTTAATTATCCTGCCATGCGTGAAGCAATAATGTAAGTAAAAAAACCGATAATAGTGGCTGATGCTAGAGTAATGAAAATAAAGGAGATAATAATTGGAATTGTCAGTTTATCTTTTTTATTCAAAATAATTCTCCATGTTGATAATAGACTATTTTCTTGGTTGCCTGAGATTAAAATTTCGATAAGTTTTTATTGGAATTCCAAATAATAACACCATGTAACCAGTGCTGTCGCTATTAGCATTGCACTTCAAAATAGATAAAAACATGACCCCGGTCATTACGCTGCTGAAAATTATAATTAAAGTATGCGTTTTATTTTTGCACGCTTTTTTATATTCAACTCAATCGCACGGGGTTAATTATGACCGTTATTCCTATTCAGCCAAAACGTCCGGAGGCATCCGCGCGTCCCTATTATCAGCAGGATAACGCCGCCGTATTTAAAGCAATAAATAGCTCTCCCGCGGGGTTGAGCAGCAGTGATGCGCAGCACAGGTTAGCGACCAACGGGCCTAACGTGCTGCCGCAAAAAGCCGAAAAGTCGCTGTTTATGCGTTTCGTCGCGCATTTCAAAGATGTATTGATCTACATCCTGCTGGCGGCGGCGGTGGTCACCGCCGTGATGGGCCACTGGGTCGATACCTTTGTCATTCTTGGCGTTGCCGTTATCAATGCCATGATCGGTTTCATCCAGGAAAATAATGCTGAGAAGTCGTTAAAAAGCATCCAGAACATGATGTCGAGCGATGCCATGGTGTTGCGTGACGGCCAGCAGATGACGCTTGCCACGCAGGATCTGGTGGTGGGCGATGTGGTGATGTTGCGTCCTGGAGACAAAATCCCGGCCGATTTACGCCTGTTTGAGGTGCACAATCTGCGCGTCGAAGAAGCGATTCTGACCGGCGAGTCAACGGTGGTGTCGAAGAACACGCTGGCACTTGAAGGCGAAAAGGGGCTTGGCGATCGCCTGAACCTGGCCTATTCCGGTACCACGGTCAGCTCGGGAACCGCGCTGGGTGTGGTTATCGCCACCGGCGGCGATACCGAGCTGGGCCACATCAATGCGATGATCTCCTCCATCGAAGAGGCGAAAACACCGCTGCTGGTGCAGATTGATAAGCTCGGTAAAGCCATCTTCGCCATCATCATGTTGATGATGGTGGCGCTGTTCGTGTTTGGTTATCTGCTGCGCGACATCGCCATCGCCGAGTTGCTGCTGTCGGTGATTAGCCTGGCGGTTGCGGCCGTTCCGGAAGGTTTACCGGCGATCATTTCGATTATTCTGTCGCTTGGCGTGCAATCCATGGCGCGTAATCACGCCATCATTCGTAAGCTGCCAACCGTAGAAACCCTCGGGGCGATGACGGTGATTTGCTCGGATAAAACCGGCACGCTGACCATGAACGAGATGACGGTGAAAGCGGTGGTGCTGGCGAATAGCCAGTGGCGCATCAGCGGTAACAGCTATGAACCCACAGGCGAGTTTACGCTTGAAGCCGGCGAGCACAATGATGCGTTAATGCAGGGCTTTTTGCAGGTGGTGGATATCTGTAATGAAAGTCAGCTGCGGCAGGATGCCAATGGCAACTGGGGCATTGTCGGCGGGCCAACCGAAGGGGCGCTGAAAGTGCTGGCCGCTAAGGCGGGCATCCACAGTGACAAGGTACAGATCCTCAGCAAGCTGCCGTTTGACTCAGCCTATAAATACATGGCGGTGAGCTGCCTGATTGACGGTAAACCTTGCCTGCTGATGACCGGCGCGCCCGATGTGTTGCTGTCGCTGTGTCAGCAGCAGCAGGGCGCTGAAGAAGCGGAAGTCATTGATCGCCGCTATTGGGAAGCGTCAATTACCACCTACGCCAGCGAAGGATTACGCACCGTCGCCGCCGCGTGGCGCTGGCTGCCGGAAGCGCAGCATCATATCGACCACGCTGATCTACGTAACGGCATGAAGATGCTTGGCCTGGCGTGCATGATGGATCCGCCACGTCCGGAAGCGATTAGCGCCGTGCGTGATTGCCAGCAGGCGGGCATCCGCGTGAAGATGATCACCGGCGATCACCCGGAAACGGCGATGGCGATTGGGCAGATGCTGGGCATTGGCAACAGCGATGCCGCCATCACCGGTTATCAGCTGGAGCACATGGACGATGCCGCACTGGGCGTGGCGGCGCGTGAATATGACATCTTTGCGCGTACCAGTCCCGAGCATAAGTTGCGCCTGGTGAAAGCGCTGGCGAGCAGCGGTGAGATCGTCGGCATGACCGGTGATGGCGTCAATGATGCGCCTGCGCTGAAGCAGGCCAACGTCGGTATCGCCATGGGCATCAAAGGCACCGAAGTGACCAAAGAGGCGGCGGATATGATCCTCGCCGATGACAACTTCGCTACCATCGCCGCAGCGGTGAAAGAGGGGCGTCGCGTCTACGATAACCTGAAGAAAACCATTCTGTTTATCATGCCGACCAACCTCGCCCAGGGGTTGTTGATCATCATTGCGATTTTGATGGGCAACCTGCTGCCGCTGACGCCGGTACAGATTTTGTGGATGAATATGGCGACCTCGGCAACGCTGTCGTTTGGTTTGGCATTCGAACCGGCAGAGCGCAACATCATGCGTCGACCACCGCGCAATGCTCGCAGCCACGTGATGGATGGGTATGCGATCTGGCGCGTGATTTTCGTCGGCCTGCTGATCTCGATTAGCGCCTTTGTGCTGGAAGCCTGGCTCCAGCCGCGCGGCTACTCACCGGAATTCATCCGCACCGTGCTGCTGCAGATGCTGGTGACCGCGCAGTGGGCTTACATGTTGAACTGCCGCAACAGCGATGGATTCTCACTCGATGCCGGCTTACTGAAAAATCGCGGCATCTGGCTGGTAACCGTGGTGCTGATAGCGCTGCAGGCGATGATTATCTATGTTCCGCTGATGAACACCCTGTTCGGCACCGCGCCGCTGCCGCTGAAGTATTGGCTGATTTCGCTGGCGGTCAGTGCTGGGATCTTCGTGCTGGTGGAGATAGAAAAACAGCTGACGCGCGGCTGGCGCGTAGCTTAAATGTAAATCTGTTAACTGCCGGGGCGCGTGCGCTCCGGCATAACGCCTGAATCAGCCCTTCCTATCAAATCTCAAATATGCCCCCCGTTTGTTAACAAATCAGCTTTAACCTCGACCATCGCATTTTGCTTCAATGTGCATATGCTCGCCTTTGGAACAGAATGCCAATGGCATTGAACGAGCTTTTGTTTATGCCTTAGTGATTGATTGTGCATATGTTCATCATTCACAACCCATGCTGAGAGCACGATCACACCTTGAACACCGAAAACTACTTAGCAGGCTTATTGTGATGACGCTCACAATGAGCAGGCGAAAAATAAGCGATAAAATATAACAAATGAACAACACGCGTTCATTTGAGCAAGGCCAACATAACCTCTGACCTCACGCTAAAAGGTTCCTCAATGAAAAACCGATACAGCACAAAAGTGCTGGCGCTTTTCTGCGCCCTGTCATTTCTGATGTACGTCGATCGCGTCAACCTTTCGACGGCGGCAGGGCTGATCAAACAGGATCTGGGCCTCAACAACACCGACCTGGGACTGATTTTCTCCGCCTTTGCTTACACCTATTTAGTGTTCCAGATTATCGGCGGCTGGTTTGTGGACCGCTTCGGTGCCCGCAAAACCATCATCATTTGCGGCAGCATCTGGGTGGTGGCGACCATTTGTACCGGTTTTGCCGGCGGTTTCGCCTCACTGTTCCTGTCACGTATGCTGCTCGGCGTGGGCGAAGGGGCGGCCTTGCCTTCGCAGGCGCGCGCGATGACCTTCTGGTTCTCCAGTGAAAAACGCGGCTTCGTGCAGGGCATCACCCACTCATTCTCCCGTTTCGGTAATGCCGTCACGCCATCGCTGGTGGCGCTGTTGGTGCTGATGCACTCCTGGCGCTTCTCCTTCATTGCATTAGGTGTCATCACCGCTGTATGGCTGGGTTTCTGGATCGCCGGCTTCCGCGACAACCCGCACCACATCGCGGAGATGAGTAATGAGGAGCGCAAAATCCTGCCTAAACTCGACGCCTATATGACGGACAAAGTGAAAACGCCAACGCCGTGGAAAGCGCTGCTCAAGCGAATTGGGCCGACCATGGGCGTCTATTTCTGCTACGGCTGGACGGGCTGGCTGTTCTTCACCTGGCTGCCGACGTTCTTCATGAATGGTCGCGGCATGGATCTGAAATCGTCTGCACTGTTCACCTCGGCGGTGTTTCTCTCTGGCGTAGTGGGCAACACGGTAGGCGGGATTGTGAGTGACAAAATCCTGAAACGTACCGGCAATGTGGTCGCCGCACGCCGTAACGTCATCATCTTTAGCTTCCTGAGCGCCGGTTTACTGCTGATTCCGGTGATCAGTTCTACCAACATGACGCTGATCACCGCCTGCCTTGGCCTGGCTTTCTTCTGCCTCGAACTGACCATTGGGCCCATCTGGGCGGTGCCGATGGAGATCACGCCTAAGTACGTCGGCGTGGCCAGCGGTTTGGTTAACGCCGGTTCAGCGGTAGCGGGCATCATTTCACCGATTCTGTTTGGCATCATCATTGATAGAACCGGCAACTGGAGCCTGCCGTTTTATGGCTCGGTGGTGCTGCTGATGGTCGGCATCGTGCTCACCTTCTTTATGCGTCCGGACATTCCGTTGTCCGAAGATGCACCTGCTCGCGGTGAAGTTCAGCCCGCAAACAATGCTTATCACTGAGGAAATCCTGATGAAAAAACCTTCTGTTGCACTGGTGCTGGGCGATCCAGCAGGTATTGGTCCGGAGTTGGTCGCCAAAGTGCTGGCGCAACCGGCAATGCGTGAGCTGGCTAACGTCATCATCATTGCCGATCGTCACGAGCTGGAAAAAGGCATGACCATTGCCGGACAACGTTTTGACTATGAGGAGATCACCGCTAGCGCAGACATTCACTTCACGCCGGGCAAACCGTTACTGCTCAATCATGACTGGTCAAAGCGCACGCCTTTTGCCTACGGCAATGCCAGCGAACAGAGCGGCGTGTATATTCTGGAAACGCTGGCGCGCGCGGTGGAATTAACCCAGCAGGGCATCACCCAGGGCGTCTGTTTTGCACCGCTCAATAAGCAAGCGATGCACATGGGTGGACTGCAGCATCGTGACGAGTTGCACTGGTTCGCTGAACTGCTGAAATGGGACCATTTCTGCTGTGAGGTGAACGTAGTGGATAACCTCTGGGCTGGTCGTGCGACCTCGCACATTCCGTTCCGCGACATTGTGCCGAACCTCAGCGTTGAGGGCATCGTCGATACCATTGCGCTGATGGATCGCACGCTGCGCCAGGCGGGCATCGCTCAGCCAAAAATCGCGGTACAGGCGCTTAATCCCCACGGCGGGGAGAACGGCCTGTTTGGTGATGAAGAGCAAACCATTATTAAACCGGCGATGGCTAAAGCTAAACAGCAAGGCATTGATGTTTATGGCCCTTATCCGGCAGATACCACCTACAAAGCGGTGGAGACACAGCAGCTGGATGCGGTGGTCTCGATGTACCACGACCAGTTTGCCACGGCGCTAAAAATGCTGGGCTTCGAGCGCGGCATTACCGTACAGGGCGGACTGCCGATTCCCATTGCCACCGCCAACCACGGCACCGCCTACAACCTTTATGGGCAAAATCTGGCCACGCCATCGGCGTTTGAGAACGCTTTCCGCCTGCTGGTGCGTATGGCATCCAGCGCCGCTTAAGGCGGCTGTTCTGCGACAACGCGCTGCGCGATTCTCGCCCGGCGCTGTCGAGGATCGCAACCCCACTCAAGGAGAACCTTCGCTATGTCCCATCCGCTTAAACTTGGCGTTAACACCTCAATATTCGATGGGCACGATATGGACCTCGCTTTCGGCATCATCCGTGAGCTTGGTTATGACTACGTTGAGTTGGCCTATAACCAGGGATATGTCGGCGATCTGGATGACAGCCTGTTTAGCCAGCAGAATGCGCAACGCATACGCTCGCTGCTGGACAAACATCAGCTGAAAACGCTGGCGCTAGGCTGCACCTTTAACCTCGCACGACCGGAGGCGGTCGGCTACCTGCAAACGCGCATTGGCTTCGCCGAGGCAATCGGCGTCAAACTGCTTAACGCTTGTACGGCAAAGCGCGAGGATTACGCTGCGCTGGTGAATAATCTGCGTCAGATTGCGCCGCAGCTGGAACAGGCTGGCTGCTGTTTGCTGATCGAAAATGGCGGTGATAACAATTACGATGCGTTTGCCATGGCGGCAGAGGGAGAACAGCTGTTACGCGAGGTAGGCAGTACGGCGCTGGCGTTTAACGGTGACGCCGGCAATATGGTGTCGCTGCGACCGCAGGCGCATGCGATACAGCAGATGATGCAGCTGTTACCACAGATGCGTCATTGTCATATCAAGGATGTGGTGAAGCAGGGCAGTGAGTTTCATTTCCCGGCCATTGGCCAAGGGCTGCTGGATTATAAACCGTTGCTAAAGGAGCTGGTTAAGCGTGACATTCCCTGCACGCTGGAAATCCCGCTGCGTATGCATCGGCTAGCGGACAGCACGCCGCAACGCGGCGCTGCGCCGGTCGCGCTGGAACGCATTGTTCAGGTACTAAGTGAGAGTAAAAAATTTATCGAGGATGTGGCGGGTTAAGCCAAAAAAAATCCGCCCGCCAGGCAAGATAACTTGTACTAGCGGGCGGGATTGAGCGAGCGACTTATTTCTTAGGAATCTCAGAGATTTCTTTCACATCACTCTTATTCATTTGCTGCTTAACGCCATTGGCATCAACGTAACCCAGCAGGCCAGTTTCTGCATCCTGCGGTTTGCCATCGGTCACAATGGTACGGCCATCATTGGTATGAATCGCGTAAGACGTACGTGTACAGCCGGTCAGGGCGGACAGGGCAATCACTGCAGAAATAGAAAGCAAAATTGTTTTTTTCATTAGTAGTCTCTCCAGGCTAGTAAAAGGATATTAATTATCCAGTTCGCTCATGTTGGTAATCTTGTCGCGATTGATCTGCTCAGTTTTACCGGTTTGCGCATCTTTGTAAGAAACAAGGCCGGTGTCACTGTCGATTTGTGGCTTGCCCGACGTCACGATGGTGCGTCCGTCGGTAGTCTTAATCGCCTGGTTTGATGAGCAGGCAGTTAACGTCATTGCCATAAAGGTGCCAAGAAATGCGGTTGCCAATACTGTTTTTTTCATCGTGATGAGTTCCTTTCAGTGGAATAAGTTTTAACTACCTAAATAGCTTAGAACATTTTCCCAAAACAGCCAGAAACCAGGGGCAGATGAGCTGATTATTCCTGCTCAAGTAGCAAGATCTGAATGATGTAGTTCTCCACCTTGCTAAGCCAATGAGACTTAATGCTCACCAATATTCGGGTTTAACCGCAGGTTTTTTATGCGTCGCTACCCGAACAGGAAACTGACATGCATCCAGCTCTTCATTGGTGATTGTTCTGCGTATCCAGTGGCTATGATTCTGCAGTGAACCTGGAACACCACGTACGTTACCCTGGCGGTGCGGCAAAATTATCCCGATACGAACTGCGGGAAAATCTTCGCGAATAGCCTTGAGCGCTGGTGTCATGTCGGTATCAGCCGAAACTAATACCAGCTGAGCAATCCTTTCTTCGGTTGGTAACCACTGCTGTTTTGCAACCAAACGATACATGCTGATGGCAATATTCACGTCGGTTTCTTTTTCTTCAAGTTCCCAGATATCCACCTTATCCAGACGTGTTGCCGGCACGCTTTTACTGATGAAACGCGGAGCCCGAGCGTGCTCAAGTCGATGACGTCCGGTAAATATATTTATTCCGGTCGTTTTCAGCACGCGAATATAAGTATCCTGAGCGTGTCGTGATTCAATGCCGCGTGTGGCGAGATGGGGAATAACCGAGGAGGTATAATAGTTTACTCGTTCAATTATTACGGACGGATCTTGTACCCGACATATATGTGAAAGCAGTAATGACAAGTTGAGCCATTTATAGGGCGTGCCTGCAAGCAATCCATAAAATACATTGTATCCGTCGATAAATACTGCTGTACGCACTCTTATCCATCCTTTAGATACGAAAAAACCGGCTTGAGCCGGTTTTTTCACCCTAACGGCCAGTGAACTGAAACGCTGCGTACAGGGTTGAGTTGTGGGGCTAAGTTATCAGCATTACTGGCTAAACTCAAGTTGCGCAAGGTAAAAGTTAACCCATCAAAATTATTAGTTCAGGCGCTACTTTCGCTTCCAGTAATATTGCAGCAGTATTTATTGTTGAAATGCCTGGTTATATGCGAATGGTCTTACTTCAGATTAACGGTTTTTCTAATAAAAGGTAATGAATGTAGATGATATTTAAAAATAGCCGTTAACCTGAATTATTAATTTAAATAACTACCTCAGCTGACTATCCTTACTTCCGCGGCGGTTATAACCGCTAATTGCCGCCTGTTTTTTATCGATCTTGCTCTGACAATTCACGCAGTAACGCACGCCCGCTAACGCAGCGCGACGCGCTTCTGGAATAGGCTCGCCGCACTCATCACAAAACTCGGCGCTTTCACCGTGACCGATATTCTGGCGTGCACGGGCCACCGCATCATCCACCGTGGCATCAATTTGTTTGTGCACCGCACCATCTTCAGACCAGCCGCCCGCCATACGTCACCTCCGGTAAAAATACTTAACAAAAGTATAAGGCAAGCCAGGATTTATGCCGGGCCGGCGGGCGTGACTGCTTAAATCAGCCGCACTTTTAACACAGTTGACACATCATCCGCCGCCATCCTAGACTGCGGTCTGTTCCAAGGGGTGCCCGGTTAGCGGGCTGAGATTCTACCGGCTGGCGTTGATGCGCTGGAACGTAGTGACCCTCCGAACCTGATCCGGCTAATACCGGCGTAGGGATGCGGAACCACAGGGCTTGCACGCCCTGATTCCATCTTTGTGCTTTGTAGCGGACAGTTCGCACTCTTCAGGCCTTGCCTGGGAGATTTTGCACAATCGCAAAGGTGGCTACGAACATGACCGAATCGGCAATTATCCAGGCGCTGCTCACATTCCTACAGCGTGAGGATGCTTCAGACGATGATTTCAACCAGCTGGCGCTCGACATCTTCGCTTATCAATTCCAGCATAATCAGCTTTATCGCCGCTTCGCGACTCAGCGCGGACGCACGCCGTTCACCGTAAAGCACTGGCGCAACATTCCCGCTATTCCCATCTCCGCCTTTAAAGATCTGACGCTCAGCTGTCGTCCAACGGACGATATCGAAGCGATCTTTATGACCAGCGGCACCACCGGCACGGTAAAAGGACGCAGTTATCATCCCACGCTCGACGTGTGGAAGAGCTCGATGCGGCTGAACTTCCGCCGCCGCTTCATGGCGGGCATGGATCGTATTCGCATGGGCATTTTGTTCCCGAATAACGTGGTGATGCCGAACTCATCGCTGGCGACCTATCTTGACCTGGCGCTGCAGGAGTTTGGCACGCCCGGCAGTGAAGTGATGGTGGATGAACACGGGCTCGACGTGGCGCGCATTTTCACCGCCCTGCAGCAGGCTGAAGCCAGCGGCGAGCCTTATGCGCTGCTGGGCGCCAGCTACAGTTTTGTCCATCTGCTGGATGAGATGCAGCGCCAGCAGCGCTGTTTCTCGCTGCCTGCAGGCAGCCGCATTCTCGATACCGGCGGCTTTAAAGGTCAGTCGCGCGAAATGGAACCCGCAGAATTTTACGCTGCGACCTCCGCCGCCTTCGGAATCCCCCGCTCGCACTGCATCAACATGTACGGCATGACGGAAATCAGCACGCAGTTCTATGACGAGGGCAATGAAAACTGTCCACCGGTCAAATCCGGGCCGCACTGGGTGCGCACCCGCGTGGTCAATCCGCTGACCGGCGAGGATCTGCCTGCAGGTGAAACTGGCGTGCTAGTGCATCACGATCTGGCACATTTCAACTCGGTTTCTGCCCTGTTGACGGAAGATGCCGGCAGGATGGTGCCGGGCGGATTCCATTTGTTAGGGCGTGTGACCGGCGCCGATGCGAAAGGCTGTTCGCTGACCATGGAAGCGTTTCTGGCCGCCGGGCAGGTACAGGCGTGAGAGAGTTTGCCGGACATCTGCCCGGTCTTTCTGCCGATGAGGTGCAGTGGCGCACGCTGAGTTTTAGCCAGCACGGCGAAAGTCTTGAGGTGTGCGTTCCGCAGCTCAACGATCAACAGATCACGGCGCTGTCAGCTCGAATTCGTGCTAATGCTCGCGCCTATCTCAGCCAGCTCAGCGTCGCGCAAATCATCGCGATTATTGATGAAGCGGTGGCGCGGCTGTTGGATCGCACCCATCCGCTGCGCATCAAAGCCGAAAAGCTGCTGCCGATGGTCACCGGTTACGATGCCGAGATGGTGCGCCTCGGCTTAACCGGCTATCTCAAAACCTTCCGCGAACCGCAGCTTAAACGCTTTCTGGCTGAGGACTTTGCCGATGCGCAGATGCTGGATGCGTTTCAGCCACGGCCTAATGGCGGCTTTGCGCGCGCATTTGGTCCGCAGCTGCTGCTGCATATCTGGGCTGGCAATGTGCCGGGCTTACCGCTGTGGAGTTTGATCTGCGGTTTGCTGGTGAAGGCCGGCACTATCGGCAAACTGCCCGGTAATGAGCCGCTGATGGCGAGCTGGTTCGCCCAACTGCTGGCAGAAATCGACCCTAAACTGGGCGCATGCCTGGCGGTGGTGTGGTGGAAAGGGGGCGACGCTGAAACTGAGCCGACCTGGCTACGTCAGCCCGATGTAGTGGTTGCCTATGGCGGCAATCAAACACTCGCCGCGATTCAGCAGCGTCTGCCGGTCACCACGCGGTTTCTACCGCACGGGCACAAAATCAGTTTTGGTTTGGTGGCACGTTCGGCGCTCAATGCCCGCCAGGGCGCGGATCTGGCACGCCGCGTGGCGTATGACGTGATGCGTTACGACCAGGCCGGATGTTACTCGCCGCAGATGCTGTTTGTGGAGTGCGGCGGCAAGATTTCACCCGATGAGTTTGCGGCTTACGTCGCGCATGAGCTGGCCGCGCTGGAATATAAACATCCACGTCGTGCGCTGGCGATCGAAGAGATCAACAGCATCGCGGCGTGGCGCAATGGTGAAGAACTGCGCGCGCTGGCGGGCAATCGCACCTTGTACGGCGCGCCTGCCGACAGCTGGGCGGTGGTGTGTGTCGCCCAGGCTGCAGCGCTGGCTCCCTCCGCGCTGGGGAGAACGTTGAAAGTGGTGCCGGTTGATGTGCTGGATAACGCGATCGGTTTGATAGCGCCGCAGCGCGACTTTCTGCAGACGGCAGGCGTTGCCGCCACGCCGCAGGAGTTGTTCCGCCTTGCCGCGCTACTTGGGCAGGTTGGCGTGACCCGCATTACCGCGTTCGGCCAGATGACGTCGCCGCAGGCGGGCTGGCACCACGATGGGCGTTTTAGCTTGCTTGATCTGGTGAGCATTACGGAAATCGAGCAGGGTGCCGAAGCCGCTGCCGATGGGTTCGCGCCTTACGCGGACTGATGTGGTCGCCATGAATGGCGGCCTTACGACGGGATAGTGCGGTTCTGTAGGGTGCATATACATGCGCACCAGGCAAAATCACTCAAGATATTTTTATAGGAGCCAGGATGAAATTCTCCAACCGTACGGTTTTGGTCACCGGCGCCAGCCGCGGTATCGGTGCCGCGATTGCCAAAGCCTTCGCCGCTGAAGGGGCATTGGTGGTGGTCAACTATCTGCGCAATGCAGCGGCGGCGGAAGGCGTGGTCGAGGCGTGCCGCGCGCTCGGCGGTGACGCGCTAGCGATCGCTGCGGATGTCACCTCAGAGCAGCAGGTCAATGCGATGATGGAGCAGATCGTCAACGCCACCGGCCGACTCGATGCGGTGATCAACAATGCTTTCGCTCCTTACGTTTTCGACACGGACAACCGCCAGCGCTTCTGGGAAACGCCATGGTCAGCTTACCAGACGCAGTTCGACGGCGCGGTGCAATCCGCCTACAACGTGTGCCAGGCGGCGCTGCCCTTAATGCGCACGCAGGTGCGTGGCAGCATCGTCAATATCGTCACCGATCTGGTGGCGCGTCCCTCCGTGCCTTATCACGACTACATAACGGCGAAAGCGGGGCTGATCGGTTTTAGCCGCGCGCTCGCGACAGAGCTGGGTCCGCTGGGCATTCGCGTCAACTGTGTGGCACCGGGACTGGTTTATCCCACCGATGCCAGCCAGGCAACCCGCGAAGAGGTGCGCGATTTCCTGACGGCACAAACGCCGCTGCGCCGCATCGCGCGACCGGAAGATATCACCGGGCCGGTGCTGTTTCTGGCGTCAGACTGGAGCGAGTTTGTCACCGGGCAGACGCTGCATGTGGATGGTGGTTTGGTGATGAGCTGACCTTTGTAGGGGCGACATTCATGGCGACCGGTTTTCCTGGTGCGCATAAATGCACGCCTTACGGAATCAGAGCCGCCATTGGTGATGACCAGGAGGGTTATTACTGCGTAATCAAATAACTATCCAACCTAATCAACGCAATAACATACTTCGGCAACGCCTCCAGCAACGACGGCAGATGAATGGTCTCATCCGCGCCATGCGGCAAACCGTGGCCTGCCGGTAAAAATTCAGGCGTGTTTGCGGCGGTTTTACGGTAGCCGGGTCCAAAGGTAATCGCATTCGGCAGCTTCTTCGAATGGGTCACGCCGCCCATGGCATAAGGGCGATCGTTTCTGCCGGTGGTGTCATTCCACACCTGCTGCAACAGCGAAATCACCGGATGCGATGCGGGCAGGAAGAAAGGTGCCACATCGCGCCAGTTTGGCTGCAAGGTAATCGCTGTGGCGGCAAGTTGCTGCTGCAGAATCTCCACGATCTGTTCGCCGCGCCATGAAACCGGATAGCGAATATCACCATCAATACTCAAGGTATCGGCTTGATGGCTGTACCACACGCCCGCGTTCAGCGTCAGTTTGCCGGACTCCGCATCTTCCAGCCCCAATCCGGCGCCGACACCATAAGGCGAAGCGAACAGTTGCACCAACGTTTCGGCCAGCTGACGTTGATGATCGTCCAACAGCTCCAGCTCGATCAGCGCGGCGAGCAGCACCTGGGTAGCATTCAGCGTGCCATCGGGGAAGGCAGCATGGCCGCCGTTGCCGCGCGCCTCCAGCGTGAAACACCCATTCTGTTGCGGCTTGATCGCTACATAGCTCGCGGCAAGACCCTGCAGCCGCGCCAGTTTTTCGCCCACCGCATCAAGATCGGCATTTGCAATGTGCACGCTGGCAAAATCCGGCACGCTGTTACTGGCGGAACCGGCGACGATGCCTGCCAGCAGGCCAGCATTCGGCACCGCGAGGGTAAACGACAACTGTCCTTTCTGCGCATTGTTCACCGGGAACATGCCATCGGTGACAATCGAATAATCCGGAACCGGGCCGTGCTGCGCGAACCACGCCATATCGGCCATATTGGTCTCTTCCGCCAGGCCATAAACGATGCGCAGATTGTGGTGCAGCGGGATGTTGAGATCGCGTATCAGCTTTAACAGATAGAAGTTCAGCACGCCGGGACCTTTGTTATCGGCCACGCCGCGACCAATGACAAAATCGCCGTGCTGTGTCAGCGCGAAGGGCGGATAGGTCCAGTTATCGCCCGCTGGCACCACATCAAGATGGTTAATCAGCCCGATATCACGCGCGTGCTCACCATAAATCACCGAACCGGCATACCCCTGATGACGCTCAGTTTTAAAACCGGCCTGCTCGGCCTGAGTCAAAACTTTCTGCAAAATTTCTGCACACTCGGCACCAAAAGGCGCGCCAGGCGCAGCACGATCGGCGCGGCTAATGCTGGGGATGGCAATCCATTCCGCTAAATCAGCGGTTAATGCGGCACGATTGGCGGCGATCCATTGCTGAATTTGCGGCAACAGCGCGCTTTCCTGAGGTGATAACGACGCGGACATGAGGGTTCTCCTTAAATTTATGCACAACATAAAACATTCCGCCGCGCGGGCTTAGACGCATTTGCGCGAAACATTGCCAGCGCGCAGCTAAGCGCCGCTTCATGCGCATTCCAGCAAAGCTTAGTCATTTTTGTTGCTCGTATTGCATGGCAAAGCAACGGAGATTAACGCCTTACAACGCTAAGTCACCAGTAATGCAGGAGAATTAAGGTGGATAACAGCCCCGCAGCCGGAGCGACAGTCGGCGTGGATGTCGGTGGAACCTTTACCGATTTTGTTTTATTTGATCCGCAACGCCAGCAACGCTTTTTCCATAAACAGCCCAGTACGCCTGCCGATCCCGCTCTGGCAGTAAGAGACGGGCTGCGCGCCGTGCTGCTAAAGAGCGGCCTGTCCGCCAGCGCATTGTCGCTGGTGTTGCACGGCACCACGCTTGGCCTTAACGCCATCATCCAGCGGCGCGGCGCTGACATCGCGCTGGTGATCAGCAGCGGGTTTCGCGATGTGCTGGAGATCGCCCGTGCGCGGATGCCGTCCTCTTTTGATTTTCATGCCGATCGTGAACCGCCTTTTTTACCGCGTCAGCGCGTGCTGGAGATCCCGGCGCGCTTTAGTCCCGCCGGTGAGGTAACGCAGTGGCCAACGGAGGATGAGCTGGCCCGCGTCGCTGCCGATGTGTTGCCGCTCAAGGTCAGCGCGGTGGCGTTGGTCACCATCAACGGCTACGCCAACCCAACGCGTGAAGCGGAACTGGCTGCCGCGCTGGCCGCCAAGCTGGGTGAGGTGCCGGTGCTCTCCTCGGCGCAGCTGTGGCCGGAAATTCGTGAATATGAACGCACGCTGGTGGCCGGGCTTAATGCCTATATTCAGCCGCTGATGCAGCGCTACTTTAACCGGCTGAGTGATTTACTGGCGCAGCAGGCGATTGAGGTTCCGTTACTGATTACCGCCTCCAACGGCGGCGTGCTGCCGCTGGAGGCTGCGCATCAGCGTCCGGTCGATACGCTGCTTTCGGGGCCGGCTTCCGGGGTGATCGCTGCTGCGCATCTGGCTGCAGGTACGGGGTTTGTCTCCTTTGACATGGGCGGTACCAGTAGCGACATCTCGCTTTCCGAATACGGCGAGATCGAACGCGTTAACCGCACCGAAATTGGCGGGCTGCCGCTGATTTTGCCGGTGGTGGGGGTTTCGGCGATTGGTGCGGGCGGCGGTTCTATCGTGCATGTCGATGATTTCGGCATTCTCAAAGTCGGGCCAGCAAGCGCGGGCGCCGATCCGGGGCCGGTTGCCTATCGGCGCGGAGGAAGCCAGCCCACGCTGACCGATTGCTATCTGATAAGTGGCATCTTATCCGCTGACGCGGCGCTGGCGGGAACCATTACGCTGGATCATGCCGCCGCCCATCGCGCACTGAGTGCGTTGGGCAAACCCTTAGGTTTGGATGCCGAACAGGTGGCGAGCGGCGCAATGGCGGTGGCGACGGCGCAGATGGCAACCGAATTGAATAAAGCGCTGGCGCAGCGCGGATTAACCGCAGACGAATTAACCCTGATTCCCTTTGGCGGAGCGGGTCCAACGCACGCCAACTTTTTCGCCGAAGAGGCGGGCATCCATCGCATTCTGGTGCCGCTGCGTCCTGGTACTTTCTGCGCCGAGGGGGCGATCAGTGCCGATATTCGCCGTGACTTTGTGCGCAGCCTGCGTATTAACGTCACGACGGAAAGCTACGGCAAAATCGCGCAGACCGTTGAGGAGCTGCACCAGCTGGCGCAAACGTGGTTTGCCCAACAGGCCAGCCGCCTCAGCAATCACGTCCAGTATCGGGTGGAAGCGGATATGCGCTATGCCGGCCAGGCTTATGAGCTAAGCGTTAATCTCGATAGCCCGCAAGCGATCAGCCATCAACAGCTGCTGACGCGTTTTCAGCAGCTGCATCAGCAGCGCTATGGGTTTAACACGCCGGATGCGGCCATCGAACTGACTACGCTGCGCCTGTCATTGAATGCTGCGCTGCCGCGTCCGACGGACAAACCGTTTAGCGCCGATGTACAAAATCAGCAACCCGGTTTGCGTCCGGTTTATCTGCGCGCAGGTTGGGTGAACGCGCATATCTGGCAGCGCGTAAACGTCGGCCAGGCGATCCATATCGACGGTCCGGCGGTGATTGAGCAAGATGATACCACCACGCTGATCTTGCCTGGCTGGACGGCACGCGCCGATGACAGCGGCAATCTGCTGATCACGCGTGTAACGGAGGATGCGGCATGAAACTGGATGCCATTACCCTTGAAATCCTTAATCAAAAACTCACCGCGCTGACTGAAGAAATGTGCCACATCCTGCAGCGCACCGGTCGCACGCTGTACGTAAAAGAGACCGCAGATTTTTGCTGCGCGATAGCCGATTTACAGGGCCGCTTCTTTGCCTATCCGAAAGGCATCGGCGTTTCCGGTTTTGTCGGGTTGAATGCGCTCACCGCGATTCAGGCGGTGGGCGATGTCGCGCCCGGTGATGTGATTCTAACCAACGATCCCTGGCGCTCGCGCGGGCTGGCCACCCACCTGCCGGATTTGCAGGTGCTGGCGCCGTGGTTCATCGACGGGGAGTTGGTGGCGTGGGGCTGGGCCTTTTTGCACGCCTCGGACGTGGGCGGCCGCGTGCCGAGCAGCATCTCACCGACTAATAGCGATATTTATCAGGAAGGGCTGCAAATTCCGCCGGTTAAGTTGCTACGCGCCGGCGAACTCAATCGCGATGTGATGAATATCCTCACCGCCAACAGCCGCACGCCTGATGCGATTGCCGGTGATATTCAGGCGATGCTGGCCGCGCTCAATGCCGGACGCGATCGCCTCAATCGTATCGTGGCGCAGCATGGCGTAAACAACGTGGTGCAGGCGCAGCAGGATCTGCAGGCTTACTCCGCGATTCGCGCGCGTCAGGTGCTGCGCCGCATTCCCGACGGCGTTTACCCGTTTGAAGATTACCTTGATGATGCGGCGGGCAGCGGTTTGCCGGTGCGGCTCGCCATCACCGCCACCTTCAACGATGGCAACGTGCATCTCGACTTCACCGGCAGCGACGCGCAGGTAGCCGCAGCGATCAACATTCCCAGCCACGGCGATCCGCATGCATGGCTGACGCTGCGTATTCTGGCGCTGGTGTGCACGCTGGATAAAGGCGTACCGCTGAATGCCGGTTTGCTGGCACCGGTGACGCTGTTTGCGCCCGCCGGTTCGCTGGTCAATCCGCATTATCCGGCAGCGGTGGGCGTGCGCCACGCGGCGGCGGTGCGGGTCAACGATCTGCTTAACGGCTTGCTGGGCCAGCCTTTGCCCGAGGTGATGCCTGCCGCCAGCGGTGGCACCATCATTCCGCTGGTGATTGCCGAAGTGGCGCGTAATGGCCGCGAGCAGAATGTGCAGGTGATTGAACCGATGGTCGGCGGCGGCGGGGCGCGCTTTGGTCGCGACGGCATCGACGGGCGCGACAACAGCATCTCCAACCTGGCGAATAATCCGGTGGAGATGGTGGAAGCGGAAACCCAGGTCGAAATCCGCCAATACGCGTTGCGACCGGGTTCTGCTGGCGCAGGCCAGTGGCGCGGCGGCATGGGCCAGCAGATTCGCGTGCGCATTCTGCAGAATGACAGCACGCTGCTGGCGCGCGGCATGGAGCGTATGCTGTTCCAGCCGTGGGGCGTGCAGGGCGGCCAGCCCGGTCAATCGACCACGCTGACGCTCAATCCTGATGCAAACGGCGGCGCGTCGCTCGGTAAAATCGATCTGCTGAGCGTCAATGCCGGTGACGAAGTGCTGCTGCAAACGCCCGGCGGCGGCGGTTGGGGCGATCCCTTTAAGCGCGATCCACTGGCGGTACAAAACGACGTTACTAACCAGTTGCTGAGCCATGCCGATGCGGCGCAGCACTATGGCGTGGTGTTGACCGATCGCGGCCTGGATGTAGCGGCCACCGCTGCCTTACGCAACTCACCGCGCGAAACCTCCTCCTCCTTCGGCGTAGCGCGCGATAACTGGCAGACGCTCGTCGACGGCGATGCACTGACGCGCCTTAATCAGCTGCTTTATCCACTCAGTCCGGCCGAGCGCCAGCGACATCGCTCAGCGGTTTTTGCCGCAGCGCTGGCGCGGTTACCGGCTAACTTTCCCCGCTCAACGTCTCCAGAGATTGCCACAGCGCGCCAGGCGTTTGCTGATGCGCTGCGTGCGCTTGAGATTGAGCTTTCAGCTTTTATTACTTCAATACCAGGAGATGGCCATGCGCCTCGTTAATAACAAAAAAATCCTGCTCACCGCGCTGGTGGGCATGTTGATCAGCGGTGCGGTGCACGCGGCTGAAACCAGTGATTCAGTGATCGTCGGGGTTTACGGCGGTGACTGGGAGAAAAATATCCGCGCTTCCGGTCTGGAGCAGTTTGCCAAAGATAATCACCTTAAGCTCACCGTGGTGCCCGGCGCTGATGCCGAATGGTTTGCCAAGCTGCGTGCCGCCAAAGGCCGTCGCTCACCGTATGACGTGGTGGTGTTCCAGCCCGATACCGTGCAGCGCGCCCAGGCGGCGGGTTTGCTGCAGCCGCTTGATGCCAAGGATATTCCCAACCTGAATAATCTGTACAAAAGTGTGCAGTCGCGCTTTGTTTATGACAATCAAACCTACGCCGCCGCCTTTAGCCTCGGCCAGCTCGGACTCGCCTATCGCAGCGATCTGGTGAAAACGCCGCCGAAAAGCTGGCTGGATCTGTGGAATCCGGAATACAAAGGCCACGTGGCGATTTCATCGCCGACTTACGCCGCCGGTTTGCAGTTCTTCGCAGGCCTGGTGCACGCACTGGGCGGTGAGCTGAATCAGCCTGCCGCAGTGGATAAAGCCTTTGCCAAACTCGGGGAACTGCGCGGCAACGCGGTGGCCTTCCCGGACAGCCCGGGCGCGATTCAAACCTTGCTGGAGCGCGGCGATGCGTGGGTGGTGCCGTACTGGGATGGCCGCGTCTTTGCGCTAAAGCAGCAGGGCATGAAAGTCGATTTCGTCTATCCGTCCGACGGTCCGGTGGTCGGCGCGGCCAACTGGGTGATTCCAAAGGGCGCGCCGAACCTCGCCAACGCCTACAAAGTGGTAAACGCCATGTCGGCGCCTGAAGTGCAGAAAGCCTTCTCCGATAAATCACTGTATGGCATGACCAACAAGGACGTGCAGTACAGCGACAACCTGAAGAAACAGGTGAAAGTCGGTGAAGAGGCGTACAGCAAATTGATCTGGATCGATTACAGCACTGCAACGCCGCAGCTGGCGGACTGGACGCGTCGCTGGAGCCAGGCGCTGGGCGGTGCGAAATGAGTTCAGTCGTCATTGACGGCGTAGCGCGGCAGTTTGATAACCACCGCGCCCTGAATGACGTCAGCATCACCATTGAGCAGGGCGAGTTTTTCTCCCTGCTTGGGCCAAGCGGCTGCGGCAAAACCACACTGCTGAATATCATCGCCGGATTTTTGGCGCCCAACCGTGGCCGCGTATTGATCGGTGGCAAGGATGTCACCGCGCTGCCGCCGTATCAGCGCCACATCGGTATGGTGTTTCAAAACTACGCGCTGTTTCCGCATCTGAGCGTGGGCGATAACGTCGCCTTTGGCCTCAAGGTGCGCAACGTGTCGCGCATTGAACAGCAGCGCCGCGTCACGGAAGCGCTTAAACAGGTGCGACTGGAAGGGCTGGCGCAGCGTATGCCGCATCAGCTTTCTGGTGGGCAACAACAGCGCGTGGCGATTGCGCGCGCGTTGGCCATCGAGCCGCAGGTGCTGTTGCTGGATGAACCGCTATCGAATCTGGATGCGCGCTTGCGCAAGGAGATGCAGGACGAACTGCGCGCGTTGCAACAGCGCGTCGGCATCACCACGGTGCTGGTGACGCACGATCAGGAAGAGGCGCTTACGCTATCCGATCGCATCGGCATTCTCGGGCAGGGCGAACTGCAGCAGATTGGCGCACCTTCCGAGCTTTATCGTCAACCGGCGAATCGCTTTGTCGCGGAGTTTGTCGGACAGGCCAATCTGTTCCATGTCGCCGCGCAAAACGGACTTTACCAGGCGCGCGATCATTTCGTCGCCGCTGGGCAGGCGCTGCAACTCAGCGCCGCGCAGCCAGCAAGCGCGTCATCGTTGCTGATTGTGCGTCCGGAGCGCGTGCAATTCTCAACCGAACCGCAGGAATTTGCCAGCAACGGCAGCGTCGCCAGCGTGAAAGAGGTGAGTTTTGCCGGCGCCACCTTACGTGTGGTGTGCCAGCTGCCGGGCGGTGGCGAGATCCGCGTGCAGCCAGCGGAAGCACATTTTTCACAGCTGCCCGCACCCGGCGATCGCTGCTATCTACACTGGCAGGCGGCGGATGTTATCGTGCTGCCCGCGCTGGAGCACGCCTGATGAAGATCGCCACGCGTAATCTATTTCCCTGGCTGCTGCTGACGCCATCGTTACTGTTTCTGCTGCTGTTTTTGCTGGTACCGCTGCTGCTGCTGTTCGACCAAAGCCTGACCAACGTCGATAGCCTGCTCAATCCGCTGCCAGGCAACAGCCTGGCGCAATATGTGACGGTGTTTGCGGATCCGCAATATCTGCACGCGCTCTGGACCACGCTGTGGGTGTCGTTGCTGACCGCCGCCATCACCGTACTTTTAGCCTGGCCTGCGGCGTGGCTGCTGGTGACAACGCAACGGCGCGGCTGGCGCACGCTACTGTACGTCATACTGATTTCGCCGCTGCTCACCAGCGTGGTGATCCGTACTTTTGCGTGGATTGTGCTGCTGGCGCAGAACGGATTGATCAACGGTTTCCTGCTGTTTACCGGCCTGATTCCGCAGCCGCTCAGCCTGTTGTGGAACATGAATGCGGTGATCATCGCCTATGTGCAAGTCATGCTGCCGTTTGCCGTGCTGCCGTTGATTACCTCGTTAAACGAGATTGCGCCTTCGCTGCGGCTGGCGGCGATGAGCCTTGGCGCGACCCCAGCGGCCACCTTCCGTCGCGTCGTTTTACCCTTGACGCTGCCCGGCATGCTGACTGGGTTCATCATCGTCTTTTCCCTCGCGGCGGGCAGCTACATCACGCCGTTGCTGATTGGCGGGCGCTTACAGCCGCTGCTGCCGATTGCCATTTATCAGCAGGCGATGCAGATCGCCAACCTGCCGCTAGCCGCAGCGCTAGCGCTGACGTTGCTGGTGATGACGTTGATTGTCGCCGGGATTGCGGGCGTATTCCTGAAACGCTGGGAGAAGAAGAATCATGGATAACACTCAAAGCCTATCGCAGCGCCTGACGCAGTTCGGCGTGACGCTGGCTGGCATCGTGATTTACGCCTTTTTAGCGCTGCCGGTGCTGGTGATTGTGCTCTCGGCGTTTAGTCCGGAACCTTATCCGCAGTTTCCGCCGCAGGGATTTTCGCTGCGCTGGTTTAGCGCGTTATTGCAGGATGATGGGTGGATTGCATCGCTGTGGATCAGCACCTTGCTGCTGGTGGTGGTCACGCCGGTTACCGTGGTGCTCGGCACCTTTGCCGCCTGGTCGCTGGCGCGGCTGGATTTCCGCTATCGCGAAGCCCTGCAGGCTTTTATTCTGTCACCGCTGATGATTCCGCAAGTGGTGCTGGGCATTGCGCTGCTCTACGTGCTGACCGCGGCGGAAATTGCGGGAATGATCAGCGGGTTGGTGATTGGTCATGTGGTGGTAGCGCTGCCCTATGTGGTGCGCACCGTCAGCGTCAGTCTGGCGGCGATGGATAAACGCCTTGAAGCGGTATCGATGAGTTTGGGCGCGGGTCGCTGGTATACCTTTCGGCACGTCACGCTGCCGCTGATTAAGCCCGGCATTCTGGCCGGTGCGGTATTTGCGGCGGTGACCTCTTTTGGTGAAGTTTCGGTGAGCCTGTTTCTCAGCGCGCCAGACACCATCACCGTGCCGGTTCGGGTATTCAACTATGTCGATCAGACCTTCGATCCCACGGTGAATGCTATTTCGGTAATCTTTATCATCTTCGCGGTGCTGATTTTGATGGTGATTGAGAAAACGATTGGGTTAGTGAAGTTGAGTTAGCTCGTTAGCTTATCGCCGCCGTGATGGGGAAATAACGGATTCGTTGCGCAGTAAACAATGAATATTGTATTTGCTGAACCATCTCAGAAATTTCTTTAGTTAAACGAGTAAACCGTACTGGTAAGTGCGGTTTTTTTTATGAATACGGATCACAACTGGCTAAAATTTAGCTTCAGTGAATTTTATTATGCCCCTATAGTTTTCGTGGTTAACGGAATTAACTATAGGGATGTATATGTACCACAGTGATGCGGTCATACGGCAGCTTCAGGCGCAAAGGATTCTGGCAGAAAAGCTCGACAACGCTGTTTCAGGCGTTATTGATGCAGTTTCGGATCAAGTCAGCAAGATCAATAAAGGGGCGACCCGGCTTTCATTTTATGCATCGTGTTTTACTGATGAATATATGGACGTCTGTAAAAAACAGGCGATCGAAGATAAGCGTTTCATGTTGGGAATGGTACAGTTAGTAAAAGACCGGCGCATAGTTTTCGAACTTCTAAAAACCTACATCGAATATCAGCTTGAGAACCGTTCTATGCGGCAGATTGCGGTAATTAAAAGCCAGCTGATGCGGTTGAATATTCACATTGCGGCAAGCACGCTGACATCAAACGCCTTTGCGGTCGGGGCGACAATGGCAGTGATTGTGGCAATGAATATCAGGTTTCCGGTTGCCAAAAGTATTGGTGGTTATTTTGGCGACGCAGTGGGGGTGCTGACAATATACGGTATTGTCCAGAATGCGGTAGAAAGCGCCAAAAGGTTGCAGGTCATGCATCCGGCTTATTATCAGGCGCTATACATACGCAGGCTTGAAATGATGTATTTTCTCATTGAGGACGAATTTATCCGGGCAGGTGCGCTCACGAATAAAAGGCTTTCCGAATATGAACTCGCTCAGGTGCTCGCGAAACTAATGGGAAAGGCATGAAACGTTTCCTAAAGCAATGGCTGAGGTCCCAATCAAAAATGCTGCTGCGTATCTACGTGCCGGTTATTATTACCGTGCTGTACGGTATGTTCAAATTTTACCTATACCCCGACAGCGGCATGCTGAGCGTGGGGATCGTTTACCTGTGTGCGTATATTTTTGTTGTTTATAAATGTCGAAAACTTTAAAGGATTAAATATGTCAACTCCAGCACATCTCTGGTTAGAAGATGAAAGCGGTTCGCCAATTGTGGGTTCGTGCATCATGCCGACCAGACTCGGTTCGATAGAGCTCAACTCAGTCATGCACAATATTACCATCCCGGTGGATCCGCACACCGGAAGGCTGACAGCCACACGGATTCATGCACCGATATCCGTTCAGAAGGAGTTCGATAGAACAACGCCGGTGCTTTTTCGTGCATTGTGCCAGTGCAGAGCGCTGAAATCTGCGACCATCAAGATGTACCGAATTAACGAAGCGGGCATTGAGGTTGAGTATTTTAATATCCACCTGGATAACGTCAAAATCTCCAGCATTTCACCGGCTCTGCTGCCAAACGGCCAGACCAGCACGCATCTGGAAAATATTGAGCTACGATATGAAACGATCACATGGAAATATGTGGACGGAAATATTGTGTTCAAGGATGGATGGAATGAGAGGATGATTGCTTAGCTTCTGGCTAATACAGCTGACGCTGAGGATTAGAAATAGATGAAAAGAATAGTATTGCTCAAAGACGATATAACCAAAGTATCAGCAGACGTATTTTTGAACGCGACAAATACCTCCTGAGCCGTTTTTAACGGGTAGGCGAATAAGACACTGAATCGTTTCGTTTCCCTATATCAGCACCGGGGTACATAGATTTCCTAAAACGTTGAAGACTGAGATTTAGCTTCACGGTATAGTATCATTGCCCTATGGTTTGCAAGGTTAATGGAATTAAAATAGGGATATATATGTACCACAGTGATGCAGTCATAAAACAGCTTCAGGCGCAAAGGATTCTGGCAGAAAAATTCGACAACACAGTTTCTGGCGTTATTGATGCAGTTTCCGGTCAGGCCAGTAAGAACAATAAAGGGGCGATCAGGCTCTCCTTATCACGCATAATATATACGTGAGCTCTAAATGATGCATTTCCTTATCGAACCTTCATTCATGCGCGCTGATGCGCTAAAAAGCCACTCGCTTTCAGATCACGAAGTCGCTGAGGGATTGATTAAGTTATTAGGGAAATAATGAGGAAATTTTTAAAACAATGGTTTATATCAGAATCGAAATTTCTGATCTGCACTTACGTGCCGATAGTATCAACAATAATTTTTGCGCTGCTACACATCTACTTTTTTCCAGATAGCAGTATGTTAGGTGTAGGGATATTTTATCTGTGCACTCTTTCATTTGTTATCTACAAATGTCGTTAAATTTAATAGTGAAATAGAGTATGTTTAGCGTGCTGAAACATAATGCTCTTCAGGTTTGCATACGAGTAGGTTGGAGTGAACTAGGATGGGGTATTTGAAGAGATGGTTAGTAGAACAATTAAAATTGTTGTTATGCATCTATGTTCCGGTTTTATGTGCACTCGTATTTGGTGTGCTTAAAGTTTATTTTTATCCCGAGAGTGGAATAATGAGCGTGGGCCTTGTATATCTTCTCACGCTAATAATTTCTGTTTATAAATTTCGCTAAATTCAGAGGAATTAATATGTCAACTCCAGCACATCTCTGGTTAGAAGATGAAAGTGGTTCTCCGATTATGGGTTCGTGCATGATGCCGACAAGACTGGGTTCGATAGAGCTCAACTCGGTCATGCACAATATTACAATTCCGGTGGATTCGCATACGGGAAGGCTGACAGCCACACGAATTCATGCACCGATATCCGTTCAAAAGGAGTTCGATAGAACAACGCCGGTGCTGTTTCGTGCATTGTGTCAGGCCAGAACGCTGAAATCAGCGACCATCAAGATGTACCGAATTAACGAAGCGGGTATTGAGGTTGAGTATTTTAATATCCTCCTGGATAACGTCAAAATCTCCAGTATCTCTCCGGCCCTGCTGCCAAACGGCCAGACCAGCACGCACCTGGAAAATATTGAGCTACGATATGAAACGATCACATGGAAATATGTGGACGGCAACATTGTGTTTAAGGATGGATGGAATGAGAGGATGATTGCATAGCCTTTGGCTAACCCTGAGGAGTAGAACTAACATGAACAAAATAGCATTATTTAAAGACGACATAACCAAAGTTCCGGCAGACGCTATTGTGAATGCCGCCAACACCTCTTTGCTGGGCGGAGGCGGGGTTGATGGCGCCATCCATCGGGCAGGCGGGCCAGCGATTTTGGCTGAATGTCAGAAAATCAGGAATCGGCAAGGTGGCTGTAAAGTCGGGGATGCAGTCATCACTACGGCGGGAGATTTGCCGGCAAAATATGTCATTCATACCGTTGGACCACACTGGCATGACGGGCAACATGACGAAGAAACGTTGTTAGAAAATGCCTATCTGAACTGTTTTAAACTGGTAGAAGAGTATGGCCTTCAAACCGTTTCGTTTCCGAATATCAGCACCGGTATATACAGATTTCCTAAGGCATTGGCGGCTGAGATCGCATTGGGCGTAATTAAGCAAAGTTTGCGTGATAACTCCAAAATCGAGCGAGTCAATTTGGTATGCTTTGATGAGGAAAATCACGACATTTATTCAAAAATGCTGGCCCAATAAAGTTCTGATTAATTCACTCGGTAAAAGGCTGCTTAAAGGAGTTGATGGCGACGATTTTCACCGTGTTTCACCTCTCAAGTAAATTGGGCAAACGATGTATGCCGATTACAATCATTAGTTAAAATGCTCACTGACTCAGTCGATAAACATCCGCATACTGTTAGCGTGATATTTGCGGTAGGGTAGATAAGGTCAATGACTATTCTGTTGACGCAGTAAGACGGGAATAATGGCAACAGTTGACCCACATTCAATAATTATAAGGAATAGTTAGTAACATGGGATTTAGGTTTCGAAAATCGATTAGCATTATTCCAGGTGTAAGGATGAACCTGAGCACCTCCGGTGCGAGTCTGAGTGTTGGGCCGCGAGGGGCCTCCGTTTCATTTGGCAAGTGCGGTACTTTTGCCAATCTTGGGCTTCCAGGGACAGGGCTGAGCTACCGTACCCGGCTCGACCGGGCAAGTGCAGCGAGCAGAAAACGTAATGCCTCTAAACAAGAGGACCCTCATTTACGGCAAGAGCTTGAGCAAGAGCTTGAAGCGCTTAATCAGGCAGTAGACGATATTGTGAATATCTATCTTCTTACACCTGATCCTCGCATGGGGCATTCCTACTCCGAGCTGGAATCGCATTATCGCCAGTTGATGTTGCAGCCCTACAATGTGCCTGCACCTGTCCGTCCCGAAAAGCCCGCTCCCCTTGTTGCCCCTGAACAACCTGAAGACAACCAAGGCCGAAGTCTTATTGGCCGAATATATGAATCAGCCTCTGCGCGGCAGGAACGGCAAACACAAAATATTGAGCAATGGCAACGCAAAGTCGAAGAGTGTAAACAGGAAAACGAACTTCATTTGAAGCGATATCAGGCGATGCGCCAGGTCTGGGCGGAGCAGTACGCTAACTGGCAATACGATGCGGCTGAGCATGAAAAAAAGATTGCGAGTAAAGCGATTAACATTGCATCTCAATTCGCCAGCGATAATAACTATTTCGAATCACTTCTGTCCGAAGTCATTCAGGCTGCTGATTGGCCACGCGAGACGCTAGTGTCGTTTCAGGTAAATACTTCCACGTCTGAAATCCTCATGGAAGTGGATTTGCCAGAGCATGAAATGCTGCCCAATTTATCGGTGCGGGTGAATGCCCGAGGCACAGAGATCATTGAGAAAGAGTTGTCACAAAAGGCCATGCGAGAACGTTATGCTCTTCATGTGCACGGGATCGTATTGCGGCTGGCTGGCATGGCTTTTTGCGCGCTGCCTTTCAATACAGTTATCGTCAGCGGTTTTACTCAGAGAATTAGCAAACAGACAGGGCACCTTAATGACGAATACATCATATCCTCACGTATTGAACGTCATTTATTTGAAAGGCTCAACTTTAGTAATCTGGAAAATGTCAGCCCAATTGAAGCATTCGATCAATTCCAAACACAGCGTCGCATGAGCACTACTTTCATTTTTCAGCCAGTTACACCTATTGCTTAAGAATGTAGTCGCGACCTTTATTACCCGGGAACCATAACCTTTTTGACGCGATTGCATTCATTTTGTCTAAATCTCGTGGCAGAAGGTCTTTTGATAACCCCCGCCAAATAAAAAAAGCGGCCCTCAGGCCGCCAAAAACCTCAATTGCAGTGAACATTGAGGAAGGAGGGCAATAATTAGGTTAGCCTTTCACGCCACCGGCCGTCAGGCCGCTGACCAGCCAGCGTTGTGCCAGTAAGAACACCAGCGTAATGGGAATCGCAGACAACACCGCCGCTGCGGCAAAGTCGCCCCACAGATAGTTCTGCGGGTTCAGATATTGCTGCATGCCGACTGCCAGCGTGTAGCTGTTCACATCGCGCAACAGCAGCGACGCAACCGGCACTTCGGTCACCGCGGCGATAAATGCCAGAATAAACACCACCGCCAGAATCGGCACCGACAGCGGTAACAACACCAGGCGGAATGCCTGCCACGGCGTGGCGCCATCCAGCGCGGCGGCTTCTTCCAGCGATCCATCGATGGTTTCGAAATAGCCTTTAATGGTCCAGACGTGCAGGGCAATGCCGCCAAGGTAGGCAAAGATCACACCGCCATGGGTGTTGAGGCCGATAAACGGCAGATATTGCCCCAGGCGATCAAACAGTGCATAGAGCGCCACCAGCGACAGCACAGCGGGGAACATCTGGAAAATCAGCATGCCTTTTAACAAAGTTGCGCGCCCGGCAAAACGCATACGCGCAAAGGCGTAGGCGCAGGTGGTGGAGAGCGCCACAATACCGACGGCGCTGATGGCGGCGATCTTCACCGAGTTCCACAGCCACAGCAGCACCGGGAACGGCGGTGGCGTGACGCGTCCGTCGGCGTGCTCTACGCTGAAGCCTAGCGCTAGCTGCCAGTGTTCCCAGGAAATCTGCTCCGGAATCAGCGAACCGGTAGCGAAGTTACCGGCGCGCAGTGAGATGGCGAATACCATCAGCAGCGGAAACAGAATTCCCGCAATAAACATCAGCAGCAGCAGATGCGTCATTAACAGACGCAGCTTTTGCGACTTGGGTTGCACCATAGCCATAACGCCTCCTTAATCGAATTTCATCCGCACGGCTTTCAGATTGATCACCGCCAGCGCACCCACCAGCAGGAAGATCAGCGTGGCGATGGCTGCCGCCAGGCCAAAGTCCTGCCCGCCGCCGCCTTCAAACGCAATACGCCAGGTGTAATTCACCAGTAAATCGGTGTAGCCGGCTGGCGTAGTGGTGCCGATACGATCCGGTCCGCCGTTGGTCAGCAGCTGCACCAGTACAAAGTTATTAAAGTTAAAGGCAAAACTGGCGATCATCAGCGGCATCAGCGGCTTTAACAGCAACGGCAGGGTAATCAGGAAGAAGTTCTGCAGCGGCCCGGCACCGTCCATCGCCGACGCCTCATAGAGATCGTCCGGAATGGCTTTCAGCAAGCCCATGCAGAGAATCATCATGTAGGGATAACCGAGCCAGGTATTGACGATCACCAGCATGGTGCGCGCCAGCGTCGGATCGCTAAACCACGCGGGCTGGAAGCCGAACAGCGCTTTCAGCATCACGTTGATTTCACCGAAGCTCTGGTTGAACAAGCCTTTGAAAATCAGTATCGAGATAAACGCGGGCACGGCGTAAGGCAAAATCAGCATCACGCGATACACCGCTTTGCCTTTCAGCGCTTCCCACTGCACCAGACATGCCAGCACCATGCCGACCGCCACGGTGAGAATCACCGTCACCAACGAAAACAGTAGCGTCCAGCCAAAGATGGCCAGAAACGGCTTCTGAATCCCTTCATCGGTAAACACGCGGATGAAGTTTTTCCAGCCGCTATTCACCGTGAAGCCCGGGCTGAGCGCTTCACCGCTGGCGTTCTGATAGAAGCCGGTGTCACGATTGGCCTGATATAGCGCGCCGCTTTGCTGATTTTTCAGATCGCCGTTAGGTTGCAGCACAAACAGCGGACGCGTGCCGGAGAACTGGCGCAGCGAGCTCATTACCACGCGACGACCATCCGGCAGTTCTGCCTGAATCTGGTTCAGCGCCTGGCGATTAGTGGTGACGATGCGCAGCGTGGCACGTTCACCGGCAGGCGGCGGGGCGCTGGTGAGTTTCAGCTGTTGCGCGCCGCCAAAGGCAAACGCAGGTGAGACGAAAGTTTGCCCGTTGGCGGCTTCTGTCAGTACCAGCTGCCAACGATCGCCTGCCGGAAACAGCGAGAAATTGAGCGCCGAGCCATCCTGATATTGTCGACTGAGCAACACCTGTTGCGCCCGCTCCAGCGTCAGCTGGTTGGTGCTGCTGTAGTTAGTGAAGGCAATCGCAACGGTACAGGCGAGGGGAAACAGCACGAACAGCGCCATGCCCGCCAGTCCGGGATAGACATAGCGCCAGGCGTAAGCGCGACGATTAGCATAAATCCAGATGCCGACGGCGCTAATAATCAGCGTCACCAGCGCAAACAGATATTCACCTTTTGCATACATCAGCACGAGCAGATAGCCGACCAGCAGACAGCAGATACCGAGAAAAAGAGCCTTCAGCACGGCGCTGTAGCGTGCTGTTTTCGGTTTTCCTGACATGATGCGGTTTTCCTTAACAGCCAGTAACGAGCCGGAGCGATCCGGCTCTGGTAGAGAGGATTACTTGTTGAGACGCGCCTGCGCATCTTTCAGTGCCGCGTCCACGCTTTGACGCCCGCTCAGCGCATTCAGCGTTGCGGTGCGCATGGCGTACCAGAAGGCGGCCATCTGCGGAATGTTTGGCATGATGTCGCCGTTACGCGCGTTATTCATGGTGGCGGCGATGCGTTCATCCTTCTCTAGCGTCTGCTGGAAAGACTTCAGCGCCACTGCGCCCAGCGGCTTGTCTTTGTTGACGGCATCAAGACCGCTATCGGTTAGCAGGTAGTTTTCCAGGAACTCTTTCGCCAGCTCTTTATTTGGGCTAGCAGCATTGATCCCGGCACTCAGCACGCCGACAAAAGTTTTGGACGGTTTGCCGTTGAGCGTAGGCAACAACGTGACACCGTAATTTATTTTGCTCTTATCGATGTTGCTCCACGCCCACGGACCGTTAATGGTCATGGCGGTTTGCCCCTTGTTAAAGGCGGCTTCGGCGATGGAGTAATCGGTGTCGGCATTCAGCGTTTTGGCTTTCACCTGATCGACGAGGAAGCTCATGCCTGCTTTAGCACCGGCATTATCGACGCCGGTATCCTTCACATCGTAGCGGCCATCGTTAAGTTTGAACGCATAAGCGCCACCCGCTGCCAGCAGCGGCCAGGTGAAGTACGGCTCCTGCAGGTTGAACATCATGGCGCTCTTGCCTTGCGCGCGCATTTTCTTATCCAGCGCGGCGATCTCTTCCCAGCTTTTTGGCGGCTCAGGTAGCAGATCTTTGTTGTAAATCAGCGATAAAGACTCAACTGAAATCGGATAACCGATCAGCTTGCCGTTGAAGCGCACCGCGTCCCAGGTGAAGGGGAAAATCTTCTGCTGGAAATTGGCATCCGGTGAGATCTCCGCCAACAGGCCGGACTGCGCGTAACCGCCAAAACGGTCGTGCGCCCAGAAGATGATGTCCGGTCCGTCGCCGGTGGCGGCCACCTGCGGATACTTCTCTTCCATTTTGTCCGGATGCTCCACCGTCACCTTAATGCCGGTCTCCTGCTCAAACTTTTTACCCACTTCAGCCAGGCCGTTATAGCCCTTATCGCCGTTGATCCAGATGACCAGCTTTCCTTCTTCAATTTTGGCAACGGCGGAAGCTGAAAACAGCACGGCCGTCAGGGCGGAAAGGGCAAGCGTGCGTGCACCGGTTTTCATTGTCATAACTCCATCCTGTTAGCGGAAACGGAAATCGTTTTACCCGCCACATTGTGAGCCTCTGCTGCGGCTTCTCATCCTCCCCGGCTCTACGCCTGCGGTGCATCTGATGTGATCTGCGTTGCAAAACAAGCGGGTTATCACGGACTGGCGCACAGAATCGCCGCTCATCTCTGCGTTATCGATCACAAAAACCCGCGGCGGCGGCGTTGCGCCGTGCTTGCCCTGGCGTTCTCCTCCTCCCGTCTCCTCCCCCACACAGATGCGCTGCGGTGGAGGATGTCGGCCCCAATAACCTTGCCCATAGTTGTCGCCGGGGTCTGTCCGCCGACTTGCGGACAAGGATGAGTGAGCTGAGAGGAAAACATCATGTCGAGCGTTACGTTGCGCAGTGTCTCTAAGGTCTGGGGCGAAACCGAGGTGTCGAAAAACATCAGCCTGGAGATCGCGGAAGGCGAGTTTGTGGTGTTTGTCGGGCCGTCGGGCTGCGGAAAATCGACGCTGCTGCGCATGATTGCCGGTCTGGAAACCATCACCAGCGGCGATCTGTTTATCGGTGACAAACGCATGAATGAGGTGCCGCCGGCTGAGCGCGGTATCGGCATGGTGTTTCAGTCCTACGCGCTGTATCCCCATCTTTCGGTGGCAGAGAACATGTCATTTGGCCTGAAGCTGGCCGGTACGCGTAAAGCGGAGATCCAGCAGCGGGTCAACCAGGTGGCGGAAGTGCTGCAGCTGGCGCATCTGCTGGAGCGACGTCCTAAAGCGCTTTCCGGGGGGCAGCGCCAGCGCGTGGCGATTGGCCGTACGCTGGTGGCGGAACCGCGCGTGTTTTTATTGGATGAGCCGCTCTCCAACCTCGATGCGGCACTGCGTGTGCAGATGCGGATTGAGATCTCGCGCCTGCATAAGCGCCTGAAGCGCACCATGATTTACGTCACCCACGATCAAACCGAAGCGATGACGCTGGCCGATAAGATCGTGGTGCTGGATGGCGGACACGTTGCGCAGGTCGGCAAGCCGCTCGAGCTTTATCACTATCCCGCCAATCGTTTCGTCGCCGGTTTTATCGGCTCGCCACGCATGAATTTCTTACCCGTAAAAGTCACCGCCACCGCCATCGATCAGGTTCAGGTGCGCTTACCCAACACCCAGCTGGTGTGGCTGCCGGTCGACAGCGCTGGCGTGCAGGTGGGCAGCAACATGTCGTTAGGCATCCGGCCCGAGCATCTGCTCTCCAGCGATATTGCCGATGTCACCCTTGAAGGTGAGGTGACGGTGGTCGAGCAGTTGGGTCACGAAACGCAAATTCACATCCAGATTCCCGCTATTCGTCAAAGCCTGGTGTACCGCCAGGAGGACGTCGTGCTGGTAGAAGAGGGCGCCCTGATGGGTATCGGCCTGCCGCCAGAGCGTTGCCATCTTTTCCGTGAAGATGGCAGCGCCTGTCGCAGGTTGCATCAGGAGCCCGGTGTTTAGCCCTGCAAAACAATAAAAGCAATGACCTCAGGAGATAGAAAATGTTAACTCTGCGCAAACTCCCTCTCGCGGTTGCTATCGCGGCGGGTACGCTCTCTGCCCCGTCGATGGCAGTCGATTTTACCGGCTATGCCCGTTCCGGCATCGGCTGGACCGGCAGCGGCGGGGAACAGCAATGTTTTCAAGCCACCGGTGCTCAAAGTAAATACCGTCTGGGCAACGAGTGTGAAACCTACGCTGAACTGAAACTGGGCCAGGAAGTGTGGAAAGAGGGCGATAAAAGCTTCTATTTCGATACCAACGTCGCCTATTCGGTTTCTCAACAAAATGACTGGGAAGCGACTTCTCCGGCATTTCGTGAAGCCAACGTGAAAGGTAAAAATCTGATTGAAGCCCTGCCTGGCTCCACCATCTGGGCCGGTAAGCGTTTCTATCAGCGTCATGACGTCCACATGATCGACTTCTACTACTGGGATATCTCCGGTCCAGGTGCCGGTCTTGAAGATGTTGATCTCGGCTTCGGTAAGCTCTCATTCGCCGCCACGCGCTCCTCTGAAGCGGGTGGTTCTTACACTTTCTCCAGCGATCAGATCCGCGACTACGCCACCAGCACGGCGAACGACGTGTTTGACGTGCGCCTGGCCGGGCTTGAAACCAACCCGAACGGCGTGCTGGAACTGGGCGTAGATTATGGCCGTGCCAATGCGCGTGACGGCTATCGCCTTGAGGACAATGCCTCCAAAGATGGCTGGATGTTCACCGCAGAACATACCCAAAGCATGATGAAGGGCTACAACAAATTCGTGCTGCAATACGCCACCGATGCGTTGACCTCGCAGGGCAAAGGGTTGCCGCAGGGCACCAACATCAACAACAGCGGCAGCATGTACCGCGTGCTCGATCACGGTGCGATCAATCTCGCCGATCGCTGGGATCTGATGTATGTCGCCATGTACCAGAATACCGACCTCGACAACAACCGCGGGACCGAGTGGTACACCGTGGGCGTGCGCCCAATGTACAAATGGACGCCGATCATGAGCACCCTGCTGGAAGTGGGCTACGACAACGTGAAGTCACAGCAGGTTAGCGAGCGCAATGGCCAATACAAAGTGACGCTGGCGCAGCAGTGGCAGGCCGGCGACAGCATCTGGTCGCGCCCGGCACTGCGTTTGTTCGCCACTTACGCCAAGTGGGATGAGAAGTGGGGCTATAGCAAAGACAGCGCAGGTGATTTGACCTCATTTGCGTCTAACGACAGCAGCGGCAACGGCATCTTAACCAACAGCCGTGGCAACAACGATGAGTGGACGTTCGGTGCGCAGATGGAGATTTGGTGGTAAAGCTCCCGCTGATGACCTGACTGAGACCATCTCTTTTCGGCGCGGCGCGCCATTGCCTGGTTCGCGCCGCTGCCTGACAGCTTTTTGAGGTAGCACAATGAAAATGAAAAAAACGGTTTTTGCGCTGTGCCTAAGTGCGGCGCTGCTGGCTGGCCAGAGTTTACCGGCCTTCGCCGAGGTGAATCTGGTGCCACAGGATCTCTCCGCTGCACCTACCATTCCGCCCGCCAGCCTGCAGACGCTAAGCTGGTTGCCGGTCGATACGTCGCGCACCCAGGTTAGCACGTTGGCGGAAAA
Source organism: Pantoea nemavictus (assembly GCF_037479095.1). Classification (NCBI taxonomy): domain Bacteria; kingdom Pseudomonadati; phylum Pseudomonadota; class Gammaproteobacteria; order Enterobacterales; family Erwiniaceae; genus Pantoea; species Pantoea nemavictus. Next base: position 438,066 of record NZ_JBBGZW010000002.1, on the reverse strand, counting down.
TGGCGCCAACCTCAACGCTGCGGGCGTAACGGGTTCGGTCGCGGCCTACAGCCTGCCGGCAAACATCGGTGAACTCACCATTACGCTGAGCAGCGAAGTGCATCAGAATCAGGTGTTTGCGCCGAATGTGCTGGTACTGGATGAGAACATGCGCCCGGCGGCCTGGTTTCCGGCGCGCTTTTTTACCTATCAACAACCGGGCGTGATGGCAGCCGATCGTCTTGAAGGCGTAATGAAGCTGACGCCTGCACTTGGACAGCAAAAGATCTATCTGCTGGTATTCACCACCGAGAAAGATCTGATTGAAACCACCACTTTGATGGATCCGGCGAAGGCGTATGCCAAAGGCACCGGCCATGCAGTGCCGGATATTCCCGATCCCATTGCCCGTCATAGCCGCGCAGGCACGCTTAAGCTCAAAGTGAAAACCAGCGCAGGCTCGTCGATTTTAGTCGGGCCGCTGTTTGGTTCATCGGGCCCCGCGCCGGTGACGGTCGGCAATACCCAGCCGGTGGCGCCTGCGGTGTACCATGCAGCCGCTGCACCTGAAGCCAAACGTGAGCCGATCATGACCGATACCGAAGGCTATTTTAATCAGAACATCCGGCAGGCCGTCGATCAGGGCAACATTGATAAAGCGTTGAAACTGCTGGATGAGGCCGAGCGTTTAGGCTCCACCTCCGCGAGGAAAGTTTTTGTCAGCAGTGTTAAAGGCAAGGGGTGAAGCACCCCGACAGTGCTGATTTGTTCCATCTGGTGCGCTGCGGCGCACCTTTTTTTTGCCTGGTGTGTGCTGGCTGTCCCCCATCCCGGCCTTCCCCCGCTTGCGGGGGAAGGAGACGCTGCCACATGCAGCTTCAGAACTCACATATAGCAGCATCTTCCTCCTCCATTTATGGGGGAGGACCGAGGAGGGGGACAGCCAGCACGGTCAGCCAGCACGGACCGAGGCTCGAATCAATACAAAAATTAAACCCGCTTTCGCCGACGATCGATATCTGCCAGCAACGCGTTAATCTGCGGGTCAGCAAACATCTCCTCCAGCGAGGCGCTGAGCTTGCGCCGCCAGTTGGGGTAGTGCGTGGTGGTGCCGGGAATATTCACCGGGGCGGCCATATCCAGCCAATCCTCGGGCTGCAGGCCCAACAGCGCGCTGTGGCTGTCAGCCAGATAGCGCTGCATCGCTTCACTTAACGCCCGATTCATCACCTGCGGCTCGCGCTGTGCTGCCAGACATCCGCTGCGTTGCAGGCTGCTGAACAGCGCGCGACGTGCGGCTAGACGCGCCTTGTTGAGGCCGGCCAGAATCTGTTTATCGGGATACAGCCCAAGCTCGCTGCCCAGGCGTAGATCGTCACTTTGCCACCAGCCGCGCAGCGTCGGCATATCGTGCGTGGTGGCCACCGCCATGGCCTGACGTGGCCAGTGCGATGGCGAGCGAAATGCCGTTTTTGACGTCTGTTCAAAGTAGAGCACTTTGTAGGAGTAGACGCCCGCCTGCTGCAGTTTGCCGACGATCGCCTGTGGCACCGTTCCCAAGTCTTCACCAATCACCATGCACTGGTGACGCTGGCTCTCCAGCGCCAAAATGGCGAGCAGATCGTCGATGGGATAGTGCACGTAGGCGCCTTCGGCAGCACTTTCGCCCTGCGGAATCCACCACAGGCGCAGCAGCGCCATCACGTGATCGATACGCAACGCGCCACAGTCGTGCATGTTGGCACGCAGCAGCGCTATCCACGGCTCGTAGGCGCGCGCCTGCATCACCTGCGGATCCATTGGCGGCAATCCCCAGTTCTGGCCCAGCGGCCCGAGAATATCCGGCGGTGCGCCCACGCTGGCTTGCAAGCAATACAGCTGGCGATCGCTCCAGGTTTCCGCGCCGCCCTGCGCCACGCCAACCGCTAGATCGCGATATAAGCCAATCGGCATCGCATAGTGCTGGCAAACCGCCCAGCACGCGGCGAACTGTTCGGCGGCCAGCCACTGTAACCACAGATAGAAACGCACTTCATAGGTGTGCTCGATACGGAATGCCCGCACCGCCGCGCTGTCTGGCGACTGTAATTCCGCAGGCCATGTCGTCCAGTCGTAGCGCTGCGCATCCTCGGCGATCTGCGCGGCGTGTAGCGCGTCGAAAACGCCCTGATGCAGCAAACTTTCCCCGCCTTGCGCCATAAAGGTGTCAAAAGCGACCACCTGTTGGTCGTCCGCCGCGCGCTTTCTGAAGTGCTGCCATGCGAGACGCAGTGCCGCCAGCTTCAGCGCGGTAACGGCAGAGTAATCAACCCACTCAGCGTCACGCGCCGCCTGTAACGCCTGCTGCGTAGTCGGCGAGTGCCACCAGCGCTGCGCTTCCTCACTGTGTTGAAAATCTTGCACGGCGGCGACATCGATATACAGCATATTGAGCCAGCGACGTGAAGAGGGGCTATAGGGGCTGGCGCTTTCCGGTGTTGCCGGGAACAGCGCGTGCAGCGGGTTGAGGCCAATACAGGCGCCGCCGCGCTGCGCGACCTCTGCCAGCATCTGCTGTAAATCGCTGAAGTCGCCGATCCCCCAGTTAGTCGCTGAGCGCAGGGTATAAAGCTGAATGCAGGCGCCCCACAGCGAGTTGCCCTGAACGATGGCGGGCGGCTCGTAACAACGAACAGGCGCGACAATGATCCGGCAGTGCAACGGCTGCGGATGCGCGTTAACGCTGAGCTGGTGATAACCATACGGTAGCGATGGCAAACGGATCGGCTGGCTGGCGATGCAGCTGCCATTCCAGCTCTCGCCCTGTTCACTGACCAGTTGCCAATCGGCGGTGACGCCAGGCGCGGGCAGCACTATTTCAGCCTGCTCGCCCTGGACGATCAGCACCGGCGGCAACGGCGATACCGCTGGGCGGGCGGGGTGCATCGCCGCCAGCAGACGCTGGCGGGTAACTGGAGAGACAGACTGCAAACGACCATGCGCATCGATGTAATCGGTGGCAATTTCCGGTGCGGGATTGAATGTTGGTGTCATGGTGCTACTCATCGCGCGGCCTGCCAGATACGTTGCTGATAGTCGCGAACTGCGCGATCGGCGCTGAACATCCCGCAGCGCGCAGTATTAAGAATCGCGGCGCGCGTCCAGCCATCCTGGTCGGCCCATAAAGTTTCTGCCTGCGCCTGGGCATTCAGGTAGTGACGGAAATCGGCCAGCACCAGATAAGGATCGCCGCCTGCCGAGCTGAGGCTGTGCAGCAGGGGCGCGAAGGCGCTGACATCACCGTCGCTGAAGGTGCCATCCTCTAACGCTGTGAGCGCGCGATCGAGCTGCGCATCTTTTTTGCGCCACCCATCGGGTGAGTAACCCGCGGCTTTTAACGCGCTGACCTCGTCCACGGTATGGCCAAAGATAAAGATATTTTCGCTGCCTACCTGTTCGGCAATCTCTACGTTGGCGCCATCCAGCGTGCCAATGGTCAGGGCGCCGTTGAGCGCCAGCTTCATGTTGCCGGTGCCTGATGCCTCTTTACCCGCTGTGGAAATTTGCTCGGATAAGTCCGCTGCCGGAATCAGTCGCTCGGCAACCGATACGTTGTAATCCGGAATAAACACCACTTTAAGGCGATCGCCTATGCGCGGATCGTTGTTGATGGTGGCTGCGACTTTGTTTATCGCGTAGATAATATTTTTCGCCAGCACATAACCCGGCGCGGCTTTCGCACCAAACAGCACCACGCGCGGCGCCAGATTGGCCTGCGGATCGCTCACCAGCGTTTGCCATAGCGCAATGGTATGCAGCAGCGCCAGATGTTGACGCTTGTACTCATGCAGACGCTTGATTTGTACATCAAACAGCGCCTGGGGATTGACCCTAATGCCGGTGCGTTCGGCGATCCAGCGCGTCAGCGACAGCTTGTTTTGCTGTTTAATCGCGCGGTATTGTGCCTGGAATGCCGCGTGGTCGGCGTAAATTTCTAGTCCTTTGAGCTGATCAAGATCGGTCAGCCACGGGCGATCGAGCGTTTTAGTGATCAATGCCGCCAGCGCCGGGTTGCACTGATTTATCCAGCGGCGCGGCGTAATGCCGTTGGTGACGTTATGAAACTTTGCTGGCCACAGCGCGTGATATTCCGGGAACAGATCTTTCACCACCAGCTGCGAGTGCAGCGCCGCCACACCGTTGACCGCAAAGCCGCTGGTGACGCAGAGATTAGCCATGCGCAGCTGGTTGTTGTGTACCAGCGCCAGCTTCGCCCAGGTGGCGTCATCACCCGGCCAGCGCGCCTCAACCTGCTTTTTCAGCTGGGCGTTCAGGGTGTTGATGATCATCAGATGGCGCGGCAGCAGGGCGCGCACCATGCGCACATCCCAGCATTCCAGCGCCTCAGGCATCAAGGTGTGGTTGGTGTAGGCAAAAGTGCGCTGCGTAATCTGCCACGCGTTTTCCCAGCTGATTTGATGCTCATCCAGCAGCAGACGCATCAGCTCCGGGATCGCCAGGGTTGGATGCGTGTCGTTGAGCTGAATCACCTCATAATCGGGCAGGGATTCAATGCTGCGCCCGGCGCGATGATGACGACGCAGGATGTCCGCCAGCGAACAGGCACACTGAAAATATTGCTGCATCAGGCGCAGCTTTTTGCCGTTGTCATGATTGTCGTTGGGATACAGCACTTTGGTGAGTTTCTCTGCGTCGATACCTTGCTGTTCAGCACGCAAAAAATCGCCGTTATTAAAACGCTGCAGATCAAAAGGCTGAGCATGTTTCGCTTGCCACAGGCGCAGCGGTTGCGTCACACCATTTTGGTAACCCACCACCGGCAGATCCCAGGCCTCACCGCGTATTTGCACCGCCGGTTGCCAGCGATGCACACCGTTTTGCGTCATGACTTTGCCGCCCAGGTTAACCTCGACCGTGAGCGCCGCGTTGTGGCTGAACCACGGATAGCAGTCGCGCTGCCAGTCATCAGGCAGCTCTTGCTGGGCGCCATCGACAAAATGCTGGCGAAACAGGCCGTACTGATAGTTGAGTCCGTAACCGGTAGCGGGTTGTCCCACTGTCGCCATCGAATCGAGGAAGCAGGCCGCGAGGCGACCCAGCCCGCCATTACCCAGCGCCGGATCGGTCTCACGCTCTTCAATCTCACTCAGCGAAATATCCCATACGGCCAGCGCCTCGTTTACCGCGTCATACCAGCCAAGGTTGAGCAGATTGTTGCCGGTCAGCCTGCCAATCAAAAACTCCATCGAGATGTAGTTAACGTGACGCTGTGTGGTCGCCGCAGGCGGCGCGGACCTCTCTGCCAGCATATCGGCCAGCGCGCCACTCAGCGCTTGCCACCACTGATCAGGCGTCATCTCTTTAGCGTCGTGCAGACCAAAACGCTGCCACTGTCGGGTCAGCGCTTGTGTAAAACGAGAGCGATCAAATTTCATAGCCGGGTTGTCCTGTAAGGGCGGAGGTGCGTAGCGGTCATTCTGCGCGACGGGCATGGGACGCTCCTCCTCCTGCACAAAATTCAGGGGGGAGGATGATCGGGGTGGAGAGGCTGAGGGAAATCTGAAAGCGCGACAAGAATGTGATAACCCTCGCTTTTGTTAAGTTTGCTTAATGGGTTCGCTTGCATTAGGTAAACGAATGTCTGAACGTATGTGACTATTAATTACGAAGCGTAAAATAATGATGCGCCACGTTAAGGGAGAAGCGTTCGCCGATGTTAATACCTGCAAAACTCAGCCGTCCTGTCCGCCTCGAAAGCACGGTCACGCGTGAGCGTTTGATCCAGAAACTGAGCGCCGCAGGGAATTATCGTCTGGTGCTGGTGACCAGTCCGGCGGGTTATGGCAAAACCACTCTGATCTCCCAATGGGCGGCGGAGAAACCGCATCTGGGCTGGTATTCACTGGATGAGGGCGACAATCAGCCGGAACGCTTCGTTGATTACCTGATTGCGGCGCTGCAGCAGGCAACGCTTGGCGGCTGCGCGCGCAGCGAAGCGCTGGCGCAGAAGCGGCAATATATTAACCTCAATGCGCTGTTCGCCCAGCTGTTCAGTGAACTGGCGGCGTGGCAGCAGCCGATCTGGTTAATCATCGATGATTACCATCACATCACCAATCCCGCTATTCATGACGCCATGCGCTTCTTTTTGCGCAATCAGCCGGAAAACGTCACGCTGATTTTGCTGTCGCGTAACTTGCCGCAGCTCGGCATTGCCAACCTGCGCGTGCGTGAACAGCTGATTGAGCTCGGCAGCCAGCAGCTGGCGTTTACCCACCACGAGGCGAAACAATTTTTCGATTGCCGCCTGACTACGCCGCTGGAATCGGAAGAGAGCGGCCGTTTGTGTGACGATGTGGCGGGCTGGGCAACGGCATTGCAGCTGATCGCGCTCTCCACCCGCCAGGGCGCCAGTTCAGCGCAGGACTCGGCGCGCCGCCTGTCCGGCATCAACGCCAGTCATCTGGCAGATTATCTGGTTGAAGAAGTGCTGAACAACGTGGATAGCGCCACGCGCCAGTTTTTGCTGAAAAGCGCGCTGCTGCGATCCATGAACGATACGCTGATCGCCTGCGTGACCGGCGAAGAGCAAGGCCAGATGCGGCTGGAAGAGATTGAACGTCAGGGGCTGTTTTTACAGCGCATGGATAACTCCGGCGAATGGTTTAGCTATCATCCGCTGTTCGGCAACTTTTTGCGCCAGCGCTGCCAGTGGGAACTCGCCGCTGAGCTGCCGGATCTGCATCGCGCTGCGGCTGAGAGCTGGATGAAGCTGGGTTTTCCCGGAGAAGCGATTCACCATGCGCTGGCCGCCGGTGATGCGCTGATGCTACGCGATGTACTGCTGCAGTACGCCTGGACGCTGTTTAATCAGAGCGAACTCACGCTGTTAGAAAATTCGCTAACAGCCCTGCCGTGGGAGATCCTGCGGGAAAACCCCAAGCTGCTGCTGCTGCAGGCGTGGCTGATGCAAAGTCAGCATCGCTTTTCCGAAGTGAATACGCTGCTGACGCGCTTTGAGCAGTCATGCCCCAACGAGATTGATGAGGTGCTGCGTGGCGAATTCAATGCGCTGCTGGCGCAAGTGTCGATGAACGATGGCAACGCCGAGGAAGCGGAACGGCTGGCTTTGCTGGCGCTTGATGTGCTGCCCAAAAGTCGCCCTTACAGCTGCATTGTTGCCACGTCGGTCTTAGGTGAAGTGATGCATTGCAAAGGTGAACTGAGCAGTTCGCTCAAGCTGATGCGGCAGACGGAACAGATGGCGCGTCGCGAAGAGGCCTGGAACTACGCGCTGTGGAGTCTGATTCAGCAAAGTGAAATTCTGTTTGCGCAGGGTTTTTTGCAGTCCGCCTATGAGATGCAGGAGCGGGCGTTTGCGCTGGTTAATGAGCAGCATCTGGCGCAGTTCCCGATGCATGAATTTCTGCTGCGCATCCGCGCGCAGCTGTTGTGGGCGTGGGGCCGGCTGGATGAAGCCGAACAGGCCGCGCGCGACGGGATTAAAGTACTGAAAGGGTATCAACCACAGCAGCAGATTCAGTGTCTGGGGTTGCTGGTGCAGTGCTCGCTGGCGCGCGGCAATCTTGATAACGCCCGCAGCCATCTCAGTCGCCTTGAGAACCTGCTGAATAACGGCAGCTTGCACAGTGACTGGATCGCTAATGCCGATAAAGTCAGAGTGATTTTTTGGCAGATGACCGGCGATAGCCAAAGTGCCAGCAGTTGGATGCGTCAGACGGCGAAACCTGAATTTGCCAATAATCATTTCTTGCAAGGTCAGTGGCGCAACGTGGCGCGGGCGCAAATATTGCTGGGCAATATGAGTCAGGCGGAAGTGGTGCTGGATGAGCTGAACGACAATGCTCGCGCGCTGCAGCTGATGAGCGATATGAACCGCAATCTGCTGTTATTAAATCAGATCTATTGGCAAACCGATCGTAAAGCCGAAGCGCAGCAGGCTCTGATTGAAGCGCTGAAACTGGCGCGCAGCACCGGCTTCGTCAGCCATTTCGTGATTGAAGGCGAAGCCATGGCGCAGCAGCTGCGTCAGCTTATCCAGTTGAATACGTTGGATGAACTGGATAATCATCGCGCCCGCAGGATCCTTAGCGAGATCAATAAATATCATCGCCATAAATTTGCCCATTTCGACGAAGGCTTTGTCAGTCGCCTGCTCAATCATCCTGACGTGCCCGAGCTGATCCGCACCAGCCCGCTTACCCAGCGCGAATGGCAGGTTTTGGGGTTGATCTACTCGGGCTACAGTAATGACCAAATTGCCGGCGAGCTGGACGTCGCCGCGACCACCATCAAAACTCATATCCGTAATCTGTATCAGAAACTGGGCGTGACGCATCGCGCAGAGGCGATGAATCAGGCGCAGTCAATGCTGCAGATGATGGGATATGTGTAGGCAGCATTCGCCGGAGAGAGATTAGACATATTCGAGTACATACTGCCCTTCTGCAGCGCAGCGAATATAGGCAAATCCCGTTACGCCAAAATGCATACCGGCAATTAATAGATTTTCTCGTGCTACCCGTGCCAGTAGCTCCTTTCTGGTATTTTCTGCCAGCAAAGGGTCGTTATCAAAAGCGATGGAAATTTCCGGGTGGGCTATTTGAATGTGGGGATAATGCGCGATATCTCCCCAGATCAGCAGTCTCTGCTGGCATGATTCAATCAGATAACCTGTGTGGCCTGGCGTATGTCCCGGCAGGCAGACCGCACTGATCCCTTTAGCAATCACGGCGTTTTCCGTAAACCGTAGCTTTGGCTGATATGCGTCAAGCGTGCGACGAACCCGCGTTCCGTTCATCTGCGCGCGTTCATTCAGGTGACTTAGCTGCGCTTCATCCCGCCAGAAGTCGGCTTCTGCCTGGCTTAGATAGAGTTCAGCGTTGCCGAAAGTGGGTCGTCCTCTCTCATCCTGTAGACCACCAATATGATCGGGATGCCCGTGAGTTAACAGCACGGTATCTATATCTTCAGGCGCGACGCCCAATAAAAATAGGTTCTGTTTTAATTCTCCACCCACATGATTAAGTTTTCCCATACCTGCATCGACCAATATAATCCGGCCCTGTCCGCGGATGAGATAACAGTAAATATGAATATTATCCGGTGCAATGATGCCATTACACTGCTGAATATTTACGGCTGCACTATTTTCAATTCCTGATAATAAATTCAGGCTGGCTGTCATCTCGCCGTCGCTTATTGCGGTGACGTGATAATCGCCAATATCATAAGAGTGAAATAAAGTGTTCAAGAATACCTCGATAAATGTCAGTTTTTAACACTGCGATTAAAATCGTTTGGGCTACTTAACGCCGAAATCACGCCTCTTGCCGCATTGCGTAACATGTTGCGGCATAGATTATTGTGTGGCTATCATCATTCTCGACTGAGTTGTGACCGGATAAGTTATGGACATCAAGCTATTGCGCTCTTTCGCGCTTGTCGCCGAGCTGCAGCATATTGGCCAGGCCGCCGAGAAATTGCATATTTCTGCCTCCCCTTTGAGTCGACAGATCCAGCAGTTGGAAGATGAGTTGGGGGTTGCACTTTTTCATCGTGAAAAGAAACGTTTGTATCTTAGCGCCGAGGGAAAGCAGTTCCTGATAGAAGTGAAAGCGCTGCTCGCCCATCACGATCGCCTGAATGGGTTAGGCAGGAGCCTGAGAAAGGGTCAATCGGGTCGGCTTGATATTGGTTATGTTGAAGCCGCTATCCACTCACTTTTGCTTCCTGACAGCCTTGCCCGATTAGACTGCTCGTCGGAAGTGGATATTCAACTGCATGCCCTACGTTCACAGCCGCAAATCGATGCGCTATCGAATCACGCGCTGGATCTGGCATTGGTTTATGCCCCGCCTGAGGCGAATGACCTTTTTGCTTTTCAGTGCGTCTTGAGTGAGCCGGTGGTACTGGCGATGCCAGGCAAGCAGGCGATTGAACATCCTCGCCCTGAGCAGCTCGATAAGAAGCGCTGGATTGCAGATAAGCAAAGTTTAAATACCACAGCGTCGAGCAGGCTGATGGATATTTGTGAACGTGCGGGTTTCGCACCTGATGTGCGGCTTGAAGTCAGCGGGCCGTTGGCTGCACTTTCATGCGTTGAAGCGGGCCTGGGATATACGTTAATCCAGCGAAGTCTTGCTCGTTTGGCTTCGCCGGCGGTTACCATCGCTGAACTGCCCTGGCTTGGGCTGAACGTCACCCTGTATGCTGTCTGGCGGAAGAACGAAGCAAAACCACTGGTTACTCGTTTACTTGCCGCCTTGAGAGAGCATGTTGCTTGCTAAACTAAATTTTGATGGTGTAACGGACAAAATCATCCAGCAGGGCCAGCTTGTCGTAAAGCGCCCGGGCTGGATTGCTTTCACGGGTAACCCAGTACACTTTCGACCATGATTTCTGCTGGGCCTCATCACGCAGCGCTTCGATCAACGCTCTTCCTGCACCTATGCCGCGCTGATTTTCATCAACATAAAGATCCTCAAGGTAGCACAGTGGCTCGGTTACCCACGTCCCTGGATGCAAAACGCAAACCGCGAAGCCAACCACGTGATTATCGCTTTCCGCGAGCCGACACAGCATACCTGAGCCAGGCGTCAGCACCCGTTGCCACGTCGCTAAAGTCACGCTCTCGTCCAATTCGCTGCCGTAAAAATTCAGGTATCCCTTCCACAGCACTGACCATGCCGCAAAATCTTTCGCTTCTGCGTTGCGCACTTTGATCATCATTAAATATCCTTGGGTATGTTTTCATCATTGAATCAGGAAATCATATTGTCGTCATGAAGATCACCATCACACAAGCCGATCCGTTTTCGTCTGAATCCCAAGCGTTGGTGGAGAAATTGTCTGCAGAACTTGCGGTGATTACCGGTGATAACGGGAAAAGTCACTTCAACGCTGAGGAGATAACCCGTGAGCGATCGCTGTGGCTGCTGGCCAGAGATGACGCGGGCAACGCCGTCGGTTGCGCAGCGCTGAGGCCGCTATCCACTTACGTGGCCGAAGTTAAACGCATGTACTCCGACCGTAGCGTATCCGGTGTGGGCGCGGCGTTGCTGGCCTATCTGGAAAGCCGCGCCAAAAGTATGGGATACAGTGAAATCCGCCTTTCGACACGCGTCGTCAATCAACGGGCAGTTGCGTTCTATCGACGCTATGACTATCAGGAAATAGAAAACTACGGACCTTATATCGGTCGAGCGGAATCGGTTTGCTTGCACAAAGTATGGAGAGTTTGACAACCTACCGATGGTAAGTTACTACTAGTAGCTTATGCTTAATCGAGGGTTTCACCATGCACGCTCTGATCGTTACTGCACATCCGGACGCGGCTTCCCACACGCACCACATTGTTTCGCAGGTCGCGCAAGGGATTGCCGCAGCGGGACACAGTTATGAGATCGCTGACCTGGCAGCAGAACAGTTTGATCCGCGTTTTAACCAGGCCGATTTTGACCAGTTCAAAAGCGGTGCGCCGTCACCCGCCGATGTCGTGGCGGAGCAGCAGCGAGTGGATCGCGCCGACGCGTTAATCATTGTTTATCCTATTTACTGGTGGTCGTTCCCGGCACAGCTAAAAGGTTGGATCGATCGCGTCTTCACCCAAGGCTGGGCCTACGAAGATGACGGCCTAAACGTGGTGAAAAAGCTGGGAAAATTGCAGGTGCATCTGTTGGCGCTGGGTGCAGCGAGCCAGCGGACGTATGTACGTCGCGGCTATTTCAGCAGCATGCGCACACAGATCGATGAGGGGATTTTCGGTTATTGCGGCGCACCGGTGGTGACCAGCGAATTGCTGCTGCCCACGGATGACAATTATCCCGAGTCTCACTACAGGCTGGCACAGCAACTTGGACAGCGACTTTTTCCGCTGAAGGAACTGGCATGAATCACCCCATCCGCCAGCGCATGACGCATCAAGCACGTCGCCAGCAGTTGATCGGCGTCGCGTGGAATGTGGTGCGCGAGCAGGGCAGCGATGCGCTGACCTTAGGGCGAGTAGCGGAAGAGGCGGGCGTGAGCAAACCGGTGGTGTACGATCATTTTGGTACCCGCCACGGTTTGCTCGCTGCGCTGTACGAGGATTTTGATCAGCGGCAAACCGTGATTATTGAGGCGGCGATGGTAGCGGCAGGCAGCAGCCTTGGCGAAAGGGTTAAGGTGGTGGCATCAAGCTACGTTGATTGCGTATTAACGCAGGGGCGCGAGATTCCGGACGTGCTGTCGGCGCTTGATAGCACGCCAGAGCTGGCTGAGGTGAAACGCAAATACCAGCTCAATTTTATTGAAAAATTTCGCAGCTGGTTTGCCGAGGCAACGCTGCCGCAAGCCAGTATGTGGGGGATTCTTGGTGCCGCCGATGCGATTTCCAATGCGGTGGTATGCGGCGACATCAGCCAGCAGCAAGGATTGGCTGAACTTGAGGCGCTGATTCTGGCGCTGGTGGATCGCTACTGCTAACTCACACTTCGACTCAACCCAAAAGGAAACGCTGATGTCACTGCCTCCAGAAGAGCTTGATCGGGATTGCTGGAATAAACTGGCAAGCGGGGCGGATGCGCCCGATGCGGGTTTTCACTTTTTAACCCTCGCCTCTGTCGATGCGCTGGGCCAGCCGCAGGCCAGAACGCTGGTGCTGCGCCGGGTTGATCGCCTCAGGCGTACGCTGGAGTTTCACACCGATATGCGCAGCCCCAAATGGCAGGCGCTGGCATTTAATCCGCAGGTAACGGTTTTAGGGTATTGCGACAAAACCCAGCTGCGCTTGCAGGGGACGATTACGCTGCATGGCGCGGAGAGTGAACGGGCTGAGGCGGCATGGCAGCGTTTATCTCCCTGGACGCAGCAAACCTATGCCGGCCCCACGCCGGGCAGCGATGTTGATAACGAACACAACGCTGCTGGCGGCGGCAAGGGCAATTTCGGTGTATTGCTGTTTCAGGCTAGCCTGCTGGATTGGTGCAGGCTTGCCAGGGAAAACAATCAAAGAGCCTTGTTGCGTTATAGCGCCTCGGGAAGCCTTGCCAGCGCTCAGTGGATCAATCCTTAGCTAGGGCGCGCACTGTTTCTTATTCATCTCATCCGTGCGCGCGATCGCCCGCTTAGACTTGATGTTGAACAATAGATAACTCGCCAGCGCCAATCCCCACACGCCTGCGGCGCCGTATAACAGCACGCCGGAAAATCCGTCTGCCAGCACCCGCGCAGCAACATTGCCGGTCAGCGCAACCTCGCTACCACCCGCAATGCGCTCGGCCATATCCTGGGCATCATTGATGGCGGGCATGATGCGTTGCAGACTTGCCGCTACGCCTGCCACCAGCAGGCTGCCCATCAGCGCGATGTTAATTGACAAGGTGATCAGTCGCGCGCTGATATCGATTCCCGACGCCATGCCCACACGATTTCCCGGCACTGAACCGGTGGTGGTGTTGGTCACCGGTGTATTGGTCAGCCCGAGCGCAATGCCCGAAAGTAGCGCACCCGGCAGTAAACTCATTTGCTGTGATACCGAGAATTTCATCAGCATAAAACCCGCACCAAGAGTAAATAAACCCAGCGGGATCATGCGTGCCGCACCAATGCGAACCACTAGCTTCTCTCCCAGCGGCGGCATCAATAAGGTTGGCAACGTGTAGGCCAGCAGCGCCAGCCCAGTGGCCATGCTGCTGTAGCCTAAGCCGCTCTGATAATAGACCGGCAGATAGATCATCAGCGGCCAGAAGCTGAAGTTCATACCTATCGAGCCCATCAGCGCACCGGAAAAGGCGCGAATGCGGAACACCGAGAAATCAAACATCGGATGAGGATGACGACGTTCAATCCAGACAAATAACAGCGCGCTGAGCAGGGTGATCAGCAAAATAAGCTGTGCGCTCAGGCTGCGCCAACCGAGGCTGCCGCCCTGAGTAATGAGAAAGGTTGCACCAACCACGGTGAGCGATAAGGTGATCAGCCCGCTAAGATCGAGTTTTTTCGCTTCGCTATCACGCGATTCCACCACGTTTTTCATTGCCAGCATCAGCGTGAGCAACGCGATAAAACCGTGTACCAGAAATACCCACTGCCAGCTAAACCACGCCACCAGCATACCGCCGATGATCGGCCCGAAGCCCAGGCCAAAACCAAAGGTGATTCCCCACGCGGCGAAAGCACGGCTGCGCGCTTTTCCCTGTGGAAACTGGAACGACAGAATGGCAATCAGGCAGGTTAACATCGCGCCACCGCTTAACCCTTGCAGTAAGCGCGCGACAATCAGCCACAGCGGGCTTTGCGCTAGCCCGCACATCACCGAAGTCAGCCCGAAGGCGATAATGCTAATAATGAAGATGCGCTTACGTCCATAAGTATCCGCCAGCGTGCCGGTGGCCATTAACACCGCGGTGCAGGCCAGCGTGTAGGCGTTCATGATCCACTGCAGCTCGCGGAAACTGGCGTGCATCTGCTTTTCCAGCACGGGCAAAATCACCGGTACGCTGGAGATCTCCAGCCCTGACATTAACGCGGCCAAACAAACCGCCATCAGCGCCAACATGTTCTTCATAGTCAATCCCTGCGAAACGTTAAGAGAGTGCCAGCATGAAAGATTGCGGCGGCAGTGGAAATCTGTGCGCATGCCATATATCGTCAAGATCGTGCCAAATTACAGGTAATCCCGTTATGCATATCACCGCTCCGCTTGATGTCAGACATGCTGCACCGAAAAATCGTCGCCTGGTGCTGCTGGCCTATGAATGCCTGTGTACGTTTGAGTTCGGCATTGCTGTCGAAGCATTTGGCCGCGTAGATGAAGTGTTCGGCGCACCGCTGTATGAATTGTCTGTGGCATCGGTTGAAGAGGGGATTTTTGCCGCGCAGGGTGGCGTGCGCTTAGTGGTTGATGGCGGGCTGGAACTGCTGGAGGATGCCGGCACCATCGTGATTCCCGGCTGGCGCAGCGTACATGAACCGGCCTCGGAAGCACTTCTTGCGGCGCTGCAAAAAGCGCACCGCAACGGCACGCGAATTGTCTCGATCTGCGCGGGAAGTTTTGTGCTCGGTGCGGCGGGATTGCTCAACGGAAAACGCGCGACCGCACACTGGAACAGCACCGACATTCTGGCGCAACGCTTTCCAGACGCGCAGGTTGAGCATGGCATGATTTATGTTGATGAAGGCAGCGTAATCACCTCGGCGGGTGGCGCGGCGGGCGTTGACTTGTGTCTACATTTGATTCGTCGGGACTATGGTATTGACGTTGCCAACCGTACCGCGCGCCGCATGGTAACGCCGCCGCTGCGCGAAGGTAATCAGGCGCAGCTGATTCAGCAGCCGGTGCCGCAACGACGAGCCAAAAGTCTCGCTCCGCTGCTCGACGATCTGCGCAATCATCTCAATACGCCGCTGGTGATTGACCAGCTTGCCAGGCAAGCCGGCATGAGCCGTCGCACCTTTATGCGCCGTTTTCATGACGCGACCGGCACTACGCCCGGCGAATGGATGCTGAGCGTGCGGCTGGAGAAAGCCTGCGGCTTGCTGGAAAACGGCAAGCTGAGCATCGATCAGGTCGCCGAGTTGGCCGGTTTTGGCTCACCGGAGACCTTAAGGCATCACTTCAGACAACGGCTGAATACCACGCCGACCCGCTGGCGCAAGGCATTCAGCCAACGTGCGTTATTGGGTTAGCGTGGTGGCATCAAACAGGAATAGTCGCGCGGCACCGGAGAATTTCACTACGCAGCTCTCCAGCATTTTCTGCGTTTCTTCGGTGACTTTGGCGTAGCTATTGGCCTGCCATTGCTGCAGGGTATACTCCTGTACATTCACATCATCCCCACAATTAACGTCCTGCGAGAGAGAGGAATTCGCGACGCCCTTGCCCGAACGATGAATAATAGTGCTAAACAGCAGCTGATAATTATCATCGCCACCCGCCAGATTTTTATAAACCAGTTTCCAGGTGATTGGCGTTATGGTTACCGCATTGTCATATTTCTTACTGGGATGTTTATCCAGCTCGGTTTTGAGTATCTCTGTGATGCGCGGCATTAAATAGGGCAGAGAAGGGTTCATAAAGCCGGCAACTTCAGTGCCTTTAAGTTCGTCTTTGGTAAAACCCGGCACGTTGCCGCCACCAGCAAACATCATCGACACAAACTGCAGGGTTTTAAGCGCCGCGACTTTAGACGTATCGCCTTGCGTGACGTAGCGCAACTGGGTGTCCGATGGGCGACTAAAATCCGTTTCGAGCATCTGCACGCCCTCGAGATCTATCTGTGATTGGTTAGCGGAGATAATCTTCTGCGTCTGCACCACTTTTGAGGTGGGTGGCAGGGGCTTATCGTTGGCACAACCGGACAGCAGTGAAATCAGGGTAAGCAGAGGGAGCATGAGTTGGCGTGGCATTTTTTAATCCATAGAGTGGTTGGTCCTTGATAAGTGGCAGCATCGGCATAGGTGAGAAAAACTTTAGCGTTGAAAGGTACTGCGGACGAGATGAGGCGGATAGAGAGATAAAATAATGCGCAACAGATTGCGCATTATTTAGCGATGAATTTAGTTACCGCGATAGGTTGAATAGCCAAACGGACTCAGCAGCAGAGGAATATGGTAGTGTTCGCCGTTGCTTTCCATATTGAACTCAACCGGAATTTCCGGGAAAAATGTTTTCTGATTGCTCATTTTGTAATAGTCACCGGTTTTAAACACCACGCGATAACTGCCAGCGCTAGCCGTTTTATCTTCAGGGAACAGCGCACTTATACGGCCGTTGCTGTCCGTTTTGCCGGTTGCTAATTTCACCCAGTTATTATTTTGCTTTTGATCGAGTTCCACTTCAATACCGGAAGTGGGTGAGCCGGTTTGCAAATTTAATACGTGCACGCTAAGCGGATTTTTTGTGGTCGCAGCCTGAGCAGTAACGGCTGAAAGGCTGGTGGTTAACAGCAGTGCGCTAAGCGTGAAGAGGTGAGTTTTCATAAAAAATATCCGTTTTCTACAGGTAAATGAGCGCTAAGAGTAGAATCAGAATCGACAAAATAATAATTGATGAGACTAAATGTGAAATTTCCGATCTAGAGAAGCGGTACCAGGACAATGCGCCTGGAATATGAACAGTAATGTTTATTATTGCTCCACATTTCCCGCAGTCACACGTTTCAGCTGGGCGCAAAACCTAACCGATGATGATCTTAAAGCTAATGCTATGGGTCTTAACCAGGTAGTATCCGCTGGTTTCCCATTGCGGCTGAAGTTGCAAAAGCGCGTGCGCCGTAAAAACTGCCACCACAAATAGCGGCGCATTAAGTTAATGGGGAGCTTCGGCTCCCTTTTTTATCTTTTTGCTAACCTGAGTGATTAATCCAAAAGGTAATTAAGAATATGCTGGGCGTGAACAGAAAGTTCATAATTCGCACTAAATAATATAGCTGTCAGCCCATACCTGATTATTAGGCTGCAAATGTTATTTGATCATGAATAAGCGAAGCGGCAAATAAGATTAGATTGATCAATAATTAATCAACCTAATGGTTTCTTGCGTGAAATAACTCTCCTGACATGAAGAAAGCTGTATTTAAGCGAAGCGTAAATACAGAGTCAGGAGAGTGTTGTGCAGAAGTAAAACGCGGTTAAAAATGTATTGTTGTTAGGCTAATGTTATTTGCGTCGGCTAATTTTTCCTCCTTTCCTTCCCGCTTCAATGGCGCGGTCTGGATCGTTTTTGAAATTGCCGCCACTAGCCTGACCGCCCTTGCGCCCAGCCTCGGCTGCGCGTTCCTTATTCTCTGCGAAGTTGCCCGCGCCACCACGACGTTGCGGCTTTTTTTCTTCCTCATCGGGTAGCTTCTTAGCGTCCGTCATTGGTTCTCCTCTCTGTTCAATACCAACATGATGCAAAATAAATGTAGTGCCATTTTTACCAGATTCAAGCCAGGATTAATCTTAAGGCTTAATTTAAGAATCTTGATTGTCTGACTATCGGTCAGTTTTTCATTCCTGTCGTCATGCAAATTCCATGAATGCTGATTATTATTTTTTTAACGTAAAGAGGGAAGCTTTCATTGCAAGAATAATAAGCGAAGCGGTGGGGTTGTTACATTTAACCGCTCTCGCATTTCTTCGATTCATTACTTGCGTAGCGGCACTTGCTTGCTACGTTTAATTAATCTGCTCGTTTGGTTTTAATTAACGCTTCGCTTATTTCCAGTTTATTAACGTAATGAGCCGATGTAATCCCCACGGGTCGCTATCGACGGTGTTCCACCAGCAAACCGTTCTGTAACCCTGCTTTCCACTTTCGGAGCGAATTGATGACCAAAGAAATTGTTTACCTGGATTGGTTGCGCGATGCGCATGCCATGGAAAAACATGCCGAGTCTTTGCTGCAGGCCGCAGCGCTGCGTCTGGACGCATTCCCGCTACTGCAGGCGCGTATCAAACAGTACATGCAACAAACCTGTGAACAGCAGAAGCAGGTGAAAGAGGCACTGAAGCGATACGACAGCAGCTGGTCGGCATTGAAAGAGGCGCTTGGCCGTATGTCGGCAGTGGGACAAGCGGCCAGCGATATGCTGCGCGATGAAGAGGGCGTGCGCATCGCGGTGAGCAGCTATGTGTTCTGCAACTATAAAGTGGCGACTTACACCGCACTGCTGGCCGCCGCGCAGCAGGCGGAAGACGCTGAGGGCGTGAAAACCTTCCAGCGTATTTTGCAACATGAAACACAGATGGCCGACTGGTTGCTTTTACAGCTGCCGGAGGTGGCAAATGAGGCGATTTTACGGCGCACGGAAGTGGATATGCCCGGCCTGGTTTAATCGCTGAAAAATCGGTCAGCCGTTTGACGTTGCTGACCGCGTTCGTTTGCTGGCAGAAAATGCCTAATCAATATATTTAGAAATGCAATCTATTAATGTTGAGTCAAATTAACGTATATGCGATTAAAAAGATCATTATTTAAAAGAAATGGCGATCAATTGCGTGCTTTTCTATAAATTAAGCAAAGAAATCGGTGTTGGTTCGAGTATTAATTTTTGATAAAGAAGTAATACTGATCAATGAAATCGATTTCAAATTAATTACTTTCCTGCCTCTAATGTTAAACAACTGGCTGACGATAACAGCAGAGATGCCGCAATTTAAGTTGCGGAACATCGTCTATTGATAAAATTACATTGTTCTCTTCACTACTTTTCAATCAAAATCATTGAGGTTTCTAAATGGACGTAGTTCAAAGATTTTCGCGTAATGTAAAGTTGCGGACTAAATTAACAATATCTTCTGTGCTCAATATCTCCATGCTGCTATTAGTGGCGACGCTTGGCTTAAATTCGCTGTTGTTAGCGGAAACCGGCGTTAATGGCATGATGAAAGATGACTACCCAACCATCGCGCTCGGCAACCAACTGATTGATGAAATAAACGTGACGATACAGCAGCAGGCGCTGCTGCTGAGCCCTATCGATGCGCAGCGTCGGGCCGCGATTCAAACCAATCTCCAGGATGCCTCGAATAAAATCACGGAGACTTACAAGCAATTGGCGCTACTGGCGACGGATGAGGAGTCAAAAACGTTTCTTGCCCGAGTTCAGGCCAAGCGGGCAGATTTTCTTAAAGAGAGAATGGCCTTCTTCGAATTGATAAATAGTGATGTGAGTAAAGCGGTAGATTTCTATTTTACCGCGCTGACTTCAGCGCAAAAGAGTTATATTGCGGAAGTGGAGGGTTTTATTACGCTGCAAGAGCAGCAGATGAATGGTTCTTACGATAGCTTTATGGCGTCCTACAGCAACACTAAAATCTCCATGATCATTATTTTTATTGTGGCTATTTTGCTGTCGGCGTTTATTGGCTGGATTATTATCCGTTCGATTACTGTGCCACTAAGAAAAGTCATTGCGTTTCTTGGTCGGGTGGCTGATGGCGATCTCAGCTCTGATTTTCATGAGCAGCGTAAAGATGAAATGGGGCAGCTAATTAATGCCATTCAGCAAATGCAGGAGAAAATGTCGGGGATTGTTAGCCATATTCGTATTAGCGCAGAACAGATATCCGGTGGGGCCAGCGAAATAATGTCGGGCACCCACGATCTCGCTGCCCGTACGGAAGAGCAGGCCAGTTCGGTGGAACAAACCGCGGCTTCGGTTGAGGAGTTCAGCGCCACTATCAGTAACACCCGCAACAATACCCATGTAGCGGCGGATCTTTCAACCAAAGCGGAAAGCGCCGTGGGGCAGAATGCCAGCATGATGGACAATGTCGCGACCAAAATGGCCGAGATTCATGATTCCGCTAGCCGCATGGCGGACATTATTAACCTGATCGATTCTATCGCTTTCCAGACCAATATTCTGGCGCTCAATGCCGCTGTCGAGGCCGCACGCGCCGGCGAACATGGCCGTGGTTTTGCCGTGGTGGCGCAGGAGGTGCGAGCTCTGGCTCAGAAAACCGCTACCTCTTCGCATGAGATTCGTCACTTGATTGAAGAGTCTTCGACGCGTATTGCGGATGGTCGCGATATGGTCACCGACGCCAATACCTTGATGTCCGACATGATGTCCAACGTTGCCAGCATGAAAGAATTACTGGTGCAGATAAACCAGGCCAGCAGCGAGCAGGCGGATGGCATCAGCCAGATCAATACCGCCATCAGCCAGATTGATATCACCACGCAGCAAAATGCATCGCTGGTAGAACAGTCGCTGGCGGCCTCGGCGATGCTGAACGAGCAGGCAAACAATATGGTGAACAGCGTTAGCGTGTTTACGCTGCGCAGAACGGCATAAGTTGCGGATACAGAATCCCCTGCGGATTCTGTATTCCCCTATTTTTTCCTCTAAGAGAAACTAGCGAGAGCGGTTATAAGCTTGCGCTAAATCGGCGCATAGTCGCCAGTGCCTTCTGGCCACGGCGTCAGCAAATCAAAACCGGTTTCCGTCACGGCGATGGTGTGTTCCCACTGCGCTGACAGCGAGCGGTCTTTGGTCACCACCGTCCAGCCATCTGACAACACGCTGGTGCCCGCTTTGCCGGCGTTGATCATCGGCTCGATAGTGAAGATCATCCCGGCCTGCAGCGCTAATCCCGCACCCGGCGTGCCGTAATGCAGGATTTGCGGATCGCCGTGATACACCTCGCCGACGCCGTGACCACAATATTCCCGCACCACCGAGAAGCCAGCTTTTTCTGCGACCTGCTGAATGGCTGCGCCAATATCGCCCAGCGTCGCGCCCGGCTTCACCACGTTAATGCCCGCCACCATCGATTCGTAGGTGATCTCCACCAGTCTTTTCGCCCGTACCGACGGTTGGCCAACGTAATACATGCGGCTGGTATCGCCGTACCAGCCATCTTTAATGATGGCGACGTCGATATTCACGATGTCGCCATCCTTGAGCTTTTTCTCACCTGGAATGCCGTGACACACCACGTGATTGACCGAGGTACAGGTGGTGCGCGTATAGCCCTGATAGCCGATATTGGCGGGCACCACGTTGAGCTCGTTGACGATATAGTCGTGGCAAATCGCGTCCAGTTCATCAGTGGTGACGCCAGGTTTGACGTACGGCGTGATGATCTCCAGCACTTTGGCGGCGGCGTGCCCGGCGGCGCGCGCCAGTTCGATCTCTTCAGCGGTGTGCAGTTTGATGCTCATGACGCGATTCCCTGCGATGTGAATAAAGGATGGTCGAGCAGTTGCGCTAAATCAGCGCCGCTGTCGCGTTCGACGCGCATCAGTAAGCGCGTCAATTCCTGATGATTGAGGGTGGGATAAATCTCGGCCAGCATGCCGATCTTCATCCAGTGTTCTGCCTGTGCGTTGATGGAACGGCTCATGGCCGTGCTGGCAATGCGCAAGTTCTCATGCATTAAGTCGGAGATTTTTACGATACCCATGATGTGGCCTATATATAAAACATATGCGTTATGTATATAGGCTACCTGTTTGGCGCGTGATATGTAAAGACGTATTTTTGCACCTGGTCGCCATGAATGGCGATCCTACAGGCGTTACAGTGGTGATGAATCAAAAAAATGATTTGATGCTGCAGCGCGGGTGTTGAGGCAACATCTAAACCCGCTTGCGCAATGATTTGCGCCGCTACGACATGTGCGGCGATTGAAAAACGCAGTGGGTTGGTTAGCGGAAAACCCTTTGACGGTTAATAGGGGATGCCAATCCATGGCGAACAACATCCTAAGGCGCCTTACTCAGACTTCGTTGGAGGACGACGGCTTATTTTGCCTCCTTTCCGGCCCGCTTCAACGGCTCTTTCAGGGTCGTTTCTGAAGTTGCCACCGCTGGCTTTGCCTCCCGCACTGCCAGCTTCTTTTGCACGTTCCGGATTGTTAGCAAAATTCCCTGCGCCGCCTCTGTAGCTCTGTTTGTTCATAGGAAGACCTCTTATCAATGTTCCATTAGATTTAAGGACTAGCTAGTCACGCTGAAATTCTAGTCGGTGGTTTTGGTAAAGCCAGGGCGAAAAGCATGATCATTTGAAACAGATCAAAAGAAGTTTTATTGGCTATCGCGTTGTTCCAATAAGCAATGACGTCGATCACACCCTTCACAGTGCGTTTTCTAACCGATTAACAGTGACCTTCGTCACATTTTAAAAATCCTGTCTATACTTTTGCCTTTTGGGATTACGCCTTTGCGCCCGCGCGGCGCGTTCAATATGCAGGGAACAGGAATGGAAACATCGCAGCAAAACAATGAAGACGACTCAGCACTAAGCAACCTTACCGTGAAACAGCGCCTGTTTTTTGTGGTGCTGGTGGCCACCATGGGAGCGCTGGCGTTTGGTTATGACACCGGGATTATTTCCGGCGCATTACCGTATATGACCTTACCGCCCGATCAGGGCGGCCTCGATCTCACCCCCTTCACCGAAGGTTTAGTGACGTCATCACTGATCTTCGGCGCCGCACTTGGCGCTTTTCTTAGCGGTTACTTCTCCGACCGCTTTGGTCGCCGCATTACGCTGCGCAGCCTGGCGCTGATCTTCGTCGCCGGCGCCATTGGTACCGCATTGGCGCCTAATCTGCATGTGATGGTGGCGATGCGTTTCCTGTTGGGTATCGCGGTGGGTGGCGGATCGTCAACCGTGCCGGTATTTATTGCAGAAATCGCCGGGCCTAAACGTCGCGCACCGTTGGTGAGTCGCAACGAGCTGATGATCGTTTCCGGCCAGCTGCTGGCGTATGTGGTCAGTGCGCTAATGAGCTATTTGCTCAATGATTCGCATATGTGGCGTTACATGTTAGCGCTGGCGATGATTCCGGGTGCGTTACTGTTTATCGGTACCTTCTTTGTACCGGCTTCGCCGCACTGGATGGTGGCAGAAGGGCGCATCAAAGAAGCAAGCCGTATTCTGCACAAGCTGCGTGAAACGCCGCGCGAAGTGCGAAAAGAGATGGCGGAGATGCGTCAGCATGCCAAAGCTTCGCGACAGGGACCGTCCGCTCGTGAACTGTTGCAGCAGAAGTGGGTGATGAGGCTGCTATTGGTGGGTGCGGGGTTGGGTATTGTTATCCAGTTCACCGGCGTGAATGCCTTTATGTATTACACGCCGGTGATTTTGAAAACCACCGGCATGGGCACCAACGCCTCGATTGCCGCGACCATCGGAAACGGTGTGGTATCAGTCATTGCAACCATAGTCGGTATCAAAGCGGTGGGGCGTTTTGGACGTCGTACCATGCTGATGACCGGGCTGACGGTAGTCATTGCCATGCAGCTGGCGCTGGGTTGTGTGCTGCTGTTGATGCCACAAAGCATGACGCAAAGTATGTTCGCGCTGGCGGCCATTCTGGTGTTCCTGTTCTTTATGCAGATGTGTATTTCACCGGTTTACTGGCTGCTGATGTCCGAGCTGTTCCCGATGAAATTGCGCGGCGTGCTAACCGGTGCGGCGGTGTCGTTCCAGTGGATTTGCAACGCGGCGGTGGCCTTTGCTTTCCCACCGTTGCTGGCCGCTACCGGTAACGCTGCCTTCTTTATCTTTGCCGCCATTAACGTCGCATCGCTGATCTTCGTTATTACGATGTTGCCGGAAACCAAAGGCAAATCGCTTGAGCAGATCGAAAATGAGATGCGCGATCGTTTTAGCGAGCAGGATCAGGAAGCAGCAGACGGCGTCGCTTAACCGCGCTTGAGAATTCCTGGCTGCGGGGGGAAGATACGCATCTTTCACCGGGCCAGGAATTGCCATGCTGATCACCGCCGAGAACACCCGCACCTTTAATACCGACATTCGCCTGGCCTGCACGCTGGCTGCGGTAGCCGGCGCGCTCAACACCGCCGCGTTCGAGACCGTCGGTTTCTTTTCGGCAAACATGACTGGCAATGTCTCCTCGCTTTCCGATCATTTGGCGAAAGCCAATCTGCACGTCGGCCTGTTTTTTCTCCTCATCGTCTTGCTGTTTATCGCCGGTTCATCGGTCTCAACGTTGATTATTAACTCTGGCAGAAGACGCCAAATCCGCGGCATCTACGCGATCAATATCCTGATTGAAGGCATTGCGCTGCTGGCGCTGGGCGTGATGGAAAGCGCGTTTCGATTCAGCGGCTCTGGCGTGCTGTTAGTGCTTAGTCTGAGTTTTCTGATGGGCTTGCAGAACGCGGTAGTGACGCGCATCTCCAACGCGCGCGTCCGTACCACGCATGTTTCGGGGACCGCCACCGACATCGGCATTGAGTTAGCGATGCTGTTTGATGTGCTGCGCCGCAAAGAATCCCCCAAAGATGCGCCACTGTATATCGAGCGGTTGAAACTGCATTGCTACACCGTACTGGCCTTTCTTGGCGGCGGCGTTTTGGGGATTTGGCTGCTGCAGGTGATGAGCTATCTACTGTTAATCGTGATTGGTGCGCTGCTGAGCGTGCTCGCGTTAACCGCGCTTAAACGGAGCGCATCGTCGCAGTAAACAGTGATGTGCTTCACGCTTTGTTACGCCGCTGCGGAAAATTGCTTGCCACTTTCCCCACGCTGTAAGCAAGATAGCCCGCGTTAAGGATTGTTACTGTTCGGCAGGCAAAACCTGAGGCGCGCCCTTTTTCATTTCGAAGAGGGCGCGCCTCAGGTTTTTTTTTGCGCGAAATTCGGGGCATCAATGCAGGGCATTGTTCAGGAGAAAGAGTGATGCAATATCAGGAACTGGCGGATGAGATCGTTGCCGGCGTCGGCGGCAAAGCGAACATTATCAGCGTGATGCACTGCGCCACGCGTTTGCGCTTCAAGCTCAAAAACAGTCAACAGGCGCAAACGGCGGCGTTGAAAAACAATCCTGGCGTGATCATGGTGGTGGAGAGCGGCGGCCAATATCAGGTGGTGATTGGTAATCAGGTTGCTGAGGTCTATCGCGAACTGACCGCACGACATGCGCTGGACGATCGGAGCGCCGCCACCGATAACGAGGCACCACAAGGCCTGTTTGCCCGCTTTATCGATCTGGTTTCCGGCATTTTCACCCCGTTTATTGGCGTGATGATCGCCTCCGGCATTATTAAAGGATTGCTGGCGCTGGCGCTGGTGATCGGCGTGATGGATGCCAGCAGCGGCAGCTACAAGGTGCTGTTTGTTGCCAGCGACGGTTTGTTCTATTTCCTGCCAATTCTGCTCGGCTACAGCGCCGGGAAAAAATTTGGCGGCAATCCGTTTGTCAGCATGGCGATTGCCGCTGCGCTGGTGCATCCGATGATTCTTGAGGTGCTGCAACAGCAGCAACAGGGCAACGCGCTGACGTTCATTGGCATTCCACTGGAAGTGCTGAACTACAGCTCTTCAGTGATCCCGATTATCTTTGCCGCCTGGGTTTCCAGCCTGATTGAGCGCTGGGTGCATCCGCGTTCGCCCAGCGCGGTGCGTAACTTCACCACGCCGTTATGCTGCCTGCTGATTACCGTGCCGCTGACTTTTCTCGCCATTGGCCCGGCGGCCACCTGGTTAAGCCGCATGCTGGCCGAAGGCTATTTGTGGATTTATAGCCTGAGCCCAATGATTGCCGGTGCGGTGATGGGCGCCATCTGGCAAGTGTGCGTCATTTTTGGTCTGCACTGGGGATTGGTGCCGATTATGCTGAATAACCTCGCCAACTTTGGTCACGACACCTTGCTGCCACTGCTGATGCCTGCGGTGCTGGGGCAGGCGGGCGCAACGCTGGGCATCTTCCTGCGTACCCGAGAGGCTAAGCTGAAAGCGATGGCGGGATCGGCCTTCACCGCCAGCATCTTTGGCATCACCGAGCCGGCAGTATATGGCGTCACGCTGCCGCGCCGTCGTCCGTTTATCTTCGGTTGCATTGGCGGAGCGCTGGGCGCGGCGATTCTCGGTTTCTGGCACACCACCATTTACTCCTTTGGCTTCCCGAGCGTCTTCACCTTTATTCAGGTGGTGCCGAACAGTGGCATTGATGCCAGCGTGCTGGCGGCATTCGCCGGTGCAGCGGTGGCGCTGCTGTTTGCCTGCGTCACCACCTATCTATTTGGCCTTAGCGAAGTAGCCGCCACGCCGGCAGCGGCAGTAACACCGGTGCCCGCCGCGGTTGCACCGCCTGCCAGCCTCACGCGACGCGAAAGCGTGGTGAGCCCGATGGCGGGAGCAGTGATTCCGCTGGAGCAGGTCAAAGATGAAACCTTTGCCAGCGGATTGTTGGGCAAAGGCGCGGCGATTATCCCGCAGCAGGGGCGCGTGGTTTCCCCGATAAACGGCGTGGTGTCGTCGATATTCCGCACCGGTCATGCCATCGGCCTGACCTCAGAACAGGGCGCGGAAGTGCTGATCCACGTTGGCCTCGACACCGTGAAGCTGGACGGACAATTTTTCCACCCCAGGGTCGCGAACGATCAGCCGGTTAAGGTGGGGGATGTGCTGCTGGAATTCGATCACGATGCAATCAAAGCCGCAGGATTCGATCTCACCACGCCAGTGCTGGTGAGTAACAGTGATGATTTTGTGGATGTATTAACCCTGAGCCACACGGCGGTGAGCGAAGGCGCTCCGCTGTTGGCCGTGCTGAAATAACCAAGGAGTAAGCAAATGACTAAACGTTTCCCGGATGAATTTTTGTGGGGTGGCGCGGTTGCCGCCAATCAGGTTGAAGGGGCTTATCAGGAAGGCGGTAAGGGCTTATCTACGTCGGATTTACAACCGAAAGGCATTTTTGGCGCGCGTGTGGAGCGCAGCGGTGATGACTTTGGTATCAAAGATACCGCCATCGATTTCTATCACCGCTTCCCGCAAGACATCAAACTATTCGCCGAAATGGGCTTTACCGTGCTGCGTACCTCAATTGCCTGGACGCGCATTTTCCCGCAGGGCGACGAAGCCGAGCCGAATGAAGCGGGGCTGGCCTATTACGATCGTCTGTTCGATGAGATGGCAAAATACAACATCACGCCGCTAGTGACACTGTCACATTATGAAATGCCGTATGGCTTAATCAAAAAGTACGGCGGCTGGGGCAATCGCATCACCATTGATTGTTTCGAGCGTTATGCGCGCGCAGTGTTCACCCGTTTTCAGCACAAGGTTAAGCTGTGGCTGACCTTCAATGAAATCAATATGTCGCTGCATGCGCCTTTCACCGGCGTGGGTCTGGCGGAAGAGAGCGACCAGCAGGCGATTTATCAGGCGATTCACCACCAGCTAGTGGCGAGTGGTCGCGCGGTAAAAGCCTGCCATGAAATCGTGCAGGACGGCAAAATTGGCAATATGCTGCTGGGCGCGCTGCTTTATCCATTGAGCTGCCGACCGGCGGACGTGCTGGAAACCCTGCAGCAAAACCGCGAATGGCTGTTCTTTGGCGATGTGCAGGTACGCGGCGCTTATCCGGCGTATATGAAGCGGTTCTTTGCCGATCGCGGCATCACTATTGCGATGACCGACGAAGATAAACGCGACCTGCAAAACACCGTCGATTACATCTCCTTCAGCTACTACATGACCGGCTGCGTCACCACCAATGAAGAGGATAATCAGAAAGCGCGCGGCAACATTCTCTCAATGGTACCGAATCCACATTTGCCGAGTTCTGATTGGGGCTGGCAGATTGATCCAGAAGGGCTGCGCATTCTGCTCAATATTCTTTACGACCGTTATCAGAAGCCGCTGTTTATCGTGGAAAACGGGCTAGGCGCCAAAGATGTGGTAGAAGCCGATGGCACTATTAATGACGATTACCGCATTCAGTATCTCAACGATCATCTGGTGCAGGTGCGCGAAGCGATTGAGGATGGCGTCGAGGTGATGGGCTATACCTGCTGGGGCCCGATTGATTTAGTCAGCGCATCCAAAGCCGAGTTTTCCAAGCGCTACGGTTTTATCTATGTTGATCGTGATGATGCCGGCAACGGCACGCTGGAACGTTCGCGCAAGAAGAGTTTCTTCTGGTATCAGGACGTGATCCGCAGTCATGGTGAAGCGTTGAAATAACGTAGGTGGCGAGGTTTTCGTAGGATGCGCATTGATGCGCACCCTGTTTAAGCCTCGTCGGCATCTTCCTGCAACGCCAGCGTCTCTTTGCGCACGCGTTCAATATGAATCGTCAGAAACATGCGTTCTTCGCTGGAAAGTTCATACAGATATTTCTGCTGAATATGTTGGTCGATTTTCATCGCACATTGATAGGCAAGGGGATATTTGTCGCGCACCACATCATGCAGTGATTCATCCTCGCTCCACACGCCGCGTTTACCCAACATGCGCTGGGCGAAAAACTTCAGGTGGTTGACGAAGCGGTTGTAACTCAGGCTATCGGTGCGGTAATCGAGCTGCAGCCGATACTTCACGATATGCAGAATCTCCTGCATAAACTGCGTGATGTGCGAGACATCAGCGAAGTCGCTGCCGAGCTGCGCATTCACCAGATGTAACGCAATAAAGCCGGCCTCATCTTCCGGCAGCATGACACCCAGTCGCTTACTGATCATCTCCAGCGCTTCAAGGCCAAGCGAGAACTCCTTCGGATACAGCGTTTTAATCTCCCACTTCAGCACGTTGCGAATCGGAATGCCCTGCTGATGACGCTCAATGGCAAAGTGACAGTGATCGCACAGCGCGATGGAGAGACTTTCATGCAGCGGTTGGCCAAGCTGCTGACGTGCGTTGGTGATAATCAGTTCGCTGGTGGTAATCACCTCCAGCGGAATATCCGACAGCAGTTCGCTGAGCCGTCCGGTTAAGGCATCGCTTTGTAGCGCAAACACTTTCTCGATCTGCTGCGCATCCAGTGTGTCGCCGACGCGCTTCTGAAACGCTAAACCGCGTCCCATCACCACCTGCTCTTTGCCGTTGTCGCCCAGCACCACCGCGACATTATTGTTGAGGATTTTCGCGATTTTCATTTTTCTCAGCCCTGAAAATAAAAAACCTGACCCACCGGGAGGACGGCGTGTCAGGTTTTGCCTGCGCTGAACGCAGTAACAATCTCGCGAGATCATAATCGGCTGAGGATTTCCGACAAGCAGAGCGACAGTTAAATGTGAAATGCATCATGTTTCTGGACGATTAACCCGGCGCGATTAGGGTTTAGTCGACCTTAATTATTTCTTTTTATTAAGCATCGCTTTTAAATCCGCAAAAGGATTATAGGTGGCTTCACCGACATCCTTTTGCGCATCTTCCCCCGCTACCACGCTAGTGCCGTATTGATCGGCTTCCGTGTATTTAGAGTGCTCATGGTCATGGCAATAGAGACACAATAACTCCCAGTTGCTGCCATCTTCCGGATTATTGGTGTGGTCGTGATCGATATGGTGCACCGTCAATTCACGTAGGTTGGAGTAAACAAATTCTCGCGAGCAGCGTCCACACACCCACGGATAAATTTTTAATGCTTTCTCACGGTAGCCGCTTTCCAACCGGGTGTAGTTTTTGGGAATCAAAGCCATTGCCGAGGTACCTGTTAAAAGAGAGTGATTTATTTTGATTGCAGCAAACTAATCCAGACAGCAGGGTACTGCAAGTGGCGGGCAGATTCAGCTATTGGCCCTTAAAACGGGAAGGGGAAATCGTGGCGATTACAGCGTGGCTAGCACTCAGTCCGGTTGCGGGTTCAGGAGCGGGAAACCTGACCGCGCAATCCGGACTGAGTTAACTTCAATTGCTCAACTCTTCGGCGCGATTATTTCGCCTGCAGCTCTTTGCGCACGATCTCTGCGCCGGCACTTAACGCATCCAGCTTGCCGCGCGCGACACCACGCGGTAACGGGATCATGCCACAGTTGGTGCACGGATAGAGCTTGTCGGCATCGACATACTGCAGCGCTTTTCGCAGCGTAGCAGCAACTTCCTCAGGCGTCTCGATGGTGTTGGTCGCCACATCAATCGCACCAACCATCACCTTTTTACCGCGAACCAACTCCATCAGCTCCATTGGCACATGCGAGTTTTGACACTCCAGTGAAATGATATCGATGTTGGATTTCTGCAGTTTAGGGAAGATCTCTTCATACTGACGCCACTCTGTACCCAGCGTCTTTTTCCAGTCGGTATTGGCTTTGATGCCATAACCGTAGCAAATGTGCACAGCGGTTTCACACTTGAGGCCTTCGATGGCTCTTTCCAGCGTGGCAATGCCCCACTCATTCACTTCATCAAAGAAAACGTTAAATGCGGGTTCATCGAACTGAATAATATCGACACCCACCGCTTCTAATTCTTTGGCTTCTTCATTGAGGATTTTAGCGAATTCCCACGCCAGCTTTTCACGGCTTTTATAGTGATTATCATACAGCGTATCAATCATGGTCATGGGACCAGGCAGCGCCCATTTAATCGGTTGGTCAGTTTGGGAGCGTAAGAATTTAGCATCCTCAACAAACACCGATTTTTGGCGGCTTACCGGACCAACCACGGTTGGAACACTCGCTTCATAGCGATTACGGATTTTAACAATTTCACGCTTCTCAAAATCAACGCCGTTGAGGTGTTCAATAAAGGTAGTGACAAAGTGTTGGCGCGTTTGCTCACCATCACTAACAATATCGATACCCGCCTGTTGTTGATCTTCCAGACACAAACGAAGCGCATCTTGTTTGCCGTCGATTAATTCCTGATCTTGCAATTTCCACGGTGACCACAGCGTCTCCGGCTGAGCAAGCCAGGAAGGTTTAGGCAAACTGCCCGCAGTGGACGTCGGTAATAATTTTTTCATCGCAGGTGACCTTATTTTTTTATCAATCAAAGAACGGAATTGGCAAACCATTGCTCAAGAATAGTTTGATATGGTTTGATGAAGTTCTCTTCAGTGAACTTTCCTTGTTCAATAGCCAACTGGCTACGTTCTTCTCGATCATAAACAATCTGAGTTAACGAAAAATCGAGGTGGTTCAGGCTTGGCTGATAGTATTTTCCGGCTGCAGAGTTAGCGTTGTAGATCTCAGGACGATAGATCTTTTGGAAAGTCTCCATCGTGCTGATGGTACTGATCAGCTCAAGATTGGTGTAATCACTGAGTAAATCGCCATGGAAATAAAATGCTAAAGGCGCAACGCTGTTAGCAGGCATGAAATAACGCGCACGTAATCCCATTTTGCCGAAATATTCATCCGTCAGGGAGAGTTCATCCTGCTGATACTCTACGCCGAGCACCGGATGTTCATTGCCGGTACGATAATAGGTGTTTTTGCTTGAAACGCTGAGGCAGATAACCGGCGCTTTTTTGAAGTTATTTTTATACGCCTCCGAGTTAACAAAATATTTGAAGACGTTGCCATGCAGTTCACCAAAGTTATCCGGGGTGCGGAACTCTGGATGATTTTTATTATGCTCGGACAGCAATACGCTGAAGTCATAGTCGCGCACGTAAGATGAGAAGTTATTGCCAACAATGCCTTCAATACGTTCATTGGTTTTTTTATCAACGATATTGGTTTTTAATATCTCAATCACCGGGAAGGTATTGTCATTGCCTGCTGTGGCGATCTTTAACTCAACGGAGACGATTTCGAGTTCAACAGCGTAACGATCCGCTTTCGGGTTATCCCAATGCGCCAGAGAATTGAAGCGGTTATCAATCATCACTAAAGCGTTGCGTAAATTATCCTGGCGTTTTTCGCCCCGCGCTAAATTCGCAAAGTTGGTGGTGATACGCGTGTTCTCGGAAGGATTGTAATTTTCGTCGAAACGCAGCGTCTTCACAGCAAAGTCAAAATGGTTAGTCATCGCAATCTGGCACCCTAATGTCGAATATCAAGCCCGATTAACTTGCAGGATTTCCCAGGTTTTTCTTCGCTGGTACTCTCAGGGAGTAGGCTTGATATTATTTTAAGTTATTAACAATGCATCTTTTATGCCTCAGTCTCTGGGTGAAAAAAAGTGATTTAATTTCAACGAACATGAACGAATTTCATGATGGCGTGCAGGATGAGGCATGGAGCAGATGCAGTAGGAGCCAAAATCCCAGTTTATGGCTAGCGACACTGCGGGATGGCAAAGGTGTTTGCCCAGCGCTGGCAGAGGTTGATGACTTAGGAAGCCTTGGCGCCATCCACCATCTACAACATATTGTTACATTATAACATGCTCATTCTTCTCGCTAGATTGAACCCATTCTCAACCTCGTCGTCTCAGCAATGGCACGTTTTTTACAGGGAACGAATTAATCTAGTTACACTAATAATGAGGCAAAGATGTTTAAACGGGGTTGGCTTGAGCAATTTTACGTACCGGGATGGGTATCGTTGTATGTCGGCATTTTACTTAATATTCCTATTTTCATTCGTCGCTATCATCAACTGCAATTTGACAATGTTCTGTCGGTCATCATTGAAGTCGTCGCCGCATTTTGTTTGGTGATGTTTTTAACCCTATTAATGTCATTAACCGGCAAGATGATTTCTCGGCTATTGATGACGCTGCTGGTGATATTTTCTAGCGCCGCCAGCTACTACATGATCTTTTTCAATATTGATATTGGCTATGGAATTATTGCTGCGGTGCTGGCGACGGATTCAATTGATCTCTCAAAGGAATCCATTGGCTGGCATTTCATGCTATGGCTGGTGGCAGTCAATATTATTCCGCTATGGCTGATTTGGCGTGGGTTACGCACCAGCTCAGCTGCCACAATTAATAAAAAACGCTACTGGTCTTATAAAACCGTGGCCATTCTGGTTGCTGCAATGGGTTGTTGGTTACCGCTCAACCTGATGGGTAAAATGCAAGATGAGCAAGACAAACACAACAATCGCATGATGGCCAGCTACGGCGGTATCGTGGCCGGGACCTATTCTCCTTCGAATTGGTTATCAGGCGTGGGATTACTGGCTTACAGTTCCTACAGCCAGGCGGAAGATAATCGTAATCTTTACGACCCAACGGATCATTATCGCTATAACCCGCCCAAGGATGCTGACAACCTCTATATCGTGTTTGTGATTGGCGAGAGCGCACGCCGCGATCATATGGGACTTTACGGTTATGACCGTGACAACACGCCTTATCTCGACCATGAAAAAAATCTGGTTCACCTGCAGGGTTATTCTTGTGATACCTCAACTAAACTCTCGCTGCGCTGCATGTTTGTGCGCGAAGGCGGGGCGTCAGAAGCCCCGCAGCGAACGCTGAAAGAGATGAACGTATTCACGGTAATGAAGAAACAGGGCTTTTCTGAAGAGCTCTATTCTATGCAGAGTGAAGCCTGGTTCTATAACAAAGTTATGGCAGACAGCTATGCATTACGGGAATCTATTCAGGCGGAAAAACGCCATGTAGGGCAACCGGTGGATGATATGGCGTTAGTCACGGAACTCCAGGATTCCATTCAGCGCCATCCTCAGGGCAAGCATATCGTTATTCTGCATACTAAAGGTTCGCACTATCTTTATACGGAACGTTATCCTCGTTCATTTGCGCGTTATCAACCGGAGTGCCAGGGCATTGATGATGCATGCAGTACGCAGGAGATGATTAATTCGTATGACAATAGCATTTTGTATACCGATTACTTTCTTAAGCAGACGTTTGATAGCCTGAAAGATAAAAATGCCATTGTCTTTTATGCCTCCGATCATGGTGAATCGATTTCCGATAACCTGCATTTCCACGGCACGCCGCGTGACCATGCACCTATGGCGCAGCGCACTATTCCAATTATGGTCTGGGCCTCGGATAAATTCCTGAGTAATAAGGATCACAAAGCCTCGTTCGCACAATTAGAGCAGCTGCAAAATAATAAAACGCCGGTGTTTCACGAGAAGCTATTCGACACTATTTTAGGCTGTTCTGGCTTTACTTCTCCTGATGGTGGTATTAATCCGGCGAGAAACTGGTGCGCCCATACGGAATAGGGGTTATTGCTGCATAGCGTGACTGAGGCGAAAGTGGCTATCATCGCTTCCCCTCTTACGGTCACCAGGCTGGCACAGCCGCGGACATTCCAGCTATAATCCCCCAAATTCTTCAACCGGTTCAGACCTAACAATGACAAAACTCACCTTACAAGAGCAGATGCTTAAAGCTGGCTTAGTCACCAGCAAAAAGATGGATAAAGTGCAAAGAACGGCCAAAAAATCACGCGTTCAGGCGCGTGAAGCAAGAGAGGCTGTGGAAGAGAATAAAAAAGCGCAGCTTGAGCGCGATAAGCAGTTGAGCGAACAACAAAAGCAAGCGGCTTTATCCAAAGAGTATAAGGCTCAGGTGAAGCAACTGATTGAAATGAACCGCATCGACATTTCGAAAGGCAATATTGGTTTCAACTTCACCGACGGTAATTTAATTAAAAAAATAATGGTGGATAAAACCACTCAGGCTCAGCTGATTAGTGGTCGTCTGGCTATTGCGCGTTTGGTGGTTGATAACAATGGTGAGAGTCAATACGCCATCATTCCCGCCAGCGTAGCCGATAAAATTGCGCAGCGAGATGCGAACAGCATTGTCTTAAACAGCGCCCTGAGTCAGGAAGAGCAGGATGAAGAAGATCCGTACGCTGATTTCAAAGTGCCTGATGATTTGATGTGGTAATCCCGTTAATTCTGCTTCAGAACGGGCTGTTGCTGCGTGCAGTTATCCACTCTTCCGTAATGGGATGAACAAAATGCAGCGCGCTGGCGTGCAGCATCAGCCGTGAGATTGGTTCGGTCCCCGGCAACAGGCGGCCGCCATACAGGTCACAGCCCCAAATCGGGTGGCCCAGCTGCTGGCAGTGAATACGCAGCTGGTGAGTGCGCCCGGTTTCCGGGCTTAGCGCCACCCGCGTTAACGGCAGTAACGTCCCATCTTCACACTCGTGATAAAAACGCTCAATCACCTGATAGCGCGAACGCGCGGGCTTACCGAGGATGGCGCAAATCGACATCCTGGGGAACAGCGCCGGATCTTTCGCTATCGCCGCGTCTATCACGCCCTGATCATGCTCCAGATGCCCACACAGCAGTGCGTTGTACTCCTTGGTCACGCTGCGCTGACTGAATTGCTGGCACAGCGCGGCATTCATCGCTTTATTGCGGGCAATCACCATCAAACCTGAAGTCCCAAAATCAAGGCGGTGAACCAGCGTGCAGCCGGGAAACGTTTTTACCAGCCGGTGATGGACTGAATCGAGATTTTGCGGATTTTTCCCGGACAGGCTGAGCAAGCCAGCAGGCTTGTTGATCAGCAGCAGGTGTTCGTCCTGATAAACAATCTCTATCTCTTCAGTACAGGGCGGGGCAATAAAGGTATCGATAATGGAAGACATCAGGCTGCCCGGCTGGAAGGTGGGGGCGGATAATAACCAATTTTCCGCTGACTGGCGAATCTGACCCGCCGCAGATTCGCCGCGCGGAAATTTATCGTCCACACTTACCCGGTAGACGTAGTCTGCGCAGGCATTGTGCATTACACTGCGCGCTGAAAAAACTGAGTAGATAACGATTAGGTAGGCGGTAATGGCGATGAACGGAACGATCACAACCTGGTTTCAGGATAAAGGTTTTGGATTTATCAAAGATGAGAATGGCGATAACCGCTATTTTCATGTGATTAAGGTCGCTAATCCTGAGCTGATTAAAAAAGATGCCGCGGTCACGTTTGAACCCACCACCAATAACAAGGGCTTGTCAGCCTACGCGGTGAAAGTGTCACCCGAAAGCAAATACATCTATATTGCTGGCGAACGCCTGAAACTCACCTCGATCAAAAATTACGTGGTGTATAGCGAAGAAGTGCCGGTCGAAACCCGTATCGATAAAGAGAATCCGGTGTTGTCGGTGGGTATATTGATGAACAGCATTAAGCCGAAAAAAGATGTTAAGCCTGATGAAATGCGCACGCTGAAAAAGCTGGCGATCACCACCTTCCAGGGAAGCACGCTCATTTTCTCGGCAGATGAGATTGACGTGGATGCCACGGTGAAAATGCTCAAGGTGTAAACCACTATTGTCCATTATTGCTGATTATTCAGGTGCGCACTCTGCGCACCTTAAAAACCTCGCCATACACTTCCATGCTCTACCGCCGCAACCCCTGAAGCAAAAAGCGCACCTAAGAAAGACCCGGCTTGTAGCCTGAGACGACGCATTATTGGTAATTTCTGAACGTTATAAATGTAGTCAGAAAATATATAATTCGTTTATCAAGGAGTTACAAATATGATACCAGGAAATGTATCACACTCAGCAAATCCCCTTTCCCGTCCCGCTATTATTTCCATTACATCCGATGCTCAGGATGCCGGTTTAATCTTACCCGGCGCAACCACGCTGGATCGCACGCCAACGCTGGCGGGCAGTGCTGCCCCGTTCAGCATGCTACGCATCATGGACGGCGATAATGTGATTAAGGTGGTAACAGCCGATGCAAAAGGAAACTGGAGCTTTACTCCCGTTCTGGCCAACGGCGAACATCGTTTAAGTGTCATGACAGCAGAAGGCATGCGCAGTGACGAGTACAGTTTTAATGTCGCCGCTATTCATCCACGCGAACCGCAAATCAGCCATATCTATGACAACATCGGCAGCGAAGGTTATCTGCGCCCGGGACAGTCTACTGACGACCAGTCACCGAAAATCTACGGCACCGCGCAGCCAAACCAAATCGTAACGCTGTACGCCAATAATGAGGCAGTGGGCAGCGTGCGCGCAGGTGAAGATGGTAGCTGGATGCTGGCAGAGAAATTGTCGCCGGGCGCGCAGCAGTTACATATCAGTGCTGGCGGTGAATCCAGCCAGCCTTTCAGCATTGATGTGCATGATTCATACGTCGATTTTGTTGGCCAAACGCAGATTGATAACGTTGAGGTGTTACTGCCGAACGGCGAATGGGCGCCGGTCAACCACGATGAAACCGTCGGTTCCGCAACGCTGCAGCTAGGCGGCAAAGTGACCTCGCAATACACCACGGTAGAGATTTACCTCAATGGTGAGCGCGTTTATCGCGACTATTCCGACTATAAAGGTGAGTGGCACTTCGAAGCCCAGCTCCAGGAAGGTCGCAATGAAATCAGACTGGTGACTGAAGAGGGCGGTAGCAGCGATATTTTCGTGGTTAATTACTCGCCGGTGGTGGTTGAGGAAGAGGTCGCGCAGGAGTTCAGTTCACCATTACTAATTGACTTCGCCATTCAGGGCAGTTTTGTAACAGCTGCATCGGTGTTGCTGGTGGGGGTTGCCGAACCGAATACGCTGGTGCGTATTTTTGTTGATGGCAAAGAGATTGGCAGCACGATGAGTAACGCCGGCGGCGACTGGAATGAAAGAGTCGAGGTTAACAGCGGCGGGAATTATGACTTCCATGTCGTGGCGGGCGATCAGCGCAGCGCCGATTTTAGCTTCAACGTCAATGCCAGCAAGTTCCCACGCCCAACCCTCAACAGCATGCTGGATGATGTGGGCGAAGGCGGCATCATCCGCAATAACGGCACCACCGACGACGCACAGCCGAAAATGTCCGGCACCAGCACGCGTAATGCGATAGTTGATATCTACTCCAACAACATTTTCATCGGTAGCGCAAAAGCCAATGAGCAGGGCGTATGGAGTTTTGAACCAACTTCGCCTCTGGCCACCGGTCCGCACCAAATCGAAGTGAAAGCCAACGGTATCACCAGCCAGAGTTTCTTCCTGAACGTCATCCCCGTTGAAGTTGAGCCTACGCCAGAGCCGACTCTGTTTATCGACGGGGCCATTCAGGGCAGCGCCGTCACGGCTGCATCCGTACTGCTGATGGGCTTTGCTGAACCGAATACGCTGGTGCGTATTTATGTTGATGGCAAAGAAATCGGTAGCACCATGAGCCAGGCCAGCGGTCACTGGGATGAAAGAGTCATTGTGAGCAGCGGCGGTAATCATGGCTTCTATGTGGTTTCCGGCGATCAGCAAAGTGCTGAATATCAGGTCAACGTCGATGCCAGCCGATTCCCGCGCCCAACGCTCACCAGCATGCTGGATGATGTGGGCGAAGGCGGCATCATCCGCAACAACGGCACCACCGACGACGCACAGCCAAAAATGTCCGGCACCAGCACGCGTAATGCGATAGTTGATATCTACGCCAACAACCTATTTATTGGCAGCGCAAAAGCCAATGAGCAGGGTGTATGGAGTTTTGAACCGACTTTGCCTCTGGTGACCGGCCCGCACCAAATCGAAGTGAAAGCCAACGGTGTCACCAGCCAGAGTTTCTTCCTGAACGTTATCGCGGTTGAAGAAGTTGAGCCAACGCCAGAGCCAACTCTGTTTATCGATGCGGCTATTCAGGGCAGCGCGGTGAATGCGGCATCTGTACTGCTGATGGGCTTTGCCGAACCGAATACGCTGGTGCGTATTTATGTTGATGGCAAAGAAATCGGTAGCACCATGAGCCAGGCCAGCGGTCACTGGGATGAGAGAGTGATTGTGAGCCGCGGTGGTAATCATGGCTTCTATGTGGTTTCCGGCGATCAGCAAAGCGCTGAATATCAGGTCAACGTCGATGCCAGCCGCTTCCCAAGCCCAACGCTCACCAGCATGCTGGATGATGTGGGTGAAGGCGGCATTATCCGCCATAACGGCACCACTGATGATGCACAGCCTAAAATGTTCGGCACCAGCACGCGTAACGCGGTGGTTGAAATCTACGCCAATAATCAGTTTATCGGCAGCACCAAAGCGGATGCGCTGGGCGCATGGAGTTTTGAACCTGAATCTGCTTTGGCAACCGGTGCTAACCAGATTGTGGTGAAAGCCAACGGTATCGCGAGTCAGAGCTTTAACCTGAACGTTATTGCCGTTGAAGAGGTTGAGCCAACGCCGGAACCTATTCCTGAGCCAGTTCCAGAACCTATTCCAGAACCGAAACCGGAACCGACGCCAGAGCCAACTCCGGAACCAACGCCAGAGCCAACGCCAGAGCCAACGCCAGAGCCAACGCCAGAGCCAACTCCGGAACCCACCCCGGAACCCACCCCGGAACCCACTCCACTGTGGATCACCGGTGTCTGGGAGGATGAGGCGCAGTCTCAGATCATCGATTCAGGCGCAAAAACGCAGTCAAACGACCTGTTTGTCACCGGTACGGCACCTGCAGGCGAACTGGTGCTCATCTATTCAGGCAAAAATGTTGTTGGCAGCGCCAGGGCTGATGCTGAAGGTAAATGGGTTGCCCAGACCACGCTCACCGCAGGTCAGCATCAACTGGAAATCGCCATCAATGGTCAACGACTGGATTTCCAGTGGGGAGTCCATGTTGAAGCCCTGGTAACCGAACCGGCACCGCAGCCAGAACCTGAGCCGCTGCCAAAACTGGCCATCACGTCAGTGATCTCCTCGGAAGGCAACATTGATGCGCTGAAACAGAGCAACGGCCTGACTGATAAAGAGCCGCTGATCGCTGGCTACGCACCGCCGCATTCAACGGTTGAGATCTGGGTGAATGGACGCCTCTCGCTCACTGAACGTGCCGATGCGAACGGCAAGTGGAGCGCGAGTCGCTGGTTTATTGATGCGGAACATACCCTGCAAATCAAGGTCGGTTCTCTTACCAGCGAAGCGGTGAAAATTACCGTTTCAGCCTATAACCTGCGTAAATTCATTGCCGCACAAGAGGCGAACGAGCAGGAAAATCTGACCCCAATCGTAACTGAACCTGCGCCAGAGCCAGCACCTGCGCCAAAACTGGCCATTTCCTCCGTTATCTCCTCGGCAGGCAACGTGGATGCGGTGCAACAGAGTAACGGCCTGACCGATAACGAGCCGCGCATTACCGGATTCGCGCCACCGCACGCAAAAGTAGAGTTGTGGGTGAATGGACGTTTATCGCTGACGGAATATGCCGATGCTGACGGTAACTGGAGCGCCAGCCGTTACTTCATCAGCACCGAGCATACTCTGCAGGTCAAAGTAGGTTCGTTGAGCAGCGAGCCGGTGCAGATTAAGGTGAACGCCCACAGCCTGCGCCAATACATCGCAGAGCAAGCCGCAGAGCAGGAAGCGCAGTCGATGGCAGAGACGTTTAGCTACAACGCATTACTGGCAGATGAAGCGCCACAACTGTTCCAGGCGTTTAGCACCTCAGCTGCACAGCCAGAGATGGAGTTGGTCATCAGTGACGCGGATATGCAGGTTGAAACCGGCTTAGACGGGGTTAACACCTTGATGAGCAGTGACGCGCTGTCAGCTGAACAGATGCAGGATCTGCTGCAAGCATAATCAGTTACCCGTCGTGGGCGTCGCTTGAAATCCCTATCGCCCACGGTCTTGACCAAGCCGCTATCGCTTAAGATAGCGGCTTTTTTTTTGAAATGTTGGCGTTATGCAAACGCCTTTCATTGCAATCTGCATTGCGAAAACAACGACAAATCAATAACTAAAACCTGAATTTCACCAATCCAGGCCGCGTCTCGTATTACCTCTGCTGTTCGTTTGAGACAATTCCCATATAACCCCACCCGTCTTCCTGCCGGGCTGGTTCAGTAAACACTCTGGCGGATTGAGACATGACATTAAATCTTACGTTGTTAAACGATGGCGTTGCTTCGCAGCGGGTCACGCTGCCGCAAGGCAAAGCATTCAGGCTTCAGGCCGTGGCGGGCAACCGCTATGTGATCACCCAGGGCGCGGAGAAAACGGCGGCGGGTCCTGAACATCTGTTGCTTAAACGTAAGGGCAAAAACCTCGAGATCCGCCAGCCCGGCGAGGATGAACCGCAGCTGATCATTGTGGATTACTACGATCTGCCCGGCGATGTGATGGGGCTGGATGCCAGCGGCGCGCTGCACGAGTACATTCATGCCGCCGATGCCAGCATTGATGCTGATGCGTTCACCGACGATCAAAGCGCGGTGATGATCATGAGCCGCAGCTCACAGGGGCCGGTCTCCGCCTATTCACCGCTGGGCGACAACGGCTTTTTAAAAGCCATGGCGGCCTTTGCCGGTCTGCTGGCGCTGGGCGGCGGCGTGCTGGCGCTGCAGAACCAGCACAGCGGTAAAGAGAGCCCGATTCCGGCACCGACCATCGTGCAGGGGCATGATGAGCGCGGCGGCGAATCCGCCAGCCTGCAGCATGGCGCGGTCACCGGCAATGCGCAGCCGGATATCAGCGGCCAGGGCAGCGCGCCGGGCAACCTGATTCATATCTACAGCAACGGTGAATGCCTGGGCTCCGGGGTGGTGGCGGAAGATGGCAGCTGGAAAATTAAGCCGCTGGCTATGGCGGAAGGGCGACATCAGCTGACGGCGGTAGAGAGCACGCCGCAGGGCAAAATCAGTGCGGCGTCGGTTCACTTTGAGCTGCACATTGACCTCACGCCGCCGGCGGTATCGCTGGATAATCTGGCGGATAACGTCGGCAGCCTGACCGGCGATATTCCCTCCGGTGGGCTGACCAACGACACGCAGCCGTGGCTGAGCGGACGCTCAGAGCCCGGTGCAAAAATTGAAATCACCATTAACGGCGCGGTAGTTGGCACGGCAATAACCGACGCCGACGGCAACTGGCGTTTCCGCACGCCGGTGCTGGAAGAGGGCGCGCAGCGTATCAGCGTCACCGCCATGGACGCAGTGGGCAACACCAGCAAGCCGACCGCGGATTACCGTGTTGAAGTGGATACGCAGATTGCGAAACCGACCATCAGCAGTATTACAGACGCGGTTGAAGGCGGCGTGACCGGCGCGATTACTAACGACGGCACCGGGCTGACCAACGATGCTCGCCCGGTACTGAGCGGCAAGGTCGAAGCGGGCAGCCTGATCACCATCTACGACGGCAGCACGGCAATACACAGTTTTGTATCCACCACCTCAACGTGGACGTGGCAATTCCCGACGACCGGGCAGTTCAGCGACGGCGAACACGTTTTACGCGTAAAGGCGGTGGATAAAGCGGGCAACACCTCGGTGCTGTCGGATCCGTTTACCATTAACGTCGACACGCAAATCGCGCGGCCTACTATTTCCAGCATCGTTGATGCAGTGGCGGGCGGCGTCACCGGCGCGATTACTAACGACGGTACCGGCCTCACCAACGACAACCGCCCGGTACTGAGCGGCACGGTTGAGCCGGGCAGCCTGATCACCATTTACGACGGCAGCACCGCGATCCACAGCTTTGTGTCCACCACCTCAGACTGGACGTGGCAGTATCCAACCACCGCACGCTTCAGCGACGGCGAGCACGTGTTACGCGTGCAGGCGGTGGACAAAGCCGGCAACACCTCGGTGCTGTCGGATCCGTTCACCATCAACGTCGACACGGAAATTGCACAGCCTACTATTTCCAGCATCGTTGATGCGGTAGCGGGCGGCGTCACCGGCGCGATTACTAACGACGGCACCGGGCTGACCAACGATAACCGCCCGCTACTCAGCGGTACGGTCGAGCCGGGTAGCCTGATCACCATCTACGACGGCAGCACCGCGATCCACAGTTTCGTGTCCACCACCTCAGACTGGACGTGGCAGTACCCGA
The DNA here is from genome assembly GCF_037479095.1 of Pantoea nemavictus. Lineage (NCBI taxonomy): Bacteria > Pseudomonadati > Pseudomonadota > Gammaproteobacteria > Enterobacterales > Erwiniaceae > Pantoea > Pantoea nemavictus. The sequence continues at coordinate 395,216 of NZ_JBBGZW010000002.1, read as the reverse complement.
CCACCGGGCGCTTTAGCGACGGGGAGCACGTTTTGCGCGTGCAGGCGGTGGACAAAGCCGGCAACACCTCGGTGCTGTCGGACCCGTTCACCATCAACGTCGATACCCAGGTTGCACAGCCAACGATTTCCAGCATCGTTGATGGCGTGGCGGGCGGCGTCACCGGCGCGATCGCCAACGACGGCACCGGGCTGACCAACGATAACCGCCCGCTACTCAGCGGTACGGTTGAGCCGGGCAGCCTGATCACCATCTACGACGGCACGACGGCGATCCACAGTTTCGTCTCCACAACCTCAGACTGGACGTGGCAGTACCCGACCACCGGACGCTTCAGCGACGGCGAGCACGTTTTGCGCGTGCAGGCGGTGGACAAAGCCGGCAACACCTCGGTGCTGTCCGATCCGTTCACCATCAACGTCGACACGGAAATCGCGCAGCCTACTATTTCCAGCATCATTGATGCGGTGGCGGGCGGCGTCACCGGCGCGATTACTAACGACGGCACCGGGCTGACCAACGATAACCGTCCGGTACTCAATGGCACGGTTGAGCCGGGCAGCACTATCACTATTTACGACGGTAATACGCCGATTCACAGTTTCGTTGTGACCGGATCGACCTGGACGTGGCAGTACCCGACGACCGGGCGCTTCAGCGACGGCGAGCACGTCTTGCGGGTGCAGGCGGTGGACAAAGCCGGCAACACCTCGGTGCTGTCGGATCCGTTCACCATCAACGTCGATACCCAGGTTGCACAGCCAACGATCTCCAGCATCGTTGATGCCGTGGCGGGCGGCGTCACCGGCGCGATCGCCAACGACGGCACCGGCCTGACCAACGACAACCGCCCGGTGCTGAGCGGCACGGTCGAGCCGGGCAGCCTGATCACCATCTACGACGGCACAACGGCGATCCACAGCTTTGTCTCTACCACCTCAGACTGGACGTGGCAGTACCCGACGACCGGTCGCTTCAGCGACGGCGAGCACGTGTTACGCGTGCAGGCGGTGGACAAAGCCGGCAACACCTCGGTGCTGTCGGATTCGTTCACCATCAACGTCGACACAGAAATTGCGCAACCCACCATCACCAGCGTGGTCGATGCGGTAGCGGGCGGCGTCACCGGCGCAATTACCAACAACGGCACCGGGCTGACCAATGACAACCGTCCGGTACTCAGCGGCACGGTCGAGCCGGGCAGCCTGATCACCATCTACGACGGCACGACGGCGATCCACAGCTTCGTTTCAACAACATCTGACTGGACATGGCAGTATCCAACCACCACGCGCTTCGGCGACGGCGAGCACGTGCTGCGCGTGCAGGCAATAGACAAAGCGGGCAACACCTCGGCACTGTCGGATCCGTTCACCATCAACGTCGACACGCAAATCGCTCAGCCCACCATCACCAGCGTGACCGACACGGTAGCCGGCGGCGTCACCGGCGCGCTGCCGAACGATGGCACCGGGCTGACCAACGATGCGCGCCCGGTGCTTCGCGGCACGACAGAAGCGGGCAGCCTGATCACCATCTACGACGGCGCGACGGCAATCCACAGCTTTGTCTCCACCACCTCAGACTGGACGTGGCAGTACCCGACGACCGGACGCTTCAGCGACGGTGAGCACGTGTTACGCGTGCAGGCGGTGGACAAAGCCGGCAACACTTCGACGATATCCGATCCGTTCACCATCAACGTGGACACCGAAATTGCTCAGCCCACCATCGCCAGCATCGTTGATGCGGTGGCGGGTGGCGTGACTGGGGCTATAACCAATGACGGCACCGGGCTAACTAACGACGCGCGTCCGGTACTGAGCGGCACGGCAGATCCTGGTAGCCTGGTCACGATTTATCGTGATGGACTGCCGATTGGCAGCGAGCGTGCCGACGCCGTGACTGGCGCATGGAGCTGGCAATACAGGGGTAGCGCGATGTTTGCCGATGGATCTCACGAGCTGACCGTGAGAGCGTCCGACATCGCGGGGAATGTCTCTGCACCGTCTGATAGCTTCATCATTACCGTTGATACCACGCTTCCTCCTGCAGTTGCTGATGTCTCATGGGATGGCGAAACGCTGACGATTGGATTTGATAGCAGCGAATATCAAGTGGGCGATACGTTAATATTGTTGATTGACGGGACTGAAGTCAGACTTCCGCTGGATAGTGCCCATCTGGCCGCTGGAAGCGCGAGCGTGCCATGGTCTTCAGCCGCACGCGGTAACTTTGATGAACTGCTGGTTAAGGTGATAGACCTGGCCGGAAATATATCTGAAGGCCGTACGCTGGAGAGCAACAGTTCAATTTTACATCAGGAAAATTTTGAACGGCAGGCTTCAGTATCCTTTACCAACGGGCAAACTTTTAATTTTGCGGGTTTCGACGTCAATGTAATTAGAGCCGCATCAGGAGGATTTTTCCGCGGTATTGCCGGCTGGGAATCACCGTCTCCTACCATGGCGTTGACCTTCTGGGGAACGACCAAAGTTGAACTGGTATTGCCTAACGCAGACAGTGACTATATTTCGTTTACCGCAGGGGATTTTAATAATACAGAACGGTTTACCGTGGTGTTTTATGACAACATGGGTGTTGAAGTTGATCGTCAAATACTCACGCCGGGTTCTGGACTTATTCAGGAAATAAGGGCAACGCTGCCGTTTGGTAAGACGTTTTCCAAGGTTACTCTTGAACTGAACACTTCAGGTGTCTGGATTGATAATATCGTCATGGGCAAAACTAACTACGATCTGTCAGCAGCTACTAGCGCGGATTCTGGCCCCGTAAGCTTTAGTGCTTTTGGTTTGCATAGTGAAGCTTATGAGGATTCCGCCATCAATCTGGCAAGTGCAGTTGAACCTTCCGCGCTGGAAACCACAGAGCGGGTCGATGGGCAGCCGCAATTGACGGTCACAGCGTCTGACCTGCTGGTGATAAGTAATGATGACCTATTCCTCGATGAGGGGATCAAACAGGTGATGATCAACGGTGATGCAGGAGACGTTGTTAACCTGTCAGATTTACTGCCAGCAGGAGCGGAAATGAATGGCTGGAATCAAGCCGGTAATGTGACGCATGCAGGTGTGAATTATCAGGTCCTGCAACATTCTGAAGTCGACGCTGAGTTTTTGATCCAGCAGGATGTAATTATTAATCTACACGGGCATTAATTTCTATTTACAGTTTAAGCGCCCAACGTAAGCAGCAATATAAAGTTTAAATTAAAAATCAAGGCCGGATTATTTCTAGCCTTGATTGTTTATCTACTTATTTTTATGTTGTCCCTGCGAGTATTAACCGCACTTCAAGTGACCGTTTAACGGTATCTGTTTATGACATTCATTCTTACAGTAACGAGCTGATGTCGTTATTTAATTACTTCTAATGTCAATCCTGCGGTTAAAAATCCAAGCCGCGTCTCGTATTACCTCCACTGTTCATTTGAGACAATTCCCATATAACACCACCCATCTTCCTACAGGGCTGGTTCTGTACAACACTCAGGCGGATTCAGACATGACATTAAATCTTACGTTGTTAAACGATGGCGTTGCTTCGCAGCGGCTCACGTTGCCGCAAGGCAAAGCATTCAGGCTTCAGGCCGTGGCGGGCAACCGCTATGTGATCACCCAGGGCGCGGAGAAAACGGCGGCGGGTCCTGAACATCTGTTGCTTAAACGTAAGGGCAAAAACCTCGAGATCCGCCAGCCCGGGGAGGATGAACCGCAGCTGATCATTGTGGATTACTACGATCTGCCCGGCGATGTGATGGGGCTGGATGCCAGCGGCGCGCTGCACGAGTACATTCATGCCGCCGATGCCAGCATTGATGCTGATGCATTTACTGACGATCAAAGCGCGGTGATGATCATGAGCCGCAGCTCGCAGGGGCCGGTCTCCGCCTATTCACCGCTGGGCGACAACGGCTTTTTAAAAGCCATGGCGGCCTTTGCCGGTCTGCTGGCGCTGGGCGGCGGCGTGCTGGCGCTGCAGAACCAGCACAGCGGTAAAGAGAGCCCGATTCCGGCACCAACCATTGTGCAGGGGCATGATGAGCGCGGCGACGAATCCGCCAGCCTGCAGCATGGCGCGGTCACCGGCAATGCGCAGCCGGATATCAGCGGCCAGGGCAGCGCGCCGGGCAACCTGATTCATATCTACAGCAACGGCGAATGTCTGGGCTCCGGGGTGGTGGCGGAAGATGGCAGCTGGAAAATTAAGCCGCTGGCTATGGCGGAAGGGCGACATCAGCTGACGGCGGTAGAGAGCACGCCACAGGGCAAAATCAGTGCGGCGTCGGTTCACTTTGAGCTGCACATTGACCTCACGCCGCCGGCGGTATCGCTGGATAATCTGGCGGATAACGTCGGCAGCCTGACCGGCGATATTCCCTCCGGTGGGCTGACCAACGACACGCAGCCGTGGCTGAGCGGACGCTCAGAGCCCGGTGCAAAAATTGAAATCACCATTAACGGCGCGGTAGTTGGCACGGCAATAACCGACGCCGACGGCAACTGGCGTTTCCGCACGCCGGTGCTGGAAGAGGGCGCGCAGCGTATCAGCGTCACCGCCATGGACGCAGTGGGCAACACCAGCAAGCCGACCGCGGATTACCGTGTTGAAGTGGATACGCAGATTGCGAAACCGACCATCAGCAGTATTACAGACGCGGTTGAAGGCGGCGTGACCGGCGCGATTGCCAACGACGGCACCGGGCTGACCAACGATGCTCGCCCGGTACTGAGCGGCAAGGTCGAAGCGGGCAGCCTGATCACCATCTACGACGGCAGCACGGCAATACACAGTTTTGTATCCACCACCTCAACGTGGACGTGGCAATTCCCGACGACCGGGCAGTTCAGCGATGGTGAGCACGTTTTACGCGTGAAGGCGGTGGATAAAGCGGGCAACACCTCGGTGCTGTCGGATCCGTTTACCATTAACGTCGACACGCAGGTTGCGCAGCCGGTGATTTCCAGCATCGTTGATGGCGTGGCGGGCGGCGTGACCGGCGCGATTAGTAACGACGGCACCGGCCTCACCAACGACAACCGCCCGGTGCTTCGCGGCACGGCAGAAGCGGGCAGCCTGATCACCATTTACGACGGCAGCACCGCGATCCACAGCTTCGTTTCAACAACCTCAGACTGGACGTGGCAGTATCCGACCACCGCACGCTTCAGCGACGGCGAGCACGTGTTACGCGTGCAGGCGGTGGACAAAGCGGGCAACACCTCGGTGCTGTCGGATCCGTTCACCATCAACGTCGACACGGAAATCGCGCAGCCTACTATTTCCAGCATCGTTGATACGGTGGCGGGTGGCGTCACCGGCGCGATTACTAACGACGGCACCGGGCTGACCAATGACAACCGTCCGGTACTCAATGGCACGGTTGAGCCGGGCAGCACTATCACTATTTACGACGGTAATACGCCGATTCACAGTTTCGTTGTGACCGGATCGACCTGGACGTGGCAGTACCCGACGACCGGGCGCTTCATTGACGGCGAACACGTGCTGCGGGTGCAGGCGGTGGACAAAGCCGGCAACACCTCGGTGCTGTCCGATCCGTTCACCATCAACGTCGACACGCAAATCGCACAGCCAACGATTTCCAGCATCGTTGATGCGGTAGCGGGCGGCGTCACCGGCGCGATTACAAACGACGGCACTGGCCTCACCAACGACAACCGCCCGGTACTGAGCGGCACGGTCGAGCCGGGCAGCCTGATCACCATCTACGACGGCAGCACCGCGATCCACAGCTTTGTCTCCACCACCTCAGACTGGACGTGGCAGTACCCGACGACCGGGCGCTTCGGCGACGGCGAGCACGTGCTGCGCGTGCAGGCAATAGACAAAGCCGGCAACACCTCGGTGCTGTCCGATCCGTTCACCATCAACGTCGACACGCAAATCGCACAGCCAACCATTGCCAGCGTGACCGACGCGGTTGCGGGCGGAGTGACCGGTGCGATCGCCAACGACGGCACCGGGCTGACCAACGACAACCGCCCGGTACTGAGCGGCACGGTCGAGCCGGGTAGCCTGATCACCATCTACGACGGCAGCACCGCGATCCACAGTTTCGTCTCTACCACCTCAGACTGGACATGGCAGTATCCGACGACCGGGCGCTTCATTGACGGTGAGCATGTGTTGCGCGTGCAGGCGGTGGACAAAGCCGGCAATACTTCGCTGCTGTCCGATCCGTTCATCATCAACGTCGACACGGAAATTGCACAGCCAACGATTTCCAGCATCGTTGATGCGGTAGCGGGCGGCGTCACCGGCGCGATTACCAACGACGGCACCGGGCTGACCAACGATAACCGCCCGGTACTTAGCGGTACGGTCGAGCCGGGCAGCCTGATCACCATCTACGACGGCAGCACCGCGATCCACAGTTTCGTGTCGACCACCTCAGACTGGACGTGGCAGTACCCGACGACCGGTCGCTTCAGCGACGGCGAGCACGTCTTGCGGGTGCAGGCAATAGACAAAGCGGGCAACACCTCGGTGCTGTCCGATCCGTTCACCATCAACGTTGATACGCAAATCGCACAGCCAACGATTTCCAGCATCGTTGATGCGGTAGCGGGCGGCGTGACCGGCGCGATTACCAACGACGGCACCGGCCTGACCAACGACAACCGTCCGGTACTCAATGGCACGGTTGAGCCGGGCAGCACTATCACTATTTACGACGGTAATACGCCGATTCACAGTTTTGTTGTGTCCGGATCGACCTGGACGTGGCAGTACCCGACGACCGGGCGCTTCAGCGACGGCGAGCACGTTTTGCGCGTGCAGGCGGTGGATAAAGCCGGCAACACCTCGGTGCTATCGGACCCGTTCACCATCAACGTCGATACCCAGGTTGCACAGCCAACGATCTCCAGCATCGTTGATGCCGTGGCGGGCGGCGTGACCGGCGCGATCGCCAACGACGGCACCGGCCTGACCAACGACAACCGCCCGGTGCTGAGCGGCACGGTCGAGCCGGGCAGCCTGATCACCATCTACGACGGCACGACGGCGATCCACAGCTTTGTCTCCTCCACCTCAGACTGGACGTGGCAGTACCCGACGACCGGGCGCTTCATTGACGGCGAGCATGTGTTACGCGTGCAGGCGGTGGACAAAGCCGGCAACACCTCGGTGCTGTCCGATCCGTTCACCATCAACGTCGACACGGAAATTGCGCAGCCAACTATCACCAGCGTGGTCGATGCGGTAGCGGGCGGCGTGACCGGCGCAATTACCAATGACGGCACCGGCCTGACCAACGACAACCGCCCGGTACTCAGCGGTACGGTCGAGCCGGGTAGCCTGATCACCATCTACGACGGCAGCACTGCGATCCACAGTTTCGTGTCGACCACCTCAGACTGGACGTGGCAGTATCCAACCACCGCACGCTTCAGCGACGGCGAGCACGTCTTGCGGGTGCAGGCGGTGGACAAAGCGGGCAACACCTCGGTGCTGTCCGATCCATTCACCATCAACGTCGACACAGAAATCGCACAGCCAACGATTTCCAGCATCATTGATGCGGTGGCAGGCGGCGTGACCGGCGCGATCGCCAACGACGGCACCGGGCTGACCAACGACAACCGCCCGCTACTCAGTGGCACGGTCGAGCCGGGCAGCCTGATCACCATCTACGACGGCAGCACCGCGATCCACAGCTTTGTCTCCACCACCTCAGACTGGACGTGGCAGTATCCGACGACCGGTCGCTTCAGCGACGGCGAGCACGTTTTGCGGGTGCAGGCTGTGGACAAAGCCGGCAACACTTCGACGTTATCCGATCCGTTCACCATCAACGTCGACACGGAAATTGCGCAGCCTACTATTTCCAGCCTCGTTGATGCGGTAGCGGGCGGCGTGACTGGCGCGATTACTAACGATGGCACCGGCCTCACCAACGACAACCGCCCGGTACTCAGCGGCACGGTCGAGCCGGGCAGTCTGATCACCATCTATGACGGCACTACGCCGATCCACAGTTTCGTGTCGACCACCTCAGACTGGACGTGGCAGTATCCGACGACCGGGCGCTTCATTGACGGCGAGCACGTGATACGTGTGCAGGCGGTGGACAAAGCCGGCAACACCTCGGTGCTGTCCGATCCGTTCACCATCAACGTCGACACAGAAATCGCGCAGCCCACCATCACCAGCGTGACCGACACGGTAGCGGGCGGCGTCACCGGCGCGCTGCCGAACGATGGCACCGGTCTCACCAACGATGCGCGCCCGGTGCTTCGCGGCACGACAGAAGCGGGCAGCCTGATCACCATTTACGACGGCGCGACGGCAATCCACAGCTTTGTCTCCACCACCTCAGACTGGACGTGGCAGTACCCGGCAACCGAGCGCTTCAGCGACAGCGAGCACGTGCTGCGGGTACAAGCGGTGGACAAGGCCGGTAATATCTCGGCGCTGTCCGATCCGTTCACCATCAACGTGGACACCTCGGAGCCGGTCGCACCGGTCATTACCATCGGCAGTGACAATGTCGGAGCACTCACCGAAGCGATCTTTAAAGGGCGCATTACGGATGACACCACGCCGACCTTCAGCGGTACGGCCGAGCCGAACTCGGTGGTGTATTTGTACGATAACGATAACTTCCTCGGTTCGTTCCGGGCCGACGGCACGGGCGCGTGGAACTGGACGCTGCCCGAACTGATGCCTGGCCTGCACAATCTCACCGCCTATAGCCGTGATGCGGCGGGGAACAAATCTGCGATCTCCGAGCCGTATGATTTCAAACTCGGCACGGTGTGGGATTTCAATGACGGCACCTTTAACGGCTGGACTATCCTCGGCCATCACGCGCGCCCTGATGACACGTTCGTCAGAGCCACTGCAGGTGGGGGTTACCAATTGGAGTTCATTACGCGCAGTACTACGGTTGACTACAGCGGTGACATCATGAGCCTGCAGATCAATGTTCAGGCAGGCGAAACCTATGACTTCAACTTTATTCTCAGTCGTATCACTTCGTACACATTGGTGAATCAAGCCGTTCTGGCGTTAACGGTGGATGGGGTACCGGTAAGTGCCTATTACACGGTGGCAGATACCCCACAAAAAGTGGAAGGGTCGTGGGTGGCAACCACTACCGGTACCGTTACGTTGGCCATCAACAACCGCACTGCTTCCGGCCATGGTAATGACTTCTGGATCGATGATATTGCCATTGCGCTGCACAAAGAGGCCGAACCCTCGCCAGCGGTTTCTAGCCTGGCAGATGCACCGGCCATTGCGTCCAGCGACGCTGCACATCAAATCGATATGAACGAGCAAAACCTCTCCACGCTGAGCCTGAATCTGCAGGATGTGCTCAGTGGCGGCGAAAGTGACCTGTTTATCAATGACGGCAAGATTCAGTTTAAAGTCACCGGTGAAGCGGGACGCGAGTTGACGCTAAGTGACTTAATGCCGGATGGCTCGGACAGCGGTGAATGGAACAGCGTCGGTAACGTAAAAGTGGCGGGCGTGGAGTATCAGGTGTTCCAGCACAGTAACCAATCGGCGGAACTGCTGGTGCAGATGGGCATTCATACCACGTTAGATAATCACTAACTTTATTTCAGTCTGTAAATTAAACCGCTGCCCTGAAAGCAGCGGTTTTGTTATTTAACCGCTGTAACGCACACGTAAACTCACAGGCTTGTCTTCACCGTATTTCTTTGAAATAACGTAGAAAAACCCTCTTTCCTACAGCTAAATCCTCCGCATTCCTACATTCCAAGACCCGGCTTGATTCAGACGATTCTTATAGTTGGTAGGATCCTAACATCTGGGGAATGTCTCAACTCGAAAAGACTCTCTCAGGCTCACTCAGCGTCGCCCGGAAGGTTGACGTCAAAATCAATTCACACTTAAGGGATCATCCATGAGTGCAGTTCAGGTAAATGTGGCAGTCGTTGAGAACAACACGATTGTCAAAGCGGATGTATTAACCAGCGCGAAAGCGGTCAAGGTTAAAGCGATTCCGGGCGGCAAATATATTCTTTCAGAAGGTGAGAATGGCTATGCACCGGAAAACATCACATTAAAACGCGTAGGTAAAGATCTGCACGTGGTGCTGGAAGGTGCAGACCTTGAGCACCCGGCACTGATTATCACCGGCTACTATGACAACGCCGGTGAACTGGTCGGTAAAGGCGAAGACGGCCACTGGCATGAATACACCGCAACCAGCGGTGAAGACGACGATCAAGCGGCTTTCCTGCAGGATGGCGAAAGCAGCGCAGTAGCGCTGGGCGCAGTAGAGTTCCCGGGCGCAGCGGGTCTTAACAACCTCACCATGGCAGGCTTTGCGATGTCTCCGGCGCTGATTGCGCTGGGCGCACTGGCGGCACTGGCAGCAGCGACCGGTCTGGGCTTTTTGGCCGGTAAACATTTTGGCAAGAAAGATAGCGACAACGGTAACGGCGGCGACAACGGTGGTGACAACGGCGGTGGTGATCACGACGACGGCAGCAACGGCGGCCCGAACATCCCGACTTCCATCGTAATTGGCAGCGTGAGCGATCAGCAGGGTAACGTGATTAATCCAGGCGATCACAGCTCTGAGAAATCACCGATCTTTGTCGGTACCGGTAAGCCGGGTAACAAAATTGAGATAACCGATGACGGTAAAGTCATTGATACAGTGACTATCGGCGGCGATGGCAAATGGACCTGGACACCAAGACCGCCGCTGGAAGATGGTGAGTACGACATCGTTCTGGTTGAGCGCGATCCTATCACCGATAAGCCAAGCCTGCCGTTGCCAGGCTTTGAACTGGTGGTCGACACCGTGGCACCAGGCCAGGCCATCATCGATGATCTGCACGATGAAGACGGCGCGTCAATCATCAACCCGCCTTCTTTCGAAATTGCCAGCACCTTCAATGCAGGCGAGTACTACACCAATAAAAACAAGCCGACGCTGATCGGTTCCGGTGAGCGCAACACTTTTGTTGATATTTATCTGAATAACGTCAAGGTTGGCGAAGCCGACGTCGGTGCCGATGGCCGCTGGCGTTTTGAATTCACCAATGAGCTGGCGGATAACCGTTACAGCTTCCACGTAGTGAACCGCGATAAAGCTGGCAACACCGGTCGCCCTTCACCGACGCTGAGCATCATCATTGACACTCAGGCACCGGCCGAGCCGGTGATCACCGTCATCGAAGATTCGGCGGGTCAGCCAGTCACCAGCGGCAGTACCGCGGATGCTGAACCGGTGATTAAAGGCACCGCAGAACCATCCGAAGCGGGCGGTAAAATTGAGCTGCGCGATCAGAACGACAACCTGCTGGGCACCGCCATCGTCGGCGATGACGGCACCTGGGTTGTCCGTATCTCTCCGGCGCTGGCCGAGGCACAGTACGAAATTATCGCGGTTATCACCGATAAAGCCGGCAACAAAACCGAAATGACTAACCCGGTGCACCTGGAGATTGACCAGACCGCACCGGAGCTGCCGGAAGAGGGCGGCGTGGGCGAGCCAGGCAATGCGCTGGAAGGCGCGTGGGATAACGTCGATCCGCACACGGGCTGGATCGACCCGACAACCCCAACCAACGATGCGCGTCCGGAGTTCCGCGGTGCCAACCTCGAACCGGGCGACATCGTGTTTATCTACGACATGCGCAGCACACCGCCGGTCGTGCTGGGTTCAAAAGTGGTCGAAGAGGACGGTACCTGGTCCTTTGAGTTGACTTCTGACATGGGTGACGGCGAGCAGCGCGTGGCGATCAAGGTTAAGGACGCCGCGAATAACGAAAGTGACTTCAGCGACGAGTTCGTCTTTATTGTCGACACCGAAGCACCGGCCGATCCGAGCCCGGGCATTGGCGATGGTCAGCCGTTCGAAGGCGCATGGGATGACCAGGGCGACTACACCGGCTGGATTGCCGACAACAGCGTGACCGACGACGCGCGTCCGGAGTTCAAGGGCGTGGGCCTGATCCCGGGCGACATCGTGGTGATCTACAACGGCGACACCGTGATGCACAGCGTGGTGGTGCGTGACGACGGCAGCTGGAGCTGGACGCCGGACGCACCGCTGATGAACGCGGACTATAGCGTGGCGATTGCCATCCGCGACGTTGCGGGCAACGAATCGGCGAAAACCGACTCGCTGGACTTCACCATCGGCGCGGGCGGACGTCCGTCACTGCCGGGCGTGGACGGCATCTTTAACGATGACGGCGATACGCTGGTTCGTATCGACAACGGCTACCACACCAACGACAGCACGCCGCTGATAACCGGTACCGGCACCGACGGCACCCTCATCATCATCCGTAACGGCCCGGGCCCGGGTAACATCATCGGCTCCGAGCGGGTTACCGGTGGCGTATGGAGCTGGAAACCGACCGCACCGCTGGCCGATGACACCTATAACTTCAACGTGGCGGCGCGCGATGCGGCGATGAACGAAAGCGGCCAGACCGGTGACTATCAGATCATCGTTGACACCACCGATCCGGCAGCGCCGGGCGGCGTAACGCTGTGGGATGACGTCGGCGTGACCGGCGAAATCCGCAGCGGCGACACCACCGACGACAGCACCCCGACGCTGCGCGGCACCTCACCGGAAATTGGCGGAGTGGTCTACATCAAGAACGGCCTGGGCCAGACCATCGGCTCCACCGACGTGAAGTCTGACGGCACCTGGGAGTACACGGTTCCTGAGCTGCGCGACGGCACCCACAGCCTGACGGCGCAGGTCGAAGACCTGGCGGGTAACCTCGGCCCGGCTTCACCGGCGCTGGACTTTACCGTTGACACCTCCGGCGTCGGCGTCAGCGTGACGCTGCTGGTCGGCGACGCTAACGCCAGCCCGCTGGAAGTGGGCAATAACGGCGTAATTAACGACACCACGCCGACCCTGAAGGGCACCGCGACGCCGAACTCGGTGGTGAGCATCTACATCGACAACGAGTTCTACGCGACCACGACCTCTGACGCCAGCGGGCGCTGGGAGTACCCGATTGAGCTGCTGGACGGCGAGAAGTCTTACGTCATTCACGCCACCGTGGCGGGCAGCGCCGCGCCGAGCAGCAACTTCGTAGTGGAGCTGGACACGACGCCGCCGGTCGGTACCTTTGACCGCATCGTCGACAACGTCGGCAACCCGATTGAAACCCCGGCGGTGGATCTGCGCAACGGTGACTACACCAACGACCGCGCGCCGATCATGTCCGGTACCGCGCCGAGCGGCACGATTGTCTACATCTACGACGACGTGCTGGGGCTGATTGGTACGCAGGTTGCGCGTGATGGCCGCTGGAGCATCACCCCCAACCCGCTGAATGAGCAGGAGTACAACCTGCGCGTGGTGTTCGAGGATCCGGTTGGCAACAAAACCGCGCTGAGCGATCCGGCGTGGAAAATCATCGTCGACGTGACCGACCCGGCCGTACCGGTGCTGACCGAAATTGAGGACAGCAACGGCAACCCGATCCCGGTGACCGGCGGCGCCACCAACGATGCGTCACCGGTATTCAGAGGCACCGCAGATCCGGCCGACGTAAACTCGACCATCGAGCTGCGTGACCAGGACGGCGTGCTGCTCGGCACCGGCGTGGTAGACGGCGACGGCAACTGGGAAGTGGCGGTATCACCGGCGCTGGAAGAGAAAGAGTATCAAATCTCGATCGGCATCAAGGATCCGGCGGGCAACACCGCAACGGTGCCTACGCCGATCAACCTCGACGTGGACCTGACCGCACCGGAGCTGCCGGAAGAGGGCGGCGTGGGCGAGCCAGGCAATGCGCTGGAAGGCGCGTGGGATAACGTCGATCCGCACACGGGCTGGATCGACCCGACGGTACCAACCAACGATGCGCGTCCGGAGTTCCGCGGTGCCAACCTCGAACCGGGCGACATCGTGTTTATCTACGACATGCGCAGCACACCGCCGGTCGTGCTGGGTTCAAAAGTGGTCGAAGAGGACGGTACCTGGTCCTTTGAGTTGACTTCTGACATGGGTGACGGCGAGCAGCGCGTGGCGATCAAGGTTAAGGACCCCGCAAACAACGAAAGTGACTTCAGCGACGAGTTCGTCTTTATCGTCGACACCGAAGCACCGGCCGATCCGAGCCCGGGCATTGGCGATGGTCAGCCGTTCGAAGGCGCATGGGATGACCAGGGCGACTACACCGGCTGGATTGCCGACAACAGCGTGACCGACGACGCGCGTCCGGAGTTCAAGGGCGTGGGCCTGATCCCGGGCGACATCGTGGTGATCTACAACGGCGACACCGTGATGCACAGCGTGGTGGTGCGTGACGACGGCAGCTGGAGCTGGACGCCGGACGCACCGCTGATGAACGCGGACTATAGCGTGGCGATTGCCATCCGCGACGTCGCGGGCAACGAATCGGCGAAAACTGACTCGCTGGACTTCACCATCGGCGCGGGCGGACGTCCGTCACTGCCGGGCGTGGACGGCATCTTTAACGATGACGGCGATACGCTGGTCCGTATCGACAACGGCTACCACACCAACGACAGCACGCCGCTGATAACCGGTACCGGCACCGACGGCACCCTCATCATCATCCGTAACGGCCCGGGCCCGGGTAACATCATCGGCTCCGAGCGGGTTACCGGTGGCGTATGGAGCTGGAAACCGACCGCACCGCTGGCCGATGACACCTATAACTTCAACGTGGCGGCGCGCGATGCGGCGATGAACGAAAGCGGCCAGACCGGTGACTATCAGATCATCGTTGACACCACCGATCCGGCAGCGCCGGGCGGCGTAACGCTGTGGGATGACGTCGGCGTGACCGGCGAAATCCGCAGCGGCGACACCACCGATGACAGCACCCCGACGCTGCGCGGCACCTCGCCGGAAATCGGCGGAGTGGTCTACATCAAGAACGGCCTGGGCCAGACCATCGGCTCCACCGACGTGAAGTCTGACGGCACCTGGGAGTACACGGTTCCTGAGCTGGGCGACGGCAACCACAGCCTGACGGCGCAGGTCGAAGACCTGGCGGGTAACCTCGGCCCGGCTTCACCGGCGCTGGACTTTACCGTTGACACCTCCGGCGTCGGCGTCAGCGTGACGCTGCTGGTCGGCGACGCTAACGCCAGCCCGTTGGAAGTGGGCAATAACGGCGTGATTAACGACACCACGCCGACCCTGAAGGGCACCGCGACGCCGAACTCGGTGGTGAGCATCTACATCGACAACGAGTTCTACGCGACCGCGACCTCTGACGCCAGCGGGCGCTGGGAAGCGCCGATAGCGCTGGCGGACGGTGAGAAGTCTTACGTCATCCACGCCACCGTGGCGGGCAGCGCCGCGCCGAGCAACAACTTCGTGGTGGAGCTGGACGTGACGCCACCGGTCGGCACCTTTGACCGCATCGTCGACAACGTCGGCAACCCGATTGAAACCCCGGCGGTGGAGCTGGGCAACGGTGACTACACCAACGACCGCGCGCCGATTATGTCCGGCACCGCGCCGAGCGGCACGATTGTCTACATCTACGACGACGTGCTGGGGCTGATTGGTACGCAGGTTGCGCGCGACGGCCGCTGGAGCATCACCCCCAACCCGCTGAACGAGCAGGAGTACAACCTGCGCGTGGTGTTCGAGGATCCGGTAGGCAACAAAACCTCGCCGAGTACCCCGGCGTGGAAAATCATCGTCGACGTGACCGACCCGGCCGTACCGGTGCTGACCGAAATTGAGGACAGCAACGGCAACCCGATCCCGGTGACCGGCGGCGCCACCAACGATGCGTCACCGGTGTTTAAAGGCACCGCAGACCCGGCCGACGTGGGCTCGACCATCGAGCTGCGTGATCAGGACGGCGTGCTGCTCGGCACCGGCGTGGTAGACGGCGACGGCAACTGGGAAGTGGCGGTATCACCGGCGCTGGAAGAGAAAGAGTATCAAATCTCGATCAGCATCAAGGACCCGGCGGGCAACACCGCAACGGTGCCTACGCCGATCAACCTCGACGTGGACCTGACCGCACCGGTACTGCCGGGCGAAGGCGAAGTGGGTGTGCCAGGCAGCGTGCTGGAAGGCGCGTGGGATAACATTGCACCGCGTATCGGGCCGATTAACGTCGACGATTACACCAATGACGTGCGTCCTGAGTTCCACGGCGCGGGTCTGGAACCTGGTCATACCGTTTACGTTTATGACGTGACGGTCACGCCACCGGTGCTGCTGGGCACCCAGATAGTGGGTATCGACGGAACATGGCGCATGGAGCCAACGGCCGATATGGGCCAGGGCGAGCGTAAAGTTGCCATTAAGGTGCGTGATCCGGCCAACAACGAAAGCGAACTGAGCGATGAGTTCGTGTTCATTATCGATAGCGTTCCTCCGGCCGCACCGGAAGTGGGCGGTATTGAAGACAGTAGCGGTAACCCGATTACTGGCGGCGCGACCAACGACAAGAACCCGTTGATTATCGGCACCGGCGATCCGGCTGACGAGGGTTCAACTGTTGAAATTCGTAATGAAGACGGCGATGTGCTGGGTACCGGCGTGGTCGATGAAAACGGCGAGTGGCGTGCAGAGTTCGATCCTGAATTGGAAGACGACGAATACCGCTTGATTGTAGTCATTGTCGACCCGGCTGGTAACGAAACCCCAATGGTGGGTGGACCGATTGAGCTGGAAGTGGACACCGTGCCACCAGGCGAACCGGAGTTTGTCGGCATTGAAGACGCTGACGGTAATCCGCTCGGCAACATAACCAATGTCACCAAGCCAGTGATTGTCGGTACCGCAGATCCAGCCGATGAAGGTCTGATTGTCGAAATTCGCAAACCAGACGGCAGCGTAGTAGGGACCGGCGTGGTTGACGAGAACGGTGAATGGAAAGCGATTATCGATCCGGAACTGGAGGAAGGTGAATATGCGCTGACGCCAGTGATCAAAGACCCGGCCGGTAACGAAACGCCGAAGACCGGTGCACCGATTGATCTGGAAATCGATATCACGCCTCCGGGCGAACCGGAAGTAATTGGTATCGAAGACGAAGATGGCAATACGCTGGGCGACGTAATTAATATCACTGATCCGGTGGTTGTCGGGACGGCGACTCCGGCCGACCAGGGTCTGGTCGTGCAAATTCGCGAACCGGATGGCACCGTGGTGGGAACAGGCATCGTGCAGCCAGACGGCAGCTGGACGGCACCGCTCGCCCCGGAACTGGAAGAGCGTGAATACGAGCTGATAGCGGTGATTGTGGATCCAGCTGGCAACGAAACACCGATGGTTCGTCCACCGATTCAGCTGGAAGTGGACGTTACACCGCCAGAAGCTCCGGAAGTTATCGGCATTGAGAGCGCCACGCCTGGCGAGGGCGTCACACTGTTCGACGTTATTGAGATGATCACCAACAATCCGGCACCGATAGTTTATGGTACCGCGCCGGAAAGTGAAGCCGGTGGGCGCATTGAAATCCGCGACCCGGATGGCAACGTGTTGGGTACTGGCATCGTAATGGAAGATGGCACCTGGCGTGCACCGATCGATCCGGCGCTGGACGAAGGGACCTATAACCTGGTTGCAGTGCTGATTGACCGTGCCAACAACGAAACGCCGATGCGTGACACCATCAATCTGACCATCGACACCACCGCGCCGGTGCTTCCAGAAAGTGAGATTGGACCGGGCAACGCGTTCGAAGGCGCCTGGGATGACCAGGGCGACCAGACCGGCTGGATTGCGGAAACCTCGATCACCGATGACGCCCGTCCGGAGTTCAAAGGTGCCGGGCTGGACGAGTTCGTGGGTGACTTCGTGGTGATTTACAACGGCGACACCGAGCTGATGACCGTGACCATTCAGCCAGGCGGCACCTGGACCTGGACGCCACCGACGGATCTGCCTAACGCCAGCTATGAAATCAGCATCGCGATTCGTGATAAAGCGAAGAACGAGAGTGAGCGCAGCGACGCGTTGAACTTCGAGATCAACAACGCCCTGGGCGTTCCGGCGGCACCGGCGATCTCCGGTATGTTTAACAATGATGGCCCAACGGATGTGGCGATCACCAACGGCTTCACCAACGACACCACGCCAGCGATTCGCGGCACCGGCGTAAACGGCACCATTGTGACCGTCTATAACGGCACCACTATCATTGGTACGGCGCGTGTTGAGGGCGGCGTTTGGGAAGTGATTCCACAGCCGGCGCTGGCAGAAGCGGTTTACTCGCTGACGGCCAAAGCCACTAACAGCGTGGGTAACGAAGGCCCGGCGAGCGCAGCGGTAAGCCTGACGGTGGATATCACCCGTCCGAACGTACCGGTGATTACTCGCGTTGAGGATGACGACGGCGGCGCCATTAGCGGCAGCACCTCGGACCGCGATCCGCTGTTTATCGGCACCGCCGATGCCTCGGAAGTGGGATCGAAGATTGAGCTGCGTGATGCCAACGATAATCTGCTGGGTACCGGCTTCGTGCAGGCTGGCGGACGCTGGGAAGTGCTGGTCACGCCACAGCTGACCGTGGGTGAAAGCTACAACATCAAAGCGGTGATTATCGATAAAGCCGGTAATAAAACCGAGATGGCCAATGGGGTGGATTTGGATATTGTTTCTGGGTTGCCACCTGCTCCGTCGCCAGCAATTGAAGATTTCACGGGGCATGAGGCTTTCGAAAACGGTGCCACTCGGTGGACTGTAAACTTGCCTGAAAATGGCCAGCCATTTACTACAGTTAAAGGTTTAAAAATATCAGCTGGCGTGAACAATGCTTGGATTTCCACGAGAACATCTGAGCAATATATTGCGGCTCAAAGGAATGGATCTACACTTAATAATGAAGTATTGCTTAAAATAGACTTTGGAGCCACTAATCGTATTTCCTTTGATTTTATGGCTGCTGATCAAAATACTGTTGGATACATGCGTATTTACGATATAAGTGGCAACTTAATAACAACTAAAAACATCGATTTTAATGAAACTTGGGGCTTTATTAAAAATGCGTATGAAGCACCATCTGGTACAATGATCGGTCGTATAGAGGTTGTTGGAGACAAAACATTCTACCTGGATAATATTGCTTGGGGAGATATGGCTGAAATACCTCCAGTTATGTTTTCCAATAAATTTACTGAAGAAGACAGTCTGCTGTTAAATGAGGAGTTGATTGAACTAGCTTATATTGAAAAAGGCGAACCACAACAAGCCATTATTGGTACCGACGGTAAACTCGATGTCTTAACCGTACAGGGCGAAGATCAGCTGATCGATCTGACCCGTCTCGGTGAGATGGTGAAATCGGTGGAAGTGATCGACCTGACCGGAACCGGTAATAATACGCTGAATATCAGCCTCGGCGATATTCTGGCGCAGGGCGGCACTAACCTGTTTATTAATGACGACACCACACAAATGATGGTGAAAGGCAATGAAGGCGACGTATTAAACCTCAGCGATTTAGTTGAAGGCGCCGATTCGGGTGACTGGGCGAAAGTGGAAGGCACGGTGCAGGTTTCCGGCGTCCGCTATGAGGTTTATAAGCACAGCTCGCTGGAAGCAGAGTTATTAGTGCAGGAGGGGATCCAGACCAACCTGTTGAATAACTGATAACCCTTAACCTTATTAACCATTATTTAATTCCGGCTCCCTGAACCAGGGAGCCGTGGAGGAGTCATGACTATTTTTAAATCTTCAGCCCTTGTTCTGGCACTAAGCGGCGCGCTGTTTGCTGCAGCACCAGGCACGGCCGCGCCAGCAGCCACCGCGTTTGCCGGCAACTATCAGCCGGTGGCCAAAGTGGCGGCATCGCAGGCGCAGATCGTCTTCTACCGTGAAGCCGACCAGCACGCCGGCAGCGCCAACGTTTACGTTGACGGCGAATTCCAGGCGGCGCTGCTGCCCCAGGGCTTCACCACCTTCTGCGTGGCACCGGGCACCCACAGCCTCGGCGCGTTCGTTAAAGACGCACCGATGTACGCCGGTAAGCGCAGTCAGCCGTTCCGCGCTAACCTGTCGGGCGGCGAAACTTACTTCGTCAAAGTGGGTGACGGCCTGAGCGGTATGCCGCAGTCGGTGACGCGCAGCGACGCCGAGCGCGCCATGAAAGCCATGCGCCAGCAGGCGCACACGCTGTCTCGTGCCTCTACCGTCGAAGCCTGCCAGTACATCGGCGTGGCGGAGAAGCAGTATAAGGATTACTCGCTCTCCAGTGACGTGCTGTTTGCTTTCGGTAAATCTGGCCGTGCGGATATCACCCGCAACGGCCACACCGCGATTCGTGAGCTGGTGCAGCAGATCCGCCGTGAAAACACCACGCTTCGCAACGTGCAGGTGATCGGCCACACCGACCAGATCGGTTCCGCCGCCGCCAACGAAGCGCTGGGTCAGCGCCGTGCGGAAACCATTCGTCTGCTGATGGTGCAGGCCGGCATTCCGGCGCGTGACATCACCGCCGCCAGCGCCGGCATGAGCGAGCCGCTGGTGCACGACTGCTACGGCAGCAAAGCCGAGCAGATCGCCTGCTACGCACCTAACCGCCGCGTGGCCATCCGCGTAGACGGCAGCAGCGAAGTGCAGGAGTAAGCAGGCTGCGCGGTGGGGCGATATCCCCCGCGCAGTAATGCAGCAAAGTTCTCAGGGCCGGTTAATACCGGCCTTTTTTTATGCCTGTCACTAGGTTGCTTAAATCTTTAAGCCCCGGCAATGGCGATATCTCGACAGCAGCGCTTTATGCGCCATTACCAATGCAAATCAATGCGATTAAAGTGGCAATGCAGTTGAATGACGCTCACGAGAAAATAGCGGATGAATGGAGAAGTCAATGCGAGTCTTATTGTCAATTAAACCTGAGTTTGCTGAGTCGATTCTTGCTGGTGAGAAACGCTTTGAATTCAGGAAATCGATCTTCAGAAACAAAGAGGTTAAGACCGTAGTCATTTATGCCACCATGCCGGTAGGTAAGGTGATTGGTGAGTTTGACATCGGCACTATTCTGGCGCGTGAACCGGGTGAGTTATGGCAGGAAACTAAAAAGTATGCGGGCATTACGCGCGCGTTCTTTGATGCTTACTTCATGAAAAGAGCGACGGGTTTTGCAATTGAAATCAAAAATCCCAAGCGCTACACCGAGCCGTTAACCTTATCTGAAATGGTGCCGGGGGCGGTACCGCCACAATCCTTCCGCTATATCTGATCTCTGCAGGTGCCTGGCACCTGCTCTCCACTTAAATATCATCAGGTCTGAAACCCGTAGAATAGCAGAAAGCGTCATCATCTCTTTGGGATGTTTGAAGAGTATTGCTGTGGGCAGTGCAACTACGCAGATTAAAGCATGCATCTGGTTTAAGCGTTACTGAATAGCCTTAATGGGAAATAGACTACGCCCATCCGCGTTTGCAGGAAGGGCAGCCATAATTATCGGTTGCAATTATTATGGCTCATTGCCGTTAGGTTTCCCTGGCGTATTTATAAACGTCACCAGCTTCACTTAATGAAGAGGAGATGTTTCAGTAAACAGCGTGAATCTTGTTGATGTGTGCCTATCAATATAATTCAAATTTGTATCTATTTTATTGTCACCGTAGCGACAGCAAGATATCAAATGCTTCCGAAGACTGCCAATTGAAGCTAAAAAAGAAAATTTCTACGTGCCAGGTCAACAATATCAATGACGTTATTGGTCGCCATTTTTTGCATCATTTTCACTTTATAGGTACTGATGGTTTTATTACTCAGGTTCATTTCCTGAGAGATAGTCTTAATCGACTTTCCAGCGCCAAACATCCGTAACACCTGAAACTCGCGGCGGGTAAGCGAGGATAAAATACGGGCATCATTCGGATATTTATCTTTGTGCTGGAACTGCTCTTTAGAGTAAGCGTGTTTACCCTCTTCAATCTCCTCAATGGACTCAAATAACGTCTCTAACGGCCAGGATTTACACACATAGCCTTCAATGCCCATCTGCAGGCTTTGCTGAATATGATAGTAACTCTCTGAAATAGATAGAATTAATGTTTTAAGTTTTGGGTTGTAACTGCGCAGCAGCTCCAGTTTTTCATAGGCTAACTGATCCTGAAATAACGGCTCCAGGATAAGGATCTGCGGTTTGTGATTAATGTTGCTAAACAGCATCTCATCTAACGTTTCGGCGATAACAGCAATGTTATAACCGCGTTCGGTTAAAATACGTTTTAATCCGCGACGTATAAGCGGGTTCGTTTCAACTACAGAAATAGTGGTCATCCTGAAATAATCCTCCTTTAAACAACCGTAAAATACTGTAACACAGCATTTAGCGGATAATGACCAAGACGTGTCTTTTAAAAAATATCACAGGAGAATTACTCTCCGTCAGCGGTTAACTGACGTTCAAGTTCATCCACTCTCTCTGTGATCGCTATTAATGCTTCACGAAAATCACTAATAGTGCAACTTTCGTCCTGACTGATATTTTCCAGCAGGGCACAGGCTTCTTCCAGTTCATTTCTCTGCATAATTCGTGCACCTCCGAGTAATCGGTGCGCCATTTTGGCTATTTGCAAACGATCACCGCTCTCCACCATTTTTGTCAATTTGTGCAGATCGCTGCGATTGGTGCGAATAACTTCTTCGTGTAAAAACTTTAATGCCTGCAGACGTTTCTGATCGTCGGAGATAATATCTTTGACCGGGGTGAATGCGCTGCGACCCATTAATCGATTCACCGCGTCATGTAATTGTGCGCTGCGCACGGGCTTAAAGAGACATTCGTTCATGCCGGCTTCGCGGCATTTATCCACCACGCTGGATTGCGCATGCGCAGTCAGTCCCAGAATTGGCTTGGGCGCTTTATTGTGCTGCAGCTCCAACTGGCGAATATGGCGCGTCAGTTCAAAACCATCCATGCCAGGCATTGTGACATCGGTGGTGATGAGATCGACCGCCACGCCAGAATGCAGGATTTCAAGCGCCTGCTCGCCACTCTCGGCGGCTATTACCTGGTGGCCCATCATCTCCAGCTGCTGGGTTAGCAGCAGGCGATTGGGGCTATGATCGTCAACAATCAGCACATGCATCGAGCGCTCGTCATCGTCGGCGCTTAGCGCGATGGTTTCTGCGGCGCAGGCCTCAGCGGAGAAGTAAAACAGGAAACTCGCGCCCTCGCCGGGTTCGCTTTCAACCTGCAGTTCACCGCCCATTAACTCCGCTAAGCGTCGACAGATACTCAAGCCCAGTCCGGTGCCGAGCCGCGCTTTGCGTCCTTCAACCTGAACAAACGGAGCAAAAATGCGTTCCTGCTGTTCGCTGGTCAATCCTGGTCCGGTGTCGGTCACATCGATCACCAGATCGCTGCGCCCGTCATTAACCTCCTGAGATTGATAAACGCTTACCGTCACGCTGCCGCTGTCGGTGAATTTGATAGCGTTACTGACCAGATTGGAAACCAGCTGATTAATCATCAGCGGATCAAGCAGATAGGTTGTATGTTCCAGTTCGACTTCCAGCGTCAGTTCCAGGTCTTTTTCGCGCGCGCGATTCTCAAACAGATTGACCACGCTGCTGACCAGCTGCGGCACATCAATACAGCTCGGACGCAGCTCATAGGTGCCCGACTCAATCTTCGACAGATCAAGAATATCGCCAATCAACAGCAGCAGTGACTTGGCCGATTCCCAGGCCACGCGCACGTTCTCGTTGTTGATGCCCTGCTGCTGATGCTCATTCACCTCCAGCTCAAGCAGCCCAATAATCGCATTCATCGGCGTGCGAATTTCATGGCTCATACTGGAGAGGAACACACTCTTCGACTGGTTAGCCAAATCGGCTTCGTCTTTGGCGCTGCGCAGGTCATTCACCAGCTTCTCTTTTTCGCTGATGTCGAGCCAGCCGCCAATCACGCCCACCACCTCGTTGTTGGTGTCACGCCACGGCACAATCCAGTGGTGAACAAAGCAGATGGCGTTATTTAACTTCAGCGGGCCTTCGTAAACTTCCGGCACGCCATCGGTCATTACCCGTTTAATGATGGTTCGCAGACGATCCTTAACCTGTTCATCCAGATGGTCACTTTCCAGTAAATACTCCGCGAGCGTCTTATCCTCTCCCGCGTTCAATGCCTGACGTAATGCCGGGTTGGAGTGCACCAGGCGCTTTTCACGATCCATCACGTACAGCGCAATCGGTGAGGCATCGATGAGCGTGCGCACAAACGCGAGCTGATCGGCAAGGGCACGCCGCGCGCTTTCACGCTGCCGGCTGATGCGGTGAATGTGACGGGTCCACAGCAGCAGCAGCGCAACCACCAGCACAATGCACGCCGCCACTTTCACAATCACACCCTGCCAGTCGCGCCACGATGGCTGGCGCAGCACGTTGTTTTTCGGTTGCCAGTGCGCATTAATGCGCTGCAATGATTCAGGCGGTAGATCCAGCAGCGCTTTGTTCATGATACTGACCAGCAGCGGATTATCAGGGTTAGCGGCCATGGCAATTCGGGCGATGTCATCGCCTAAACGAATACCAATTTTGAAGCCGCGCTCGGGATCAGAGGCGAGCAGATAATTCGCGTCAAACTGGGTGGTCACCACGCCGTCGACTTCCCCTTTTTTCATCATCGCGTAACCCATCTCCACCGAAGGATTGGTCACGATGGCGATATCGGGATAGTGCTGCTGCAGCCACGGCGTTATCGGATTGAACTGCGTTACCGCAATTTTGCGCCCGCGCATCGCCGTCAAGCTGCTGAGGGTGGGCGAGGTGGCATTAACCATCAGCACCACCGGCGTCATCAGATAGGGACGAGTGGTCAGTACATTCCAGGTGGTTTGGTAATCTGCCGTCATCGGCACCACCGCGTAGAGCGCATCCGGATGTTGCTGACCCAAGCGGATCATTTCGGCGCGCCCGTGTGCCGCGATGAAGTTAAACTTCATGCCATAGCGGGACGCCAGCGTATTCATCAAGTCCACCACCACACCGTTGAGCTTGCCCTCTTTATTGATAAAAGCGTTGGGCGCCGTGGTGGCGTTGAACAGCACGGTGATTTCCGGATGGGTGCGCAGCCAGTTCTGCTCTTCCGCCGTGAGTGCGAGCGGATTGGCTTTAATCACATTGTCGCTGGTTAATCCCCAGCGATTGGCAATGCCAATACGGCTGGCGAGCGGGATGCGGTTTAAGGATTCATTGATCGCCCGCAGCAGCAGTGGATTACTTTTACTCACGCCAAACGAGAGATTGAGATTACTGAGTACCGGGCTTTGAATAATTCGGAACTTAGTCGCGAAACCATTCCGGATAATGAAATCGGCGGTTGAGCGATTAATCCAGGTCGCGTCGCTTTGCCCCCACGCCACGGCAGAAACGGCATTGATGTAGCTTAATTCGGGTTTGATACTGGCATCCGGATAAGCCTGCGCCAGCTCCGAAGCGCGACTGTAATCGGCAATATAGTTCAGCGTACGTCCCGTTAAGTTCAGCGGCGAGTTCGCTGGCTCTTTATCGCGTAACAACAATACCGAGTGATCCAGCAACCAGGGCAGGCTGGGAACGATGTTGTCGCTTGGGTACAAATCGGCATTGTAGGCGCTGAGTAAATCGATGCTGCCCGCCGCTAATGCGGCCTGCGCGTCTGCAGGGCTGGCAAAGCGATGCACTTCAACTTTGACATCTAGCGCGCGTTCCAGCACATGGATGTAATCTGCCGCTAAGCCTTCATAGGTTGTGGGATCCACGCTCAAATAAATCGGCGGCTGATCGGGGCCCCAAACGCCCACTTTTAAGGTTGGATGCTGAGCCAGCCAACGGGTGATGGGCGCATCAAATTTAACCTGCGTAGTGATGACCTCGCTGCGTGGAACTAACGTCAGAGGTGTGGAAGCCGCTGATACCGCAGTGGCCAGCAGGCTTAATAGCACCAAGGCAATTCCTGAGTTAAGAAGTTTTCGCAGCATAAAAACGTGTGGTCCTGTAGGAAAATTTGCGTAGATCACCGCAGGTTAACGGAGGGATCAGGTTGCTGTTAAGCGTAAAGATAGGCGGGAAGTGTAGCTTTTTCCTGGATGCCCGACGAAGAAATATCATGGTTATGAATCAATGCAAGACACGTCTTGCCGATAATCAGCGCGTGCCATCAAATCACGCAGCAATATTCATTTAGCGCTAATTTCCTTATTGGCAGATAAGCGTCACTGACAGCGTGTTCAGGTGACATTTTGCTTGCTAAAAGCGGCAAAACACCGCGCCCGAAATAAACCAAGATGAGTCTTGTATCCGATATGTAAGAAAATTCCTACTATCTGCCGCATCCGATATCGCGTCTAACCAATGAGTCAGTTGCGATATTTCTATCTCAACATAGGGTTTAAAATGAAAAGTATCGTCACTGCCATTAGCGCCGCTTTATTACTGTCCGGTTGCGTGGCAGCCAATAAATCGACTCCTGCACCTGAAGTAAAATCCGTGGTAACGGCCCCGGCACAACCTTTACGTGTTTCTGCTGCCGAATCTCAGACCCAGGATTACGCCTCGCGTATTATGCAGTGCCGTAAAGAACTGGATGCACTGCAGACCTATAACGTGGCTAAACATCAGCAATTTAAAAATGAGTTTGATAGAACCGCTGGCCAATTGAAAAAGTACCTCGAAGTTAAAAATGGTATCAGCAGTGATGTAAATGATTTGGCGATGCCTAAATATCAATTTGCTATTCGCGATGTGTGCTTCCGGGTAAAAAGCGAGCTGGCGACCAGCATTATTAAGGCAGCTTAAAGAACATCATCATTTAAACCCTGTTCAGCAAAAGAACGGGGTTTATGGTTTTATCGGGTTTTAAAACCGGGATACATCTTGTTCCAATAAAAACTCAATTTACCTAGGCTGGCGGCAATTAAAACGTTGTAGAAGGTGGCGGTATGCTGCCGCTCTATTTAGACATTTCCAGGGAAATCTAAAATGCCTGCTGCTAAGCGTCTGGTGATTGGCTCGCTGCTGTTTGCTGCCGTTGTACCTTCGGTTATTGCCTCGACTGTTTCAACCAATCCTTTTGGTGAGGCTTATCGGAAACATCAACCGGTGACGCAAGCCCTGAGCCAGGTGGTATTTTACCGGCAGAATGCTCTTGTCACCGCCAGTGGTGGAGCAAATATCTATATCAATGGAAAAATGCACACCAGCTTATTGCCCGGCGGTTACACCTCTTTCTGTGTACAACCCGGCACTCACCATCTTGGCGTAAGGTTAGGGCGGTTTTTACCTGCCACGGGAGAGGATAAAAGCCAGTTTGTGACCACCATGAAGCCCGGACGCACCTATTTCTTGCGGGTAGATGAGCATACCTTGATGCATGAACCGCCTAAATCGGTCAAATCTGCGTTAGGGGAAGATGAGTTAAAACAGACGCGTCGCCAGGCGCATTTGCTGTCCCGCGCCACGTCCGCGCTGCCCTGTGCCTTTGATTATGCCTTGACGCAGCCCAGGGTAGATTATCTGTTACCCAGCCAATCGCTGTTCTTATCTGACACCACTTTGTCGCAGCAGGGACGCGAAGCCATCGCCGATTTAGTGGTGCAAATCCGCCAGGACCACGCGTGGATCAATCAGCTGCAAGTCAATATGGTCGATCCAGGTAGCACCCGGCCCGCGCAACAGCAGCGTGAAGCGCAGTTCCGTCAGGCGCTTATCGATGCCGCTATCTCTCCCGACAGCATCACCTTCGTGCGCAATGCGCTGCCGCAGCAAAACGTCTTTGTTCTGCAGGTCAATTAATTTCAGTTGGCAATATCCGCGATAACACAATCGGCACAATCAAGACCTGGCTTGTGGTGAAGTTATCGCCAGAACACCAGAATTGTCTGATATGGCGGGACAGCGAGTGCAGCCCGTCTTTCAGCAATTCTGATGTGAAGAAAACTGCAACTTCTGCGGCGAATGAGGATATTCACAATGAAATTATTTACTCCTACCCTGGCTGGCACCGCCCCGACTGCGTGGTTGTCCAACCTGATACAGCAAAACTTGTCTACAGATCGCACTGATAAGTTCAAAGCCCATGATTGGCAGAATGTTGATGTGCGCAGCCATGCATGGTCCGAAGGCGGGCAATTGATGCAGTCCTTAAACCAGGCTAACGGCGTAATGACGTTGCATGGCATGTTGGTGCACGGCTCCGCCGCTTCGTTATTGGCGCTTGGCGGCATGGCGGCAATGGACCGTGAAAGTAGTTATGAAATGGTGATGGCGAGTGCGAAAGCCGCCGCGGCAGTCACTAAAGTCGAGCTGGTAGACCAGTGGGCGGCCATCGCTGCTGATACAGAAGTTGCGCAGCCAAAAGAGCCGCAGACGTCTAAAGCTGAATCTGAAGAGAGCGACGTTTTTCTCGCAACGGAAACTCTGCACGAGATCGTATCTGAGATTGAAAATATCCCGTTAAATATGCAGGCCGAGTCACAGAGAGCAGATGCCGGTTTCACCCAGCTCGAACTGGCTGCCAGTGAACTTGAACTGTTAGACGAAGCGGTGATTGATTCATCGCTGAATGACGCCAGCAACTTCAGCTTTGAAGTGCTCAATCAGCGTCAGGAATCTCTGCTGGATGCCACGCTATCTGATGAAGATCGTTTGACGTTCGCCGGGAAAGCCGCACCTGCAACGCTGGTTGAAGTCCTTAACCAGCATGGTGAAGTGATGGGCAGCAGCGTGGTAGATGCCAGCGGTAACTGGTTTATTCAACTACAAAAACCACTGGCGGAAGGGGATTATGAGTTCCGGCTGTTTACCACTGACACCCAAGGTGTACGTGAAATCGCGGCAGAACCGATTCGACTGGTCGTGGTTCAGGCCAAACCCGTGGAGAGCGATGATGTAAGTCTGTCGGACTTGGTCAGCGCGGTTCCGCTCATCACCACCGTGCCGTTAATTGACACCGCTTCACCGATTAATCTGACGCCGGTTGAACCGGTTATTCAGCCAGCTAAAGTTGACTTTGCTTTTGGTCTCAGTGAATTGCTGCCAGTGGGTGAATCAGATCTGTTCTTAGACGAAATGCCGCTGGAGCTGTCGCCACCACTGGATGAAATAAGCCTGCAAATGTTGATTCATCCACAAGGCGGCATCACGCTGTGGGAAGAGGAAGAGACATTGATGCTGACGCAGTTGGGTGATGTCGCCAGCTTTGTGGCTAATCCGCTCGAGCCGCTGCAGGATAACCGACTCTCAGATAATACCTATTAAGATGGAAGGCGGGTATTTTAATCAATACCCGCAAAACTCCGATGACAAAAAGAATTTTTCTTCTGACCCTTTTCATGCTGTGGATGAAAAATGGTTTTGCAATTCACCCCACCCCAGAAAATGCCTCAACCATTGAATCAGCCTTCGTACAAAGTGAGCTTGGTCAGGATCAGGCGCGCATCGTTTATTATCGTAAAGACGATCGTTTTACTGAGGGAACGGCTAATTTATATGTGAACGGTGAATATCACGCCTCGCTGCAGCCAAACAGCTATGTGGTATTTTGCCTGACGCCAGGGGAACACTTTATCAGTGCCTGGACAAAGGAAGCGCCGCACTATTTAGGCAAGGAAGCGTTGACTGGCGAATATCAACTGGCGCAAGGTGAAACGGTATATCTGCGCGTAGACAGTGAAATTAACGGTCGCTCGGTTATTAAACCCGCGTCAATGGCGCTTAATGAATTAAGTGGACTGGATAAAAGTATCCATTTACTTTCGCGCGCATCTACCATTCAGGTTTGTCACAAGGGCGTTGTCGCGCCTTAATTGTTACTTCATATCAACCCAATAAACCCTAATTAGATTAAGGTTTATTGGGTTTTTTGCCATATCGATCTTTTTTCCAATCATCTTAATCCTAAAAGAAAAAGAAATTTCTTATTTCTGTGCCTGAAACCTTAAAGCAACCAAGACCCGGCTTGTATCTCCCCTCCCTCCCGTCTGTCAGAATTTTCTCAAATCGCAGGAATATTCCTGCACGAAGAATTGCCACCAACGACACACCGACTGAGATGCTGAAATGGATGCGAATTCGCTGACAGAGCAACAATCTGAATTGCAAGCCACTGCGCGCGTGCAAACACGTATTGACGACACACTACTGCAAAGCCTCTCCTGGGTTTGCCACTACTACGGTTTAGGTAAAAGTGATGACGCCTTAATGGCCGGCTTGCCAAAAGGCACGCTGCTGACGCCATCGCTGGCACTCAAGGCGCTGGAAAATGCCGGCATGACCGGCGGTCTGGTAGAGCGTCAGGCGTGGGAGCTGCCTGAGCAGGTTATGCCGATTATTCTGATTCGCAAAGGCGCGGGCGGGACGCTGTTGTTAGGCCGTGAACGTCGCAAAAACGAAGAAGATAAGATGACGGTTTACTACCAGTTGATCATGCCGGAAGTCAGCATGTCACCGGTAGAGATCACACATGAAGAGCTGATGGAGTGGTACGCCGGTTTCGCCATTCTGGTGAAACCCACCGCGAAAGTGGATCCGCAAGTGGCAGAAGACCTGCCACAAAACCAGAAGCATTGGTTGTTCAGCACCTTGTGGGTGTATCGCCGCTATTATCGCAGCGCTGCATTGGCGGCAGTGATCGTCAACGTGCTGGCGCTGGCGAGCATCTTCTTCACCATGAACGTTTACGACCGAGTAATTCCAAACCAGGCGTTTGTCACGCTGTGGTCATTAGCGATTGGCGTGGTGGTAGCGATGGTATTTGAAGCTGTCACACGTTACGTGCGTGCGCACCTGCTTGATGTGGCGGGGAAAAAAGCAGATTTGATTTTGGGCAGCGTGCTGTTCCGCCAGGCTCTGGCGGTGCGCATGGAGAATAAGCCGTCCTCATCTGGCCTGTTTGCTAACCAGCTGCGTGAGTTTGAATCGGTACGTGACTTTGTTTCATCTGCAACTCTGGCAGCAATTTCTGACTTGCCGTTTGTCCTGCTGTTTGTTGCCGTCATCTTCACCATCGGTGGCCCGCTGGGATGGGTGCCGTTGATGATGATTCCAACCATTATCCTGGTCAGCCTGATTATTCAGTGGCCGCTGAAGAAAATCATGCGCAGTAACTTGCAGGAAGCCTCACTGAAGCAAGGCGTGTTGATTGAATCGATTGAAGGCATGGAAACCCTCAAAGCCGTAGCGGGTGAAGCCCACATGCAGCGCCGCTGGCAGAACTTCAGCGCCATGCAGGCCACCAGCGGCATGCAATCAAAGCGTATTTCTACCGCCGCGATGGGTGCCGTGACGTTCCTGCAGCAGTTCCAGACCGTGTTGTTGATTGTGATTGGTGTGTATCTGATCTCCGATGGCACGCTGACCATGGGTGCGCTGATCGCGACCGTGATGTTGTCGGGCCGCGCCACGGCGCCGCTAGGCCAGGTAATGGGGTTAGCGGTGCGTTTCCAGCAGGCGAAAGCGGCTCTCGATTCGCTTAACAAGCTGATGGATATGCCGACCGATCGTGACCCACAGCAGAACTATCTGCCGGAGCCAGAACTCAATGGCGACATTGAGCTGAAAGAGATTGCGTTCTCTTATCCAGCACCGCCTATGCGCCCTAATCCGGAAATCCTCACCGGTATCGGTTTCAACATTAAAGCGGGTGAGCGTGTGGCGATTCTGGGACGCATCGGCAGCGGTAAATCGACCTTGCTGCGCATTATGGCGCGCCTGTATCAACCCGTGAAAGGGCAGGTATTTGCCGGTGGGCTGGACATTAACCAGATCGACCCTGCGGACTGGCGTCGTTCGGTGGGCTACGTCGGCCAGGATGCACGTCTGTTTTACGGCACCCTGCGTGAAAACGTGATGATTGGCCAGCCAGACGCCACCTCCAATGAACTGCTGCGTGTGCTGCGTCTTACCGGACTGGATCAAATTGCTGCGCGTCATCCAAGCGGGATCAACCTGCCGGTCGGCGAGCACGGCAACGCCTTGTCGGGTGGGCAGCGTCAGCTGGTCTCCCTGGCGCGCACCCTGTTATTGCGCCCTAAAGTATTGCTGCTTGATGAACCCACCAGCGCGATGGACAACCAAACCGAGGCCATTTTCCTTGAGCACCTGAAGCGTGCCACGGCGGAACAGACGCTGGTGGTGGTGACACATCGTCCCTCACTGCTGGCACTGGTTGATCGCATCATCATCGTCGAAAACGGCAAGGTGGCCGCTGACGGTCCTAAAGACAAAATTCTGGCGAGCCTGCGTGGCGATAACGCTCAGCCGCGGGCGCAACAGAAAGCCGTTGCCACCCCGCAGGCCTCAGCGAACGAGCCCGTGAACCCAGAGGCGCAAGCTGAGGAGAAGACAGTATGAAATGGCTCCGTTTCGGTTTCGGCAAAAAGAAGAAAACGGTCTCTGCCGCCGATGCCCAATTTATGAGTGACATCCAGGAATCACTGATGTCACAGAGCACGCCGGGCTCGCGCCTGGTGCTGTGGATGATTCTGCTTATTTTTAGCTCCGCCATTATCTGGGCCAGTCTGGCAAGGGTGGAAGAGATCACGCGCGGCGACGCCACCATTATTTCTAAGAGCCGCGAGCAGGTTATTCAGAGTCTTGAAGGCGGTATCCTGGCGGAGATGAACGTGCGCGAAGGCGGCATCGTCGAGCAGGGGCAAATCCTGCTGAAAATTGACCCAACGCGTGCGCAATCGAGCTATCGCGAAGTGCTGAATAAAGTCATTGGCCTGAAAGCCACCATTACGCGTTTGCGTGCTGAAGCTTACCAAATGCCGCTGAAGTTTGATGAGCAGGTGATGTCCGACCCGGCGGTGGTTCAGCAGGAGACGCGTGCCTACAACTCGCGTATGAAAGCGCTGGATGAGAGCGTTGAAGCCTTACAGCGTAGCTATGCGCTCTCGATGCGCGAAGTCTCGCTGGCCGAACCGCTAGCGAAACGCGGATTGCTGTCAGAAGTCGAGCTGCTGCGTATGCGCCGTTCAGCCAACGATCTGCTGTCGCAAATCGTGGAGCGTAAGAACCGCTTCCAGGCCGATGCCAACTCCGAGTTAATCAAACTGGAGCTGGAGCTGTCGCAAACCTCGGAAAACCTGATTGGTCGCTCTGACGTGCTCGACCGTACCAGCATTAGTGCTCCGGTGCGCGGCACGGTGAAGAATGTGCGCGTCAATACCATCGGCGGCGTTATTCAGCCGGGCGAACACATCATGGAGATCGTTCCACTGGAAGATCAGCTGCTGGTGGAGGGAAAAATCCGTCCTTCTGATGTCGCCTTCCTGCGTCCTGGCTTACCGGCGATGGTGAAGATCACTGCCTACGACTATGCGATTTATGGCGGTCTGACCGGGAAAGTGGAGTTTATCAGTCCCGACACCTTAAAAGATGACCAGAAATCCGCTGCGGGTCGCCCGGATGACACCTATTACCGCGTGATGGTCCTGACGGATAACAGTTCGTTGCACGCAGGTGGCAAGGAACTGCCGATTATCCCTGGAATGATCGCCACGGTTGAAATTCGTACCGGTGAGAAAACCATCCTTGACTACTTGCTGAAACCGGTGATGAAAGCCCGTGAAGCATTCCGTGAGCGTTAATAATGAATAACTCTACTTCACAGATGAAAACGCAGGTTGGCTTGCTGGCGCTGTTAATTGCTGCGCAATTTTGGATGGTTCCGGCAGATGCCAGCACAGAAGATGACGAGCTGTTAGCGTTCGTTACGGTGGCGCAGCAGGGCGCAGCTAAACCTGTGCCGGCACCTGCGCCGGCGCCGGTAAGAATGCCTGCACCTGCGGTCATCATCCCATCCGCACCGGCTCCAGCACCTGTGCTTGCGCCGGTGGCACGATCCGCGCCGCTGACCGCAGTACCGCCGCGCCCTGTAGCAACCCAGACACCGGCACCGATTCGAGCGGCAGTGCCCACGCCGGTACCCGCCAAACCGCCGGTGCCTGTGACGGCTCCGCGCGCGACGGATCGAACCGGCGGCATGCTGGTGTGGGAAACGGCGCCATCCAAGCCAGCCGGACAACGTGCGCCGCAAGCTTCGGCCAGCTCTGTGCTGCCACAACCCACGTTAGTGGCGGAGAAAGTCGCCACACCGGTGGAGGTGAATAAAGGTCAAGGCCCTGCGGTAACCACGCAAGCGCAGCAAAAGGCGGCGCAGGAGCTGTATCAGCAACAAAAGCTGGATTTCGATCCGTTCACCGCCGTACCGGAAGAGCCGGTTGCGGCTTCTACTAAGGAAGCGAACCAACTTAACCGGATTAATGCGTTACCGCCTGCTAGCGCGTTGAATCGCAGCCATCATGTTGGTGGTCCGGATGAAAATGCGCTCAGAGCCATTTTCTATCGCGCCACCCAAATTGCGTTGCAGACCAGCCCACAGCTGCGTAGCGCGCAGTTCAGTGCTCAGGCCGCCGATGCCAGCGTCGACGAAGCGAAAGGCCAACGCTGGCCGCAGGTTGATGTGGGCACCAGTTCGCGTTCGTATCAGTTTGGCGGTGGCGAGAAGAGTAAGCAGAGCAATACGCCGGCAGTGAATCTCAACATGGCGACTACGCTGTATGACTTCGGTCAAACCAGCAACACCATTGAGAGCCGCCAGAAAACCGCGCAGGCGGCCGGTATTGCGGTTAATGCATCGGCAGAAGATTTGGCATGGCAGGTGAGCTCTGCGTTGGTTGAACTGAGTAAACAGCGCCTGATTATCGAGCTCAGCCAGCAGTATGTGGCGCGGATGAAAGAGCTGGTGCGAATGCTGAGTGGCATTGTCGGTTCGGACCCAGGCCGCCGCAGTGAATTAACCCAGGCCAGAGGACGTGAGCTGCAGGCGCAATCCTCGCTGGATAATGCACTGGCCAAAGCGCGCGAAACCGAAATTACTTTGCATAAGTTAATCGGGCAGACCGATATTCCGTTACCGCGCACCGCGCAGTGGAATGTCAGCCTGGCGTCGATTGAGCGTTTGCTGGGCACAGTGGATAACCATCCGGTGATTCGTCAGGCGCGCGCGCAAACTGAAGCCGCTGTCGCTGAAGCGAAAGCGGTGCGATCATCAAATTTGCCTAAGATTAACTGGGTAGTGAGTAAAAATACCGCTGAGGATCAATTTGGTCGTCAGCAAGCCTGGCAGACCGGTGTCAATGTTACCTGGGGTGTTTTCCGTGGCGGTTCAGGTACCGCTGCAGAACAGGCTGCACTGCAACGTGCTGAAGCGCAGCGCGAACAAATTGCAGAACAAAAGCGCGATCTTGACTATCGTATACGTAACGCCGACCAGGACGCGCGCTCCATGCTGCAGCGTGCTGATCTTTACCGTAATTTGACGGTTGAGTCCGATCGTATTCGCTTGGCGTTCTTTGACCAGTGGTACCACCTTGGGAAAAGGACTTTGCTTGACGTGTTATCTGCAGAATCTGATTACTACAACAACCGCGTGGCCGAAGTGACCAATCGCTTCGACAGTTACAGTGCCACCTTCCGCGGCTACGCCAGCGCAGGCCAGCTCATTCCATGGCTGAGTGGCAACTTACGCTGATTTCACTGGATATCAGTCAAACAAAGAGATTATTTACTGAGGTCATTAAAGATGAGTTGGTTATCTGATAACAAAAAAATATCTATCGTTCTACTGGATGATCACCCCATTATCCGCAGTTCGCTGCAGATGGTGATTACGGATGAAAAAGACTTTGTGCTCAGCGGCTGTTTTGGCCTGAGCAACGAGTTAATGCGTTACTTACGTACCGATCGGCCTGATGTGTTGATCCTCGATTATATTTTAGGCGATGAAGAGTTAGATGGATTATCGCTGATTCGTCAGATTTTAAATCACTATCCGGCGATGAAAATCTTGCTCTCTTCTTCAGTTGAGAGCCTGGCGGTGATCCGCACGGCTTATAACATTGGTATTCGTGGCTACGTGAGTAAACGCGCGACGATGGAAGAGTATTTTCATGCTATTCGTCAGGTCGCGAGTGGTCAGATTTACCGCCCGGAAAATATTAAACATGAGCTGCTGGCCATGCCGGTAAAAGCGCCATCTGCCCCCATAAATAAGGGCGAAGAGGGCGTAGAAGGTGAAGCGGCGGAAAGTCGTGAAGATGTTTTCCGTAATGTGCAATTGCTTACTCCGCGTGAATCTGAAATTTTGCGTTGCTTCCTCGATGGCATGACGATTTTGCAAATCTCCGCCAAAATAAAGCGCAGTCGCAAGACCATCAGCGGCCATAAACAATCCGGCATGCGTAAGCTGGGTATCAAAAGCGATATTGAGCTGTTCAAATATCGCGATGATTTATTCAACTGATCATTATGAATAACGTAATCATTGTCGAAACGCTCGAGCAAAGACGAAGAGTCATTCAGTCTGTATTACTCACGCAAAATATGCGGGTATTAGGGAGTGCAACTAATGGTTATGAAGCCCTGCAACTGGTAGAAACCGTTGCGGCGGATACAGTAATAATGAGCACGGAATTACCCGCTATTTCGGCTATTGAGGTGCTGGAACTGCTCAATAAACGTCAATATACGGGAAAAACTATCCTGATTGCCGCGCAGCCCGAGCAACAATCAACGGAGGCTTTTCGTCGCTGTGGCGCGGCAGCACTGATTGGCGAAGATAATCTTCCCCAGGATCTGCCGCGCGCCATTGATGCCGTTCAGGACGGCTATGCTTTTTTTCCATTGCAAACCTGCAGTGATGTGGTGGAATTAAGTGCCAGCAATTCACCGCACTCGTTGGAAGATAAACTCTCGGCGCAAGAGCATAAAGTATTGCAATTCCTGCTGCGTGGATTAAGTAACAGTGAAATCGCGCAAATGATGGGGCTGAGCTGTAAAACGGTCAGCACCTATAAAGCGCGTGTGTTACAAAAGACCCAGGCAAGAAATTTGGTTGAGCTGGTCGGGAAGTTATCTCCCGCGACAAAGCTGTTTTGACACGCTATTAAGAAGAGAAGCCGCTGAGGGTTATCGAGTTGACCTGCTACAAATGAGGGTTTTAACGTGAAAGGAGCATTATGAGATTTTGGCGTCGGGTCAGATTACAGTTATCTCTCAGCGTATTTATCCTAAGTTGTGGATTGACTCAGGTTATGGCTGCAACCGAACAAATGACCCTGCTCAGTCGTGTCAACGATGCAGTCGATGCCACTATTCCGCTAACGTTATCTCCTGAAGGTGAACAGTGGGTTAAGCACCATCCGGTATTAAAAGTTGGCGTTTTTTCACGTGACTGGCCGCCATTCACCTTTCGCAGCAGTCGTAACGAATTGCAGGGAATTTCTGCTGAATATCTTAATCAAATTACCGCTATGTTGGGCGTTTCGGTTGAGGTTACCCGCTTTGAGAGTGAGCAGGCACTGTGGCAAGCGTTAAAAGATGACAAAATTGATCTCATTCCTACCGTAACGTCGTGGGGAGCGCCGCAGGGAAGTCAACTGACTC
Source organism: Pantoea nemavictus (assembly GCF_037479095.1). Taxonomy (NCBI): domain Bacteria; kingdom Pseudomonadati; phylum Pseudomonadota; class Gammaproteobacteria; order Enterobacterales; family Erwiniaceae; genus Pantoea; species Pantoea nemavictus. The sequence goes on along the minus strand of NZ_JBBGZW010000002.1, from coordinate 357,820 downwards.
AGCCTTATACCGGCGTACAATCAATTATTGCCGTACCCTCCAGACAAAATCAGCAGCCGGGGTATTATCTTACCGATCGTACCGTGGCAATGGCGCGCGGTTTTATGCCTGAAGCAACATTTAAGCGTTATTATCCACTGGCGAAACTGCAAATCTATGATAATTACCAGGATGCAATCAGTGCGGTGACTTTTGGTCGCGCAGAGGTCTATTTCGGCGATGCCTATCCAGTCAGTCGTAATTTTCTAAATAATTTGCGCATTGCTCAATACGCCAGCACACCTGAAACGAAAATCAGCTTTGCGGTAAATACCAACAACGCAACCTTGCTGACTATTTTGAATCAGGCGCTAAATGCACTGCCAGCGGAATTCTCTCGCAAGATTTTACAATTCTGGTTGCCTGGGCGATCGGGACTATTGCAGGAAGGTCAGCCCATTCCACTCAATAGCGAAGAGCTATTGTGGATTAAAAATCACCCGCAATTAGATGTATTAACGCTTAAAAATTATGCACCCGTCTCGTTTATTGATAATAACGGTAATGTAAGAGGCGTGGGGCCGGATGTGCTGTCAATGGTGGCGCTCACCACGGGCTTGAATTTTCGTTTTATTCGTGGCGATAATGTCGAATCGATGATTGAACAGGTCACTGAAAATAAAGCAGACATGCTGGTGGCTTTAACGCCGAGCGCCAGTCGGCTGGAAAAACTGCGTTTTACCCGCGGATATTTACGTAATGCCTTTGTATTAGTGGTGCCTAAAAAAGATCGACAGACTCTGTCAGTAGCGGATTTACAAGGTAAGCGATTGGGCATTATTGCCGGCACCGCAGTAGAACCGATGATCGCGCAGCAATATCCCACCATCAAAATAGTTCATGCCACTGATGCTAATCACGTGATGAAGCTGCTGGATAAGGGCAAGGTGGATGCGGTAGTCAATACGATGGTTAACACCGAATATCAATTAGTCAGCATCTACAACGACGCATTTAAAATCGTTAATACGGTCGGCAATAATCCTGCTTTTATTGCTTTTGCGGTCTCTGCAAATGAACCGATGCTACAAAATATTATTGATAAAGTTTTACTCTCTTATCCCCCGGATGAATTAGATCTTATTGGTAACCGCTGGCGACCTCATAACATGGTGGTGGAGGACAGCTTCTGGTATCGCTATAGCACCGTCATTATCGGCTCATTAAGTGCTGCGTTAGCGTTAGTACTCATCTCCGCCGTTTGGGCCTTTTATCTGCGTCGCCAGACGATACTGAAAGAGCAAGCGCAACAGGCTCTGGATGATCAAAACCAAAAAATGCGTCATCTGCTGGATGGCATGCCGTTCCCGATGTTTACCCGCGATGTGCAGGGACGCCTGATCGACTGTAACCGTCATTATCTTGATATCGTGGGTCTGGAAAGATCGCAGGCGCTGGGCAAAACCATTCTGGAAGAAGCGCCTTTTCATCGGCAGGAGCATGCAGTTCGCATCCACCAGATTTTTATGGATGTGATGAAAAATAACCAACCCTATTTTGTCGATGAAACCTTTGATGTAAATCCCAACACCGGGAAAAAGAAGTTCATGGCTTTTTACTCCTGGTTTTTACCTTATCAGGATGCCTCCGGGCACATAGCCGGCGTATTAGGCGGGTGGATGGATATCACTGAACGCATGCAGATGACGGAAGCGCTGCGCATTGCTAAAGAGCAGGCCGAAGAGGCCAGCCGGGCTAAATCTACCTTCTTATCCACCATGAGCCACGAAATTCGCACCCCGATGAATGCGATTATTGGCATGCTCGATATTGCGATTCGTAAAGGCAAAACTGGCGAGCTGGATATGCAGGCACTGGAAGTGGCGTCAGATTCCGCAGAGGGATTGGTCGAGTTGATCGGCGATATTCTCGACATCTCGCGCATCGAAAATGGGCGAGTGGAGTTAATGCCTAAACCCGGCAATATTGTGGATATCGCGCAGAGTGTGGTGAATACCTTTAAAGGGTTGGCGTTACAAAAACAGATATCTTTGTCCCTGCAAGTTCCGTCTCATACGGTTGAGAATGTGGAGATCGATGCGCTGCGTATTAAGCAGGTGATGGCCAATCTATTAAGTAATGCGATTAAATTTACCGACAGCGGCGGCGTGCTACTGGAAGTTGAGCAGCAGTTAAACCAGATGACGCAACAGGCTGAAATTACGCTGCGCGTCAGTGACAGTGGTATTGGTATCCCTCTGGAGCAGCAATCCCAGCTGTTTCAGCCTTTTGAACAGGCGGATAACCGTCGAACAGGCACCGGGCTGGGACTCTATATTAGCCAGTCATTCTGCCGCATGATGAATGGTGACATTACGCTTGAGAGCCAGCCGTCGCAGGGCACGCGCGTAACCGCAACGATTTTACTGCCGGTGGCCAGTCAATTACCCGCCGCTGAGGTTGCTATGCCGATCAGCAAAAACCTCAGTGAAATGCGCATTCTGATGGTGGATGACAACGTTGCCAACCGCCTGCTGATGAATAAACAGTTAAGCCATTTAGGGCATCAGGTGACAGAAGCGGCAGACGGGCTGGCGGCGCTGGCGTTGATTAATCACCAACGCTGGGATCTGGTCATTACCGACTGCAATATGCCGGGCATGGATGGTTATCAACTGACCCGCGCCATTCGTGATTTGGAGCAAGCTCAGCAACTGCCCGCGCTACCGATTATCGGTTTTACGGCTGATGCCATGAATGAAGCACGCGATCGCTGTTTACAGGCCGGGATGAATGGCTGCTTATTCAAACCCTGTACGCTGGACGACGTGCGGCGCGCGCTACTTGAGGTGTTCGCTCAACCCTCCGAAGCCGTGCCGACCTTCCATCTGGCTGAAATAACCGGCAACGATAGTCAACTTAACGCGCAGATCATCGGGCAACTCAAACGCAGTAATGCCGATTATCAGGAAGAGCTGAACCAACTGCTGGCAAAAAGAGATGGCAAATCGTTACTTGAGCTCAATGCGCAAATTCGTGCTTCGGCACAGCGTATTCACGCAGATTTTATCCTGCGTGCCTGTGACAGCGTTGAGCAAGCCAATGAAGTGGAGCGGATTCAGGCGGGATATCAATTGCAAAGCGCTTTACAGCAGTTAGCTGTCTTACTTGATCAAGCGTAAAGCGCTAACAGCATAAATGCCCTCCACAAGAGCATTGTGGAGGGCAGCGCATTAAAAACTCTGCCAATCCGCGTCATTCACCAGCGCAACGCGCGAGGATTTCACCGGTGACGGCGTGCGCGCCACCGCTGCGGGGCGATGAGCCTCTGCAGTCTCTGCAACGTGAAATTTACCCACCAGCTGATTAAGATTCCCGGCTTGCTCCTGCAGTGACTGCGAAGCGGCAGAGGCCTCCTCCACCAGCGCGGCGTTCTGCTGCGTGACGTCATCCATCTGATTTACCGCTTGCTGCACCTGCACAATGCCCTGACTCTGCTCGACGGCGGCCGCGGCGATCTCTTCCACCAGCTGACTCACCTGATGGATGGCATCGTTCATCACGCTCATGTTGCGGCCGACATCGCTCGCCTGCTCAGCACCCGCTTCGGTCAGACGGTGCGACTCTTCGATTAGCGTCTTAATCTCACGCGCGGCGGTGGTTGAACGTTGCGATAAACTGCGCACTTCGCCTGCCACCACCGCAAACCCTTTCCCATGCTCACCGGCACGCGCGGCTTCTACTGCGGCGTTCAGCGCCAGAATATTGGTCTGGAAGGCAATGCCTTCAATGATCGAGACGATTTCCGTTACCTTGCGCGAGCTGCCGCGAATGTTGTCCATGGTCGAAAGCATGGTGGTAAGCGATGCGCTGCTTTTTTCCGACAGTCCGCTGGCGTTAGCGGCAAGCTGGCTGGCTTGATGGGTGTTATCCGCCGTTTGACGCACGGTTTCACTTAGCTCGGTCATGCTCGCGGCGGTTTGCTCCAGCGAGGCGGCTTGCTGCTCGGTACGTGATGAGAGATCTTCGTTGCCAGCGGAGATCTGCACGGAGGCGCTGCTGACCGATTGCGAAGCCTGACGCACAGACGACAGGGCGCCTGACACACGCTCCATCAGGATATTGAACGAATGCGCCATATTCCCGACTTCATCGCGACGGCTTTCGTCTGCTTTTAGGGTCAGATCGAGGTTTTCGCTGGCGGCCATCATCACCTTGCCGGCGGCGGACAAGCTACGACGGATACGCAACACGGTGAACAGCGACAGCAAGCCAAAAATCACCACGGTGGCGGTGACGCCGGTGATGGTGGTCCAGAGTACCGAATGGAAGGTGCTACGGTTGGTGGCGCGCAGTTCATCGCCGATGGCAATATTCAGCGCCAGCTGCTTTTGGTAATCCGCAATCAATTGACGAATCGCGCCGCCGATGCCGTTTTGCTCTTCAATCAACGCCAGGCTAAGGTCATTTTGATGGGCGCGGGAAGCCGTCAGAAAGGCCGGGAGCGCGGCGCTCACCCGCTGAATATTGTCGTAAGCGAGTTCGGTTAAACGCTTATCTTCATCGCTGGAGATATCGTGTGCCATGTAGTAATCGGTAAGCGATTTCAACTCAGCCAGCTGCTTAGCGATCTCCTCTTCAACCGCCGGAATTTTGTTGTCATCGGTTTGGCTTTTATGTTTATACAGCGTCAGCGCCAGACGATTACTTCCGTCGATCAGCTTACCGAGATCTTTGATCGAGGGAATCGCATTGGCTTGCACATATTCAAAACGATCCTGAAAGCCGGAAAGCAAACTAATGGCGAGCACGGCTTGCAGAATGATGGCGGCGAACAGCATGGAAAAGGTCAGGAACAGGCGTTGGGAGATGTTCATCTTATTATCCTTAATCTAAAAGCCTCCCTGCGAACGGCGCGCAGAGAACAGGGCAGATTAATAACCATCGGCAGATGAGGGAATTTAGTTAATTTATTTTTATCAGCGGGCGCAAAAATCGTTGCGGAAAGCGAGCGTTGGCGAGAATAACAACAGAGCGCGATAAATCGCGCCGCTACGGATACGTGTGCTCATTCTGTAGCGGCGCAATTTATTGCGCATTCAGCAAGGGATGATCAAGGCCTGCGGAATAGCGCCATACTTCGGCCTTCCAGCTCGAAATCCTTCTCTTTGGTAATCACCAACCCCTTTTCCACGCCGTCGGAGGTAGAAAGCTCCAGCACCCAACCACCTTCACCGAACTGCGGGATGCGGAACGGTACGTTGCCTTCATACGGATTAAACAGCATCAGCACGTCATGCCAGATGCCATCTTCCGGCTGCAGGTCAGGGCGGCCTAGATACACGCCGAGCGTGGTGCCATCATCCCATTGGTCGGCCTGCTGGAATCCGCCACCGGCGTTGAACCATTTGATATCCATGCCATCGCGCCAGCTTTCACGGCGCAGCAGCGGCTGCGCGGCTCTCAACGCCAGTACCTGGCGGGTAAAATCGCGCAGTGCATCGGCTGAGGGCGGCAAATTCTCCCAATGCAGCCAGGAGATTTCACTGTCCTGACAATAGCCATTGTTGTTGCCGAGTTGGCTACGGCCAAATTCATCTCCCGCCAATAGCATTGGCGTACCGTGCGAGAACAGCAGGGTGGCGAGGAAGTTGCGCTTCTGCCGCTCGCGCACCGCGTTGATACCTTCATCGTCGGTTGGGCCTTCAGCGCCGTAGTTATACGAACGGTTCTCGTTGTGGCCATCATTATTATCTTCACCATTGGCTTCGTTGTGCTTCTCGTTGTACGAAACCAAATCATTCAGGGTGAAGCCATCATGGGCGGTGAGGAAGTTGATGCTGGCCCAGGGCCGACGGCCGCGCTGATCGTAGAGATCGCCGGAACCGAGCAGGCGTGCTGCAAAATCATTGGTGACCATGTCACCTTTCCAGTATTCACGCACCGTATCACGATACTTGTCGTTCCATTCCGCCCAACCTGGCGGGAAGCCGCCCACCTGATAGCCGCCCGGGCCGATATCCCACGGCTCGCCAATCAGCTTCAGTTTGGAGAGCACCGGATCCTGCATGATGGCATCGAAGAAGCCGCCACGCTGATCAAAGCCTTCCGGTTCACGTCCCAGCACGGTACCGAGATCGAAACGGAAACCGTCCACGTGCATGGATTCAGCCCAGTAGCGCAGCGAATCGAGGATCATCTGCAGTACGCGAGGATGTGAGGTATTTACCGTGTTGCCGGTGCCGGTGTCATTGATGTAGTAGCGATGCTGATCTGGCAGCGTGCGGTAATAGGAGTAGTTGTCGATGCCTTTAAACGACAAGGTTGGGCCCAGCTCATTGCCTTCGGCCGTGTGGTTGTACACCACATCCAAAATCACCTCGATCCCGGCATCGTGGAAAGCGCGCACCATATCGCGGAAACCCTGAATGCCGCGCGGACCAAAGTAGCGCGTTGCCGGCGCGAAGAAGGCCAGCGTGTTATAGCCCCAGAAGTTTTTCAGGCCGCGATCCAGTAGATGCTGATCGTCTGGAAAACCGTGCACCGGCAGCAGCTCAACGGTGGTGACGCCGAGGCTTTTGATGTAGTCGATCGAAGCCTGATTGCTCAAACCATCATAAGTGCCGCGCATTTCAGCGGGCACCGCCGGATTGAGCTGGCTGAAGCCTTTCACGTGCGCCTCATAAATCACCGTTTTCGACCACGGAATATTCGGGCGATTGGCATCCTGCCAGTCAAACTCGTTAGGATCGATGACGCGACATTTCGGCGTGAACGGCGCGCTGTCGCGAGTATCGAAGCTTAAATCTTTATCTTCGTGCAGCAAATCGTAGGCAAAGTGCGATTCATCCCAATGCAGTTCGCCCGCCAGCTCGCGCGCGTAAGGATCAAGCAACAGTTTGTTGGGATTAAAGCGGTGACCGTTTTCCGGCTCATACGGGCCGTGCACGCGATAACCATACAGCGCGCCAGGCTGTAAGCCGGGAATATAGCCGTGCCACACTTCGTGGGTATATTCTGGCAAATCGAAACGCGCAATCTCATTTTCACCGCTCTCGTCATATAAACACAGCTCAACCCGCTCGGCACAGGCCGAGAACAGGGCAAAATTCACGCCCTCGCCATCAAAGTTAGCGCCAAGCACTTGTCCCGAACCTGCTGTAATTTCTGTAGGCTTACCGTTTTCCATGTTATTTCCTCAAACAGCGTTAACAGACAATGTGTTAGTTGCTAAGCAGCACTAATGGCGCACTCGAGGCCGCCTCATCCAGCGCGATATAATCGCCAATCGTCACGGTTGCGCCGGTCCAGAGATTGCGGTAGTGGCGATGGGCAAGTGATTCGGTCAATACCACTTCAGTTTGCGTCCATTGGGCGTTGTCGAAACTCAGGCGCGGCAGGATCACCAGCAGCGCGTGGTCGCTGTCCTGGCGCGCAAAGGCAATCACTTTCTCCTGATGTTCGCCACTAACGTTTAATGGCTGATAATCACCCATGCGAAACAGCTGCGGATAATCACGACGCAGCTGCAGTAAGCGCGCAATCACCTGCTGTTTAAGCTTGCCGCTTAGCCAGTGTTGCGCATCGTTAAAGTCGGGAGACGCCGATTCATCCAGCTGCTGTTCCAGCTGCTCAAAGTCGGGTGTGCGGCGGTTATCGGGATCGACCAGGCTGAAATCCAGCGCTTCGCTGCCCTGATAGATATCCGGTACGCCCGGCGCGGTCAGTTTGATCACCGTTTGCGTCAGGCTGTTGATCAGCCCAGCCTGAATAAACGGCTGCAGGGCGTGGCTGAAATCACTGAGGAACAGCTGATTGGCAGGCGACAGCAGGTGGCGCGCGTAATCCAGCACCGCTTTTTCATAGGCTTCGTTGTTCTCAGCCCAGTCAGTGCGCAGCTTGGCTTCGCGTAACGCTTTTTCGACAAACGGGATAAAGCGCGACTCCAGCTCGCTGGCGTCCTGCGGTTGCAGAGTCGTTGGCCACACGCCAGCTAATGCCTGATACAGCATCCACTCCACCGCGGGTTCCGGTGCGGCACCGTCCTCCAGTTCAACTACCTGCGCTTGATTAATCTGGCGCCAGCGCGTGACATTTTCGGCCCACAGCGAAGGGGCTTCGCTTAGCGTATATAGACGCGCGCGCGCATCTTCACCGCGTTTAGTATCGTGGGTTGACGTGGATGAGATGCCGTCAGGCTGCTGTTGCAGCCGCGTCTGCATTTCGCTGTGGAAGTGCGCCAGCGAAAAGGCGTGCGGCAACGGTTCAGCGCCTACTTCATTGATGGCTAACGCCACGTGATTGCGGAAGAACAGGGTATCTTCCACCGACTTCGCCATCAGCGGTCCGGTTAACTGCTGGAAGCGTATGCGGAATTCATGGGCATGGTGTTCGCTCTCTTCAGATACCGCGCCCAGTAAAATCGCCTGCAGCAAACTCAGCACCGTCGGCGAGGCGCTGTTTTTCACGATCTCCAGCACCTGTTGCAGCAGTTCCTCGCCCTCCAGCGGCATGCCCTTCAACTGACCGTAAGTGCGATATACCGGGAAGGCGATGAGGATCTCACGCAACGCAACGTGCAGTTCCGCTTCGCCAAGGTTGCGGTGTTCCGAGCCGGCAATCTGCGTCGCCAGCTGCAGCAGGCGGGAAAATTCACCGGCGAAATTGCGATCGACCATCAGTTCACGCGCCACGCGTAATCCGGCTTCAACGTTGTTGCGTTCGCCGGTGGTGGACTCATACGCCAGATGCAGCGTATCAATCTGCGCATCGTCGATCAGCGCATGTGAGAGCGCAGCAATAAACTCGTAACCGGTGGTGCCTGAAATTGGCCAGTCGGCGGGAATGTGCTCACCTTCGGCGAGGATTTTTTCCACCGTGATATAGCAATCCTCACCGGTGGCGCGGCGTAGCTGCTGCAGATAGCCTTGCGGATCGGCCAGGCCATCAACGTGATCGACACGCAAACCGCTGACTGCGCCGGAATGCACCAGCTCCAGAATCAAGCGGTGAGAATCGGCAAATACGGCCGGATCCTCCACGCGCACGCCCACCAAACCGGTAATCTCAAAGAAGCGGCGATAGGAAAGTTCGCTGCGTGCGTCGCGCCAGCTGATAAGGCGCCACGGCTGTTGATCATGCAGTTCAGCAATCGCTTTGGCATCGGTAATGGCAAGCACTTCATCAGCGCGATCCTGCCAGCTCGCCGGCGTGAGCGGATAGAAGCTGTCGAAATAGGCCAGCGCCGGATGGCCCGTTTGCGGATCTGCCTGAATGCTCAGCTCACCGTTTTCCAGCACGTTGTCAAAGCTGTCGCCAAGAAACGGTAGCGTCAGGCGGCGCGTCCAGTCGATATCAAAGTGATTGGCATAGCGGCTGCTTTCGCCATACTCAATCACATCACGCCACCAGCGATTCTCCAGCGAGGCCGCCATATGGTTCGGCACGATATCGAGGATCAAACCGATGTCCGCCTGCTGCAGCGCCGCAACCAAACGATCAAAACCGGCACGACCGCCAATGGCCGGTTCGATCTCATTGGCATCGATCACGTCGTAGCCGTGCGTCGATTCGGCGGTGGCGCTGAAAATCGGCGAGGCATACAGATGGCTGATGCCGAGGCGTTTGAGATAAGGCACCAGCGCAGCAGCGCGATCAAAGGTCATGCCGTTACGGAACTGAATACGGTACGTCGCGGTTGGAATACTCATGTTGTTGCTCCCTGTGCCAAACGCACCACGATGGCGTGTTGTGGCAATGCTTCAGCCTCTTGCGGCCAGGCGAAAATCGTCCTGCCCGGCATATCCGGCAACGGTTGGTTTGGTGTACCGATATTCAACGCCAGCGACAGCTCGCCCTGCGGGAAACGCCAGCTAACGGCAACAAAGCCTTCAGCCGTGGCGAGCACCTTGCCGCTGTTGCCGCCGGCATCTGCCAGCAGCGGCACAATATATTGCTGGCGCAGCGCCAGCAGCTCGCGCGTCAATGCCAGCCAGCTTTGGCCTGCGGGCGTTTGCAGTTTGTTCCAGTCGAGTTTCGAACGCGTGAAGGTTTGCGGGTCATTGGGATCGGGCACCTCTTCGTCATGACCGGCGTGGCCGGTAAACTCTTTGGCCCGGCCTTCACGTACCGCTTTGGCTAAATCACCGTGGAAATCGGTGAAGAACAGGAACGGATTAGTTTCGCCGTACTCTTCGCCCATAAACAGCAGCGGAATATGCGGTGACAGCAGCAGCGTCGCCAGCAGCACCTTAGTGCGATCGCTGCCGGCGAGGGTGATTAATCGATCACCCTGCGCACGGTTGCCGACCTGATCGTGGTTCTGAATGAAATCGACGAACGCCACCGGTGGCTGTCCGGCGCTGGGCACGCCACGACGTTGACCGCTTTGCGGCGACAGTTCGCCCTGGTAGGCAAAACCTTCGGTCAGCACGCGCGCCACCAACTTCTCTGGCACGTCGGCGAAATCCTGGTAATAGGCGTGGGTTTCACCGGTGGCGAACACATGCACCGCATTGTGGAAATCATCGTTCCATTCGCCGCTAAACAGCGGCGCGTTACCCTGTTTGTCGCGCGGATGCAGGAAGATGACGTTACGACAATCTTCGGTGGTGAGATGAATAGGGCGGTCGGGAATCTCCCGGCGAATACGCTCGGCGATCTCAATCAGAGCATGCTTGCTGGAGCTATCTTCAATTTGATCGATGGCATCAAAACGCAGGCCATCGAGGTTATATTCCTGCAGCCAGTAAAGTGGCGCTTCAACGATATAGCGGCGTACGGCATCGACATCATAAGCAATGCCCGCGCCCCACGGCGTCATACGCTCCTGATGGAAGAATTCAGGTGCCAGCAGCGGCAGATAGTTGCCTTCCGGACCAAAATGGTTGAGTACGATATCCAGCACCACCGATAAACCGTGCGCATGCGCGGCGTCGATAAAGGCTTTGAAATCATCCGGCGAACCGTAAGCGGAGTGAGGTGCGTAGAGCAACACACCGTCGTAGCCCCAACCGCGATTGCCACCAAACTGCGAAACCGGTAGCACTTCCAGCTGAGTGATCCCTAACTCCGCCAGCCACGGCAACTTCTCAATCGCTGCCCGAAAGGTGCCTTCAGGTGTGAAGGTGCCGATATGCAACTCATACACCACGCTCTCCTGCCAAGGCCGACCTTGCCAGGCGGTGTGCTGCCAGCGATAGTTGTGCGCATCGATCACCAGGGAAGGGCCATTGACGTCGCCCTGCTGCGCGCGTGCGGCGGGATCCGGCACCACCGTGCCGTCAGCCAGCACAAAGTTATACTCTGCACCGGCTACCACGCCGCTGAGCTGCAGCTCAAACCAGCCGTCGCCCACCTGCGCCATGGCCGTATCCTTGTCGGCAAGTCTCAACGTAATCTGCCGCTGCCCAGGTGCCCAAACACGAAAACGGACGCTGCTATCCGCAAGAATCTCAGCGCCCCAGGATTTTTCAAATGATCTGAATTCCATTCAATTGCCTCGTTTAGCCCACGCAGGGGCAATGGACGACATCAAGCGATTCGCTACTGGCTGAAAACGATATAAAAATCGGGATAAAAGTTGGGTCGGACATCAAATCATAGTCGATATTTTGGCCTTTTCTGGCGCTTACCAACGGATTTCAGGCGGGTTTCGGAAATTATCGAATAAGAGGGGGATTTTAACGCTTCGCTTAGTAACAGATGAGGTTGCCAGCAGCAGCAACCTCATTGATTTCGCAGGCTGTAAGTTAAGCCGGTTTATGCTTCGTTTTGCGTTTACGCAGCTTATCAATCAAGCGATGCGCTTCCGCTTCCGTCGCCACCGCCGGTGATGAACCTTTCAGCGGTTTACGCGCCGTTTCACTCAGCGTTAATACGGTCAGCAAACCAATAATCCCGGCACCCATCATGTAGTACGCCGGCATCATATTGTTGTGCGTAGTGTCCACCAGCCAGGCAGTGATCAATGGCGTGGTGCCACCAAACAGCGAAACCGACAGGTTAAAACCAATCGCCAACGCACTGTAACGAATGTCCGTGACAAACAGCGCCGGTAACGTCGCGGGCATGGTGCCGCTGAAGCAGGTATGTAATAACCCCAGCACCGCCAGTCCGGCAAATACCAGCAGCATATTGCCGGTGCCGATCAGCATAAAGCTCGGGATTGCCAGCAAAATTAATCCCAGCGCACCTAAACCAATTACCGGACGGCGACCAATGCGGTCTGTCAAATGTCCCCACATTAACGTCAGCGGCATCATGATAAACATAATCACCATCACCAACATCAGGCCGGACAGTTCACTCATGCCGAGCACGCCGGTGAGATAGCTTGGCATATAGGCGGTGAGCATGTAGTTGGAGACGTTAAACAGCAGCACCAGACCAATACATTTCAGCAGCGGTTTGCGCTGATCGCGCAGCATCTGCCACACGCTCAAGCGCGGCTTGTTGTGCTCCATCTCTTCACGCTTGTCCATGTGATCTTTAAACGCCGGCGTTTCTTCCAGCTTCAAACGGATATACAGGCCAAACAGACCCAAAGGTGCGGCGAGGAAGAACGGCACACGCCAGCCCCAATCCATCATGGTTTGATGCGGTAAGAAGGCGATCATGGCGGTAACCAGGCTGGCCCCCAGCAGATAACCGCCGAGCGTACCGAACTCAAGGAAACTGCCCATAAAACCGCGACGCTTATCGGTGGAATACTCCGCGATAAAGGTGGCGGCACCGCCATATTCGCCGCCGGTGGAGAAGCCCTGCAGCAAGCGCGCGGCGAACAGCAGAATCGGTGCGGCGATGCCAATGCTGGCATAGCTCGGGATCAGTCCGATGCAGAAGGTACCAATCGACATCATGATCATGGTTATCGCTAGCACCTTCTGACGACCAATGCGATCGCCGAGCGGGCCGAAGACCAGGCCACCGATGGGGCGTACTAAGAATGCCGCCGCAAAAGTCCCGAACGAGGCAATCAGCTGGGCAGCCGCGCTGGCATCAGCGAAAAACACCTGGCCGATAATCACGGCGAGATAGCTATATACACCGAAATCAAACCACTCCATGGCATTACCCAACGCGGCAGCACCGACGGCGCGTTTGAGTAATTTGTTGTCGATGACGGTGATATCGTCCACGGTCAATCCGCTGGATGTGGCCGACTGATGGGAATTCGCTTCTGTGCTCATAAACCTCCATGAGAAAAAGTGGCGCGATCTTATAGCTTTCGCAGCCATGTTTTCACGAAAGGAAAAGAAAGCTATAAGAGTCTAAAGAAGCGCAAACCCTAGTAAAGATTTTAACAATGCGCAAGTTTGTGACATTTATCACTGCAAAGCGTGGAAATAAAGAAACGTTGCGCTGGAGATGTGGGGAATGGGAAAGGAATCAATTGCGGAGATTAATGCACGTATGAAGGGGGCTGCCACTTAACCGGATGGAAAATCACGCCGCTAATAGCCCCATTACCGAGCAATCAGGCCAGGAAAGCGGCGTACCGTTTGCGGCGTGGCGCTTTTAATTCAACCCGGGCCTTCGCTGCCGGCCGCCAGCAGCGGGACGATCACATCGCTGATCGGTGTCGCAATGCCACGGGCACGACCGTAACGCTGCACCACGCCGTTGCGGATATCCCACTCCAGCGGGCGATCGGCCTGGCGATCGGCCAGAATAGAGGTGCCTAAATCGGCCGGTGCCCGATGGAAGCGCTCCACGATCTCCTGTGGCACGTCATCGCTTAGCGCAGCGCCTTCTGCACGCGCCACTGCCAAACATTCGCGCAGATAGGCGAGCGCCAGCGCGCTGATATCTTCACGCTGAAACATGCCAGCGCGACGGTTCGACAGCACCATCAAGCCAGCAACCGCGTTTTGCAGCAGCTTGCGCCAGGCAATAGTAAGGAAATCATCAGACAGCTCAACCGCACAGCGCGTGTCACGCAGGGCGGCAACCACCCGCTGCGCCTGCGGCGTATCAGGCAGCGTTAAGCGCGGCTTCTCCCGCAACCACACTGAGGCATCCGGTTCGCGCTGGGCTGGGAACCACACCACCGAGGGCAGCACGCTGGCGCCGTTAACATACGGCGCAAGTTGGGTTTTCTGCTCCACGCCATTCTGCAACGCACACACCACGCTGTGTTCGCCACACAACGCTGACAACCACGCGGCGCTATCGGCCACCTGCGTGGTTTTCACCGCCACGAACACCAGATCAAATGGCTGCGCAATTTCAGCCGGATTGGTGAGCACCGGACCAGGAACGATAATCTTACCGCTGTCGTGACGCAGCTCCAGTTGGGGGTGCGCAGTTCGACCACAAAGGGTAGGTGTGCGCCCAACTTCATGCAGGGCCGCCGCAATGGTGGTGCCAATCGCGCCCGGTCCAATAAGGGCGATGGAGGGATTCTCAGACATCTTTTATGCTCCTGATTATCAAGTGCCGCCACAGAGCGGACGCGTTTTCGGTTCAGCACCGAAGCATAGCGGGTTACAGCAGAGTAATGTTCTTTTTCCGCAACAACTGGCACATTTCGTCATCGGGTGGCGCATCAACAATCAACGTGCTGGCGAGTGTTAAATCGCCAATCGCCAATCGCGAAGGCTGAGGCGGCAACCCAATCGATCACTGATTACTCGTGATACACCTGGCTACGCCCGCCATCGACCAGAATATCAGTGGCGTTGATAAAACGCGCTTCATCGGATGCCAGAAACAGCGCGGTATACGCCACTTCTTGCGGTTCACCAATACGTTTGCAAGGTAGCAATGCCGCCTGCCGCGCACGCTCTGCTTGTGGATCATTACAGCTTGCTAGCCAGGCTTCAGCCGCCGGTGTCAGGATCAAACCCGGTGAAATGCTGTTAACCCGAATCCCCTGGCTGGCATACTCCACGCCTAGCGAGCGCGTCATGCCAATCAAACCGTGTTTAGCAACCGGATAGGGAAACGCGCCGGGAATGATTTTATGACCGTGTACCGACGCAACGTTGACGATGTTGCCATACTGGCGCGCCAGCATACCCGGCAGCACGCTGCGAATCAGGTTGTAGGGTCCTTTAAGATTGACCTCCATACAGCGCTGCCAGTCGTCATCTTCCAATGTCAGCGGATCGCGAAACACATTCACGCCCGCACAGTTGATCAGAATATCAATAGGGCCAAGGGTTTGTTGCGCCGCCGTCACCGCACCTTGCACCTGATCGGGCTGCGTGACGTCAGCGCACCAGGCCAGACAACGCTGACCGCTTTGTTGCTGCAATTTCGCAGCCAGCGTTTCACTGATTTCACTATTGAAATCAAACAGCGCCACGCGGGCACCTTGTTGCGCAAACAGTGTAGCGATCGCGCTGCCAATGCCGCTGCCAGCACCAGTAACAATCGCGGTTTTATTGTGTAATCGAGGTGACATAAACGCTTCCTTATGCCGATGATGGCAACACCAGCCAGTCAGGGAAGTGCAGCGTACGCTCACTACGCTGCACCTTAATCATGGGCCATTCGCCACTGCGCGTTAACGCTTCGCAACCTTCAACGGTGAGCAAAAAAGTATCTTCACTTTTTACGCCCTTTAGCGTGGGATTCCACGCCACGGCACTATCGTTGCTTACGTTGCCCGGTGTTTCTGGCGTCACGATCATGTCGCGGCAACCATAACCGGCGGGGCCGCCCTGATGATGGTCACGCCATGCATCAACATGTCCATGCTGCTGGTAGGCAGCTTCAATCGCTTTAAATAGCGCTGACCAGCTGTGTCCCGGCTGCATCGCACAGAGAATATCGGCGTGGATCTGGCACAACGCGTTGAACCGCTGGCGTAATACGGGTTCAGGTTCGCCGATATGCACCAACCGCGTCAGACTCACGTGCAGCCCATGGCGCTCGGCACCGAGCGTAATCAACATTTGCTGTTGCAGCTTTTTCTGTGTCGGCACCGGATGTTTAAACGCGGCAATGCGCTCATCGGCCGCGATTAAGATGCACATTGGACGAATTCCGCGTGCCAGACAGGCTGCAGCAATTCTGGCTTCAACCTGCCATTCCGTCACGCCCGACTGTAATTGGCGCGCCACGCCCTCGACAATTTGCGCGGCTTCGCGCCCCAGCACTCTGTATCGCTGTTGCTCGTTGGCGTTCAGCCCCTGACGCAGCACGATCATCGATTGCAGAATATCAGTCATGCCGCTTTGCGGCGTATCGCTGCCAAAATGACCCAACGGCAACATGCCATTTAGCGACTGAAACCACGGATAGCTCAGCGCTTGGTAGGCAAACGGCAGTGCTTCTTCAGCGACGATGCGCGGCATTTCATTTTCGGGGGCGAGCAGCAAAACCTTATCCTGCGTAATGAACAGGCTGGCTACGCCGGTTTCGGCGCGCTCCACTACGTAAAAACTGGCACCTTCTGTTAGCCATGCAATGTTATCGCGCCGGGTAAGTAGCACGCCGTCGAGCTGCCAGTCGGCGAGCGCACGCTGCAGGCGAATTAATTTTTCACTCATAAGCGGGCTCCTTGTTCTCGCTGAGGTGTGTCTGCAACAACAATTCAGCAGCACGATGGGCCACCGCCATCACAATGGCATTGGTATTGCCGCTAATAATGTTGGGCATCATTGAAGCATCGACCACGCGCAGGCGGTTAACGCCACGCACGCGCAGATCATCGTGTAACACCGCCAGCGGATCGTTATCGTGGCCCATGCGGCAAGTGCCAACCGGGTGATAGCCGGTTTTCACCATGCGTTTGCAGTGTTCGGCGATGGCTTCATCAGCATTGATCTCTGCGCCGGGGAAGATCTCTTGCTGCACCATCGCGCCGATGGGCGTAGCGGCAATCACCTTACGCGCAAAACGGAAGCCGGCGATGGTGCGTGCTAAATCGTCGGGATGACCAAAGATGCGTGTATCGATTATCGGCAAGCTGCTGGCGCGGCTATCGCGCAGGGTTACCTCGCCGGTAGCTTTGGGCCGAAGCAACAACGAATTGACGGTGACGCCGTGACCGGGATCGGCACCCATGATGTCGCGGTCGAGATACACGGTAGGCACACAGAACATCTGAATGGTTGGCATTGCACTAAAATCGAGAGGATCAAAAAAGGCGCAGGTTTCCACGCCAGTGGTGGTGACTGGGCCGCTTTTAAACAACATATATTGCAGGCCGGCTTTAACCATCGGCCAGCCACGATCCTGACCATAGTAGCCAAACGCACCGTTGGTGCTGGCTACGACCGGCACTTCATAGTGATCCTGCAAATTTTTGCCGACGCCCGGCAAATGCTGACGCAGCGTAATGCCATGCTGTTTAAGCTGCGCCTGCGGACCAATGCCGGAGAGCATTAGCAGCTTGGGTGTTTGATAGGCACCGGCAGCAAGAATCACCTCTTTGCGTGCGCTGGCAAGTTGTGGATGGCCATCTTGTGCGTAGCGCACGCCGATGGCGGTTTGGCCCTCAAAGATAATCTCTTCAACTTGCGCACCGCTGGCGATGGTCAAGCGCGCGTCCTCGCGCAGCGGCGTGATAAAGGCATCGACCACGCTACAGCGCTGGCGCGTCTCTCCGTTAATGGTGTGCTGCATAAATCCCACGCCAAACGGATTGCCGGTATTGAAATCTGGCGTGTAAGGAATGCCTAAACCTTGCATCGTCTTCACGTAGGCGCGGCTGAGTGGACTGAAGTGGCCGAGATGCGACACTTTCATTGGCCCGCCGACGCCGTGATAGGGTGCACCGAGATGATCATTATCTTCGATGGCGGTAAAGTGCGGCAGCAGCGCATTCCACGACCAGTCAATGCCCTGATTGCCCAGCGCGCTGTTCCAGTCGGCGTAATCCTGACGATGGCCGCGCATATATACCATCGCATTTACCGTCGAACCACCGCCCAGCACTTTCGCCTGCGGCACAATCACGCCGCGTCCGTTAAGCTGCGGCTGCGGCTCGGTCTGGTGCATGGTGAGGAATTTGTCGCTGGCGAGAAACTTCATGTAACCCGCCGGCATTTTTAGCACTGGATGATACTCATCGCGCCCGGCTTCCAGCAGTAGTACGCGCGCGTTGCCTTTCGTGACTAACCTGGCGGCGACGATACAACCGGCGCTGCCGCCGCCCACCACAATGTAATCAAACTCTTTCATGGCTCTCTCTTTACTCTGAAGCGACAGAATCTAAACGGCGCAGGCGCTGCGCCTCGGGATTATGCTGCTCGCCGGGATCAAGCGGGCTGAGCAGGAAGCACCAGGAAACGATGGCGCTGATCAGGTATAAGGCGGCGTAACCCCACACCACGCCCGAGGTGCCAAATAGCGCGTTGAAGGTGCCATAAAGCGCGGGGCCAAAAAAGGTGGAGAGTCCGGCGGCAAAGCAGTAAATCGCCATTGCGTTGCCTTTATCTTTGGGTTGGCACAGGGATGAGAACAGCGCGGCAGCGGGAACATAGCCGCATAAGGTGATGCCATATAAACAGGCGCAGATGACGCTGAGTACAAAGCTACCGTGGCTCCACTGTGGTACGAAGTACATCAGCAGCATTGAAACGCCGGAGCCAAGTCCACCAAATACCGTCAGCACTTTGCGCCAGCCGATGCGATCGCTGAGCTTGCCGACAATCGGGTTAAAACTCATGCCGACTAATCCCATGATGGTGATTAGGCTGAGATATTCGGTTTGCGTAAATCCGATCTGATCGGTGAAAAAGCCGGGAAGAAAGATAAAGAAGCCGAAGTACGGCGTGGTATTGATGATGCGTACCACGGCAGCGGCGGCAATCCGTGGTTCACGCCACAAAATATCGATACCGCCCATCAACGTGCGAGCGACGCTCTGCTGACGCTGTTGCTCATCAAGTAACGATTGATAGCCGCTGCGCTCTTTCAGTGCGACCACCATGACCAGCAACCCTAACGCGACCAGCCCAAGCGACAGCCAGAACGTGGCGTATTCTCCGATTAACTTTATTGAGAAGATCGCCACCAGCGAGCCCAGCGTTGGCAAGCCGCCGGTAAAGGCCAGCCAGAACCAGCCGGTTGCTGAACCGCGCATATCGCTGGGCGCTGCGGCCTGAATCCATACCAGGAATGCATAGGCAAACATCGGATAGGCGACGCCACGTAAACCATAGGTTAACGCGAGCAGGGCCACGCTGTGGGAAGGTAAGGCGATGGCGAGGAACAACACTTCAAACACAATCCAAATCACACCGCCTGCCAGCATCACTTTACGCGGGCCAATCAATGTGGAGAGTGAACCGGCCAGCCACGAACCGAGCGTAACGGTGACGCCGTAGAAGGCGATGACCGCCGCCGCGATATTGAGGGTAAAGCCATTTTCATGCAGGTAAGGCGCGAGATAGTTCGATTCCACGCCATCGCCAATCATAAACAGCAATACAGCGATGTAGCCCCAGGCCAGCGCGGGTGGGATGCCAAGGCGGACCAGCCACGAGTGTTTTGCAGGTGATGTTGTCATTTTTAAATTTCTCTTGAGAGGTGATCAGGTTTTTTTGTTATTGGCATGAGGACGAACTCTAGAGCAATGGTTGTGGGCAGGATGGCGAAACCATCACAAAAGACAGTAAACTCTGTTTAGTAAACGGGTTGATGCACGGCGGTGGAGAGAGGATGAAGCAGGTTGGACTGAACAATTTCCAGGTGCGAAAGCATAATAAGGCGCTGTTTATTGAGCTGATGTGGCGTCATAAACAGCTAAGCAAATCGCAGCTGGCTCACCTGAGTGGTTTGACGATTCCCGCCGCCAGCAAAATTGTGCAAGCACTGCTGGAGGAAGGAAAACTGCAGCACTCTGATGCATTGATGAGCGCGCGCGGTAACAGCAACGGCAGTTTTCAGCTGCCATCCAACGGAGCCTGGACGCTGTGTTTATGTGTCAAACCAACCAGCATTGAATTGCAGCTGGCCGATGCGCAGCTAGTGGCGCAGGGCGAATTTCAGCAAAACACCATCAAAGCCGACACGCCCGAGGCGTTGCTGAGTGAGATTGAAGCGGCCTGGCGGAAAATCTGCAAACAGTGGCCTAAGCGGCGCATTAATTTAGCGTTAGCGGTGCACGGACAGGTCGATCCAGTGACTGGTGTGTCACAGCATATGCCGCAGGCCGCGTGGAGAACGCCGCTGCAGATGAAATTTTTGCTTGAGGAGAAGCTTGGTGTGGAAGTGCGCGTGGATAATGACTGCGTGATGTTGGCTTTGGCCGAGAAATGGTTGAATCAAAATGCTCTCAGCGAATTCTGCGTGATCAATGTGGATTACGGTATCGGCTCATCATTCGTGATAAACGGTGAGATTTTTCGCGGCAATCTTTACGGCAGCGGCCAAATCGGTCACACCATCATTGAGCCTAACGGCCAGCGCTGCAGCTGCGGGCGCCAGGGTTGTCTGGAAACGGTGGCCTCACTCAGCACCTTGAAACAGGTGGCTCATCAGCGCCAACCAGATGCGCCGCAGCCCAGCAGCAAGCAGTTACTGCGGGCGTGGCAAGCGGGCGAGCCCTGGATTGTGGCGTGGTCACAGCGCGCCGCCGAAGCGATTGGCATGAGCTTATATAACTTTCTTAACACGCTAAATATTAATCAGATTTGGTTGTATGGTCGTAGCTGTACCTTTGGTGAAAGTTGGTTGCAAACCATTGTTCGGCAGATCGATTTCAATCCGTTCGATCCGCGTGATGCGTTGAAAAGCAAAGGTACTAATGTGCATTTTGGTCAGTTGAATCGGGCGCGGCAGGTGTTGGGAATTGGTTATTTGTATGTGGATGCGGATCTTAGTGCGGCTTGAGAGAGCGGTCGCCATTAATGGCGACCCGATGCGCATTACACCTGCGCCATACCGCCATCGACAAACAATTCAGCGGCATTGATAAAGCTGGCGGCATCGGATGCCAGAAAAGCCACCACTTTGCCAATCTCAGCGGGTTCGCCAAGTCGGCCTAATGGCACCTGCGCCGCTAACGCATCGAACAATCCCTGCCGCTGATCTTCACTCACCAACCCGCCCAAACCTGGCGTATGCACGGGACCTGGGCTGACGACATTGACGCGAATACCGCGATCCTTCACATCCAGTGCCCATGAACGCGCAAAGTTGCGCACTGCCGCTTTGCTGGCGCTGTAGACGCTAAAGCCGGCGGTGCCCTGAACCGAAGTGGTGGAAGAGGTAAGAATGACCGAGGCTTTGTCACTCAATAGCGGCAGCGCTTTTTGCACGGTAAACAGCACGCCGCGCACGTTGGTGCCGAAAATACGGTCAAAATGTTCCTCGGTGATGGCGCCCAGCGGCAACATATCGCCGCCACCGGCGTTGGCAAACAGAATATCCAATCGGCCTGCCTGCTGAGCGATTTCGGCGTAAACGTGGTCGAGATCGCTCAGCACGGAGGCGTCAGCGCGAATGCCACTCGCGCTGCTGCCGATGCTGGCCACTGCCGCGTCAAGTTCGGCCTGACGACGACCGGTGATAAACACACGCGCGCCTTGTGCCGCTAACTCCTGCGCCGATGCCAGGCCAATGCCGGTCGTGCCGCCAGTTACCAGCGCTATTTTACCGTTCAATGCGTTCATGTTGACGTTCTCCCATTTAAGTTGAGTTGTGATGACTGCGATGCAGTGCATGACAGCCAATGTAACGCTCAGCTGTTTGTTGATAAATGGTGTAAAATAGAAAGGACTATTCCTGTGTGTGGATAATCAATTGGGCGGAGAACGGGATGGACCAGTTAATGGCGATACGGGCATTTGCCCGCGTAGTAGAAGCCGGCAATTTTACTCGCGCCGCAGATTCGCTCGACCTACCCAACGCGACGCTAAGTAAACTGGTGCAGGAGCTGGAAGCCCATCTCGGCATTCGCTTGCTGCAACGCACCACGCGCCGTGTGACGGTGACGCCGGAAGGGCGCGACTATTACGAAAAAGCGCTGCGTATCGTGCGCGATTTGGAAGATATCGATCACTCGTTTAACGCGGAAAGCGCCCGGCCCAGTGGCTACCTGCGCATCGACATTGGCGGCTCAACCGCGCGTGACGTCTTGATTCCCGCGCTGCCTGATTTCATCGCGCGTTATCCGGAAATCCGTCTCGATCTGGGCGTGGCGGATCGCGCCGTGGATTTGATCAGTGGCAATGTCGATTGCGTGATTCGTGGTGGCCCACTGAGCGATTCCTCGCTGGTGGCGCGTCATTTAGGCGATGCCGAGATGATTACCTGCGCTGCACCAGGCTATCTCAAAACCTATGGCGTACCCGCTTATCCGCAGGAGCTAAAAAACGGTCATCGACTGGTGAGCTATTTGTCACCACAAAGCGGCAGGGCGTTTCCGTTTCGATTTGTGCAGAACGCAGAAAAGATCGAGATCAAAACCGAGCATCGCATCGGCGTCAATGAGAGTAACGCGCATCTGGCCACGGCGGTGGCGGGATTGGGGATTATTCAGACGTTCCGTTATGCGGCGGCAGCCGATCTGCAGGCGGGCAGATTGGTGGAAATCCTTGCTGCGTGGCGTCCGGCAAACTATCCGTTCCATGTGGTTTATCCGCAAAATCGCCATTTAACCCAGCGCCTTAAAGTGTTGATTGAGTGGCTTAAGGAAGTCTTTCCCACGCGTCTGAACGGATAAAAAAATCCCCGCCATTTGGCAGGGATTTCGCAGGGCACGCATTGCTGCGCACCGGGGACGGAATCGATTACAGCGTACCGGTACCGCCGTCAGAACACCAAACCTGACCAGAGGTAAAGCTGTTATTCACCTGAGCAAAGGTGACGTACAACGGGGCAATTTCTGCCGGTTGGCCCGGACGCTCTAGCGGAGCCGAGGCACCAAACTGTTCCACTTTCTCTTGCGGCTGTCCGCCACTGACCTGCAACGCCGTCCAGTAAGGGCCGGGCGCGACCGCATTCACGCGGATTTTATCTTTACCCAACTGTTTCGCCAGCGCTTTGGTGAACGCGACAATCGAGGCTTTAGTCTGAGCATAATCCAGCAGAATGGCGCTAGGCTGATAAGCCTGAACCGATGACGTATTGATGATTGAGGAGCCTGCGGGCAGGTACTCCAGTGCCGCTTTAGTGATCCAGAACATCGCATAAACGTTGGTTTTGAAGGTCGCATCGAAGTCTTCAGTAGAAAGCGTACGAATCGACTCGTTAAACTGCTGACGTCCGGCATTGTTCACCAGAATATCCAGCCCGCCGAGTTGTTCAGCCGCCTGATGTACCAGCTTATTACAAAACTCTTCAGAACGAATATCGCCCGGAATCGCCACCGCTTTACGGCCTTCTGCTTCAATCAGTTGCACCACTTCCGCCGCATCAGATTCCTCTTCCGGCAGATAGTTGATCGCTACATCAGCACCTTCACGTGCATAAGCAATAGCAACGGCGCGGCCAATACCTGAGTCGCCGCCGGTGATCAGCGCTTTGCGTCCGGTGAGTTTGCCGCTGCCACGATAGCTGGTTTCACCATGATCGGGACGGGGATCCATTTTGCTCGCTAAACCTGGCATCGGTTGCGTCTGCTTTTTAAAAGGCGGAACCGGATACTCTTCAGTAATTAAGGTTTTATTAGTGGTTTGCGTCGTCATATATATCTCCTTGTCGCATGAAGTGAATAATTAAAGCCTGGCATAAATGTGATATTTGTCACGTCAGAAAGTGAGCAATCAGATTTATTAACCCTAAATGGTCAATCGAAAAGCTAAAAATCAGCATCAGTTACGCAAGGTAATTAACAGTCATTTTTTCAGAGGGATAATGTGTGATGGGATATTTCTGAGGGCATCCATGCCCAGGCGGGCTTCCAGGGTGTTGCTTACTCTTTAACGCGGCGATATCTACTTCTTACCGCCTTTCTTACCTGCTTCTGAAGCTTTCTCGGGGTTGTCTTTAAAACTACCGCCGCCTTTTTCTCCGCCTTTCTTACCGGCATCAGACGCTTTCTTTTTGTCGTCAGCGAAATTACCGGAACCGCCTCTATGCTCAGCCATAAAACATCCTCTCATGAGTTGTTGTTGCATGGCGGAAATAACCTCTTCGACGCCATGCCCGTGCTGCAAATTTAAGATTAGCGAGGTTCCGGTTAATCACAAGCGCAGCGCGAGCGATTATTTATCATCCGTGGCACTGATTAACGTAAAATAGGTACCGCTAAAGGGAATCGGTAAAAAATCGTGAAAAATCTGCTGCAGCGTCTGCTCAGGTTCCACGTCGGCAAACAGCTGGGGATAGAGGGTTTTCGCCATAAACTCTGTCGCGGCAATATGCCACGGGCTGAGATAAAAGTTCATCCAGATGACTGCAGAGTGACCATTGTGCACTGCGTTCAGTTCGCGCAAACCATTTTGCTGCGCGGTGAGCTGCCTGAAACTGCTGAGCACCGTTTCGGGCGCCACCTCAGGACCCAACTTGAGCAATCCCTGAGAAGCGTTATCGCCAAAGCCGGTCGCGATGTAGTAATCCGGTTGCGCGGCGATAACGCTCTCTTCGCTGAGACGACCAAACACGCCATGCTGCGTTTTATTGGCAATGTTTTCGCCGCCTGCTGCATTCAATAATTCACCGAGGCTACCGTTAATCGCCGTCACGCAGCACT
This sequence comes from Pantoea nemavictus, assembly GCF_037479095.1. Taxonomy (NCBI): domain Bacteria; kingdom Pseudomonadati; phylum Pseudomonadota; class Gammaproteobacteria; order Enterobacterales; family Erwiniaceae; genus Pantoea; species Pantoea nemavictus. The sequence goes on along the minus strand of NZ_JBBGZW010000002.1, from coordinate 333,246 downwards.
CATTTCGCCGGCCAAGATGCAGCTGCAGCAGCACCGAAGGTTTCGGGCCGTGATAGCGGTCGAGGCGTTCACGAATCACCTGCATATGCCGATCGTAAAAGCGATTAAATGCCTGAGCCCGCGCTTGCTGATTCAATACTTCACCAAAAATTTCCACGCTGCGTCGGGTGTTTTTCAGCAAATGTACGCGTAAATCGATCTTCACCACCGGGATATGCGCCGCTTTCAGCATGGTCACCAGGCGCAAATCGGCATCATCGTAGCGCGCCAGGCTCGGTAAAATCACCACGTCCGGTTTCATGGCCAGAATTTGCTCGGGATTGATGGCGTTAGGTCCGCCGGAACCCAGCGAAGGAATTTTCAGCATCTGGGGGAACTGGCGCGCAAAGCTATTCCAGGTTTGGCTATCGTATTTTTTCAGGTCCTGCGGCCACGCCACAATGTGTTGAAACGGATCGCCCGGTTCGAGTAACGCCAGCGTATACAACATGCGGCTTTCACCCAGCACGATGCGCTGCGGATGGTCGGGAATCACCACATGGTTTCCGTCGATATCGATGATAGTTTTCGCCCACGCCGCGCTGCTTAAGAGCAGCAGGAAACAGGCCAGCACCCGCAGCATCGGGCCGAGTAGGGAAGGCGCACGTCGTGCGCCTGGTGAAAAAATCGCATCAGAATTCAACGCTGGCCTCGAGCATCAGATTACGGGTTTCGCCTTCACGCACGCGTAAATTGCCGCCGCTGGAGGTGTAATAGTGTTTGTTAAACAGGTTATTCAGATTCAGTTTGAGCTGCGTTTTCTCGCCAAACAGCTGATTGTTCCAGGCAATAAAGCTATCTGCCACCACGTAATCGGGCATGCTGAAACTGTTTTCCGGATCGCCGGCGCGCGTGCCGATATAGCGTGCGCCGCCGCCCACGCGGAAATCACCCGGAATGCCGGAGATTGCCAGGTTATGGCTCAGATAGAGCGCACCGGAATGGCGGGGCGCGTTCTGCAGGCGATTGCCGTTATTGTCGGAGTTAACGCCATCATCAACAATCTTTGCCTTGTCATAGCTATAGTTAGCGCTGAGATCCCAGCCCGGCATCACTTCGCCATTTAACTCAAATTCTGCGCCGCTGGAGCGGGCTTTATTAATGGCGCGCGTGGTGCCGTTAATGCTGAGCGACATGTCACGCTCATTGATGCGATACAACGCTACGCTAGCAAACAGCTTGGGTGAAATCTGCCATTTGCTGCCCACTTCCCAGGTGGTGCCCTGTTCCGGTTTGCCGACGTTGCCATCGTCATCCACATCGGTGGAAGGGGTGAAGGATTTACTCACGCTGGTGTAGAGCGAAACGTCAGGTGTGATTTTGTAGATTAAACCGGCCTGCGGCAGGAATTTGTTGCCTTCGCTGTCCAGGGTTTGCACCTCCGGATCGAAACCTTTCGAAGCACGCTGTTCATAATGCTGATAACGCCCACCGAGCACCGCAATCCAGTTTTCGGTCAGGCTGATGCTGTCTTTGGCATAGAGCGAACGGCTGTGGGTGCGGTTAAGGTTGTTGGCGTTAGCGCTATTTTCCGTGCTGCTATTCGTTACAGGCGCGAGGATGTCATATTGCGGATCGTAGAAATTAAATCCGTTGTTGGCTTTGCCCTGGTACTGATGCGCGCGGTAGGTTTGGATCATTTCGTAATCGGTGCCCAGCACGATATCGTGCGTCATGCCGAACACTTGCTGTGAACCGATCAAATCCCATGAAACGTACTTGGTTTTATGATTGAAGCCGCGATTGGCGTCGGCACGACGTGTCACTGCGCCCGTGGTGGGATTCACCGCGGTGACGCGCACTTCGTTGTTGTCGTATTGGCGCTGGTTCCAGCCCAGCGTCACGCGGGTGCTCCACGCCTCGTTAAATTGCCAGTCGTAGTGCGCGTTGAGGGTTTTGTTGTGGCCCCACGCGTGGTTGGCTTTGTCATCAAGGCGATCTTTGTAGCCAATATCAATGGGTTTGCCGTTGATAAATGCGGTGCCGCGATCGTAGGGAATATCGTACTGATAATCGGCATAGCTGATCAGGAAGCTAGCTTGCTCGCCAAACCACTGTAATGAAGGCGCGATCAGCTGGTGCTTTTCGCTACCAAAATTGCGCCAGTAATCCTGGTTCTGTTTTTCGGCAATCATTCGAAAGGCAAAGCCGTTGCCGAGCGGACCGGTGACATCCACGGTACCCGCGCCGCCGCCTTCACTTGAGGTTTTGCCGCTGACTTTGGTGTGCCACTCATACTGCGGCTTCTTGCTGATGACATTGATGACGCCGCCGGGATTCTGGATCCCGTACAGCAGTGATGCGGAGCCTTTCAACACTTCAACCCGCTCGGTGGTGGCATCAAAATTCAGTCCCTGGCTGCTGCGCACGCCGTCACGGTAGATCGAACCATCTGAATTGCTGCCAAAACCGCGCCGCACAAAGCCATCTTCGGTGCCAGCCAATGTGTTGCCTTCGCTGACGCCGCTGACAAAACGCATCGCTTCGGCAAGGTTTGATACCTGATAATCCTCCAGCTGCTGCTGGGTCACCACGCTGACGGATTGCGCCTCATTCAGACGCGGCGTGGGCGTTTTGCTGCCGACGGAGCTGCTGGTGGCGTTATAACCTTGCGCATTACTCTCCTGCGCCAAAACGGTCAACGTATTAGCTTCTTCTGCCGCCATGCTATTTGCGGAAGTCCACATGCTTACGCCATAAATAGCCGCCAGAATGGCTGGATGACGCTGGGATTTAACGGCGAACGTCTTATTGTTATTCATTACTGGAACCTGGTGCGATGCAATTGAGAATCATTCAAACATGAAAGAATGTAGTAGTAAATGGAAATGATTGTGCAGATACTACAGCATGTTTAGGGCAGGTAATCGCGCTTGTGCGATCGGAGTAGTTCGATTTAAATAGTTAAATAACAGCTAATTAACTGATGTTTGCTTATCTGTTTTCGTCCGGGTGTAGTGGGCTTATTATGCAGTATGAAGGCCCTTAAAACGGCAATTTTACTACAAACTGATGGCGCGCCGATCGGCTATTTTCATTTTTACAGAGTGCAGCTAACAAATGAGTAGAAATAGGATTAAAAGCCGTGTGGATATATTGGGTGAACGTTATCGGCTACGCGCACCGACATTATCTACGCGTCTGCAAACGGTGGCGCGATATATCCACGATAATCGTGAGGCAATATTGGATGCCACCGCGATGGAAATAGCCGATGCAACTCATACCTCCGATGCCACAGTGGTGCGTGCGGTTCAGGCGCTAGGATTTGCCGGTTTGCGTGATTTAAAAACCACGCTTGTCGCCTGGTTTGGTCCGGCGATGAATTCGGAAGAGAAGATGAGCGCCACCGTGGAAGAACTCTCTTGCGATATCAATTCGGGCATCGATTTCGTATTAAGCGGCCATAAGCGCGCCTGCGATGCGTTAGCAGAGCCGCACAATCGACAGGCCGTGGCGCAAGCGGTCACGCATCTGATTGATGCGCGTCAGGTTGCCCTGTTTGGCATCAACGCCTCTGGGATTCTGGCGGATTACAGCGCGCGGCTGTTTACCCGTATTGGTATTCCCGCAGTGACGCTGAATCGCTCCGGTATTGCGCTGGCGGAACAGCTGATCACGCTACAACGCGGCGATGTACTAATTATGATGGCGCAGAAATCGGCGCATCGTGAAGGCATCACGGCACTAAAAGAGGCGAAACGGCTGGGCATGCCGGTGATTTTGCTGACGAACGCCATTGATTCGGCTTTCGCTCAGCAGGCGGATGTGATCATTAACGTGCCGCGCGGCGGCGAGAATGGACGTATGCCGCTGCACGGCACGGTGCTGGTGTGTCTGGAAATGCTGATTCTGTCGGTGGCTTCAGCGACCTCAACGCGTACGGTAAAAACCATGAAGCGCATTCAGGATCTCAATCGATCGCTGAAGCCCGGCGGGAAAAAGTAAGCCTATTTATTCGCGCCGCTCTTTAGCGTGGCGCGCTTGCCCAATCCATTACTGGTCACCAGCCACACTGCACAAACAATCAGCAGCGAGCCGCCAATAAAGCCCTGATTTATCTGCTCACCCAATACTAACCAGCCCCACAAAATACCGAAGGGCGGGATCATAAAGGTGACGGTTAAGGTGCGTAGCGGACCAATATCAGCCAGCAAACGGAAGTAGAGGATGTAGGCGAGGGCGGTACAGATAAAACCAATCGCCAAAATGCAGGCCCATACTTGCGGGATTTGCCAGCTGGCGGCAGGCGTTTGCGGTGCGCTGAAGGCGAAGAACGGCAGTAAAAATAGCGATGCGCCGAGTTGGCTACCAAACGCTACCTTGGTGGCGTCTAATCCGCCACGCGCGCCGATCCAGCGTTTCGCCAGAAAACCCGCCACGCCGTAACAGGCGGTCGCCACTAAACAGGCCAAAATCCCGAAGATTAACGCACTGCTTAAGTGGGCTTCGCCGGTGGTGCTGATGACAATAATGCCGGCAAATCCTGCAGTCATGCTCAGCACTTTATTGAGCGTCAGCTTATCGTCGAAGAATGCTGCACCGATAAGCACGCCCATGAGCGGCGTGGTGGCATTGAGAATCGCGGAGTAGCCGGCAGGCAGCACGCGCGCCGCCAGACAATACATCAGGAACGGAATGGCGGAGTTGATCACGCCCAACAGCATCGCCCAGCCCAGTTTGCCGACAAAGCGACGCGGAATACGCATCACCGCCATGATAATCAACAAACCCAACATGCCGCATAACACACGTAAAAATGCGGTGTTTACCGCGCCCAACGCCGGTACGGCAATGCGCATAAACAAAAAACTGGCACCCCAAATCGCCGCCAGCAGCAGCAGTCGCAACAAATCCGATGTTCGCATAGGTTTCACAATTGTTAAGAAAGATTCGCGCACAGAATAGCAAACAACCCACTGCGTAGTGGTCGCCATTTATGGCGACCGCCTCCCGCGTTGAAGAAAGATTCCCTGGCGGCGCAATCATCATGTACTATTTAGGAATTGATCATTTCCTAAATGTGCGGAGAGTCACTATGTCAGCTTCAGTATTAAAAGACGCGCCCGGTTGGACGCAGCCCTTTGCGCCACTCGACGGTTTTTCTCACCATTACGCCACCGTTGATGGCGTGCGCTTGCACTATGTCAGCGGCGGTAACGTAAACGGTGAAACCCTGCTACTGCTGGCCGGTTTTCCGCAAAGCTGGTTTGCCTGGCGTCAGGTGATGGCGCTGTTGGGCGATCGCTACTTTATTGTTGCGCCGGATCTGCCCGGGCAGGGCGATTCCGACAAACCGCTCAGCGGCTACGACACTACCTCGCTGGCGCAGAAAGTGCAGGGCTTGATGCAGCAGCTGAACCACTCGCGCTACTACCTTGCCGCGCATGATGTGGGCGCCTGGGTTGCCTGGCCTTATGCCACGCTGTATGGCGATCAAGTGAAAAAGCTGGCGCTGCTCGATGCCGGTATTCCTGGCGTGACCTTACCGGAAGCATTGCCCGCTACGCCGGATAAAGCGTGGAAAACCTGGCACTTTGCCTTCCACCTGTTGCCGGATCTACCGGAAGTCTTAATTGAGGGTCGCGAAACGGTTTATCTTGAATGGTTCCTGAAACGCAAAGCGGCTAGCCCGATGGTATTCACCGATGAGGATATGGCGGAATACACCCGTTTATTACAGCAGAAGGGCGCCATACGCGCGGGGATGGCGGCTTACCGCGAAGTGACGGTGTCGGCGGCACAAAATCGGGATTTACTGCGAGAGCGGGGCAAATTAACGCTGCCGCTGCTGGCTATCAGCGCCGATCAAGGTTCGATTGCCGATATGGCGTTGCCGCTTGGAGAGTTTGCGGCAAATGTCACGGGAATTAAGATCGCGCACTGCGGTCACTTCATCCCAGATGAGCAACCGCAGGCGCTAGCCGAAGCGTTAAGCGAGTTCTTTATTTAGGTGACGCTGTCACTTAATCAGAACGACATCGTTACCCCGGCATAATAAGCGCGGCCCGGTTCATTGTAGGTTGAAGCACCCGAATTCTCGCGGTAAATGCGTTTATCAAACAGGTTGTTGATACCTGCATTGGCGCGCAGATTTTTGGTGATGTCGTAATTGACGTTCAGACCAAACACCGAATACGGGCTGATCTCTCTCGAGGTCATGTTGCTGGCATCGATAACGGTCTCAACATTCTGACGCGGTTTCTGGCGGCCATACTGCGTCCAGTTGATATTGGCGCTAAGATCTTGTGTCGCCTGCCACTCCAACTGAGAGTTGATGGTAAATTCCGGGATCACTGACAGCGGATTGCCGGTTTTCTTGCTCTCAGAGCGGAACATGTAGGTGGCGTTGGTACGCCATTCCAGCGTATCGGCAATCAAAGGGATGGTTAGGTTACCTTCCAGCCCTTCAACAATCGCCTTTCCGCCGTTTTCCCAGCGCAGCACGTTGTAAGTTGGATTAGTGCTGGAATAGACCGGTTCGGTACCAGAAACGATCTTGTTCTTATAATCGTTGCGGAACCAGGTGATGCCCGCCACATAACCCTCATTACTGAACTCCAGCCCAATCTCTTTATTGACGCTGGTTTCCGCATCAAGGTCTTTATTGCCTAATAAATAGCATCGGCTAAGGCCAATTGGGCAACCGTTGCCGCGCGTTGAAAGCAGATAACCCGGCGTTGACTGATACAGATTGGGTGCTTTAAACACCCGTGCAATACCGGCTTTTAAGGTGAAGTATTCCCCCAGGCCTTGCGAGACGTTGAGGCTCGGGCTCCAGTTCGCGCCAAATTGATCGTGATAATCAAATCGCAGGCCGGGAATCACTTCGGTGCTATCGGTCGCGGCGATGTTGTCTTCAAAAAAGAGTGAACTGAGGGTGGCGCTATTTTTACTGCTGCGCTGCGAGGGATCGCCAGAGCTGTCGGGCAGATTCACACCGGGCGCGCTAGCTGCCAGCATTGAAGCCGGATCGTTCAACTCATCGCGGTTCCACTCGGCACCGAGAGTAACGGTTTGATCAACCAGCAGCTGCAGCGGGAAGTTGATTTCACCGCCTGCACGATAGCTTTCTAATCGGCTGGTGGCATAGGTGTCGCTGTTGATCATCCCTTCGGTACGGCCTGCGGTACCTTCCTGCAAGCGGGTGTTATTGGTTTTCTCGTAGTTGAAGTTGAGCTTCGAGGTGCCCCAATCCCAAATCCCGTTATGCGCAATACCATAGCTTTGGCGATACATGCGGTTGGTCTCATCGCCATACAGCGATTCCACTAAGCCGCCGGTGCTGGCGTTGCTATTACTGTTTTGCGTATCACCGGCGTAGATATTGCCCTGACGGCTGTAGCCGTAAGAGAAGTCAACGATTTGCAGCGGGGTGATTTTCCACGACAGCACCGTGTTGATGTCTTTGTTACGCACGCCCTCGCGACCTGCCGCGTAGGAGCCATTTTCAGCGGTGTTGATATCGAACGCATCGGCATCGGTACGGTTGATGTTGCCGTACAGCCGCATGGTTAGCGCATCACCGGCCAGTGGACCGCTGAGGTTGAAGTTGGCGCGGCGCGTATCACCCTCTTTGTCATTTTCTGGCTGGCTGGTATAGAGCGACAGCGAACCGTGCCAGTCGTTGGTAGGGCGCTTAGTGATGATATTCACCACGCCACCTGCCGCCCCGGAACCGTAGCGCGCAGCGGCTGGACCACGAATCACTTCAATGCGCTCGACCATCTCTGCGGGCACCCAGTTGGTGTCGCCACGAGAATCGCGTTCGCCGCGCCAGCTATAGCGCACCGAGTTACGAGAGGAGACAGGCACGCCGTCAATCATCACCAGGGTGTTCTCCGGGCCCATGCCACGGATATCAATTTGTCGGTTGTTGCCGCGGCTGCCGCTGGCACCGTTTCCGGTCAGGTTCACGCCCGGCATTTTGCGGATGATGTCTGAGAGATCGTTAACAGGGGGATTTTTCTTGATGTCTTCAGCGGTGATGGTGGACACACCCGGTTGCTGTTTGAGCTCCTGCTCGGCGGTGACAATCATTGATTCATCGTCAGCCAGCTTTTCTACGGTTTCAGCTGCAAAAGCCGGCGAGGTTAGCATTCCCGCTAAAAAAAGCGCAATCGGACGCTTTTTGCCACGCATGGTTACATTCACTTAAGTTTTCTCCCTGTTACGTTAACAATTGTAAGTAAATGCGCATGATAATGATAATGCTTCTCATTGTATATCTGGCATGACAAACCTTTACACATCAGTGGCATCATGGAGATAGGTGAGAGAATTCCTGGTGATTAGACGAATCTGTTATGACTAAGAAGAGTTTTGTCAGTTCAGTCAGCAAAAGCAGGTAGTTGATTCGCTAGCAAAATCTGAAATGTGGGCGCATTTCTACGCGTCCGCCATAGCCGAAAAGCCAGTTTTAATGGATTTGCATCTCTATTCCCATTTTTCGGCAATAGATATGTATTTTTTGCATTTGTGATTGTTATCTAAGTTCCAGAGAATGCTAATCGGGACGTAATGAGGATGACAATTCCTTCCACCACGCGCCTTCGCGCGGGTGAGTCTGGAGAAAAAACCATCGCTACCTCAACGCCTTTTCCCTGTGGGGAAACATTTTATAAATCAGGAGAAAGGTTCCAGTGAAATTCGCAAAAGGTTTAACTCTTTTTGCGCTCGCTCTGAGTGCACACACCGCGTTCGCCGCCGATGAAAATGTCCCAACTGACAGCTCAATTCATGTGCAGGCCGATCCTGCATTGAAAAGCCTGCTGCCTGCAGATGTGGTTAAACGTGGCTACATTGTGGCCGGAACCAACCCCAACACGCCGCCAACCACCTTCTATAAAGAAGACAACAAAACCCTGGCCGGTCGTGAAATCGATATCATGAATGCCGTGGGTGAGCGCCTGGGAATCCAGGTTCAGTGGCGCGATACCGGCGGTTTCGACAACATTATTCCGGGCCTGAAAACCGGTCGTTACGATGTGGCGCTCTCAAACATCAACGCCACCCCGGCGCGCGCCAAAATCATCGACTTTGTCGGTTATTACGATGCTAGCCGCCTGGGCATTATCTCGCGTAAAGATGCCAATATTGCCCCGTTCAAAAACCTGTCAGATGTCTGCGGTAAAGAAGTCGGTGCCGGTTCCGGTACCACGCAGGTCACGCGTCTCGAAGAAGCCAGCAAAGCCTGTGAAGCCGCCGGTAACAAACCTATCAAGGTGTCGGTATTCCCGGATCGTCCAGCGGGCGTGCAGGCAGTGGTAAGTGGTCGCGTGCCGATGTTCCTCGGCCCGTACGAAGGTTTGCTGTGGCAGGTGAAAGTGATCAAACCGTTGACCATGAGCGGCGAAATCACCGTGCACGATGCGCCAGTTTCTGTCGCCTTCCCGAAAGATTCAGCGCTGGAGCCAGCGGTACAGGCGGCACTGAACTCGCTGATCAAAGATGGCAGCTACAACAAGATCCTCGACAACTGGGGCATCGGTTTTGGTGCTGTTAAACAAGCCAAACGCAATCAGGAAATCTTTCAATGAGTGACATTCACCACCATACCGACGACCTGAAAATCGTCGGCAAACGTTACTACGGACGCTGGCTGAGTGCGCTGGTGGTGCTGTTGTGCGTGGTGGCGATGGCGCACTCGATGATTAACAATCCACGCTTCGAATGGAGCGTGATTGCGGAAAACTTCACCGGCGAGTCGATCCTGCAAGGCGTGTTGATGACGCTGCAGCTCACCGCCATCTCTGTGGTGCTGGGGTTTGCTTTTGGTACGGTGCTGGCGCTGATGCGCCTCTCCTCCAATCCGGTGCTGGTGGGCGTGAGCTGGTTTTATACCTGGTTCTTCCGCGGTGTGCCGATGCTGGTGCAGCTGTTCCTGTGGTACAACATTGCGGCGCTTTATCCGACTATCGCACTCTCCATTCCCGGCCTTGGTGAAATCTGGAGCACTCAATCGAACGCGCTGGTGAGCCCCTTCAGTGCTGCGGTGATCGCGCTGGTGATGCACCAATCCGCGTACGCCGCTGAGATTGTGCGTGCCGGTATCCAGAGTGTCGGCAACGGCCAGCTGGAAGCGGCGCGTGCGCTGGGCTATCGCCCGTCACAGATTTTCCGCCATACCGTATTACCGCAGGCGATGCGCGCCATCATGCCGCCCGCCGGTAACGAAATTATTGGTCAGCTGAAAACCACTGCGGTGGTCTCGGTGATCTCACTGCAGGACGTGCTGTTTTCGGCGCAGATTATCTATCAGCGTACCTATGAAGTGATTCCGCTGCTGCTGGTTGCCACGCTGTGGTATCTGCTGATGACCTCGGTGTTGTCGGTGGGGCAGTTCTATGTGGAGCGCTATTTTGGACGTGGTGTGACGCGCCGGGAAAAACGCAGCTTGTTGAAATCGCTGCCGGGCTTCTCAGCGGCCAAAGCAGAAAGGAGCGTCAGCAATGGGTGAAGCCATCGCCTTACGTAAAGTCACCAAGCGCTTCTCAGGCGTCACCATTCTTGATGAAGTGAATCTGGATATTCCGGCCGGTTCGGTGACGGTGATCCTGGGGCCATCGGGCTCAGGAAAATCGACGCTGCTGCGCTGCATCAACCATCTGGAAAAACTCGACGGTGGCACCATTCGCATCGGCGGCGAAATCATTGGCTATAAGCAGAAAGGCCAGGCACTGCACGAGTTGAGCAGCAGCGAAGTGGCGCGCCAGCGTGCCGAAATCGGCATGGTGTTCCAGCAGTTCAACCTGTTTCCGCATCGTACCGTGTTGCAAAACATCGTTGATGCGCCGATGCGGGTGAAGAAGCAGAGCCGCCAGCAGGCAACCAGCAAAGCGTTGTCGCTGCTAAAGCAGGTGGGTTTATCCGGTCGTGAAGATGAGTGGCCGCAGAATCTCTCCGGTGGGCAACAGCAGCGCGTGGCGATTGCCCGTGCGCTGGCCATGGATCCTGGCGTGATGCTGTTTGATGAACCTACCTCAGCGCTCGATCCAGAACTGGTCGGCGAAGTGTTACAGGTGATTCAACAGCTGGCGCACTCCGGCATCACCATGGTGGTGGTGACGCATGAGATTGGTTTTGCGCGCGAGGTTGCCGACAACATTGTCTTTATGGAGAGCGGCAAAATCGTGGCGGCTGGGCCAACCCAGCAGGTCCTCGACGACCCGGAAAACGGGCGCGTAAGAAATTTTATTGCCACAGTCCTCTAGGATTGCAACGGTGCCTCAGGCACCGTTTTTCATTTTTAATGCCAGGAAAAGTGATGACGCAAAAATCGGTAATGCACAGCGCCCACTGGGGCGCTTTTCATGCCCAGCAACAGGGCGATCGGCTCAGCATCGAACCGTTTAAGGGCGATCCCGATCCCAGTCCGCTGCTACAAAATTTCCGTACCGCCTTAAACCATCCGGCGCGCGTCTCCCGTCCGATGGTGCGTCGTGGCTGGCTGGAGAGTGGCCCGGGCCCGGACGATCGGCGCGGTAACGACGAATATGTGGCGGTGAGCTGGGACGAGGCTTACGCATTAGTGGCGCGTGAACTGCAGCGCGTCGGCGACACTTACGGTCCGGAAGGCATTTTCGGCGGCTCTTACGGCTGGTCGAGCGCGGGACGCTTCCACCATGCACAGAGCCAGGTACATCGCTTCCTCAATACCACGCTCGGCGGCTATGTGCGCTCGGTCAACAGCTACAGCTCGGGTTCCGCTTCGGTGTTGCTGCCGCATATCGTCGGCGACATGAATGAGATTGCGCGGCGCGGCGTGAGCTGGGAGGAGATCGCCCAGCACAGCGAAATCGTGCTGGCGTTTGGTGGTCTGGCGCTGAAAAACTCGCAGGTCGCTAGCGGTGGTTTAAGTGAACACACCGAGCGCGGCTTTATGCAGCAGGCGGCAGAGCGTGGCACGCGTTTTATCTCGGTCAGCCCGCTGCAAAGCGATCTACCCGCTGAAGCGCAGGGCGAATGGTTGGCGCTGCGCCCAGGCACCGACGCGGCCTTTATGCTTGGCGTGTTATCGGTATTGATTGCCGAACAGCTCACCGATGAAGCCTTCCTCGCCCGCTACACCGTGGGCTGGCCAGCAATGGCGGCTTATATTCGCGGGGAAGAGGATGGCACCCCGCGCGATGCGGCGTGGGCAGCAGAGATTTGTGGCGTAAGCGCTGAATTTATCCGCGATTTTGCGCGCCAGCTGCACGGCAAGCGCGTGCTGGTAACGGTGGCGCATGCCTTACAGCGCGCGGAAAACGGTGAGCAGCCAGTGTGGCTGGGACTGGTGCTGGCGGCAGCGCTCGGGCAGCCGGGTTTACCGGGCGGCGGCTACACGTATGCGCTCGGCGCGCTCGGCCATTACGGCAAACATCACAATCTGGTCAGTTTCCCGGCGCTGCCGCAGGGCAAAAATGGCATCGATCGCCTGATTCCGGTGGCGCGCATCGCCGATATGCTGCTCAATCCTGGCAAGCCGTTTGATTACAACGGGCGGCGCTTAACCTATCCGCATATTCGTCTGGCGTATTGGGCCGGCGGTAATCCGTTTCATCATCATCAGGATCTGGCGCGCTTGCGCCAGGCATTCTGTCAGCTGGATACGCTGATCGTGCATGAAATTGCTTGGACCGCCAGCGCGCGCCATGCCGATATCGTCCTGCCCGCTACCATGACGCTGGAGCGTGAAGACATTGGCGGCGCCCCGACCGATCGCCATCTGTTCGCGATGCAGCCGGTGGCAGAACCCTTTGGCGAAGCGAAAGACGATTACGCGATATTCACCGAGCTGGCGCGCCGTTTAGGCCGGGAAGAAGCCTTCACCGAAGGGCGCGATACGCGTGGCTGGTTGCAACACCACTACGCGCAGCTGCAGCAGAAGCTGGCGGCGCATCAGGTGGAGATCCCTACGTTTGACCAGTTCTGGCAGCAAGGCGTGCTGGAGTTACCGCAGCTGAAAGATGGCGGCCGTATGATCAACGCGTTCCGCGCCGACCCCGCAGCCGCGCCGTTGCCAACGCCGAGCGGTAAAATTGAGATCTTCTCAGCCACCATCGCCAGCTTCAATTATGAAAACTGTCCGGGCCATCCGGTGTGGCGCGAACCGCAGCAAAAACCGAATCCCGATCATCCATTCTGGCTGATAGCCAATCAGCCGGCGACGCGTTTGCACAGCCAGCTGGATTTTGGTGATTACAGTCAGAGTGGTAAACGCGATGGCCGTGAGGTGTGCAGTTTGCATCCGGCGGATGCGGCGTCCCTGGGGATTCGTGATGGCGAGATTATCGAGCTCTACAACGAGCGAGGCCACGTGCTGGCCAGCGCGCGCCTGACCGAAACCATCATGCGCGGCGTGGTGCAATTGCCCACCGGCGCCTGGTACGATCCGGTCGATCCTACGGCATTGCGTCCGCTGTGCCGCCACGGCAATCCCAATGTGCTCACGCTGGATATCGGCACTTCGTCACTGGCGCAAGGCTGCAGCGGACAAATCACCGTGGTGCAGGTTCGCAAATACCGCGGCGAATTGACGCCGGTGCAGGCGTTTATTCCGCCGCTATAAAAACAGACAGATCGCCATAAACAAAGTGTGACTTTGTCTCACCGAGTGATAAGCTCCGTGTGACAAAGTTACACTTTGGAGGATGTATGGCATTAACGAAACTACGTCAGCAAGGCGGAGCCGTCGTGCTAACGATTCCCAGCGACATAGCCGCCAAAGCGGGTTGGCATGTGGGAATTGAGCTGGACGTAACTGCGACTGATGAGTCAATCAGTATAAAACCTGTTAACCGGGTAGCACGCGGCAGGAAAACGATGGAGCAACTGTTAGCTGGCATTGATCAGGACGAGATTCGCCAGTTTAACGAAGCCGTAAGTGATGATTTACAGGATAAACCGCAAGGCAAGGAGGCTATCTGATGATATCGCGTAGAGTTCCGCAGTTGGGTGAAATCTGGCACGTCAACGGCGATCCCGTTGAAGGCAGGGAGTTTAAAGGGCCGCATTATTATCTGGTGATTTCAAGGCGGGAACTCGTCGCCGCGCTAGGGACAGCGGTTTGCATTCCAGTAACCAGTGGAGGCGGCGCATCGCGCTCGCAGGCGGTCACGGTTTATCTGGATGGTAATAGCACTGATACCGGTAATGTCACCGGAGTTGCGTTGTGCTATCAACTTCGGTCTCTGGATCTCACTGCGCATAAAGCGAATTTTGCCGCTAAAGTCGAACCACATATCATGGATGAAATATTGTCGATGGTGGTGGATTTGATTGATCCGCGATGAAATCTAAATGCGCCTTCACGGCGCATTTATGCGCACCTTCAACTACGCCGTGGTTTTACGATTCTGCGTTAAATCTTTCACCGTTTCCGCCGCGCGTTTGCCGGCAAGAAAGGCGTGATCGGAGTTGTAATACTCCCACTCGCTGTAGCGTCCTGACAGTTGAATACTTTGCGTCGCCAGCCAGCTTCGTATCAACGCGATATTGGCGCTGCGCTGGTGGTCATATACCACATAGGCGTACGGCATATCGACTTCACTGGCGGTGATAATTTTATCATCGGCATTGATGATGCCGACCCGAATGCAATCCTTAATGCAGCGCTCAATCAAGGCGTCACCTTCGCAAGGCAGCGGCTGATCGTCGCGATAGGTCATTTCACAGGTCAGGCCAAAACCGCCCGGCGCATTACACTGCGGGCTGGCGTTACCTTGCAAAAAGATGCGGTGAAATAAGGTGTCGCCGGGATAGTAAATCCAGTGTTTATCGCTGATTGCCGCACGCCCTATGCCTAGATTGACGCAGCGCACCGAGATATGTCGCAACTGTTTTGCGGCCTTCTGCACCGCTTCCGGGGCGAAATTGCCCATCAGTCGTACCAGTTCTGGCAGCGGCAAGGTGCTGATCATCTGGTCATAATGGAATTGTCGTCCATCCTGCAAGCGCACACGTCGTTGCAGCGGTTGGATCTCAGTAACCGCTGCCTCCCGTTCCAGCGTACAGCTCAGGTGCGGCAGGAACCCCTCCATTAATGCCTGAAATCCACCGCGCAGCGGATAGCCAAAACGCGCGTTGGGGCCGACCGGCTTCTCCAGCGGGGCCAGTGCGCCGCTAATAATTTGCTCGAGATCCGGCAGCGGTACGCGCCCGCCGAGCCAGGAGGTTTCCATATTTGCCAGCGGCGTTTTCCACAGCTTTTGGTTATAGGGCAGGGCGAAATGGTGAGCGATGCCTTTGCCCCAGGTACGGAAGATAAAGCTCTCAAAATCTTCGCTCTCTGTTTGCGCCGCAAAACTCTCACCATCCGGTATCGCACCATCGGCGCAGCAATCACGACGCGTCTCAGAGGTCACCGCTTGCAGCGTCGCCGGATGCGCGCCGTAACGCGCTTCGATTGCCCCCAGCACACATTCACCGATCACCTCGGCGGGCAAACCGTGTAGCGCCGACTGGAAAGGATAGCGCGTGTAAACTTCATGGCTGTAAACCCAGGCTTCACGCTCTTGCCAGTGCTGATTGTCGCCGAGCAAGGTGTCGTATAAGCCCAGCACGTAGGGATCGTTGGAGAACATGATGTGGCCGGCATGATCGAAGGTGAAACCCTGATCTTTGATAGAACGGCACCATCCGCCCACCGAGCTATTTTTCTCCAGCACCACCGCGCCTGCGCCATAGTGATAACCCGCACTCAACCCGGTTGGCCCGGCTCCGAGAATGAGACACTCAATCGGGTTTTGCGCCAGCGGCTGTGGACGTGCAGCGATAACCTCGGGCTGGGAAAGGTCACGTTTGTTTAGCGCGACGATATGCGTCTGCATCTCCTCAACGGTGCGATCCCATGATGTTTCCGCCACCCGTGCTGCCATGTTTTTCGCTAACTGATAGCGCGTTTCAATCGGCATGGTTAGCGCCGTTTCGCAAGCGGCAATAAAGGTTTGCGGTGAATCGGCGATGCTGACTACCTCGGCATAATGGCGCACCACATCGGCAATCGCGGTGCTGACGATCGGCAACTGCGCCGCCATATACTCCAGCACTTTGGTGGGACTAATAAAGCGGGTGGAGGAGTTCAGCGCAAACGGCATCAGACAGACATCCCAACCGGCAAGGAAGTGCGGCAACGCTGCGTAGGGTTGCTGGCCGAACCAGTGCAGGTTGCTGCGCTGCGGCAGGCTGGCGAGGTCTATTTTCACCACCGGGCCGACCATCACAATTTGCCAGTCGGGATGGGCATCCGCCAGCGCGGCGAGCAGCGGCAAATCCAGACGCTCATCAATGACGCCGTAATAACCCAGGCGCGGTTTCGGCATATTCTCCTGCAGCGGATGGCTGTTGGTGCGATCCAGCGCCTGTTCGAAATGCGCCGCATCCACGCTGCTTGGATAGCAATAGACGTGGGCATGGCGATGCTTTTTGGCTTCATACAGGCTGGTGCCGCCGGTAAACACCACATCGGCGCGGCTCAGCAGGGCCGATTCACGCTGCTGCAACTGGCGCGGCGCCTGGTTAAAGGCCGAGAGCTCATCCATGCAGTCATAGATGATCGCGCTGGGGTTAAAACAGGCCAGCAGTGGCAGCGCCATCGGGGTGTAAAACCATACCAGCGGCGTTTCATCTGCGTCGAGCAGCTCGGCCAGCAGCGGTTGCAGCACGGCGATTTGGCTATCATGAAAGCCCGGCGCGGCGACATCGGTATGCGGTTCAATCACCGTGACGTTGGGCGCCGGTTGATATTGTCGTAGCGCCGCTTCGCCAGGCTGATAAATCGGCTCTTCGATGAACACAATGCGGTGAAACTGAGCGAGGCGCGACAACAGATGCTGCGGACGCTGAAACACGAATCCCCAACGCAGATGACTAAAAACCACTAATACCGATTGTTTCATGACGCATTCCTCTGGCCAGCTGGCCGCGGTGATATGACCCTGAAAGCGGGCTAATATTTGTTGTGACTGCTGCAATGACGCGGCATAAACCGGGTTGAGCACCCGTTTTTTGTGGGGATCGACATCCCACAAGCCGCTGCGTGGCCAGTGTTCGAGATCTTCCCAAAGGGGACGATCGATAATGGGATAGAGACAGATACCGCGGATATCGCAGCCACTCAGCTGTGCCTGTACGACATCGGCGGTAACCTGAGACAGCCAGGCGGCGCGTCCGCTACCGACATGGCTGGTTTCGGCCAGCAATAGCGGCCGCTGATAGCGCTGCGATAACGCCGCAAGCATCCGGTGCAGCGGCACGCGGCGTGCATCCCCTAAATGCCACTCCAGCCGGCAGCCGGACCAGGTCAACCACTGATTACCGTGGTAGTAATTGGCACCGACCAGATCGAGATAACGCGGCTTACCGCCCAACTCGGGTTCGCGCAAACCGGCGATCATGTCCCATGCTTGGTACTGCGAGGCGATAATCTCTGCGCTGCGCTGGTGGCACGCATCGCTATCTTCATCGGGTACCACGTGAATGATCGGGTCACAGTGCAGGAAGCGCGCACGGGGATCGACGCTCTCAATGGCGGCACATCCGGCCAGCGTGGCGCGAATGAGCTGGCGTTTAATCTCATCGGGATCGCTGTGCGCATTATTGCCAAACAGTCCAACTGAAATTCCCCACGCCATAAATGAGATCTCATTCATCGGCGAATAAATCGGTGCGTCTTCATAATATTCAGCGAGAAACAGCGCCATACGCTGGCAAAAGTCGGCAAAGCGTGGCACGAATTCAGGCGCAAATAAGGTGAGATCGTCAGGCCAGCCGTAATGACAAAAGCTCCAGTTGATTTGTAATCCAAACGAGCGCGCCGAATTCATACGTTTTTTCAGGTTGGAAAAAGTCTCCTCTGGCGCCATTTCTGCCAGTCGCCAGCCAATACTTTCGCGAACGGATGTAATACCGAACTGCTGCAGCGCGGCGTAATCGTTATGGTATTGAGTTAAATGATCATTCACTGCATTCATGGAAAGTTTTTCGCCGAAGGGATTGATATGGTCCGCACCCTCGTAACCGGCCTGCCAAAAGCTAGAAAATGGCGGCATGCTGTTCCCCCGGAATAATATTCAGGAAATAGAGATAAATAATAATGAGTTAATTATTAACAGCGTGATGTGAATCAATGCTTATCAGTAAGATATAAATGCCAATTTTAACCAGCGCACATTTTGTAGCGGCGCAATTTATTGCGCGATGAATCGCGCCGCTACGGATAGTGCGGTAATTGTTTGAATCATTCGTCTGTTGGTAAAACGTTCGGGGATTAAATTATGAAACTTATTTTAAATTATAACCACGGTTTAGCTTAACGCAAATTATTGAGCGTAAAAGAAAATAAGCACAGCGCTAATTAGATTTACTATAAGTGAAGCGGTAGATGAGTTTTAGATAAATGCACCTTAAATATTTCTTACGCTTAACTCACATATTGAAGAGAATACCATTGGGCTATTTAACGGCATTACTACACTTAAATAACCCAATTCGGGTTAATGGAGGTACCTATGTCAGAGCGTCCAGATGATGATGTAATTCCCCTGCCAGGCGATGATGAACCTTTACCTGACGAAGATGATGATTTACCTCGCGACACTGAATTTCCCGAAGATCAGCAACCTAAAATCTGAAAATGGCTAGAGCCGCCGCTGGCGGCTCACTATTTAGATAGCACTCTGTGACATTTCCCCCATAATAGCTCTCCAGGAATTCATTTTTATTTTTAACATCCAAGGGAGAGATACGATGGTCAACGACTATTTCACACAGCCACCGATTGGCGTAACTGTAGAACAACACAAGCGCACCGTCGCGGTGGCCGCGGCGTTAGCCGTGGCAAAAGAGTCGGTTAGCGCCTCCACCTCCGCCAGCGGATCGAAGGCATCATGGGATTTGCAGGCGGTTGCCAATGAGATTGCCAATCTGGCCGATGCCATTCAGGACGCGCTGGAACCGGTAGAAACGCTCTAAAGTAGCAATTGGATTAACGCCGCCAGATCAGCGGTGTTGCGCAGCGCGCTGCTGTGCAGCAACTGCTGCTGGCGTTGTGGCATCTCCTGCTGCAGTGCTGCCCGCAGTTTACCCATGACATCTACCGCATCGGCTAGCGATTGCTGTCTTGTGCGGCGCTGCTGCAGCTGTGAGCCATCGCGCAAGGTGAGGGTGACCAGGTGAAAGCGCAGTGCCGGATTAATCGCATCCGGTGGCGCATTCTCATCCGGCGTGCGGCGTACTTTAGCCGCCAGCGGCATGACGGCGTGGTTAAGCTCGCCCTCAGCAAAATCCTGCAACCGCAAGTCGTCGTACATCAACATCGCGGCAATCACATACTCCAGGCTGAAACGCGCTTCAATGCCGTTGGCTGGCACACGCACCGATGCCGCAATATCGCCACCCGGCGGAAACGCCACGCTAATGTCAGCGATGTTGTCCAGCAACGCTTGCAGTGAATGACCGTTTGCCAGCCACTGCTGACGCAACATCCGCGTCGCTTCGGCTGCGCTGTGCGTACCGGCGCAGGTGGGAAAGGGTTTGAACTCCAGGCCCGGCGAAACCATACGCCACGGCTCAGCCCAGTTATCAATCAGCTTTTCCGGCTGTGCCTGGCCATTGCTGGTGGCGGAGATAAAGGCTTCAATCACACCATCCTGCTTGCCGTCAAAACCTGCCAGCGTCAGCTGCGCGGCGGTCACCGCACGTTCAGCGGCAAAACCGGCGTGCAGCGGTTTTACCGCCGAACCAAATTGCGCGCGTAAACCGCTGGCCTGGGTGGTGGCGATGCCAATCAGCGTTGCCGTCGCAGAAGTATCTGTCCCGATTAATCGCGCCAGCGCGGCGGCAGCGGCAACTGTGCCGAGCGTCGCGGTATTGTGATTGCCGAGCGCATAGTGCTGCTGGCTGACGGCGAGCCCCAAACGACCCGCCACCTCTACGCCAATCACATAAGCATCCAGAAAGTCGTCCAATTCAGTCGGCTGATGCTGCTGCCAGGCGAGCAGCGCGGGCAGGATTACCACGCTGGGATGCCCGCGAAAATCGGCATGAAAATCATCGTAATCCAGCGCGTGGCTGGCATAACCCAGCAGCAGGGCTGTTGAGCGGGTGCTGCCGCCGCCATACACGTTGCGTAACGCCGGTAAACCGCTGTCCGGCACCTGGCCTTGCAGCACCGGCCAGCTGACGGCAAGAAAATCACGCACGCCTTCACGCGCCGCCTCGCGAGCGGCGGCGTCCGGTTGGCTGTGAACAATGCGCTCAGCCAGCGCAGCAGTGAGGTTCATCAGCGGGTGTGCTCCAGGCTGCGCAATGCCGCAAGCGCCAAATCGCTGAGATAGCGCGCGGTGGGCAGCAGCACCTCATCGTTAATGCGAAATGCCGGATGATGCAGCGCGTAGGGTTCACCGGTGCCAATCATCATAAATGCGCCTGGCAGTTGCTGCTGATAAAACGCGAAGTCTTCGCCGATTGGGCTGGCTTCCACTACGCGCGCCTCAAAGCCGCTGGCACTGGCCTGCTGCAGGGCGAAATCCGCCCAGTGTGCATCATTCACTACCGATGGCGGACCCGCATGCCAGTTAAATTTCACTTCGGCGGCAAATGCGGCACCGATGCCTTGCACAATTTCTCGGAAGCGCTGCTCAAGGCGCTCGCGCGTCTGTTGCGAGAAGGAGCGCACCGTGCCTTCCAGCCAGGCGCTGTCGGGAATCACGTTCCAGGTGCTGCCGCTGTGAATCTGGGTAATCGACACCACCGCGTTATCGCCAGATGGCGCATTGCGGCTGATCAGCGTCTGCGCAGCGGAGACAATTTGCGCGGCGATAACAATCGGATCGTTGCCCTGATGCGGTTTGGCTGCGTGGCTGCCGATGCCGGTGATGCTGATATCAAAGCGATCGACCGCGGCGGTTAACGGACCGGCTTTGCAGCCAATCACGCCCGGCGGCAGCGACGGATCGTTGTGAATACCAAAAATCGCCACCGCATCGTCCAGCGCGCCGGTCGCAATCACATCGGGTGCGCCCTGGCCGGTCTCTTCGGCGGCCTGGAACAGAATACGTACGCGGCCCGGCAGCGTGCTTTCCTGCTGTTTGAGCAAAATCGCCGCGCCCAGCGCCGCCGAACTGTGGAAGTCATGGCCGCAGGCGTGCATCACGCCGGGACGTTCAGAGCGGAAGGTAACATCAGACTGCTCCTCAATCGGCAGCGCATCGATATCGGAGCGCAGCACGATCAGTGGACCCTGCTCCGGGCCGATCTCAGCGACTAAGCCGGTTTTGAGCGGCAGATCCAGCACGCGGATGTGATGTTGTTCTAACTGCTGGCGAATGCGTGCGGTGGTTTCGAACTCCTCGTTGGAGAGTTCGGGAAAACGGTGCAGTTCATGGCGGAAGGCGATCAGCTGTTCGCCGAGGGTGTCGAGGAGTTGGCTCATGCTTTAATTCCTTGTTGAGCGGCCTGACGCGTTAACCACGCATCATGAGCGGCTTCATCCAGTACTTTCTTCATATATTGCGTGATGTGGCCTTTGCCGAGATCGGTAGTGTGCATCAGCTGAAAACCGCGCTTTTTATACATCTCAATCAGCCATGGATGGCTGGTGGCGGTGCCGAGCGAAACGGCGGGGGCGCGCAGCTTGCCGAGCAGGATCTCCTGCTCAAGGCGATCCTGCACCTGACGGCCATATTGGCGTCCGGGATAATCGGGATGCGCACCAAACCAGCCGATATGCGGCAGGCCAAACGGGCCCGGCAGCGGTCCCCACGGATAGCGCACGGTGACGGATGAGACCATCACGTCATGGGCATACAGCGCATACACACCGTGACTTTGCAGATGACGCAGGGTTTTAGCGCGATCGGCCGTGGCGGCATCAAACTTGATGCCCAACGCCAGCGTTGGTGCATAGGCGGCATGCATCAGCGCCTGATAGGTTTCCACCTCGTCTTCTCTAACCTGACGAAATTCAAGTGACATAGATATCCCCGGAAAAACCGCCAGCTGGCGGAGAAAAAAACATGCACATTCCGTAGCGGCGCAATTTATTGCGCAATAAATTGCGCCGCTACGGAATGTGCTCGCCATCACCCTTTCATACAAGGCTAGTCAGATTACCAGCAAAGCTAACCCGCGCTATATGTGAAAAATAACTAAGCTAATGCGAATTTGTGAAAATGAAATCGCGGGTTTTGCATTGCTTAAATCGTTATTTACCGTAGTATGCAGAAAATACATAGCGCTATAACTATTCTGTATTAACCCTCTGAATTATCTTAATTTAATCCGTTATAGCCTTATTCTTAATCAGGGTGACGCCGTGTTAGCGATCAAATCTCCGCGTGCTTATGCACATGAATCCGGATTGCGTGCGCGCGCCGGTGAATTTATCAAACCTTATGCCTCACATATTCGCATCTTTACTTCTCCTCGCGCCTGGCAGGCGGTCAATCCAGAATTAACGCAGAGCCTTGAGGCCAACGGTATTCGCTGGGAAATAGAGTATCTGCCGGGTGAATGCACCGATGCCGCGATTGAAACGCTCAAGCAAAATGTGCAGCAGCAGGGCGCAGAACTGCTGTTTGCCATCGGTGGCGGACGCGTGCTGGATGCGGCGAAAGCGGTGGGCAGCCAGTTGCCCGATCTCAAAGTGATCAACTTTGCTACCGTGGCCGCCACCTGCGCAGCGTGGTCGCCGGTCGCCATCATTTACAACGAGCAGGGCGGACACGTTCGCAGCCAGCCGCTGGGTAAAATGCCCGATCTGGTATTGGTGGATAGCGAAGTGATTGCGCGTAGCGATGTGCGGTATCTGAAAGCCGGCATCGTGGATGCGCTGGCGAAATATTACGAGTTCTACCCTTATCAGCGTCACAATCCCCACGATCTGGCGCTGGACCTTAAAGTGATGACCGCTAAGCGCGCGCTCGATCGCTATCTGCAACTGGGCGCGGCGGCGGTTGCCGCCAATCAACAGCAGCAAGTAACGCCGGAGCTGGTGCAGATCATCGATGCCAATATCGTGCTGGCGGGTCTGGCAAACAGCGTGCGCGATGTGTTACCGACGCCGGGCTTTGCCCATGCCATCCACAATCGCCTGACGCATCAGCCGGAACTGCACGCGTGGCTGCACGGCGAGAAAGTGGGCTATAGCCTGCTAGTGCAATCGTTGATTGAACATGACGGCGTGCCGGATGCCGAGCTGCTGGCGCTGCTGCGCGACTACGACATGCCGTTAACGCTGGCGCCGTTAACCGGCGATCGCGCGGCGACGATCCGCAGCATCGCGGAACAAATCAAATTCCCGGCGGCCAGCGCAGAACGTCTGCCTTTCCGCATCTCTGCAGATGCGCTGGAGCAGGCGCTGCTGGCGACCGAGAACACCTTTTAAACGCATTACTTTTTATTCACCAGGACAAATTTATGGCTAATTTACAACCACCACGCCGCATCCGTTTAGGCCTTTTCGTACAACCGGTAGGACAACACGTTAGCGGCTGGCGCTTAACGGAAAAGCTCGGCGATCCCACCGATATTGACTGGCTGATCACCATCGCCAAAAAAGCCGAAGCGGGCAAATTCGATCTGTTCTTCGTCGGTGATGCGCTGGCCACCAGCATGTACCGCCTGCCGTCAACCATGGCTCGCCTCGAACCACTAACCTTGCTGTCGGCGCTGGCAGTGAACACCAAACGCATTGGTCTGGCGGCAACCGCCTCCACCACCTTTAGCGATCCGTTCACCATGGCGCGCAGTTTCTCTTCGCTGGATCACATCAGCCGCGGCCGCGCCGCGTGGAATGTGGTGACGTCGTTCTCTACCGATGTGGCGCGGAACTTTAGTCGTAGCGATATGCCGAATCACGCCGAGCGCTACGCGCGGGCGCGCGAATTCCTTGAAGTGGCGGACAAGCTGTGGGCCGGTTGGGAAGAGGGCGCGGTGCAGCCAAACAAAGAGACCGGCGCCTACTTCGTTGATGAAAAAATTCAGCCGATTAATCACCAGGGCGAACACTTCCAGGTGCAGGGTCCGCTTAACATCACCCGTTCACCGCAGGGGCGTCCGGTGATCATTGAAGCCGGTTCGTCAGCCGATGGTCAGAAGCTGGCGGCTGAAACCGCCGAAGTGATTTTCACCGCTGCCGCCAGCCTCGAAGAAGCGCAAACCTTCTACCGCTCGCAGAAAGATCAGGTGATCGCTGCCGGCCGTAATCCGGATCACGTGGTTATCATGCCGGGCGTGATGCCGATTGTGGGACGCACGCGCGAAGAAGCCAAAGCGCTGTGGAAAGAGCTGAACACGCTGGTCGATATTGAAAATGGTCTGCGTCAGCTGTCGCTGCGCTTCAGCATGGACCTCAGCCAATATCCGCTGGATGGCCCGGTGCCGGAAGTGCCGCTGGGTGAAGGTAACCAGAGCCGCGTCAAATTGATGACCGATATGGCGAAGCGCGAAAATCTAACGTTGCGCGAGCTGGCCGCTGTGGCTGCGGGTTCACGCGGGCATCGCGTGATTGTCGGCACCGCCGAAGATATCGCCGATGATTTCGAGCTGTGGCTGAAAGAGGGGGGCGCAGATGGTTTCAACATCATGCCAGCCATCATGTCTGAGCAGTTGGATCTGTTTGTGGAACTGGTGATTCCGGAACTGCGTCGTCGTGGCCTGTTCCGTGACGATTATGAGTTCGCCACGCTGCGCGAAAACCTCGGCTTGCCGGTGGTGGTTTAATCCCCTTCAGGAGCACTACATGGTCACCTTATCTAAGCGTGTGCAGTCCGTGTCGCTCTCTGCCAATGCGGCGGCGCGCCAACTGACGCGCCAGTTGAAAGAGCAGGGCGTCGATATTCTCGATCTCACCACCGGTGAACCCGATTTTGATACCCCGCCGCATATTCGTCAGGCGGCGGTCGCGGCGATGGAAGCCGGTGAAACGCGCTACACGCCGACCAACGGCACCACGCCGCTGCGTAACGCGGTGTTAGCTAAGCTGAAGCGTGAAAATCAGCTTGATTATGAGTTGGGGCAGATTTGTATCGCCAATGGTGCCAAGCAGATCATTTTCAATGCTTTTGCCGCCACGCTGAATGATGGCGATGAGGTGATTGTGCCGGTGCCGTATTGGCCGACCTTCCCGGATAGCGTGCGTTTTAACGGCGGAAAAGCCGTGCTGCTGGAGTGCGCGCTGGAACAGGAGTATAAGCTGCAACCGCAGCAGCTGGCACAGGCCATCGGCGACAAAACGCGCTGGCTGGTATTAAACAATCCGGGCAATCCTTCCGGCATGGTGTACAGCGCCGAGGAGCTGATCGCACTGGCGGCGGTGCTGCGCGATCACCCTGATGTGTTGATCATGTTGGATGAGCTGTACGAACACATTCTGTTTGATGGTCGTGAACATGTCAGCCTGCTGCACGTCGCGCCCGATCTGACGGATCGTATTTTACTGGTGGGTGGCGTGTCGAAAACCTACGCGATGACCGGCTGGCGCATCGGCTTCGGTGCCGGGCCAAAAGCGTTGATTGACGCGATGGTGGTGGTGCAGTCGCAAAACAGCTCGGGTGCCAGCGCCATCAGCCAGGCCGCTGCGGTTGCTGCATTCAATGGCGGACTCGATTTTCTGCCGCCGCAGCGCAAGGCTTATCAGGATCGTCGCGACGCGATTATGGCGTTGCTGCAGCCGGTACCGGAGATTGAAGTGCTCAATCCTGACGGAGCCTTCTTTATTTTCTGCCGCTGTGCCGGTTTGCTGGGCAAAACGCGTCCTGACGGTCAGAAAATTGAGAGCGAACAGGATGTGATGAATTATCTTTTGGAAAGCGGCGTATCTGGCGTTGCCGGAAGTGCATACGGCTTATCGCCATATTTCCGCCTGTCGATTGCTACCGATATTGATACGGTGCGTGAAGCAGGGCGAAGAATTGCCCAGGCGTGTGCCGTTCTAAAATAGCAACGTGCAGATATTGTAGCGGCGCGATTTATCGCGCTCTTTAAATAAACAGCGCTGCTGTTAAAAAAACGCGTAAAAGCGCACCGTGATGCTAAACAAAAAAATAAGGTGGATAGTGATATCCACCTTATTAAATCAGATTAGAAAATCATCCAATGAACCGCCTGCATCCATTGCGGCTTTAATTGGCGATGGCGTGCGGCCCTGACCGGTCCACAATTTCTCGTTACCCTGCTCATCGATGAATTTATACTTGGCTGGACGCGGTGCGCGTTTAGCTTTAGTTTCCGGCTGGTTTAATTGCGCAAGGTCATTAATATCGATGCCGTCTTTCATCAGCATCTCTTTATACAGCGCCAGTTTTTCTTCTTTTTCGCGCTGAGCTGCGGTTTCTGCAGCCGCTTCTTCACGGCGCTCTGCGACCACCACGGCGAACTTCTCCAGCATCTCTTCTAATGCTGCTACCTCTATTTCACGCGCCTGAGCACGCAGCGTACGAAGATTGTTCAATGCTTTAAGTGCATCGCTCATGAATAAATCCTTATTACTTATTTAACGAGTATCAAAGCGCGCATTCTACGAGATTTTTTTTCAAATTAAAATAATTACGCGAGGACAGAATTGTCCGGAAAATATCCATTCGACCAGAAATTTCTTTATATTTGCAGCAGGTCACACAATTTATTTGGCTTATTACTGACCTGGCTGATTATAAAGATAATTAACAGTGCTCATTTATTATGCATTTAATCTACGCTAGCGGCATGATTTGGTCGTCATAGAGGTCGATTCTGCATTGCAAGGTATGCATCGATAAGCTGCGGGTAAGCTTACCGCTCACCAGAATCCTTTCAATTTCACAGAGTTGCCAAAAATCCAAACGTAATCATTCCGGAAAATAACGCTGCTCAACTATTACTCGTTGAAGAATAAGGCATTTCTATAAGTGTAAAAGTGTCAGTTAACCGGTAACAATTTCTTGCATTGGAAATCTTAATGCGTATATTTCTCATTTGCTTTCTTAACGGCTTCCTTACTGTCGTTCCTCTTGCAGACGTCAGCAGCGGTGCCGCAAAAAAATAATGATAAGTTGATCGAGGAATCGTATGTTTTGCGAAGATTTGCGCGTCAGGAACCCGGGCAGTGCTCCACAGCGCGCGCTGCGTCTCTCTTTACTGGCTATGTTGGTTGCGTCAGGTATCGCGCAAGCAGCTGAAACCACGCCCACAGAACAAACGCTGAACGTTGACGCCAGCGCCAATGCCGACCAGCAAGAGCAGGCGGCAAAAGACTACAGCGTGCCAGTCACACGCGCCGGTACCAAAATGGCGCTCACCGCGCGCGATATTCCGCAATCGGTTTCGATCGTTAGCAAGCAGCGCATGGAAGACCAGCAGCTGCAGTCGCTGAATGATGTGCTGGCCAATACCACCGGCATCCACGGCGTCTCTTCCGATATGGATCGCACCAACTACTTTTCGCGCGGTTTTACCATCGACAACTATATGACCGATGGTATTCCCACTGCCTTCGCTTCGCGCTGGAACCTCGGCGATGCGCAGAGCGATATGGCGTTGTATGAGCGCGTTGAAGTGGTACGCGGCGCCACCGGTTTACTGACCGGACCGGGCAATCCCTCAGCCTCAATCAACATGGTGCGCAAGCACGCCGATAGCAAAGAGTTTACTGGCAGCGTTTCAGCCAGCTACGGCAGCTGGAACAAACAGCGTTATGTTGCCGATCTCTCTGCGCCACTGTCCGCCGAAGGTAACGTGCGTGGACGCCTGGTGGCGGGCTATGAAGACAGAAACAGCTTTATTGAACGTTACGGCGCAGACAAGAAGTTCGTCTACGGCGTGGTCGATGCCGATCTTACCGATGCCACCAAGTTGTCCGTCGGCTATGAGTTCTCTCAGGTGAATACCGATTCGCCCATGTGGGGCGGCTCACCGCGTTGGTATACCGACGGTTCACAAACCAAGTTGCGCCGTGGTTATAACACCGCGCCGGATTGGGCTTACAACAACAAAGAGAACAAAAAAGTCTTTGTTAACCTGCAGCAGAACTTCGATAACGGCTGGAATATCACGCTTAACGGCACGCACAACGAAATGTTCCTCGACAGTAAGCAGCTGTATATCGATGGTTTCTTCGATAAAACCACCGGTGCGGGATCCTCTTCTTACGCCGGCTATCCGGTGATCGGCGGTACGGGTTACAACACCGGCAAGCGTAAAGTGGATGCGGTGGATGCGTTCGCCAGCGGCCCTTACGAATTGTTGGGCCGTCAGCATGAGTTGATGATCGGCGTTAACTACAGCCGTCAGGACAATAAGTACTTTAGTTCGTGGGAGAACATCTCCTCAGAGCAGTTGGGTAACTTCAACGACTACAACGGCGATTATCCAGAGACCAACTGGAATCCACGTGAACCGGCATTAGATACCCAGCTGGTGCGCCAGAAATCTGCCTATCTGGCTACGCGCATTTCATTGGCCGATCCGCTACATGTGATTCTCGGTGCACGCTATACCAACTGGAATCGTCAGACGCTGAATGCCGAGATGGAGAAGAACAACATCACGCCTTATGGTGGCGTGATCTGGGACTTCTACGACAACTGGTCAGCGTATGCCAGCTACACCTCGGTATTCCAGCCGCAGGATTATCAGGATGCTTCAGGTGCTTACCTGGCGCCGGTGATTGGTAAAAACTACGAAGCGGGCGTGAAATCAGACTGGTTTAACAGCCGCCTGACCACGTCTATTTCTGTGTTCCGCACCGAGCTGGATAACGTGGGTGAAGCAACCGGCCAAACTAACCCTGAAACCGGCAATGCGATTTATGTTGGTAAAAAAGGCGTTGTGAGTCGTGGCGTAGAGTTCGAAGTGAACGGCGCAGTCACCGATAACTTACAAATGACCTTCGGTGGTACCAGCTATGTGGCGGAAGATGCGAATGGCGATCGTTACAACTCCAATCTGCCACGCACCTCATTCAATCTGTTCACCAGCTATCGCTTGCCGATGCTGGATCAGCTGACCTTGGGTGGCGGTGCAACCTGGCAGTCGAAAACCTACGGCGATATCGGCGGACCAGACGGCAACGGTACCTGGCGTGCACGTCAGGGCAGCTACACGGTGGTGGATCTGTTCGCACGCTATGACGTAACCAAAAACGTCTCGCTGCAGGCAAATATCAACAACCTGTTCGACAAAGAGTACGACACCAACGTGAGTAACGGCGGCATCGTTTACGGCGATCCACGTAACTTCTCCGTCTCCGCGACCTATCGTTTCTGATGAAAATGCTGGGTGTGCAGGATTGTGCACCCAGCACCGACCCAGGCTCGACTGAGCATCAATATGTTACCTATGTGCCCGGTTTAATCTGTAACTCATCAGCCCGGTCATATCTAAATGCGCACCCTACAACATCTGGAGCGCACCACTCCTAAAAGTAGTCATGCTGAACCCCTCTTAGCAGAAAGCGCCGCTTTGCCCACAGAAGTGAAAATGGCGTCATCCTGCGGCGTGTGGATGCGACCGCACAACACGTTGCGTAGGTGACGTTGTAACGGATGGTGGCGCGTTAAGGCGTGATTGCCGATGCTCTCCACCATCAGCTGCACGCTGCGAATGGCGTTTTCGGTCACCACCTGTTTGATTTGCGCGGCATGTCCACTGGCGATGTGGCCGTGTGCGGCGCTGCTCAGCAGGGTTTGATTGGTGAACAGCAGTGTATCGATGCGACCCACCAGCTCATGAAAGCGCGACAGTGAAGCCAGTGGCGCGCCCAGATTGGCAGGCGCCCGCTGCTGTAAAAAGGTGATAAACCAGTCACGCGCGCTCTGCGCAATCGCGTCGTATAGCGAGCCGAGCAGCACCGCCATCCACAGCGCTTCCTCTTCATTCAGGCCGGCTCGCGGCTCGCTCCACGGCGCCACGTTAACCGCGTGGTCAAGCGGGATCAGCACGTCATTCA
The DNA here is from genome assembly GCF_037479095.1 of Pantoea nemavictus. NCBI lineage: Bacteria > Pseudomonadati > Pseudomonadota > Gammaproteobacteria > Enterobacterales > Erwiniaceae > Pantoea > Pantoea nemavictus. The sequence continues at coordinate 303,299 of NZ_JBBGZW010000002.1, read as the reverse complement.
ACACCACGCGATGGCTGCAGGTGCCCCGCATGCCGAGGTGATCCCACTCATCGATAATCGTAATGCCAGGCGCGTGGGCGGGCACCAGATAGCCGCCGACCAGCGGATCGGCATCATCGCTGCTGGCCCACACCAGCATCCAGCTCAGCCCATAGCTGCCGGTGGAGTAAATCTTCTCGCCGCTGATGCGCCAGCCCTCAGATGTGCGGCGGGCGCGGGTGGCGGGCAATCCGCCGCGCGCCGGCGTGCCCAACTCGGGTTCGACGCGCAGCGCATTGATCAACGCACCTTCAGCAATCACGCTCGCCGCCACTTTGCGCCGTATTGCTTCCGGCCAGCTTGAGGTGTCGTCGAGGCGACGTATATGGAGGTACTGCATAATGAGGATTAGCGCGGCGGAAGGTTCACCGCGTGCCACCGCCTGCACGATCGTCCGGCAATCAATCAGGTTTCCGCCGCCACCACCTAATTCAAGCGGCAATGCAAAATGCAGCAAACCCTGTTGCTGCAATACGCTGAATGCCGCTTTAGGGAATTCGCCGCTGCGATCAACCTGTTCGGCATCTTTTTCTAACGCGCGAGTGACCACCGGCAATATTTCAGCCAGGAACGGCAGGTTATTTGCCATGCGTAATTAATTCCTCTGTGCAATAAGCGTTAATTGTTTACTTTTCCTTTGTAACTGTAAAAGCAATAAAGCGGGTATAGACATGCGTAATCGGCATAATTGCGCCGTCGTTTGAGGTGTTAATTTGCAATGGCTGTTTCTGCGTATCGCATTAATTAGGGTTAACCCTTCACCTGCATATTTTTTTCGGAGTTATTTAATGCCAAATAATTATTTACTTTCGCGTCGGCATTTTCTGGGATATTCCGCTGCGGCGGCGATGGCGGCAACCTTACCGGGAAGGGCGTTTGCCGAGGATCATATGGCGGGTATGCCGATGCCGGGCGATTTATTACAGGGCGGCCCAGGTAAATGGGCGCTGGCAAAACCGACGCACGTGCGCCTTGCAGTCAATCTCAATGCCATTTGCCTCGCACCGGTTGTGGTGGCCGATCAGCATAACTTCTTCAAAGCACACAATCTGGAAGTGGAGTTCGTTAACTTCGGCAGCTCAACCGAGCTGCTGCTGGAATCGATTGCCACCGGCAAAGCAGAAGCGGCGATTGGCATGGCGCTGCGCTGGCTCAAAGCGCTGGAGCAGGGCTTTGACGTTAAACTCACCGCCGGTACGCACGGCGGTTGTATGCGCCTGCTGGCACGCGATGGCGGTCCAACCACGCTTGAGCAGTTGAAGGGCAAAACTATCGGTGTCACCGACATGGCTGGCGCAGATAAAAACTTCTTTTCGCTGATGCTGAAAAAGCACGGCGTCGATCCCAATAGCGATGTCGACTGGCGCGTATTCCCGCAGGATTTGCTGCCAATGGTATTGGAGAAGGACGAGATTCAGGCCGCCAGCGGCTCCGATCCGGTGATGTGGCGTTTGACACAGAAACCGGGCTATCGCGAGATTGGCACTAACTTAATGGACGAATACGCCAAACTGAGCTGCTGCGTGGTAGGCACGCGCGGCAGCCTGATTCGCGAGCAGCCAGAAGTGGCCGCCGCCATTACTCACGCCATTCTGCAGGCGCATGCCTATGCGGCGGCGCATCCGGAAGCGATTGGCAGCGAGTTTAACGGCCATGCGCTGAACACCACGCCGCAAGAGATCGCCAGCGTGTTGAAAACCCATACGCATGGGCATTACTCGGTGGGCAATGCGTTTGTGAATGAGATCGACGTCTATGCGCGGGATTTGAAGGCGATCAACGTGTTACGACCGGAGACCGATCCGTTGTTGTTTGCCAAAGGGATCACCAGTAACGTGCTGGCTTAATGGGTAAACCAGGTCGGCATGAATGCCGACCCTACGAGATTGTAGAGTGCGCATTCATGCGCTCCTCGACGTTCAGGCAATTTTTCTCGATGTCTGCACGGCGCTCGCCAGCTTGAGCGATTCGGCCGGCACCTGATGCGCAAACAGCTGGGTGGTCAGATAACTGCTGCCGCCATCGGCCAGCAACACCACAATGCGCTTGCCATGATTCTCCGGCCGCGCCGCCACCTGTTGCGCTGCCCACAGCACCGCACCGGATGAATCGCCCACCAGCACACCTTCGCTTAGCGCCAGCTGCCGTGCGGCGGCGTAAGCCTGCCAGGTCTCCACCGCGATAACCTCATCGTAAACGCGATGGTCGAGATTGGCGGGAATGCGCTCCGGCGTCTGATTACTGAAGGCATGAACGCCGGTGATCTCCAGCGGATCGGGACGCAGTTCGCTGGGCTGTGAGCCGACGCCCGGTTCCACCGCAATCACCTGCAAACCCGGATGCTGCTGTTTGAGGTAGCGCCCGGTACCGGATAGCGTGCCGCCGGTGCCAACCGCGGCGATAAAAATATCCAGCTCGCCACCGCTGTCGCGCCAGATTTCTGGCCCGGTGGTGCGCTCGTGTACCGCCGGATTGGCGGGATTATCCAACTGCAGCAGGAAATGCACCTCCGGCTCTGCGGCGGTGACTTGCTCGGCCAGCCATTTAGTGGCGGCGACGAAATCGCCGTTGCTGGCATCGTAAAACGCTTTAAAACCTTCGATGGTGCTGAATGGCACTACTTCCGCACCGTAGGCCTGAATGATCTGGCTGCGTTCGATGCTGACAAAATCATTGATATAGACGCGAAATTTGTAGCCTTTGGCCGCGGCAATTGCAGCCAGGCCAATGCCGGTATTACCGCTGGTGGTTTCTACCAGCGTATCGCCAGGCTGGATGATGCCGTTGCGTTCGGCAGCTTCAATCATGCTGAGGGCGATGCGATCTTTTACGCTGTGATTGGGGTTAAACAGCTCCAGCTTGGCGACCAAATCGGCCTGGATCGCCTGCTGCTGCGCATAACGCGACAGGCGCAACAGCGGCGTGTTGCCAATCAGTTCAGTGATAGAAGCAGAAATTTTTGCAGCCATAATCGACCTCGGCAATGGATGATTTGAACCGAATATCTGCGCGATAAATCGCGCCGCTACGAATGCATGCACATACCGTAGCGGCGCAATTTATTGCGCAATGTGTGTTGTTACCATTTGACCGCGCTGCGCTGCCACGACAGCAGCCGGTCGCGAACCAGGAACAGCAGGGAGATTAGCGAGGAGAACAGCAGCGCCATCACTATCAGCGCGGCATACATGTTGGCGTAGGCCGCCCAGCCTTGCGCCCACTGCAGATACCAACCCAGTCCGGATTTCACCCCCATCATTTCCGCTGCCACCAGCACCGAGAACGAGGCGCCCAGCCCCATAAACAGGCCGACAAACAGGTGCGGCAGCGCCGCAGGAACGGCTACACGCAGCACGAGAAACAGCGAATTAGCACCCAGCGTGCGCGCCACGTCGTAATAACGGGTATCAACGCTGGAGACGCCGGACCAGGTGAGCACCGTTACCGGGAACCAGGTGGCGAGCGCGATCAGAAATACCGCCGCAGAGAAGCTTGACGGGAAGAAGTAGAGCGACAGCGGCAGCAGCGCGGTAGAGGGAACCGGGCCAAGGAACCGCAGAATCGGATGTACCCAATATCCCAGCCCGCGCGACCAGCCAATCGCCACGCCCGTCACAAAGCCCACCACGCTGCCGTAGATAAAGCCAAAAGCCAGCAGGCGCAGCGAATTCAACACGCTATCGAGCAGGCGCGGCCAATCGGTGGCATAGGCCTCCACCAGCGCACGCGGCGGGGCGAAAAACGGCGCTGGCAGCAGCGCCAGTTTGCCCGTCACGATTTCCCACAGACCGATCAACAGCGCCAGTACAATCAGCCACGGTCCGCTGCGCTTGAGCGGTGCCAGCAGCGTCAGGCGTGGAAACAGGCTGGAGGCGATGGCCAGCACGCTGAGCAACAGCGCAATGCCGGCAAACAGCTCATGTGTCTCATTAACAAAGCGCGGGGCGGCAAAACCCTGCGGCTTATCCGGCACCGCCACCATCAGCGCTACCAGCGCCCACCACAGCAGTAGCGCGCCCCACACCGCCGGTTGAATACGGCGCGGCTCGTCACGGTTGCGGGTAATCGTCAGGGTTTCACTGGCCATCATCGTCTCCTTAGCTCGACATATTGCTCATGTGCGCCATATTGCTGGCGTGCTGATGGCCGGATTCCGCTGGCAGCAGGTCCGGCACATAGTGCTCGGCGAAGCGCTGCGCATCGGTATCCGGGCGGATCACATTGATCTTCTTCAACTCGTCGATGTACACCGCCACCTCTTTGCGCAGCTGCGCCCCGGTGGAATGGTGGCTATGGGTATGCTCTTTCAACATCGCGGCAATATCCTCAACCGCCACGGAGCCCGGCACAAACGGCTGGAAGATTTTCGCCGTCTCTTCCGGGTGCTCGGCGGTCCACTGCTGCGCATCGACAATCGCCTGCGTGATGGCGCGCGCGGTAGCTGGATCGTCACGCACCAGCGAGCCGCGCAGACCCAGCACGCAGCAGGTGAGGTTGGCGTATTCGCCTTTTAGGTTGTTATCCACCTCCACCAGATCATGCTGCTTCTTCAGCAGCCAGCCCTGCGGGTCATCGGTGGCCAGCGCCTGTACTTCGCCTTTGCGCAGCGCTTCGCCAAACAGATCGGGCGGATATTGCAGCCAGTTCACCTGCTTATCCGGATCGATGCCCTGTTTCGCCAGCTGGATGGCAAAGAAGTTGCGGATCGGGCTAGCCTGATCGCTGACCGCCACCGATTTACCCACCAAATCTTTCACATCACGAATACCGCTGTTTTGCGGCGCGAGCAAACGCATGCAGCCGCCGTGGGTGCCGACCGTAAGGTCAACATCAAAGCCTTGCTCCAGCGGCTTCAGCCAGCGCAGCGCCATACCGATACCGCCATCGGCTTGTCCGGTGGCAATCGCCTGCAGCAGCGCGTCCGTTGGGCCGCTGAAGTTCACTGGTTCAACATTCAGGCCGTACTTTTTGAAGAAACCTTGCTTCAGCGCTACCGAAATCGGTGACTGACACACCGCCGTTTGTCCCCATGCCAGCTTGATAGTTTTGAGGGGTTTATCGTCGGCAAATACCCTGCTGCTCAGCAAAGGATTGACCGCTACACCGGCACTAAAAAGACCCAACCCGCGTAATAACGCGCGTCGGCTCAGAGAGAATTGTTGAAATGCCATCCTGTCTTCCTTGTAGATAAAGTTCACAGGCACTATGGCAAAGGCGCTAAGCGCGACCAAATAACAATCCCGCATGACAACATGCAGTTTTTCATTATGAGTATTTGCGGATAAGTTTGCCGAAATGGCTATTTCGAGGTGTGGCATGTGCGGCTTATGCTTTATTTCTTAGCTTATTTTTCTGGAGCGGAAATATGACCAATACCACGGCGGGCGTTAATATCGCTATTGAGAAAGTTAATCATCACTTTACGTTAGAAGGCGAAGATTTGCCGGTGCTGGAGAATATTAATCTGCAGGTGAAAGCCGGTGAATTTGTCGCGCTGTTGGGGCCTTCCGGCTGTGGCAAATCGACGCTGCTGCGTCTGCTGGCGGGGCTAGAACCGCCAGCCAGCGGCTTACTGGCGGAAGAGGGCAAGGCGATCACCGCACCCGATCCGTCGCGCGTGGTGGTGTTTCAGGATCCGACGCTCTATCCGTGGCGCACGGTGTATGACAACGTCGGTCTCGGCCTGCAGATTCGCGGTGAAAGCCGTCCGGTGCGTGAACAGCGTATCAACGCGATGCTCGATCGCGTGGGGCTGAAACAGTTTGCGCGCGCCTGGCCGCATCAACTCTCCGGCGGCATGGCGCAGCGTGCGGCACTGGCGCGCGCGCTGGTTAACGTGCCGCGATTGCTGATCCTCGATGAACCGCTGGGTAAGCTTGATTCACTCATGCGGTTGCGCATGCAGCAGGAGATTGTTGACCTGTGGCAGGAGCAGCGGTTCACCACGCTGATGGTGACGCACGATGTGGAAGAGGCGCTGGTGATGGCCAATCGCGTAGTGGTGTTCAGCCCACGTCCGGCAAAAGTGGTGGATGTGATTGATGTTGATCTGCCGTGGCCGCGTCGACGTGACGATCCGCAGCTGGTGGCACTGCGCAGCCGGATTCTGGATTTGCTGGGGGCGGATCGGGTGGCGGCTTGATACAAAGAGCCTTTATTGTAGCGGCGCAATTTATTGCGCGATAAATCGCGCCGCTACGGCATGTGCGGTATTGGACTGCTTTAACTCAGTCTGCTCCGGCAAGTGCTGAGAATATCGTCCTTAGCCTGATATTCACTGGTCTGTACTCCCGTCAATCCCAGCAGGGTGGAGAACAGGTTATCTTGTGAAAAGCTTTGGTGCGCCGCTTGCTGGTCAACACAGGCTTTGCTGACGCCATAGCGCTGTTGATAGTCTGGCGACAGCCACATCAGCATCGGCACATGTTTCTGCACATCCGGCGCAATGGCATACGGCATACCGTGCAAATAGGCGCCATTTTCGCCTAACGACTCCCCGTGGTCGGAGAGGTAGACCAGGCTGGTGGTATATTCATCCTGATGCGCTTTAAGCACCTTAATCGCTTTGTCGACAATATAATCGATATACAGAATGGTATTGTCGTAAGTGTTAACCAGCTGCTCTTGCGAACAATCCTGAATTTGATTGGTATCGCAGGTCGGAGTGAATTTTCTAAACTGTGGCGGATAACGATTGAAATACGTTGGTCCGTGGCTGCCAATAGTGTGCAATACGATCACGCCATTGCCTTTGAGATGTTTAATATAGTCCTCAATACCGTGGAATAACACCTCGTCATAACACTCACCGTCATGGCACATATTCGGCAGGTTCAGGCTGGTCATATCCTGATGCGGGACACGATCGCAGGCGCCTTTACAGCCACCGTCGTTATCATTCCACAGCACCTGCACACCGGCACGCTGGATAATATCGAGCAAGCCTTCCTGATGATCGGCAAGCTGATCGTCATAATGGCTGCGCGGCATATTGGAGAACATGCACGGCAACGAAATCGCCGTGGCGGTGCCGCAGGACTGCGTATTGGGAAAATAGGAAACCGCGTCCTTAGCCAGTAACGGCGTGGTTTCCCGCGCATAACCATTTAGCTGAAAATTCACCGCGCGCGTGGTTTCACCCACCACCAAAATGGTGAGATTTTTCTTTGGTCCAATCAACATCGCGGGTTGTTGCTTTGCGTCTAAACCAATTTTCACCAGCGGCAAATTGGCGGTGCGGCTGTGGTTATACCAGGAGATCGACGCCACAATGGCGTTCGACGGACTGAGTGATTTAATCAGCTCTTTTTGATTACGAAATAGCGAGGCGTAATCTTTATAGAAAAACATTGCCACTAAGCAGATACAAATAATCGATACCAGCATCGACGCGGCGCGTTTAGCATAACTTTTCCACAATGGTGTTCCATTATTAATACGCAGCCAAAAAGTCAGCACGGCGACCAATAAGCCGCTGCAGCCCAACGTAATAATCAGTTTGGGTGACAATAACGCAAAGGATTCAGAAGCGGTGGTATCGAGAATATTCACGATCATCGAGCGGTCGATGACTATGCCGAAGCTCCAGATAAAATATTGAGCGGAAGCCGCCACCAATACGAATAACGCCAGAACAATGCGGTCGAGCCAGACCAATGAGGCAAGCGTTGCAATAATATTGATAACGCTAAATGCCACTAGCGGCATTGAGACGAACACCCACATCGTGCGTAGATTATCGAGCGGCATGGCGTCAATAACCTGACGGTAAAAGGCGATGTTCAGAAACAGCGCAATATAGATCGAAAACAGCGTAATAAAAGTCAGCCGACTTACCGTCGGTCTTTTAGGCAGCGAAAACGTCATGGTTTTATCCGAACAGGGAGAGAAGGCGAGAGCTTAATAAACCAAGGTTAAGTGAACCTTAATTAAGGCAAAGCATTGACGCTCGACTTAACAGACGGGCGTGCTACCAGGAGAACCAGACGGTAACAAAACTCACTACGGCAAATACGCTGACAGCAACTGCCAGATATTCGCTAAACGGGCGGGATATCATCGATTTCATGGAAAATTTCCTCTTCAGTTGAGGCTATTTTCAGTGCTGAAGATTAAGCGATCCTTAGCGTGAGGCGAATAAATCCCTTTAAGAGCTATAGTGATCGGCAGCGACAGTTTATCGACCCTCATCGCCGCCTACTTAGCTTACCGCCGTTTATTCAACGCTCGGGCAGCGCTAAAGTTCGGACTCAAATTGCCGTGGCGAACAGCAGTTCGCGCAACCAGCGATGCCCAGCATCGCGGTGTGTGCGTTCGTGCCACGCTACGGTTTTAGTGAAGCCCTGAATCGCCAGCGGCGGTGCGCACACTTTTAAACCCGCGTGATGCTGCGCCAAACGACGTGGCACCACGCTAATCAGATCGCTGACGCGCAAAATTTCGGGCAACACCAGAAAACTGCATACCGAGAGCGTGACGCGCCGCGAACGTCCGATTGCCGCCAGGGCTTGATCGGTGACGCCGTGAAAATTGCCGCCGAGATACGAGACCAGCGCGTGATCCTGTGCACAGAAGTCGTCCAGCGTAAGGGTTTCCTGTTGCGCCAGCGGATGGTCATCACGCATCAGACACACATACTCTTCATCATATAACGCGCGGGCATGCAGGTCGGGCGGCGCGCTATCGGGCGTGATTAAGGCGATATCCACCGTTCCGCGTTCAAACTGCAGCGCTAACTGCTCATTATTCACCGGCAAAACCGCCACACGTATGCCCGGTGCCTGCTGACGCAACGCCGCCATAAACGGCACAACCACCGCCCGCAGGGCGTAATCGGTGGCCGCGATACTGATGGTCATCTGTGCTGTTGCCGGATCAAACTGCTTTGGCTGCAGCAGCTCACTGACATCGGTCAAAATAGTTTTCACCGGCAGCGCCAGCTCCAGCGCGCGCAGCGTCGGCACAATACCGCGCTGGGTGCGGGTAAACAGCGGATCGTTAAAACATTCCCGTAAACGCGTCAACATGCCGCTGACGGCAGGCTGCGTGAGTGACAGACGCTCTGCCGCACGCGTGACATTGCGCTCGTCCAGCAGGGCATCAAGCGCTTTCAATAAGTTGAGATCCAACGTACGCAAATCGGTTTTCATGTTAATTCACCAACAGCCGGGAAGGTGTGCAGCATAACCTTGTTCAGTTATCACGATAAGTAATATCAGAAATAAAAAATGGCAATTGGCCTTATTTCTTTCGCAGCGGAATACTGCATCCGTCCGCTACCGATGGCGGTGGCTCATCGAACAACATGAGAACGTATCAATGAAAATGAACGCGATTAACTGGCCGGAAGGCTTCGTACCCGGTTTTACTGACAATTACTGCTCGAATGAAGTGATCGTTGCTGGCCTGACCACCCGTGAAATCTGGCCGCTGCTCAGCACACCGGCACTGTGGCCGACCTACTACAAGAACTCAGCGAACACGCGTTTTTATGACAACAAAGGCCCGGAGCTGGCGCAGGGCGCACGCTTTTACTTTGAAACCTTTGGCTTTCCGGTGGAAGCGTTGGTTACCGAGTTGGTTGCGCCTGCTGCGGGTGAACCGGCGCGCGTTTCCTGGCACGGTTGGGCAGGCGAGCCGGGCAGCGATGATCGTCTGGACGTGCTGCATGCGTGGCTGATTGAAGATCTTTCCGATAACCGGGTGCGCATTCTTACCCAGGAAACGCAAAATGGAAAACCGGCTGTTGAGCTGGCAAAAGCGCAGCCTAATCCGATGATAAATGGTCATCAGGATTGGCTGGATGGTTTGGTCGCTGCGGCCAAAGCCCGTCAGTAATGTATTAAAGCCGATTAGACAGATTTGGAATCAGCATAATGCTCAATTTGTAGCGGCGCGATTTATCGCGCGTTGTTTAAGGGCGCGCAATAAATTACGCCGCTACGGTGAGTACAAACGTGGAGCAACCTTTAAACAGTTGCATCGTGCTAGCGATTAAACAACGTTGCGAATAAATAATAAGCGGCAGACCTTAAAGGCGCTGCTTATTTGTACGTCACTTCGATGATTTTAAAATTATTTACTGTTTTGACAATTACGGTACCCAGTTGATAAGGCAACGTTTGTGTTTGTCTGTTGAATGCGATCGTACGCACTTTGTTAATACCTTCGCGATTACAAGTAACTGACGTACGTTGTAGCAGCGTGGACGTGGTACAGGCGGGTTCAACAATGGCACCGCTGAAGTTAATCGTTCCACCCTCGGCCATCGCCGTTTGCAGCATCACAAGGCCTGACAATACAACCAGGATTTTTAACATATGACATCCTCCAAATACCTTTAAGGATTTTCGTCCTCGCATGGTTAAACTTTAGAGGATAAGAAATGCAGTTAAGAAAAATCTTGGTTTTATTTTGTAATTACATGAAGTACACAACCTTCAGGCTTGGAAGTCACTGCTGAAAGGTCAATGCCACGCCTCATACATGCGTTTAAAGGGAGAGGGATGTTGAGTACTCTCCGCGCAGCAGTCCAAACAGCCAGTCGTTATGCCACGTATTTCTCAGCCAGTAGCTTTCCCGCAGTTCCCCCTCCAATACGAAGCCAACTTTTTCCAGCAGTCGACGTGAGGGCATATTGCCTGCGGTAACGGTCGCAGTAAGCCGCCGGATGCCGCCGTCCTTAAACGCATAGTCACACAGCGCGATTAGCGACTCATACGCATAGCCTTTGCCTTGCGCTTCGGGCGCGAACAGAAAGCCGACCTCGGCACAGTCGCTGTCGCGATGAATATAGCCGCTGACGCCGATGCGATTGCCCGACTGTTTTTCACGAACTATCAGGCACAGCCAATGTTCGCTCTGGGGCGACCAAAGCGGCAATCTTGCTGAAAAATCTGCGAGAATTTTTTCTTCGGATTTTTGGTCCGCGACGTAGTGCATGACCTGTGGCGCTAGCTGTAGCTCTCGGTAGAAAGCCCAGTCGGCTTCCTCGAGCTGCGAGCAGGTGAGTCTGGTGGTTTCGAGATGCAATCGGCTGGTCAATGTTCACCTGCATAAATCCGACAAGGAGGATGAAGGTATTTTAGAACGCACGTAACGTAGCGGCGCAATTTATTGCGCAATATCTGGATGGGCACGGAGTCGCGACTAATACACGCGATAAATCGCGCCGCTACAAATATGTGCAATCATTCTGTAGCGGTGCAATAAATTGCGCTGATGTTTACTGCTGAAACCTTAACGCCACGCCAAACGCCTGTTCGGCACCGACAATAATCGCGGACTCCTCTTCGCGAAACGCTACATCGCCAAGCAGCAGGCTCGCTTTTACCTTGCGCAAATCGGTAGTGCGCAAGGTTAATCCGGCCATGCGCGCGCTGCCGTCGTAATCGAGCGGTAAACTGGCAAAGCGCTGGGTGACGTACTCCGCGGCGGCAAAGCGCACCGTCGCCACGCCCGCTTTCAACACAAACGCGCCCTCCTGACAGGCAGTGAGCTTATCGGCGCCAAACAAACGGCTGTAAGGCTGTGCGGCGGCGGCGGGATCCTGTGCAACCACCACAAACTCAACGATATCGCTTACGCCATTAGGATGGATGCGCCACGCGTCCTGCCATACCGAATCTGGCGTGTCGTGCTGGCAAAAGAAGCTGCGGCCATTGGCAATCAGCGACGGACGCAGCCGCACCGTGCGGAAACGCGCTTCCTGCTCGCTGCCATCCGGCAAAGTCACCGGACGGAAAAAGCTCGCCGGTTGATCGCCGTCGATATCCTGGCTCTCCAGATAGCGCCACACCGCATCGGCATCCTCGGTTTTCCACACCAAACCGCTCAGGCCAATCGGCGACTGCCACAAATCCTGGCGCAGATTGCCGCGCCCGGCTTCAAAACCTAATAACTCCAGATAGTTATCACCAAAGATCGCCAGGTGATTGCTGGAACCGAGCGAATGGTGGCCACGCTCGGTAAGCTGAAAACCCAGGCGACGAAACAGCGCGCTGGCGTCGTCTAGCTGGTCAGCAACATTAATCACCACATGGTCGAGACGTGGAACCGGTACAGGAATCGCCATCGCTTTTCTCCTTGCTCTTAGGGTCACGATGCCAGCGCCTGTTGTTGGCGCAGCGTCAGCAGCGCGCGCTGCGCCAGCTCGGTGAAGTAATGCACCGCTGGTTCCAGCATCGCTTCATCCGGATCGAAACCGGCGTGATGCAGGCCAAACTCACTGGCGCTGCCAATGCTGACGAAAGCGCCTGGCAGCTGCTGCAGGTAAAAGGCAAAGTCTTCGCCGCCCATTTGCGGCGTGCCGATTTGCGTTGCATAGCCCTGATCGGCAGCCAAATCCAGCGCGAAATCGGCCCATTCTGGCGTGTTGACCAGCGATGGCGGACCTTCCTGCCACACCAGCTCAACCTGCGCGCCAAATCCGGCGGCAATACCGTTAATCAGCGCCGTCATTTTCTGCGGGATTTGTGCCCGTATCTCAGCGTTGTGGGTGCGCACCGTACCTTCCAGCTCCACCGTTTGCGGCAACACATTCCAGCTATTGCCGGCCGTGAAGCGCGTTACGCTAACCACCACCGATTCCAGCGAGCTGAACACGCGGCTCGGCAGCGTTTGCAGCGCGGTGACGATGTGGCTGCCAATCACAATGCTATCGATACCTTCATGCGGTCGCGCGGCGTGCGCACCTTTGCCGGTGATATTGATTTGGAAACGATCGACGTTGGCATAATAAGCGCCACCGCGCGTGCGCAGCGTGCCGGTGGGCAGATCCGGCGCGTTATGCAGGCCAAAAATCGCCTGCACATCGTTAAGTGCGCCTGCCGCCAGCAGCTGTTTCGCGCCGGTGAAAATCTCTTCCGCGGGCTGGAACAGAATGCGCACGCGGCCAGGCAATTGGGCTTCGATGCGTTTTAGCTGCTGTGCCACACCGAGCATTACGCTACTGTGCAGATCGTGGCCGCAGGCGTGCATCACGCCCGGCTGCTGCGAGCGCCACGGTTGGTCGGTTTGCTCATCGATCGGCAGGGCATCGATATCGGCCCGCAGCGCGATCAGCGGTTCGCCGTGACCAATTTCAGCGACCACCCCGGTTTTCAGCGCCAGCGGCAGCAGCTTAACGTTGAGTTGTTGCAGCCAGCGCGTTAGCCGCTCGGTGGTGGCAAATTCCTGATCCGACAGTTCGGGATGCTGATGCAGCTCGCGTCGCCAGCGTACTAGCTGTTGAGGGGAAAGATCGGTCATGGTCATCCTTGGGTTTGTGCAGGTAAGAAAGGTTCGCCGAGCGTCAGCATCAGGCGGTTCGCCCAGGCAAAGAAGGCGGCGGATTGAATCAGATCCAGCAATTCCAGCGTGCTGAATCCCTGATCGCGCAGCGCTTGCAGCTGCTTCAGGCTGGTGGCAGCGGGGGTGATCGATAAGGTCGCCACCAGATCGATCTGTGCCGCCCAGCGCGCCGATTGTCCGTGCGACAATTCGGCACCCGGCGCAACATTCAGCAACTTCTGTACCGCCGGTTCATCTTTCGACAGCTGGCTGGCTTTGCGCGCGTGGACCGAGGCGCAGTAAATGCAGCCGTTAACCTTGCTTACCACCGTCGCGGCAAGTTCGCGTTCCGCGCGCGAAAGTCCACCCGCGGCATAGAAGATGCCTTTATCGGTGAGCGTGCGCTGCTCCAGCAGCGGCTGGTTGCGTCCCAACAGGCGGAAGTAATCGGAATCGCTGTGGCCGAATTTCGCCAGCGTGGCCTGCTCGTCAGCGCTAAATTCATTGAGCGGTTTAGCCGCCAGCCACGGCTCCCAGCCGAGTTCCTGCTGGGTAAAGGCGGTGAGGGCGGTTTTGCCGCTCAGGGTTAACGGCGCATCGTGCCACTTTCCGGCCACCGCATGCGGCTGCGCAGCCGTCTCTTCGCCGCTGAGTAAACGCAAACCGAGCAGCAAACGACTCTGGAAGCTGACAAACGCAATCAGCTGCGCCAGCGTGACGATACCGCGCGGCGACCAGCCGGCATGTTGCAGTGTCTCGATGTGCTGCGGCGCGGCCTCCACCGGATGCAGACTGAGCAGTTCAGCAAACGCTAAACCGGCGTCAAAGCGTGCGTTTTGCGCTGGCGGTTGCGCCTGCTGTTGATAATGCGCCTGCAGCGCGGTTACCCCGTGCCAGGCCGCGACCTGTGCGGCGAGCGAAAAGCGTTCGGCTAACGGTAAATCCTCATCATCTTGCGTAAATAGCACCTCGTAGCTGCCTTGCGTATGCTGCGTGGCGGCGGCGCGTTCAGCACGGGCTTGCGCCAGTTCGGAAGCGGGATCGATATCGGCCAGCGCATTAAGTAAATCAAACGGTTGGGACATACAATTCTCCAGTTAAAGCATTAGTAGGGTCGCCATTTAGTACCGTGCTGGCTGTCCCCCACCTCGGTCCTCCCCCATAAATGGGGGAGGAAGATGCTGCTATATGTGAGTTGGGAGCTGCATGTGGCAGCGTCTCCTTCCCCCGCTTGCGGGGGAAGGCCGGGATGGGGGACAGCAAGCACCTTCTAATGTTACCCATCAGTCCGGTTTGTACCTTTATGGTGACCGCACCGACTTAGCCACGCAGCGCGGGCGCGATGTGGTCGGCAATTAACTCTATGGAACGCAAAATGTCGGCGTGCGGCGGATCGATGGAGTGCACCTGGAAGCTGATATCAGTGACGCGTTGCAACACGCTATCGGCCAGCAGCGATTGCCGCACCCGGTCGGCATCACCAAAGTGTGCGTCCAGCTGACGCGCCTGCTCGTCAAGCGTATGGCCAACAACATGTCCTGATTCGCGGAAATGAGCGGCCTGGCGCTGTAAACCGGGCTCGGCAAGACGGCGCGCGTAGTCATTGGAGTCAGCGACAAAAGCGGTGCGCGACGCCAGAATGCGCGGTGCGATGCCAGGCGGTAACGCCGCCAGATAGGCGTCGATCATCGGGTTCTGCATCTGATCGAGCGTTAAATCAGGTTGACCCGCCGGGCGCGGCTGGGTGCGCGACAGCATCAAACCGTGGCCCGCCAGGCCCGCGCGTGCCGCACCCTCTACCGAGAAGGTGGCGATCCACACGCGCTGCGCCAACGTCGGCGCGGCAGGATAGAGATGATTATCCGGATGTCCCAGCGTATCGCCGCGCCATGCGCTAAGCAGCTGATGCAGATGATCGGCAAACACGCTGGCGCGTTGATCGATGGTGATGCCGAACGGCAGAAACGACGTGGCGGTGCCGCCCGATCCTAAACCGACCTCCAGCCGCCCGTTACTCAGCAAATCCAGTACTGCAGCATCTTCAGCCACCCGCAGCGCGTTCTCCATCGCCAGCGTGATGATGCCGGTGCCGAGGCGAATGGTGCGGGTATGCGCGGCAACGTGTGCCAGGAACAGCAGCGGCGACGGCAAGCCGCCCTCTTTTTCATGAAAGTGGTGCTGAGCGATCCACGCACTGTCAAAACCGGTACGCTCGGCGTGCTGAATCTGTTCGGTGGCCAGGCGATAGCGCTGTTGCGCGCTGGTGTCATCCAGCAGGCGGGTGAAAAAGCCAATGCGTTTACGCGTCATGCAGACTCCTTAATCAGCGGACGGAAAGCGGGAATCGCGTCAATCAGCGCGCGGGTATAGGCATGCTGAGGCGCAGAAAATAGCGTGACAGTGTCACCTTGCTCCACCACTTCACCGGCGTGCAGCACGGTGACGCTGTGCGCAATGCGGCGCACGGTGGCGAGATCGTGGGTGATAAACAGGTAGGTGAGGCCGAGTTCGCGTTGCAGTTGCTGCAGTAGTTGCAGAATCTGCGCCTGTACCGTGACATCCAGCGCTGAGGTAGCTTCGTCCAGCACCAGAATCGCCGGCTGCAGAATCAGGGCGCGGGCAATTGCCACACGCTGCCGCTGGCCGCCGGACAACTCGCGCGGTTTGCGCGTCAATAAGTCGAGCGGCAAGGCGACGCGTTGCGCCACCGCTTCGACGCGCTGACGACGCGCTTCGCGGCTGAGTTTTTCAAAGTTAAGCAGCGGCTCTTCAATAATGGCGAACAGCGTTTGGCGCGGATCGAGCGAAGCAAATGGATTCTGATAAACGAACTGAATTTTGCGGCGCAGCTGGCGCTGGGCTTCACCGCGCAACGCGGTGGCATCGATGCCGTCGATCACTACGCGTCCGCTATCGGCCTGCTCAAATCCCAGCAGAATGCGCGCCAGCGTGGTTTTACCGGAACCGGATTCGCCGACCAGCGCGTGCGTGGTGCCGCGCGCCACGGTGACGCATACTTCTTTGGCCACCTGCAGCTGCTGCTGGCGACCGAGAGAGAACTGTTTGTTGATGCCGGAGAGCTGAATCGCCGGTGATGAGAAGTTGGCACGGGCAGGAACGGCCAGCGCGGCTTCACCGGGATCGGCATCCTGCAGCAGCTGTCGCGTGTAGGGATGCTGCGGCGCGTTGATCACCTGCGCCGCCGGACCTTGCTCTTGCACTTCGCCGTGACGGAACACCAGCAAACGATCGGCGCGTTCTGCCGCCAGCGCTAAATCGTGCGTGACAAACAGCACCGCGGTGCCGGATTCGCGGCGCAGCACGTCCAGCAGATCAAGGATGCGCTTTTGCACCGTCACATCCAGCGCGCTGGTCGGTTCATCGGCGATGATGATTTGTGGGCGCAGGGCGAGGGCGATAGCAATCAGCACCCGCTGTTTCATACCGCCAGAGAGTTGATGCGGATACTGCTTCAGGCGTTGCTCCGGATGGCTCAAACCCACTTTTTGCAATAGCTCCAGCACGCGCTGCTGGCGCTCGGCTTTGCTGATTTTCAGGTGCAGCTGCAGCATTTCACCCACCTGATCGCCGATGGTTTTCACCGGATTGAGCGAGTTGCCCGGATCCTGTGGCACTAAGCTGATGCTGACGCCGCGCAGGCTATCGAGCCGTTTTGACGACCAACCGGCGATATCGGTGCCGTTCAGCACAATCTTGCCGCTATCACGGCGGCCGTTTTCCGCCATCAAACCTATGATCGCCTGCGCGGTGGTGGTTTTACCGGAACCGGATTCCCCCACCAGTGCCACCATTTCACCGGGCTGTAATTCGAAACTGACGTGGTGTACCACCGCGCGCCACTCGCCGCGCTGGCGATAGCTCAGGGTTAAATTCTCAATGGCTAATAGCGCGCTCATGCGTCACCTCCGGCCAGTTGACGGCTGATGCGATTGGCGGCCAGCACGACGGCGACCACCACGATGCCGGGGAAGGTAGTGAGCCACCAGGCGGTGGCCAGATAGTTGCGGCCTTCGGCGATCAGCAAACCCCATTCTGGCGTTGGCGGCGGCGTGCCGTAGCCGAGAAAACTGAGCGTTGATAACGCCAGAATCGCCTGACCAAACTGCAGGGCGGCGAAGGCGATCACCGCCGTGAGCGAGTTGGGCAAAATATGGCGCCACAGCACGCGCCAGAAACTGCCGCCGCTGCCGTAAGCGGCTTCGACGAATTCACTGCGGCGCACGCGCACCACTTCACCGCGCGCCAGACGGGCAAAGCTGGCAATCGACGCGATGCCCACCGCCAGTGCGGCGTGCACGGTGCCGAAGCCGAGCAGGATCAGAATGCTCAGTGACAGCAGCAGCGACGGAATCGACAGCAGCACATCGACTACACGCATCAGCCAGTTCTCGCTGCGTCCGCCTATCGCGCCCGCCAGCACGCCGAGCGTGGTGCCGCCAATCAGGCCCATCGCCACGGCGGCGACGGCGGCCGACAGCGACTGTGACGCACCATAAATAATGCGCGCATAGAGATCGCGGCCCAGCTGATCGGTACCGAGCCAGTAAGCAGCCTGCGGCGGCAGACGCTGCGCGCCGGGCACGCCTTCGGTTGGGCTGAAATGGGTAAACAAACTGGGCGCAAAGGCCGCCAGCAGCGCCAGCAGCATCACGCCCCACGCCAGCCATAAACCCGGCTGGATATGTAGCGCGCGCGACGCCCGGGCCTTGCCGTTGCTCTGACGCGCAGTTGCGTAATCGACCAGGCTCATCGGTGGCCTCCGGCAATGGATTGCAGACGCGGATCGAACAGCGGCATCAGCGCATCGACCAACAGGTTAATCAGCACAAAGGCCAGCGCAGAGATCATCACCACCGCTTGCAACACCGCGACGTCCTGATTATTCACCGCCTGCTGCGTCAGCTGACCAATGCCGCTCAAACCAAATACGGTTTCGGTAATCAGCGCACCGGCAATCAGTTCGCCGAGCAGTAAACCGGCGACGTTGAGTACCGGCAGCAGCGCATTGCGCATCACGTGATGCCACAATACGTGGCTTTCACTGGCACCTTTGGCGCGTGCCACCGCCACAAACGGCTGGGTGGAAACCTGATCGATACTGCGTAACAGAATCTGCGCCAGCGGCGCGGAGATCGGAATCGCCACGGTAATCACCGGCAGGATCAAACCTTGTAGCGCTGAAGGGTTGATTACCGGAATCCAGCGCAGCTGGAAGGAGAACAGCTGAATCAGCGCGATGCCGAGCCAAAAGGTGGGCAGCGAGATAAACAGCGCGGGCACCGATTGCAGCACGGAACGCAGGAAGCGCAGTCCCGGCAAACGCGACAGCGCCGCCAATGCAAAGGCAATTAGCGTGGCGAGCGCAAAACCGAGCAGCGCCAGTTGTAGCGTGGCGGGCAGGTTGCTAACCAGCTGTTCGCTGACCGGCACGCCCGCCTGCACCGAGTAACCAAAATCGCCGCGCAGCATCGCCAGCAGCGTGTGCACGTACTGCTGCCAGAGCGGATTATCCGCGCCGTAAGCCAGTCGCATTTCGGCGATTTGATCCGGGCTGAGGCCCAGATCCGGGTTCTGAAACTTGATCAGCACCGCATCGCCGGGCAGCACCTGCAGCAGAAAGAACGACAGGGTAAACGCGGCCCACAGCACCAAAACGCTTTGACCCACTCTTCGCAGCAGTGAACGTTGCATCATTGACCTGCCTTAGTGTTTTTCCAGCCACGCGCCGTAGAACGACGGGCGACCCACGGCTTCAAAATTCACGCCTTTCAACCACGGCGCGCCAGCAAAGACCTGCGGTTCTTCGAAGATGGGAATCACATATGCCTGATCGAGCAGATAACGCTGCGCATCGGCGGTCACCGCCAGGCGCTTAGCCGGATCGACCTCCGACGAGATGCTCAGCAATAGCGTGTTGAGCTTGTCGTCGCGGAAGTTCTGCACCTTGTCGCTGGAGCCGCCTTTCTGCAGCAGCGCATCGCGGTTAGTCGGATAGAACTGGCTTTTCACCACGTCGGGATCGGCGCGGCCCACTTCGGAAACCACCAGCGGGGTTTTCAGCGGATCGAGGTTATCCAGCACGCGGCTGCCGGCATCACCGGCTTTTACCGCCAGCGCCACGCCAACCTGACGCCACTGCTGCGCCACCAGCTGCAGCACTTCTTTGTTCTGCGGCTGCGGCAATGACTCATAAATGGTTAACGCCAGTTTCTTACCATCCTTCTCACGAATGCCGTCGCTGCCCGGTTTCCAGCCCGCTTCATCCAGCAGTTTTTTCGAAAGCGTTGGATCGTATTTCAGCTTGTCGGCGAGGTTGACGTAACCGGCCGCCGAAGTGGCGATCACCGAGGTGGCCTGCGGATAGTTCGGCGAGAACAGGGTTTGCACCACCTGCTGCGCGTTAGTGGCGTGCAGCAGCGCCTGACGCACTTTCACCTCGCTGACCAGCGGGTTATCCGGGCGGAAGCTGATGCTGTCGTTGACGCCGCGCGTGGGTGCGGCATAAATCGGGAAGTTTTGCTGCTGCGCCTGCTTCTCGTCGTAGGCTTGCACCTGACGAATAAAGTCGGCCTGACCGGCCAGCAATGCGCCAATGCGCACGCTGTCTTCCGGCGTGACGATAAACTTGATGCCGTCGAGATTGGCAGGACCTTGCTGGGCGCTGTTTTTCGGGCCCCACTGGTAATCTTTGCGCGCGGTTAAATCGACTTCGCGCCCGAGTTTTTCATCGCTGACCACAAACGGGCCGGAGCCAATGATATGGCGTGCATCGCCTAGCTGATCGAAGCTACGCTGCAGAGTGCTGAGGGAAACCAGACCTGACCCAATGGTTGCGGTGCCCTGCAAAAAACCGGGGGACGGTTTTTTGAAATAGAATTTCACCGTCTGCCGATCAATAACCTCACTGCGATCGTAATTATTAATCACTTCGGAAACCGGCAGGCGCTGGGCTTTATTTCCCAGCCCGTAAGTATCAAAGTTTTTTGCCACCGCATTAGCATCTAATGGCGTGCCATCAGAGAAAGTCACGCCGGGACGAATTTTAAAGGTGTATTCGGTTTTATCGGCGTTGCTGCTCCAGCTTTCGGCAATCCACGGCTCAACCTGTAAGGTTTTTGGGTTTTGCCACGTCAGCTTATCGGTTATTTGATTCAGAATACCGCCATTCGGATAAAAGCCGCCAGCGGGTGGATAAAGGTTGGTGTGCGCCTGTTGTTCAAGATAAACCAGCGTACCGCCTTTGACCGGCGTGTCCGCCGCGTGGGCGCTAAAAATCCCTGAGAGCAGGGCTAAACTGAGCGCCTGCAAGTGAAAATGCTTAGTCATGGTGTTTCCCTTTTTTATCAAAGCTTGAGCGGTCTGATTGCATCATCAAATGCCGCATCCGGGAGTTGAACCAATGAATTGCACTAAGCTTTGCCGAAAAAAATAAATAGGATTGGAGAAGGTGAACGGATGTCGTGGCGCTTCTTAACATCTTTGTTGATATGAACAACGATATTGCTTATCCCGTGAATTGTAGCGGCGCAATTTATTGCGCGATAAATCGCGCCGCTACACAATGTGTGAATATTAAATAACCTGCTCACTCCTTATAAATAAGCGTTGTTACATCACCCCCATTAATCGCGGCAGCCACAGCGACAATGCCGGGATATAGGTGATCAGCATCAGCACAATAAATAACACCCCATAGAACGGCAGCATGGCCGTGACCACTTGCTCAATTTTCTGCTTACTCACCGCGCTGGCCACAAATAATACCGTGCCGACCGGTGGGGTGATTAAACCAATGCCAAGGTTGGTCAGCATGATCATGCCGAAATGTACCGGATCAACGCCCAGTGCAGTCGCCACGGGCAATAATACCGGCGTCAGAATAAGGATGAGCGGTGCCATGTCCATCAGTGTTCCCACTACCAGTAACAGCAGGTTGATGCACATCAAAATCACATACTTGTTACTGGAAAATTGGGTAAAGGCCTCGGTAATGATGGTGGGTAATTGCATAAAGGTCATTACCGCACCGAAACCGGCGGCGAAGGCAATCAGCACCATCACTATGGTCACTGTTTTGATGGTGCGGAATACCAAAATATGCAACTGAGTCCATTTGAAATCGCGGTAGATAAACATCGTCACGAAGAACGCCCAAATACAGGCTATTGCTGCCGACTCAGAGGCGGTGAAAACGCCCGAGAGTATCCCGCCGAGAATAATAAATATGGTGAACAGTCCCCAAAATGCATCGAAGAAGATTTTCAACGCCTGCTTATAAGGGATGCGCTCGCCTTTGGGATAACCCCGTTTACGCGCAAAGATCAGGCACATGATCATTAAGCACAAACCGAGTAACAGACCTGGAATGATGCCGGCGACAAACAGCGAAGAGATAGTGACGATACCGCCGGTGGCGAGTGAATAAATCACCGAGTTGTGACTGGGCGGAGTTAAAACCGCTTGCACCGAGCCGCTAGCGGTTACTGCTGCAGCGAAATCACGCGGATAGCCTTTCTCCTCCATCTGGGGAATCATGACCGAACCAATTGAGGCGGTATCGGCAACCGACGAGCCCGAAATGGCGCCAAAGAAGGTTGAGGCGACAATATTCACCAGTGACAGTCCACCACGAATGAATCCGACAAATATATAGGCGAAATTAACCAACCTGCGGGCAATGCCGCCTTCCGCCATAATGGCGCCAGCCAGAATAAAGAAGGGAATGGTCAGCAGTGAAAATTTGTTAATACCGTTGGTAATCTGAATCACGACGGCTTCCCACGGCAAGTCGATCCACCACGCGCCGATAAATGCGCTTAATCCTACGGCAAACGCGACCGGGAAACCGAGCAACAGCAATACCACCAGACTGCCAATTAAAATGAGTGCGTCCATTTTTTGCTCCGCTTAATGGGTGCCACCAAGAGTGACGATTGCGCGCTGGCTTTGATCGCCATTAATTAATCGCTCAGCTACAAACAACAGCGTAAATACCGCGCCGATCGGGATGGGCAGATACATTTCGCCGTAAGTCACCATGGGTAAAGAAGCCAGCGTTTGTACCCACATCGCTTCGCACAGGTTGTAACTGGCACGGAAAATCACCACACAGGTGACGATCATCAGCAGATCTGACAGTTTTAACAGCCAGCGCTGATTGGCTGGTGAGAGTCGGTCAGTCATCATTGACACGCAGATATGCGTACCTGCGCGGAATCCCACCGGCGCGCCAATAAAGGTAAAGATGATCATGCAAATAATGGCGACCGGTTCAGGCCAGGAAAGCGCATCATTTAACACATAGCGAGAAAAAATCCCGATGGGAATTACTGTCACCATGATCAACAACGCTACGGCGGCAATCGCCATGCACAGTAAATAAAGCCCATCCATCAGACGAGAATATGCAGTCATCGTGTTTACCTGAGTAAAACGCCACGCAGAGACGTGGCGTGGAGAGGATTACTTCACATCAGCAATCTGTGTCATCAGATCCTGATATTTGCCACCAAATTGATCGCGCACTGGCTGCGTCGCCTTGACGAAGGCTTCGCGATCGGTTTGCTGGAAGGTCACGCCACCCGCTTTCATCTTTTCAACGGATTGTTGCGTGTAGGTGGCCCATAACTGGCGTTCTTCATCCTGCGCCTCTTTGCCTAATTTTTTCAGCAGGGCCTGATCCTCAGCGGATAGACGATTCCATAAGGGTTTGGAGTAGAGGATCATTTCGGGCTGAATAAAGTGACCGGTTAGGGTGTAGTACTTAGTGACGGGCATGTAATTGTGGGCGACAAATGTCGGGGGATTGTTTTCGGTGCCATCAACAACACCCGTTTGCATGGCGCTAAACACTTCACTCACGCCCATCGCTACCGGATTCGCGCCCATCGCTTTTAACGTTGCCAGTGAGATGGCACTGTTTTGTACACGGATCTTCATGCCCTTGAGATCGTCGGGTTTGGTGATCGGCTCTTTGGTGATCATGTTTCGCACACCCGCGTCAGTCCAGCCGAGGAAAATCATGCGGGCGTTCGGGTCGTTATCGAACTTTGTGACAATCTGTTTGCCGATATCGCCGTCTAACACCTGATGCATATGATTCTCATCGCGAAAAACATACGGCAAGGTCAACACGCTGGTTTCTGGGGCGATGGTGGTGACCGGGGCCAGCGACACGCGAATCATATCGATAGCCCCAAGCTGCACCTGCTGCAACGTTTGATCTTCATCGCCTAACACGCCGCCAGCATAAATTTTCATTTCTAAGCGCCCGTCAGTGGCTTTTTTAAGCTTCTCGCCCATGTGCTCAAGCGCCACAACGGTGGGATAGCCTGCGGGTTGGACTTCCGCCACTTTGATGACTTTCGCTGACACCACGGCAGGGCAAAATGCTGCAGCGGAGGATAACGAAACTACCAGCAGTAATTTTTTAAACGTCATTCTTTTTTCTCCAGCAAAGGATGAGGCAGAGGTGCGGCGCAGTGATTTACCGAAGGGAGCCGCGTGGTGCCAGCATAGATAAAATGTTTCGTGGAAAAATAAGGCAATTGCGATTGAATGAATTACGTCACGTTTTGAAACGATGTTTTAATAATTTTATACGGAATGTCACATTTTCAAAATATCTCCATCACAATCCCCATTCGGTTTTCTTAATTGTGTGTTTTAAAAGGGATTTAACGAGATTGCCTTAGCCTATCTATCTGATATGCATAAAGTAAATATAGATACGACAATATGATGTTTTACGAATCAGTGATTACCACACCAAACTACTCGCCATATTCACGTTGATAAGGATAAGGCGCATGTCATACCGACTGAGTTTGCTGGATAAATCGCCGATTGCCGATGGAGAGACCGCCAGTCACGCGCTACATCGCACTTTACAGCTGGCGCAACAGGCGGAAGCCTGGGGCTATCACCGCTTCTGGTTGGCCGAGCATCACAATACCGATCGTCTGGCGAGCCCTTCGCCGGAACTGCTGATCGCCTGGATCATTGGCCAGACACAACATATTCGCGTTGGCTCCGGTGGCGTGATGCTGCAGCACTACAGCCCTTACAAAGTGGCGGAAAACTTCAACTTGCTGGCATCGCTGGCGCCTGGCCGCATCGACATCGGTGTTGGTAAAGCGCCGGGCGGCTTGCCGCTCTCCACGCGGGCGCTGCAGCTTGGTGTCCATCTGCAGGAGAAAGGCAGCTTTGCGGAGCAGCTGACGCTGCTGGATAGCTGGCTGCAGGTGCCGCCGGTAGGCGATGAAGAGATTTTGCGCGCCACGCCGCAGCCGCCGCGTCCGGCGAATCGTTTCCTGCTGGGTGCCAGTGAAGAGAGCGCCAAACTGGCGGCTGAACTCGGCTGGCAGCTGGTATTCGCTGCGCATCACAACGGCGATCCACAGCTGATGGAGAAAGTCCTCAATAGCTATCGTCAGCACAGCAACGGCCAGCGTGCGCTGGTGGCGGTGCAGGTGGTCGTGGCAGATTCTCCGGCGGAAGCCGATCTGCTGGTGGATACGCTGCGCGTCTATCACGTCAGCGTAAAAGATGGCCCAAGCGTCAATGTAGGCAGCGTTGAGCAGGCGGAACGCTATGTGCGTCAGGGCGGCTACAGCGATTACGTGATTGAACCGCGCACGCCATCGTTGCTGAAAGGCACTGCCGCGCAGGTGCATGCCAAGCTGGATGCGCTGCATCAGAATTTCGGCATTGAAGAGTTCGTGATTGATACGCCGGTGGCTGAAGAGCAGGCGCGCGTGAAATCACTCGAACTGTTGGCCACGCACCGTTTAGTGACGGCATGATTCGCCGATTCCGGAGGCAGGTATGACGCAATTTAGCGAACATCAGCTGATCGACTGGCGGCGCGAGCTGCACAGCTGGCCGGAGTTATCCGGTCGCGAAGTCGAAACCACTGCGCGCCTGCGCCGCTGGTTACAGGACGCCGGTTTGCGTCTGCTGGACTACCCGCTGGAAACCGGCGTAGTGGTAGAAGTGGGACGCGGCGACACGCTGATTGCGCTGCGTGCCGATATCGATGCGTTACCTATTCACGAAGCCACCGGACTCGCTTACCGCTCGCGCAATAGCGGTGTGATGCACGCCTGCGGTCACGACGTGCACAGCGCCGTAATGCTGGGTGCGGCATTACAACTGAAAGCGATTGAAGATCAGTTGCCAGGCCGCATCCGTATTCTGTTCCAACCGGCGGAAGAGAACGCTACCGGTGCACGCCAGCTGATTAATGCCGGGGTGCTTGACGGCGTGCAGGCGATTTTCGGTATGCACAATGAACCCGGTTTACCGACCGGCACCTTCGCCACGCGCGGCGGCGCGTTTTATGCCAATGCGGATAAATTTATCGTACGCGTGGGCGGTAAAGGCGCGCATGCAGCGCACCCGGAAGAGGGCGTCGATAGCATTGTGGTCGCCAGCCAGATCATTCAGGCGCTGCAATCGCTCACCAGCCGTAGCTTCAATACGCTGGATAGCTTAGTGCTGAGCGTCACGCGCATCGACGCCGGCAAAACCTGGAACGTGCTGCCCGGTGAGGCTGAATTTGGCGGCACGGTGCGCACCCATGACAAGCAGGTGCGCGCCGAGCTTGAACAGCGCGCACGCACCCTGGTAGAGAACATCGCGGCAGCCAACGGTGCCAGCGCAACCTTTAGCTGGCATCCTGGCCCTCCGGTGCTGGAGAACGATGCGCGCTGGGCGCAGTTTGCCAGCCACGTGGCGCAGCAAGTGGGTTATCGCGTGCAAACCGCCGAGCTACATCTTGGCGGTGAAGATTTCGCATTCTACTTACAGCACATCCCCGGCGCGTTTGTCAGCATTGGCAGCGCCAGCGAGTTTGGTCTGCATCATGGCGGCTTCAACCCTGATGAAGCGCTGATTGCCCCCGCTGCACACTACTTTACGCAACTGGCTCAGCAAGCGTTGCAGCACCTTAATGCGCGATGTCGTGACGCCATCCTGAACTAACTCGATTCACTCATTTAATACCTGTTCTGCACGGCAACGCTCTGTCGCCGTCAGGCTGCGCCTTGCCAAAAGAGAGAACATTATGACTGCAAGACAACTGCGATTGGGCACCATCCTGCATGGCGCATCTGGCAATATGTCCGCGTGGCGTCATCCGGCGGCGCTGGCCGATGCCAGTATCAATTTTGACTATGCCAAACACATCGCGCGTAAGGCGGAAGCGGGCAAGCTGGATTTCCTGTTTGTCGCCGATGGTCTGTTTATTAACGAAAAATCGATCCCGCATTTTCTTAATCGCTTTGAACCGCTGACGCTGCTGTCGGCACTGGCGGGCGTCACCGAGCATCTCGGTTTGGTCGGCACCGTGTCCACGTCCTATAGCGAACCCTTCACCGTGGCGCGTCAGTTTGCCAGCCTCGATCATCTGAGCGGCGGTCGCGCCGGCTGGAACGTAGTGACCTCGCCGCTGGAGGGATCGGCGAAGAACTTCTCGCGTCAGCAGCATCCGGAACACGCGCTGCGCTATCGCATTGCCGATGAGTATCTGCAAGTGGTGAAAGGGCTGTGGGATTCGTGGGAACACGATGCTTTCGTGCGCAATAAAGAGAGCGGTCAGTTCTTTGATGCCAGCAAACTGCACACCTTGAATCACCACGGCGATTTCTTCCAGGTGCAGGGGCCGCTGAACATCGAACGCACGCCGCAAGGCCGTCCAGTGGTGTTTCAGGCGGGCGCGTCTGAAGATGGCAGAAAGCTGGCGGCGCGCCATGCCGATGCCATTTTTACCCATCAGCCGACGCGTGAAGAAGCGCAGGAGTTCTACCGCGATGTGAAAAAGCAGCTGGTGGCGAACGGCCGTGAGCCAGGCGATTTGCACATTTTCCAGGGCGTCGGCGTGATTGTGGGCGATAGCGCGGAAGATGTGGAGCAGCAGTATCAAACCACCGCGGCGCTGGTTTCCATCAAGGATGCGCTCAACTATCTCGGTCGCTTCTTCGATCATCATGACTTCTCGCAATATCCGCTGGATGAACCGTTCCCGGAACTCGGCGCTATCGGTCAGAACAGCTTCCGCAGCACCACCGACGAAATCAAACGCAAGGCGCGCGAGCACGGTCATACGCTACGTCAGGCGGCATTGGAGGCTGCGACGCCGCGTCCATTGTTCCACGGCACGCCAGAGCAGGTGGCTGACGGTTTGCAGCTGTGGTTTGAGAGCGAAGCGACCGATGGCTTCATCATTCAGGGCGGCACGCCCGATACCTTCGAACGCTTTGTCGATCGCGTGGTACCGATTCTGCAAGCGCGCGGCTTAACCCGTACCGAATATCCCGGCACCACGCTGCGTGCCAGCTTTGGCCTAAAAGATCCGCTTAACCAATTCACACAACAATAAGAGTCGAGAAAACGCTATGCAGAAAAAATCCCTTATCGCGCTGCTGTTGCTGGGCATGAGCAGCGCCGTATTTGCCGAGGATGTGGCGGTTAACGGTCAGAATGTCAGTGTGGAAGCCAACAAAACGCCGATCAATACCGCAAAGAATGACGCCGCTGTGGCGCAGATTCCGGCCGGACATCGCTTCGCGGTGCCAGGTTCATTCACTGTGGCCGTCGCCGCGCTCAACTCACCGCCGCTGACGGTGTTCAGTGATGACAACAAAACCCTGCTCGGCAGCGAAGTGGATATCGCCCGCTTAGTCGCCGATAGCCTGGGTTTGAAACTTAACGTGGTGCCAACCTCGTGGGAAGACTGGCCGCTTGGCGTGGCATCGGGTAAATACGATGCGGCGATCAGTAACGTGACCGTCACCAAAGAGCGTAAAGAGCGCTTCGATTTCGCCACCTACCGCAAAGATTCACTCGGTTTTTACGTTAAATCCACCAGCCCGATTAAGGCGATCACCAAAGCAGAAGATATCGCCGGACTGCGCATTATCGTCGGCTCCGGCACCAATCAGGAGTCGATCCTGTTGGCCTGGGATAAAGAGAATCAGGCCAAAGGGTTGAAGCCGTTTACGCCGGTGTATACCAAAGACGATGCGGCACAAACCCTGGCGCTGCAGTCGGGTCGCGCGGATGCCTTTTTTGGCCCCAACGTGATTGGCGCGTGGAAAGCGGCGTTGACTAAACAGACGCGTTTGGTGGGCAGCGTCGATGGTGGCTGGCCGAAAGCGGCACACATCGCGGTGACGGTGAAGAAAGATGGCGGCCTGGTGCAGCCGATCAACACCGCGCTGAATGGCGTGATCAAGAACGGTGATTACGACAAGGTGCTGAAGCGCTGGGGGGAAGGCGTCGAGCGCATCGACAGTTCCGAAATCAATCCAGCCGGCTTGGGCGACTAAGGAGGCCGCATGAGCGAGCAATTTTTCCGCGAAGTGTCACCGGAAGCGCCGGAGCTGCAGCCGATTTTGACTGGACTGTTTGGCGAGTATACGGCGCGCTACGGCGAATTCTTTACCAGCCAAAAAGAGGTTGAGCTGACCGAATGGTATTTGCCGCCGCGCGGGCTATTTATTGTGCTGGAGCGCGACGGCGAGATTATCGCCATGGGGGCTTACAAACCGTATGACGCGGTGACCGCCGAGTTCAAGCGCATCTGGACGCGCAGCGATCTGCGTCGTCAGGGTTTGGCGCTGCTGATCCTGCAGGAACTGGAGCGGCGCGCGCTGCGCGCGGGTTACCAGCGCGTGTTTCTCACCACCGGTTTCCGCCAGCCGGAAGCGGTGAAGCTGTATATCGGCCACGGTTATCAGCCACAGTTTGAGCTGCTGGAGGATATGGAGATCTACAGCCGCCCGCCACACGATGGACGCTTGCGCTTCCTGAAAGTGATTGATGTGCATAGCGTGGCGCAGGCCAGCTAAGGAGTAACAATGAACGATCAACAACGATTAACCGTGGTGCCGGCGCGATATCCGGCACGTACCGTCGGCGCGATAGTCGCGCTGTTTATTCTGGCCAGCGTGATCGATTCCGTTGCCTTTAACCCGCGCTGGGAATGGGGCGTGTTCGCCAAATGGTTTTTTGATCCGGTGATCCTCAGCGGTTTAGGGCAAACGCTGCTGCTAACGCTGTTTGGCACTCTTCTCAGCCTGATCTTCGGCGGCCTGCTGGCGCTGGCGCGGCTTTCGTCATCGTGGCTGCTGAGCACGCTGGCGTTCGGCTATATCTGGCTGTTCCGCTCGCTGCCGCTGATTGTGGTGCTGATCATCCTGTACAATTTCTCCTATCTATACGACACGCTGTCGCTCGGTATTCCGTTTACCGCGCTGTCGTGGGGCCATTTCCAGACCATAAACGTGCTCGGTCAGTTCCCGGCAGCGGTGATTGGGTTGACGTTGGTGCAGAGCGCCTACAGCGCCGAGATCATTCGCGGCGGCTTTTTGGGTGTCGACCACGGTCAGTTTGAAGCGGCATCGGCGCTCGGTTTGTCCTCAACGCGGCGTACTTTCCGCATCATTCTGCCGCAGGCGCTACGCGCGATCATTCCTACTACGTTTAACGAAATTATCAGCCTCGCCAAAGGCACCTCAATGGTGTACGTGCTGGCGATGCCGGAGCTGTTTTACACCATCCAGATGATCTACAACCGTACCCAGCAGGTGATTCCGCTGCTGATGGTCGGTGCCGCCTGGTATCTGATTATCACCACCGTGTTGTCACTGCTGCAGCACAGCGTTGAGCGCTGGCTGGCACGCAGCGTCACGCGTGAACCACAGCCGTCGCGCTGGCGTCAATGGCGTAACCGCAGCGCCAAACCTGCAACCGAGGAGCTCTCCCATGTCCGAAGCCATTGATTACCGCAAGAATCTGCATACCGCTGGCGCAATTAGCATTACCGGCGTGAGCAAATCGTTCGGCAAGCTAAAAGCGCTGGATGACGTGTCCCTGGAACTGGAACCGGGATCGGTCACAGTAATCCTCGGTCCATCCGGTTCGGGTAAATCGACGCTGCTGCGCACCATTAACCATTTGGAGCGCGTCGATGAAGGGTATATCCAGATTGATGGCGACTATATTGGCTATCAGCGGCGCGGCGACAAGCTTTATGAGCTGAAGGAAAAGGCGATTCTGCGTCAGCGCATCAACGTCGGCTACGTGTTCCAGAACTTCAACTTGTTCCCGCATCTGACGGTGCTGGAGAACCTGATTGAAGCGCCGATTGCGCATCGTCAGCTGTCGCGGCGTGAAGCTATCGATCGCGCGGGCGATCTGCTGGATGTGGTGGGGTTGCGCCACAAAGCCGATGCCTGGCCGCGTCATCTCTCCGGCGGTCAGCAGCAGCGTATCGCCATTGCGCGGGCGCTGATGCTCAATCCACGCGTGATGCTGTTTGACGAACCGACATCGGCACTCGATCCCGAGCTGGTGGGCGAAGTACTGGACGTGATTAAAAAGCTGGCGCGTTCCGGTACCACGCTGGTGATTGTGACGCATGAAGTTGGCTTTGCACGTGAAGTGGCCGATAACGTGGTGTTTATGGTCGACGGCCGCATTGTTGAGCAGGGCAGCAGCCATCAGGTGCTGAATCAGCCGCGCCATGAGCGCACTAAACGTTTTCTGGCGCGGGTACTTTAATGCAACGTGTAATTATTACAGCGCTACTGAGCGCGATGTTGGCCTCTCCGGCTATCGCGGCAGAAACGCTGGATGCCAAAAATAACGAAACGCCAATCAATATTGCCGCCAATCCGCAGGCGATTGCCAAAATTCCGGCCGGTTTTCATTTCGTCAATCCAGGCTATTTAACGGTAGCGACTACCGCGATGAATTCACCGCCGATTGGGTTGTGGGCGTCGGATAATAAGACGCTAATTGGCAGCGATCCGGATATGGCGCGCCTGCTGGCGGATAGTCTGGGCCTTAAATTGAAACTGGTGCCGGCGGCGTGGGAAGATTGGCCGCTGGGCATAACCGCCGGACGCTATGACGTGGCCATGTTCAATATTGCGGTGACCGAGGAGCGCAAGAAGAAGTTCGATTTCGCCACCTATCGCGCGGATAACCACGCGTTTGCGGTGAAAACCAACAGCGCGATTACCGCAATCAAAGGGCGCGAGGATGTGGCGGGTAAACGCATCATCGTCGGTTCCGGTACCAATCAGGAGCGTATTCTGCTCGGCTGGGATGAGAAGAACCGTGCGCAGGGCTTAGCGCCGGTGCAACCGATTTATCTCAATGATGATGCGGCGGCAACGCTGGCGCTGCTTTCCGGACGCGCGGATGCGTCGTTTGGCCCGCAGGCGCTGGCGGCATGGAAGGTTGCCTCACGCGGACAAACCAAAATCGTCGGCCACGGCCCGTTCCGCGCATGGGTGGCGGTAACGACGAAGAAAGGGAATGGCCTGGACGTGGCGCTGCAGCAGGCGATTAACGGCGCTATCGCCAGCGGCGAGTACAAACAGGTGCTGGCGCGCTGGGGTGAACAGGAGGAGGCGGTTGAAACATCTCAGGTTAATCCACCGGGCATTGTTTATCAGTAATTGTTTTTAATTGGCCTGATTTTGCGAGAAAGCTCACGATGTAAAAGTCGTGGGCTTTTTTGTTTTATTTAGGTGGCTGCGCATTTTATTGCGCCATTTAATAAATGATTGCGCTTAGTGGTATTTTTTAATTTCCACTACTTATGGCAAACGCTAATGTTTTTTAAGAATTGCTGTGCCACGATACTGATGGTTTTGGGCGAGTGCGGTGTTTAACGTTCACCATATTAAAAGGGAGTTTGATGATATGGCTTACCGTCGACCTGCATCACCCAATCAATAGCAAACAAGATTGGGGTGAAGTAATGTTAGCTGAACCGTTAAGTAAAAGCGTTATCAATTATTCGTGCCGTCGACCTAAATGCGATCAAGGCGGACAACCACCGGGCGGAGGAAAAGGAATGCAAGAACGGGTTAAAAGGCTGGAAGATAACGTGACCGTATTGGTCGCGGATGTGGCAGTTATTAAGTCGAACTATGCCACGAAACAGGATGTGGAATCAGTTAAGGCGGATGTGGCGGTAATCAAGTCAAATTATGCGACTAAGGAGGATGTGGCTGCGGTGAAAGCGGATGTGGCGGTGATCAAGTCCAATTACGCCACTAAAGAGGATGTTGCGGCGATAAAGGTAGATTTGTATAAAGCGATGATGACGCAAACTAAATGGATGGTGACTACCCAATTTGTAACCTTAGGAGCGGGTCTTTCACTTGCGAAATTGCTGTTTTAATGAGTATGCCTTGTACCGGTCGCCATTAATGGCGACCCCATGAGATCGTAAGGTGCGCAATGATGCGCACCGGTTAAATAGTGATTTATATTTTGGCTTTTTTAATCCATAGCGCTGCATCGGCCACGGGAAGCGGTCGGGCAAAATGATAGCCCTGGAACAAGTGACAACCTTTATCGCGCAGGTAAGTGAAATATTCCTCGCTTTCGATGCCTTCGGCGAGGACCTTCATCCCCATTTCACGTGATAGCTCAATGGTTTTCTGCACTACAATTGCCGATGATTCATTCTTGAATATTTGCATAATCAGCGATTTATCAATCTTTATATCATCAATGGCGAAGTCGCTAATTGATTTCAGCGACGAATAGCCTACGCCAAAGTCATCAATCGCCCACTTGATACCTAGCTGGCTAAAGTGGCTGATAACATCGCCAATGCGCTTTTGATCGTAAATAAACGTCGTCTCAGTGATTTCGAACTTCAAGCGTTCAGGTCGAATTTTGTAATGTGACAGTGCCAGTAACGTGTCCTGAGTAAAATCTCTGTGCATTAACTGCAGTGGACTGATGTTAATAGAGAAGACTAAATCGCCCAGATATTGCGCACGATCCCATTCGGCGATTTGCTGCAGAGTGCGCTCCATGACCCATTTACCGATTTCGATAATTAAGCCGCTTTTCTCCGCGACGGGAATAAACACTTCAGGGGAGATAAATCCTTTGGCAGGGTGCTTCCAGCGCAATAGCGCTTCGAAACCAATCAGCTTCTTATCACTGTCGACCTGAGGCTGGTAATAGAGCTCCAATTGGTTTTTACCCATCGCCAGCGCAAGCTCACGTTTGATTAGGTCAGTTTCAGAGTAGTTACCGCGCAGGGTAAAGGCGGTTAATAACAGTGAAATCATCGGTACCGCGCAGTTTACGATATAGAATCCCGATTCTTGCGGGAAATTAAAATGGAACTGTTTGAACTGCCAGGTCAATCCGGTCGAAATGAAAAACAGATAAACCGCCAGACAGATTAGCGGAAATATCTTGCTTAAATAGGGTGATTGCTGACGTAACACCAACGCCGATCCCACGGTTAACGCAATCAGATAGTTGTATTCGGAGTGTTTTTCAATCGCATGACCATTATCCAGCAGGAACAGTAGCATTATGATCAGTAACAAAGCATGGACGATGACATACAGATGTTTATTCAGCTGGTCACGAAAAGCGGCGGCTGAAATATAAAATCCAAAGGCCGTGCTCAAGCAATATAGACCTGCAATCTCATTGTGCCCGCTGTAGAAATTGCTTACCACCATATAGGTGCCGGCTAAAATGCTTGAAAACCCTGCAATTAATAAGGTTAAGCGTAATTTTTTCTCAGGACTGTCACCTTGTAAAATAAAGGGCAGGTTCTTTACCATAGAATATCTGGAATTAAAATAAGAGATCATCTGCAGTTCTCATTTCTTTACTGTCATATTAATTTAATATTTTGCTATAACTATTCTAGGGTTAAGCGAGGCGAGTGCCATAACTTTTTGCTTAAATTTTACATTTGGCTGAGCTGATTTAAAATTTGGCCCAGGCAATGACAATTGTCTAATTTTTTCTACTCAGGTGGTTCAAGCGTTCTGCAATTTTGCGCAGTGCGCGATGAGCTAAACACATCCCGATCAACTGTGCTTTGGCTGATGAAAGAGATTGTTCCTACCCAGTTAACCCTTCACGCGTTAGAATGAAAGCATAATCAACAGGCTGTTTCAGAACGTAAATTCACTCTTAACTTACTGATTGCAATGAAAATACGATTCCTGTCCGCAAATGAACTAAAGCTGGCCGAGGTGCGTACCATCCTTGAGCCGGTGGGCGTCGAGGTTCTTCCTATCGCACGCCGTATCGAAGAGATCCAGACGGAAAATGAAGTTGAACTGGTGCGCGATAAGCTCACTAAGGCGTTCTCGATTATTGGTCGCCCACTGTTCGTTGAGCATACCGGATTGTATCTGGACGGCTTAAATGGCTTACCGGCCGGGCTGACGCGCATCTTCTGGAGCCGTCTCAATGCCGAACGTTTTACCAAACTGGTGAATGGTTTGGACAGTCCCTGCGTCACGGCGAAAACCGTGCTGGGCTACTGCGACGGACAAAAAATGTATCAGTTTGAAGGTGAGCTGCGCGGCACTATTGCCACTAAGCCTGCCGGTCCGCAAGAGTTTCAGTGGGACTGTGTGTTTATCCCGGAAGGCCACACGCAAACCTTTGCCGAAATGGGTGAATTGAAAAATGAGATCTCCATGCGCCGCCTGGCGCTGGATCGCTTCGCTACCTTCTTGAAAACATCGCGGGGACTGGCATGAAACCGGAGCTCAAACGCGCCTACGACGCCGGTAAACTGATCCTGTTTGCGGGTGCAGGTATCTCGCGCAATCTTGGCCTGCCTGAGTGGCATGAGTTGATTGCCCATTTGGCTAAAGAGTTGGGTTACGACCCGAAGATTTTCAATACTTACGGCACGCATCTGTCGCTAGCGGAATATTATAAGCAGCGGAAAGGTTCACTTGGACCGCTGCGCAGCTGGATGGATCGCGAATGGCATCGTCCGGATATCGACGTACGCAGTTCTGAAATTCACACCATGATCACCCAGGGCAATTTCTCACGCATCTATACCACCAATTATGACCGCTGGCTGGAGATGGCGCATGAAGCGCATAACGTGCCTTACAGCAAGGTAGCCAATGCCGCAGACCTGGTGTCATTGACCGAGGACAAACGCCACATCATTAAGCTGCACGGCGATTTCGACGACGATACCTCGATTGTATTGGATGAGAGCAGCTACTTTGAGCGCCTCTATTTTGATTCGCCGCTCGACATTAAATTGACGCATGACGTGATGGGTAACTCGGTATTGTTTGTCGGCTACAGCATCAGTGATTTCAATATTCGTCTGCTATTCTACCGCCTGACAAAAATGTGGGGTCGAACCGGACTGGCCACCGCGCGCCCCAAATCCTATCTGTTCACCAACCGTAACAATCCGGTGGCGAAAGAGGTGCTGGGACAGTGGGGCATTGAGATGATCGTTTCTGAAGAGGACGATCCGCGCAAAGCGCTGGCGCTCTTCCTGGAAGAATTACTGGCTTAAGGGCAGAAAGTGATTGCCTGAAAAAGTTTGATCAGAATATACTGTATATAAATACAGTCAATCGAGGTGCATCATGGCAGTCGAAACCAAATATGTTGTAGTCAGAAAGGGTGAAGAGAAGATGACGTTTGCCAACAAAAAAGACGCGGATGCCTGGGACAAAATGCTCGATATGGCAGACGCCTTTACCGATTGGCTGCAACAGCATCAGCCAGCTCTGGATGAAGCGCAGGCCGAAGCATTGGGTCTGCTGTTGGCTGAACAGAAAGACGCGGTGCAGCATATCCTGCGTACCAGCAAACTCCCGGACGTGGTGAAGAGTGACGCGGCGGAAGTTGCCGAACCTGCTGAGCTGACTGAGGCATCTGCGGAACCGGATGCTGAAGCGGCAGCGCCGGAAAAGAAAGTCCGCGCGGTTAAAGCAGCCTGATATCACTCCACGCACACACTGTAGCGGCGCAATTTATTGCGCTATCTTTCAATGGGCACGGCGTCGCCATTGATACGCGCGATAAATCGCGCCGCTACGAAACGTGCGGTGATTTAGCTAAGTGCTTATTAACAGATTCATGCGCACCGGCGCGTTTTAACGTTTGATCTGGTAGCGGGTGCTGCGCCCGCCGCCGGGTAATTTCTCCAGACAGCCTTTCATCACTAATTCCGCTAAATGGCGCGTCGCCGTGGCTTTACTCACTTTCGCCACCTTCTGATATTGGCCGGCGCTGATGCCATCGCTAAAGCCCTGTTCACCGCCATCCAGCAAACGATTCAACACGCGGGTTTGTTCCGCACTTAGCTCGGCCGCATTGTGCATCAACCAGAAGCGTGCTTTATTTTGCGTGCGCGTAACGGCCTCCAGCGCGTGCTCCAGGCTTTCATTCAGCACATCGAAAAACCACAGCAGCCAGGTCGTGACGTCCAGTTCACCACGCTGCGTCTCCTGCAGAATGCAGTAATAATCTGCACGTCGCGTCAGAATCGACGCCGACATGGCATACAAACGGATGCTTTGGCTATCAGCCTGTGCCAGTGCCAGGTCGGTCAAAGCGCGGGTGATACGTCCGTTGCCATCATCAAACGGGTGCAGCGTGACAAACCACAGGTGGCAAAGCGCGGCGCGTAGCAGCGGATCAAGTAGGGGATCTTCGCGGCTATGATTAAACCAGCGGACAAATTCGTTGAGCTGCGCTTCCAGCCCGGCGCGCGGTGGCGCTTCGAAATGCACTGTTGGTCGATCGATACGGCCCGAAACCACCTGCATCGGCTCTTCACCGCGCAGCGTTCCGACATTCAATCGCTTGAACGTCCATTCACTTGCGGGGAACAACCAGCGATGCCACTGGCACAAACGTGGCAGCGTGAGCGCTTCATCGCGCTGAGTGATGGCGTCCATCATCATGGTTGCCAAACCTTCTGAACGTTCGGAAACCGGATAAGGTTGGTTGAGCGAAACGCCTAAACGGCGCGCAAGAGACGATCTTACCGACTGCGCATTAACGCGTTCATCCTCAATCGCTGAGGATGACAGGATGTTACTCAGCAGCGTATCCAGCGTCTGTTGATCGCTATTATCTTGCACGCTGGCGCGCCCCAGCAATACGCCACGTTGCTGCTGCAGCTGGCGCAAGCGTGGCAATAATTTTTCATCCTGCCAGCGGAACTGCGGCCAGTCAGGCTGCTGCCAAATCCACATCATGAAGTTGCTCCGGAGTCGCATGAGTCGAATAGCGATGCTATTCGGCTCAGTTAGTGAGCTGAATAATAGCCTGTAATCGGCTCATTAACCAGAAGGAAAGGAGCGGGTTGGTGATGAGAGAGAATCAGTGATTACAAAATTTCGGCAAAAGTAATATCGGTGACGCGCTATTCAAATTTATCCCAGAAACTATAGGGAAAATAAGCGGATAAAAAGTGCCGAATATTGCGCATATTTACCAATTAATACGGCGAAGTGGTTAATGAATTCTAAAATTTACAGCGAAGTTAAAAAATATTTGTACCTGTGATTATTAATGGCAAAGGGAAACATATTTTGGATATCGCAAATCGAATAACCAGACTTTCGCTCTGGAATATCTTGTTCGCTACGGTTTTGCTGCTGCTCGGCATTGCATTAGCGGCAGGCGGCGGCTGGCTGGTCGCGCTAGGAGGTAATTGGTATTACGTGCTGGCGGGGATAGGTTTAGTTATCTCTGCCGTGCTGATCTTCATGAAACGCACCAGCGGTGCAGCCTGGTTTACGCTGGTGTTTATCGGCACGTTAATCTGGACCATTTATGAATCGGGTCTCGACTATTGGCGTTGGGTGCCGCGCTTCGCACTGATGCTGATATTGGGCATCTGGTTCGCTTTCCAGTTGCCTAATCTGGCGCCACGCGTCAGTCGTGGCACCTCACGCGTGCTGGCGAGCGTGTTAATTGTCGCTTTCATCGTCGCCGCTGCGCTGCCGTTTGCCCCGCTGAATGAAACGCCGGCCAGCAACGTTCCAGCGGCCGGCTCGGCCAACTTTATGGCGGATACCGGTAGCGGCAAAGCCTCCACGCCGGACAGCGGCGACTGGTATACCTATGGCGGATCGCTGGCGTCTCAGCGCTTCGTCAATGCCAGTCAAATCACGCCGGACAACGTCAAAGATCTCAAGCTGGCGTGGCAGTTCCGTACTGGCGATTTGCCTAAGGCGCGCTGGGGCGGGGAGAACACGCCAATTAAAGTGGGCGATACGCTCTACACCTGTAGCGCGCGCAATAGTGTGTTTGCCCTGGATGCCAGCACCGGCAAGGAGAAATGGCACTTTGATCCTAAAGTTAGCGATAAATCCATTCCTTATACCGCGGCCTGTCGCGGGCTGACATGGTATGACAGCCAAACCAACAGCCACGTCACCGCCGGACAAAACAGCGCAGTGACGAGTGCGCCAGCCGGCGATAACAGCGATTGCCAGCAGCGCATCATTCTCGGCACGCTGGACGCACGCATTATCGAACTGAATGCGCAAACCGGTGAAGTCTGCCGCAGCTTTGGCAATCAAGGCACGGTTAATCTGGCTGAGGATATGGGCGAAACCTATGACGGCTATGTGGCGATTAACTCCGCGCCGGTGGTGATCCGCGATACCTTAGTAGTGGCGCACCAAACCATTGATGGTCAACGCGCATTTGGCCCACCGGGCGTGATCAAAGCGTACGACGTGCGCACCGGTCAGTTGAAGTGGGCGTGGGATGCGGCAGCACCGGATACCGCGACGCCGAAAACCGGGCCGAATGCCTATAAACGCGGTTCGCCAGATGTCTGGACCTCGTTCACCGGTGACGACAAGCTCGGACTGGTCTATTTGCCGGTGGGCAACGCTTCGGGGGATTACTGGAGCGGCACGCGGACAGCGGCGGAGAACACGTATTCGGTATCGCTGACGGCACTGAATATCGACACCGGTTTACCTGCCTGGTCATTCCAGACCGCACATAAAGACGTGTGGGATTACGATCCTGGCTCGCAGCCTACGCTGGTGGATTATCCGGATAAAAACGGTGGCAAAATCCCGGCTATCATCATGCCGACCAAGCAAGGTGAGATTTACGTGTTGGATCGCCGCACCGGTAAATCACTATTTGGCGTCGAGGAGCGTAAAGTCACCGGCGGCGGGATTGAGCCGGATCAGCGCTCGCCCACGCAGCCCTATTCGCTGTTCCATCATCTGAGTAAGCCGGATCTAACGCCGCAGGATATGTGGGGCTTAACCCCGGTTGATCAGCTGGTATGCCGCATTCAGTTCCAGAAGGCCAGCTACCGGGGCCAGTACACGCCGCCGGAAGCCGATCGTCATTCGATTGAGTATCCGGGCTATAACGGCGGTTCTGACTGGGGCAGCGTTGCCGTGGATCCTACTCGCGGCATCATCATTGCGAACTACAACGATATGCCGAACTACAACATTCTGGTGCCACGCGCCAAAGCGGATGCGTTGGGCTGGAAACCGCGCGATGAGGTTCCTTACAACCCACACGATGAAGGGCATGCGGAAGGCGCCGGCGATCCACAGATTGGCGTGCCTTATGCGGTCAACGTCAATGCGGGCTGGCGCTTGCCGTTCACCGGCATGCTGTGCAAAGAGCCCCCGTACGGCGGCATTCGCGCTATTGATATGCGTGATGGTCGCACCATTTGGGATCGTCCGCTCGGCACGGCGCGTCGTAATGGTCCGTTCGGTCTGCCGACCGGTTTGCCGATTAATATCGGTACGCCGAATAACGGCGGTTCGGTGGTGACGTCGAGCGGATTAATCTTTGTTGCCGCAGCAACCGACGATTTGATTCGCGCTATCGATATGCATACCGGCAAGCAGGTGTGGAGCACTGAATTGCCCGCGGGTGGCCAGGCCAATCCGATGATCTACACGCAGAATGGGCGTGAATATCTGGTGATTGTCGCTGCCGGTCACCACTTTATGGAGACGCCGGTTGGGGATTACGTGCTGGCCTATGCGTTGCCGGAGAAAAAGTAACGCTTAAGGAAAAGACCGGCATTGGGCGCTGGCCTGATGCCGGTCGCCCTCTCAAAAGCGCACATTCCGTAGCTACCGTCTTGAACGTCAAGCGGTAGCTACGTAGTTTTCGTTCCACGGCTCTCGTGTTTTAAGCACACCGAAGCAGAGATGGACCAGTTTGCGCATCACCGCTCCCAGCGCCACTTTGGCTGGCTTGCCCTTCGCCATCAGCCTTTCATACAGCGCTCTTACGGGGCGATTCCACCTTGCCGCTACTATCGCGGCCATATACAGCTTCGCTCTCACGTCGGCGGGACCGGTTTTCGACATCCGGGCCAGCCCTCTCACCGAACTGCCTGACGTCTTCTCGACCGGCACCACGCCCAGCCACGCCGCTACCTGACCCGCATTGCGGAACTGGCACGTACGCAGCACCGACAGCATGGTCGTTCCCACTACGCCGCCGATACCTTTTATCGACTCCAGCAGCTTAAGATCATCTTTCAGACCATCATTCTTATCCATGTGGTCGTCAATCAGCGCGTTTATTCGCTTCAGATCCTTTTCCCGCGATTTTTTTGTGCACTCAGGCGATTCGGTCACCTCGCCCGCCGTCAGGGTTGATTTCGCCTTCGCGAGCATGTTCATCGCGCGCTGCACATCTGCAACGATGGCGTCACGCAGACGCAGCAGGTCTTTCAGCTTGCGGACTTCCGGTGGCGGCGGAACCCAGGCATCGGGCTGTTTCAGCTCGCCGTAACGGGCCAGCACCCAGGCGTCGACCGCGTCATTTTTGGTCAGGATACCCATTCCGCGGGCAAACTCCCTGACCCGTTGCGGATTGCCGATACAGACCGTCACGGGCGTGTTCCCGTGCAGCCCGTAAGCGACGTTTTCGTGATAGACGCTGGTCGCTTCCATCACCACCATCACCTGCTCTGGCGGGCACTTCTGCTTCTGGAGCCAGTCGCAGATGTCACGTTCTACGCCGACCTGATTTTTGATGGATTTCGTTTTCTTTTTGCCGTTGCCGGGGAACAGGCAGAGGTCGAGTTTGTTTTTGCTGACATCAATACCAAGACAGAACATCGGATATCTCCCTTTCACTTAAACCATCACGCCATCTAGCCTTGTACATACGAAGTCAGAGCTTCTGGTTACCGTTCAGAGTAGTTGCTGGCGTGAAAG
This sequence comes from Pantoea nemavictus, assembly GCF_037479095.1. Classification (NCBI taxonomy): domain Bacteria; kingdom Pseudomonadati; phylum Pseudomonadota; class Gammaproteobacteria; order Enterobacterales; family Erwiniaceae; genus Pantoea; species Pantoea nemavictus. Next base: position 261,954 of record NZ_JBBGZW010000002.1, on the reverse strand, counting down.
GAGAAACGGAGGGCTTAAAGCTACGAAGCAAGATCGGGTCTTAAGCGGCGCAAAAAGCTGCCTCCGTTTCATGTTGCTGGTAGCTAACCAGCAACACATTCAAGATACAAGCGGCGCAATTTATTGCGCGATAAATCGCGCCGCTACGGAATGTGCGATGCTTTGATTCCGCGCTCTGATCCGACCTCCTTCGCCATCAAGTTCCCCCGCCGCGCGCCGATAGTCTCTTCAAAGGGATGTACGCGCACAGGGAGTGGTTCTGATTACCGAAAAGTGTCAACTCCAGGAGCGCCATAATGGCCAAACACGCATCACCTAAGAAAACCATGAGCACCCGCACGCAGATGCTGCTGACGGGCGCCTTGACCATCACGCTCGGGTTTGCCGTAACCATCGGCGTGCTGAGCTGGCAATCCAGTAATGAACAAAAGTCGCTGGCCGAAAACTATCTGCAACAGATCGCGCAGAGCCAGGCGCTGCAAATTCAGCATCAACTCAGCTACGCGCGCGATGTTGCCCACAACCTCGGCCATAGCCTGATCGCGCTGCCCGCAGCGGGCATTCAGGATCGTAAGGTCGCCGACAAACTGATGGAATCGGCACTGCGCGACAATCCAGACTATCTCTCGATCTCAGTGATCTTCGAAGAAAACGCCTTTGACGGCCGCGACGCGGAGTTTGCCGCCCAGCCGAATGCCGCGCCAAAAGGTCGCTACGCGTTTTTTGTCGATCGCGACCAAACTGGCAATTTCAACCTGCATCCGCTGACCTCAATCTTCACGCCAGGTCAGGGCGATTACTATTTGCTGCCGCAGAAAAGCCAGAAAGACACGCTGATTGAGCCTTACAGCTACGCCTACAACGGCGTGCCAACGCTGCTGACCTCCGTCGCGGCACCGATTGTCAGCCAGGGCAAGCTGTGGGGCGTAGTGACGTCGGATATTTCGCTGGCTTCGCTGCAGGAGAGGGTGAATAAAATCAAACCCTGGGATGGCAGCGGCTATGCGATGCTGCTCTCCAGTGCTGGCAAGGTGGTTTCGTACCCGGATAAAAGCCAGACCAGCAAAGCGTGGAAGGCCGATACCCACAACTTCAGCCATAGCGTAACGGAACAACACGATGCGTTGCTCGGTGAAGATGCGCTGGTGACCTGGCAGCCGGTGACAATCGGTAACAGCGATCAGCAATGGTATCTCGGCGTGGTGGCGCCGGTGAGCAAAGTGATGGCCGCCGCGCATCGCCAGCTGATCCACGCGGTAATCCTGATGATCATCAGTATTCTGGTGGTGTGTACGCTGCTTGGCATGCTGTTTAACCGTAAGGTGCTGAAACCCATTGGTGGCGAACCGCTGGAGGCGGCAACCATCGCGCTGGCGGTGGCCGATGGCAAACTGGATAACGTCATCATCCTGAAAGGGCGCGATAACAGCAGCTTGTTCTATGCGCTGCATACCATGCAAAACCAGCTGCGTGAGATCGTTGGGCAGATTCAGGACGCCAGTTCATCGGTACGTCAGGGCGCGGGTGAGATCGCCAGCGGCAACCTAAATCTGGCATCACGCACTGAACAGCAGGCTGCCGCGTTGGAGCAAACTGCTGCCAGCATGGAGCAGATCACCGCGACGGTGAAACACAACGCCACCAATGCGCATCAGGCGACAACGCTGACCGATAACGCCACGCACATCGCCAGCCGTGGGGAAACGCTGGTGGGTGAGGTGGTGCAAACCATGGCGCAGATCGACGACAGCGCGAAGAAGATTGGCGATATCACGGCGATTATTAATAGCATCGCCTTCCAGACCAATATTCTGGCGCTTAACGCCGCAGTTGAAGCCGCACGCGCCGGTGAGCAGGGGCGCGGTTTTGCCGTGGTGGCATCGGAAGTGCGGAATCTGGCGCAGCGCAGCGCCAATGCGGTGAAGGATATCGGTGCGCTGATTGAGGAGTCGACGCAGCGCGTTGGTAGCGGGGTGCAGCTGGTGCAGGATGCCGGCAGAACCATGCAGGAGATGACGCAGGCGGTAAATTCGGTGCGCACCATCATCGGTGAAATTGTTATTGCCTCCGATGAACAAGCGCGCGGTATCAGCCAGGTTACTATCGCAGTCAATGAAATGGACAGCACCACGCAGCAGAATGCCGCGCTGGTGCAGGAGATGTCCGCCGCCGCCAGTTCGCTGGAAGATCAGGCATCGCAGCTGGCGAACACCGTTGGGCGTTTCCAGCTGAGTTGATGTCTTAAGCGTTTGGCACCCGTTCCTGGGTGCCAAACCGCTGTCGGTACTGGCCAGGCGTGATGCCGGTGAGTTTACGGAATATTTTACGGAAGGCGGAAGGATCGCTATAGCCAATTTCCCAGGCGATCTGATCGACAGCACGATTGCTCAGCTCCAGCGCATCGCGCGCTTTCATAATACGCACCTGCTGCAAATAATCCGTTGGGCGCATGCCGGTCGCTTTCTGAAAATGACGCAGGAAAGTGCGTGGCGTCATGCTTGCCAGCTCGGACATGGTCTCAATGCTGTGCTGTTCCGCATAGCGTGCATGCAGGTGATGCTGCGCGCGCAGAATCTGACTATCACCGTGCTCAAAATTGGGAATGAAAGCGGAATAGGTACTTTGTTCACGTCGCGGCGGATCGACAAGCAAAAAGCGCGAGGTGGCTAACATGGTGCCGGTGCCTAACACTTTTTCGATCAGCGTCAAACCTAAATCCGTCCATGCCAGTATCCCGCCAGCGGTAATAATATCGCCATCGTCAATAACCATATTTTCTACCGCCACCTCAACCGCCGGAAAACGCTCTGCCAGCGTCTGCGCAAACGCCCAGTGCGTGGTGGCGCGGCGATGATCGATTAGCCCGGTTTCAGCCAGCACAAATGCGCCGGCGCATACCGAACACAGGGTAACACCCGCGTTATACAGCTCGCTCATCCAGGCGGCAGGCACCTTCATCGGCACCATCCTGGCGGGCACCACCAGGCTTGGCGGCGCAATCACGTAGCTTAAACGATGCGGCGTATCAGGATGACTATCCCAGACGCACTGCATGTGGTCGCTGTTTGGGTCTATCTGCCAATGCGATACGCGGATGGTTCGTTTGCGTTCCTCTCCGGAGATATTCTCCGCCCACTCTGCGGCGATCCTGAACATATCGGTCAGCCCATATATCGCCGCGAGCTGGCAATCGGGATACATCACCAGGCCGACCTCGGCAACAACGTGGTTTTCAGCTGATTTCATCATTTGTCACTTACGGCCCTTAATGTGTCATTAATGACAATATTACACCTTGCCGTTTTCCCTGACAATGCATCCATCGAACAGCAATCAGCGTTAACAGGGATTGAATATGTCAGGTGCAGTGATTGAACAGTTAGCGATTTCACGACGAAGTTTATTGATTCTTGGCGGTACGCTGTCAGCCAGCATCGGGCTGGCGCACTCGGCCTTCGCCACCGGTTTAACATCATTATCATCACAGTCTGGAGATTCTAAAATGAGCAACGGCATCATCACTACTAAAGACGGTACCCGCATCTTCTACAAAGACTGGGGTCCAAAAAACGCACAACCGGTGGTGTTTCACCACGGCTGGCCTTTAAGCGCCGATGACTGGGACAACCAAATGTTGTTCTTCTTAGCCGAAGGTTACCGCGTTATCGCCCATGACCGTCGCGGACATGGGCGTTCCGATCAAACCGACAGCGGCAATGATATGACCACCTACGCTGCCGACGTCGCGGAACTGGCCAGGGCGTTGGATCTGCGCAACGCCATCCATATTGGTCACTCCACCGGCGGCGGCGAAGTGGCGCGTTATGTGGCGCACGCTGAGAAAGGTCGGGTGGCGAAGGCGGTATTGATGGGCGCGGTGCCACCAATCATGCTGAAAACCGCAGCCAATCCGCAAGGTTTACCAAAGTCGGTGTTTGACGGTTTCCGCTCGGCGCTGGCAGCCAACCGCGCGCAATTCTTTATCGATGTGCCGGCAGGACCGTTCTACGGTTTTAATCGTCCAGGCGCGAAAGTCAGCCAGGGATTGATTGATAACTGGTGGCGTCAGGGCATGGCGGGCGGCGCCAAAGCGCAATACGACTGTATCGCTGCCTTCTCTGAAACCGATTTTACTGAAGATTTGAAAGCGATTGGCGTGCCGGTATTGGTGCTGCATGGTGAAGACGATCAGGTGGTGCCGATTGATGACTCAGCACACAAAGCCATCAAATTGCTGAAGCATGGCACGCTGAAAACTTATCCGGGTTTGTCACACGGTATGTTCGCGACCCATCCTGAGCAGATTAACCCCGATCTGCTGGCGTTTGCTAAAGCGTAATTATCCTCTCATGAGCCGGACATCCGTCCGGCTTTTAGCTTTTTGCCGTTATCCCCTACGCATGCTGCCTGTTATCACTCTGTCTCGCTGGCAGGGCTAAGTGATACTTTGGCTCTGCTGCTCGTCGCCGGGAAACCCTGATGGGCACGCAGGGCAATCGCTAATGCGACCAACAGCAATATGAGGATCGCCCACGGGAACGATTGGGAACCGGCATGCTTGAGCAGCAATCCGCCGGTTAAACCGCCGAGAGCGATGGCGCTGTTCCAAGTCACGACATTCATTGATAGCGCGACGTCGGCATATTCACCGGCGGCATCGGCCAATGCCGTCTGGAGCAGCGTCGCGGCACCGCCGAATGTCAGCCCCCAGACGGCGGCGCCTGGATAGATCACGCCGGGTGTTAACGTGATCAAGCCAAACACCAGCGCTACCACCGCAAACATCGACAGGGATAACAGCACCGCTTTGCGCAGATGGGTATCGATGATTTTGCCGGTGATGAAAATCCCGCCCAGCGCGGCAATGCCAAAGATCAGCAGCACCAGATCCACTCGCGCCGCCAGTCCCGCCGAGGCAATAAAGGGTGCGATATAGGTATAGAGAATGTTATGCGCCAGCATCCACGCCAGCACCACGCCAAGCACGGAGCGTACGCCGGGCAGACGTAATACCGCCGCGAGCGGCATTTTTTGCTTCGCGGAATGGCCGGGATAATTCGGCACGGCCAGCAGTATCCAGCCAATCAGGATGATCGACAGCCCCGACATCACGGCAAAAGTCAGACGCCATCCAAGTAACGATCCCATCCAGGTTCCCGCTGGAACGCCCAATGAGAGCGCAATTGGCGTGCCTACCATGGCGAGTGCCAATGCACGTCCCTGCAGCGAGGGAATCACCATTCTGCGTGCATAGCCCGCAATCAAACTCCACGCTAAGCCAGCCGACGCCCCGGCTAAAAATCTCGCGATTAAAATGAGGGTGATGTTAGAAGAGACGGCGGTGAGCGTGTTAAAAACCAGAAATCCACCGACGGTGCTCAACAGAACCACGCGGCGCGACCAGCTTCGTGTCAGCAGCGTCAGCGGAATCGCTGCGATCAGGGAACCAGCGGCATACGCGGTAACCAGCTGACCCGCCAGCGCAGGCGAAATAGCCAGTCCCTGACTGATTTGCGGCAGCAAACCAGCGGGTATCGTCTCCGTCAGAATACAAATAAAGCCCGCCATCGCCAGCGCCAGCAGCGCCAATATCGGCAATTGCTGCGCCTCTCCATGTTTATCTAATTTCATCGTTAAGCCTTTAGTTGAGTAAGAACAACGCCATCGCGCAACATCAATATATGTATCGATCGGTATTTATATTGCGTAGAGCTGCTGTACGTTGTCAATGAATTCTGTATCGATTAGTATAAATGGCGGAGGAGTTGATGATGAGAACAGGCAGACCAAGACAATTTGACCGGGATGAAGCGGTAGTGAAAGCCATGCACCTCTTTTGGCAAAATGGCTACGATTCAACCTCGCTCGCGCAGCTGAAAGCATCGATAGGCAAGGGGATAACCGCGCCAAGCTTCTATGCCGCGTTTGGATCGAAAGAAGCACTGTTTGCTGAAGCGGCGAACTGTTATCTGCAAACGCATGCCCAGGTAACGGAAGCGTTGTGGGATAGCCGCTTACCCGCCCGGCAGGCGCTGGAGACGGCGCTGCTGAACTCCGCCAGAATGCAGTACGATCCTTCGCATCCGCGCGGATGCATGGTTGCGCTCAGCGTGATGTCATCCTGCGCTGAAGAGAATCGTCACGTGCTGAAACCGTTTGAGGCGTCGCGCATGCGTACCGGTGCAGGCATTAAGCATTGCGTTGAGAGAGGCATCAGCAGTGGAGAGTTGAAAAATGATGAGGAGACGCTGGCACTGGCGGTCAGCTTCAACAGTTTTATGCTGGGCATCTCAACGCTGGCGCGGGATAACGTTCCCCTCGTGGAGGTTGAACGGGGCATCGCGCAAATGATGAGATTGTGGGATGCGTCGCGGCGCTGATGTGCTTTACATTCCAGCGCGCATTGAAGTCTCAATGCGCGCTGGCGACCTGAGTGAGCGCTTTACTCTTTACGCTGCAGGGTAATGCGAGTTAACTCCGATGGTCGGCCTAAGCGAACCGCCATGCCCGGCCAAAGTGCGGTTCCGTTGTTGACATAGAGTTGCATGCCATCCACCTGATACAACCCCGAGACAAAACCCGCGTTAGGTTTGGCAAACAGCCGGTCAAAGCCCACAATCAGGCCGCCGTGCGTATGTCCGGACAGCTGCAGATCGATGTTCTTCACGGCGTTTTGCCGTGCATTGCGCGGCTGGTGATCGAGCAGAATTACCGGCGCATTTTCCGGTGCACCTGCCAACGCCAAATCTAAATCCGGCCCCACGGCCCCACGACGTGAAGCTGAGGTATCCGGCATGCCGGCAATCACCAGCTCTGCGCCATGGCGGTTAATCACGGTATGGCGATTAAGCAAAGGTTCCAGCCCCAGCGATGCCAGATGCGCGGTCCAGCGCTCCTGCTCGAAGAAATATTCATGGTTGCCGGTGATGGCAAAAACACCATCAGGCGCATGTAAACCGCGCAATGGCTCCACGTCCGCGCGGCGATTGTGCAACGTGCCATCAATCACATCACCGGTCACCAGAATCAGATCGACATCCAGCGTCATAGCTTTCTGCACCAGCGCGCGCGTCCACTTCTCATTGAAGAGTTTGGTGATGTGCATATCGGTCAGCTGCAGCAACTGATAGCCTTCGAACTCACGGGGAAGATCTTTAATGGCGATCGTCACATCTTTAACCGGCGGAACGCGTATCGCCTGATAAACACCGACGGTGGCAAGGATGAAAGCAAAAGCCGCCGCCACATAACGAATCGCCGGCACGATTTCAAACGGATGACGGAATAACAGCGAGATCAGCGCCACCACATCAATCACAAACTGGGTGAGCGCGAGAAACAAAACGGCGCTAAAACCCCAGTTGAACAGAATGACGATGGCGCGGGGCATTTCCGGCGAGAACATGCTGCCGGAGGTAAAGCGACTGACCAGCAGATACTGTGAAGCCAGTAACACCAGCAGAGAGAGAACAATTTTTAATAGCAGCGGCATCGCTAACGGGAATAAAAACCGCGCGATTACATACCAGCTCGGTATGCTGAAAATCAGATGAAACATCATTCACTTCCCTGGTTTAAGGGCGCCGTTTCAGCGCAAAAAAATCAATACGCAGTGTAGTCTTTACTGATTAGTATGATGGCTTCGCACGTGCTTTTTTTGCGCGTGGCTCACCACGGAGGATGCATGACACGCCAGCAGCTGTTCGACTACATATATCAGCACTATCAGGTAGAACCCGATTATCCATGGAAAAAACACAGTGAATACGCGGTGCTGCGTCATCCGCGACATCGCAAATGGTTTGCGCTGGTGTTCCCGCTGGAGAGCCACAAACTCGGTTTGCCGGATGGCCCGGTGATCGACGTGATGAACATTAAAACCCGGCCCGAACTGAATGGTTCGCTGCGTCAACAGCATGGCGTCTATCCGGCTTACCATATGAATAAAGAGCACTGGCTCAGCATCACACTGGAAAACGGCTTGCCGGATAGCGAGATGTTAGCCTTGCTCGACGACAGTTTTAGTCTGACGTTTTAGCCATGCTACGTGACGTTGTCACTACGCGTGTTAACGTGAGCGACGCGATGGCATCATGCGCAATAACGTATTGTCTTTGAACAGATAATGGTGCGCTAATGCGGCAACCGCGTGAATGCCAATCAGCCAATAGCCATAAGGCGCGAGGGTTTCGTGCCAGTCTGCAATCATGTCAGCAAAATCGGGATCGGGATCGCCACTCACCGGCATCGGAATGCCGAAAATCCACCATGTGCGGCCCATATAGAAGCGCGACAAAATGCCTAGCGTCGGCAATACGATGAAAAACAGGTAGATCGCCAGATGCATCAGATGCGCCAGGCCGGTTTGCCAGTGCGGGGGCTTGGGTATAATTGCCGGGCTGCGATGACGAAAACGCAGCATCACGCGTGACAGCATCAGCACCAGCACACAACTGCCGGCGCTGAAGTGACCAATGATCATCGCGAAGCCTTGCCATGAACCGCGCGTCGCCAGTCCACGAAATTCCATAGTGCAATACGCAGTGACGACCAACAGAAAGGTCAACCAGTGAAGAAATATTTGCGACGGGGCGTATTTGTTGCTCATCTCTAATCCGTAACAATGCCGGGCGGGAGGCATATTTTAACGGAAAAAGTGCTGAATTAATTCATATTTTGACACATCGATAACCGCGAATTAACTTCCCGTTTCGCTTGCCACCAGCAGCTGACTGAGTAGAGATTGCAGTTGCTGCTGCTGCTCATCATCCAGCGTGCTCAGCAAGTGGTTTTGCGTTTGCGTATGCACTTGCAGCGCCTGCTCAATCTTTGCGAGGCCAGCGTCGGTGAGCGCCACCAGCGTGCTGCGCTTATCCTCAGGATCGGCGACACGCATTATCAAACCCACGTCTTCCAGTCGATTGAGCCGATTGGTCATGGCGCCCGAGGTTACCAGTAAGGATTTATACAGCTGCGTCGGCGATAAGCGATAGGGCGCATCCGCGCGCCGCAGCGTCGCCAGCACATCAAATTCGCCATCACGGAAACCAAAAGGTGCTAGTGCCGCCGCGCGGGTTTTCGCCAGATGCTGCATGATGCGCAGCATGCGACCAAACACCGCCATTGATGATGCATCCAGCTCAGGCATAGCGCTGGTCCACTGTTTCATTACAAAATCAACGTGATCCGCCAATCTGATTCTCCATTCATTAACTTTTATACATTTTGCACCATCCGTAGCGGCGCGATTTATCGCGCATCTCAATGACGGCTAAATGCCCATCCAGGCATTGCGCAATAAATTGCGCCGCTACGATTGGTATGTGTTATTCAGCCTTGCCCTCCTAACTTTTAATTTGTTGCTTTGTGCGCAGGGGCTATTGCTGTCGCGAAAAGTATCTTAACGTTAAGATACTTTTAATGTGCAAGGAGTTGCAAAGTGAATCGTACTTTACCTGCGGTTGGGATGTTTGCCTTACTGGTTTTTGTTATCGCGCTGAATCTGCGACCAATTATGGCGGCGATGGGGCCGCTATTTCCGCTGCTGCAACAGGACGCGCAGCTTAGCGCCACGCAGCTAAGTCTGCTTACTACCTTACCGGTGATCATGATGGGATTAGCGGCGCTGGCCGGTCCGCTGCTGCTGCGTACGCTGGGCGAAGTGCGTGGCATAGCGGCGGGGTTGCTGTTACTGGCGCTGGCCAGCCTGGCGCGTGGATTCGATCAATCCGCCACTGCATTGATTGTTAGCGCGCTGGTGGCGGGTTGTGGCATTGGCTTAATTCAGGCATTGATGCCAGCGCAGATTAAACGTCACTTCGGCGCGAAAGCGGGCACGCTGATGGCGTTGTTCACCACCGGCATCATGGCAGGCGCAGCGATTGCGGCAGCCAGTGCCGTGCCATTGGCGAACTCCCGGGGCTTGGCGGTAACGCTCGCGATTCCGCTGTTACCTGCTGCGATTGCACTGCTGTTGTGGCTGGTAGGTTCGCCCGGCAGCGCGCCAGCACAACACCGCACCGCTCCCCGCGCGGATCGCGCACGCCGTGCCTGGCTGCTGATGATCTTCTTTGGTATCGGCACCGGCGCTTATACCTTAGTGCTGGCGTGGCTGCCGCCGTTTTATATTCAGCACGGTTGGCTGCCGGAGCAGAGCGGTTACGTGCTGGGGGCTTTAACGCTAACCGAGGTGGTGGCGGGGTTTGTGCTGTCGGCGCTGATTCACCGCTTCCGCGATCGTCGCCGTCCGCTGCTGGTGGTCTTGGCCCTGATTTTGTTGGGTTTGATCAGCCTGATATTACTGGGCGGCGCGCAGGTGTGGCTGCCCACCTTGCTGCTGGGATTGGGCATCGGCGCGTTGTTCCCGCTTTCGCTAATTGTCACGCTGGATCATGCGCACACGCCAGAAGAGGCGGGCGCGCTGCTCTCCTTCGTGCAGGGCGGTGGCTATTTGCTGGCAGCGCTAATGCCGCTGATTGCCGGCATGGTGCGCGATCGCGCCGCATCGCTGGATAGCGCGTGGGCAATAATGAGCGTGGGCATTGTGCTGCTGATGGTGATGGCGTTACGTTTCAAACCGCAGCAATAAAGAGTGTGATAAAACGTGGGGCAGTTTTTCGATAACCTCAGGTCGTCATTTATGACGACCTGCAAACAAGGAGCACATATGTCGCCACAAGTGGGCATCGGCGTGTTAATTTTTCGCGATGGGAAACTGTTGTTAGGGCAGCGTAAAGGTAGCCATGGCGCAGGGGATTGGTCGGCGCCGGGCGGTCATCTGGAATTTGGTGAGGCGCCGGAAGCCTGCGCGCGACGCGAAGTGCTGGAAGAGACCGGCTTGCAACTCGGTGAGGTGCAAAACGGCGCCTTTGTGAGCGATGTGTTTCCCGAGGTCAACAAGCATTACATCACGCTGTTACTGGTGGCGCAGGACGCTAGCGGCGAGCCGCAGCTGATGGAGCCGGAGAAGTGCAGCGGCTGGCACTGGTTCGCGCCCGAGGAATTACCTGAACCGTTATTTGCGCCGCTGCGTAGCTGGATTACGCGTGATGGACTGGCGGCACTGCAGGCGCTGGCGAAATCATCTTAAATGACCAACTTCATCACCGTCACATCTTCATTAGCAATCTCGCGCTGTTCCACATCCTGCCAGCCGAAGCGGCGATAGAGCGCTTGCTGGTCGGGTGTATACAGCCACAGCGCCGCGATGCCACGCAGACGCGCTTCGGCAATTAATTGCGTTACCAAAGCACTGGCCAGGCCTTTGCCACGATGTTCTGACGCGGTAATGACCTCGCCGAGCCAAAACTCGCGCTCGCTGAGATCGCTTAATTCGTAGTGGATGATGCTGGCGGTCGCCATTAACTCGCCAGCTGTGGTGGTCGCTACCAGCGTGACCGTTTTAGCTCGATCCGCGTTGCGTGCCTGCAAGCGCTGCTGAATAACAGATGCATCGCGCCAGTTTGGTAAATCTGACCATTCACGATGCAACATCTGGGTGACCGCATCGAATAACTGTGGCTGCTGCGCCAACGGGCTGATGTGCATGCAGAGTCCTAAAAGTGAGCAGGCGAGAGTGACAACATAGCGGTTAGCTATTGATATTGCCAAACAAACTGCGCACCACGCTGGCGCCCGGCATCATCTGTTGAATACCTTGTTGTCGCCGGGATTCACAGTTAACCTGGCTGGTTGGCTAATGCCACCGCATCTTCACCGGCCGGAATGCGCATCGGCGCATCGGGATCGGTTGCCGCGCGCCATACCGCTTCAGCAACATCGCTCGCTTTGGTGGTCGGCTGCGGCTGTTGCATCGCGTTAAACACGCCATCAAGCAGCGGCTGATACGGCTCGAGCTGGGTGTTTTCCATACGCGGCATCGCGTTCTTGCCGAAATCGGTGGTGGGAGCCAGACCCGGCAGCACCAGACGCACGTTGATGTTGAACGGTTGTAGCTCCAGCGCCAGCGATTCGGTAAAGGCATTCACCGCGGCTTTACTACCGGTGTAAACCGCCAGCAGCGGTAAGGATTTCAGTGTGACCGTCGATGTCACGTTGATAATGGTACCGCTCTGCCTGGCACGGAACTGCGGCAGCACAGCCTGCGTCAGTGCAATCGTGCCGAGCGTGTTAGTTTCAAAGATGTCGCGCACGGTCGACATTGGCGTGCCTTCCAGCGAGGTCAGCACGCCAATTCCAGCATTATTCACCAGCACATCAATATCGCCCGCTGCGGCGATAGCCTGCTCGATACTGGCCGCATCGCTGACATCCAACGGCAGCAAACGCAGATTATCTGCAGCGGGAAACAGGTCGGCACGCGGATTGCGCATGGTGGCGATCACGTTCCAGCCGCGCTCGAGGAAATAGAGCGCGGTGGCGTGACCAAAGCCGGAAGAACAGCCGGTGATTAGAATCGTTTTCATCTCTCACTCCTGCATTGCCTTAGGGTAGGTGATCACTATAGAGTCAATGTGCTGGACTCACTACAATGCAGAGTCCTACTTTCATTAGCAGGAGTCCAAATGATCGATCCCTTAGCTGAGATGGTTTCGTTGCTACAGCCGCAAGCAGCTTTCTCCAAGCGTGCGCGAGCTAATGGTCGCTGGCGCGTACATCGTAGCGAAACTGGCCAACCGTTCTATTGCCTGGTGCTGGCAGGCCGCAGTCAACTGAAGATGAAAGGGCATGCGCCAATAACCCTTGAGCAGGGCGACTTTGTACTGATTCCGGCCGCATGGGAATTTTGCATGACCAGCGCTGAACCACCTGCCGACGATGCGCCAGAAACCGTGCCGCAGATGCTCGCACCCGGCGAGTTCTGGATTGGCGATCAACAGCAGCCAGCCGACGTGGAAACCTTAATTGGCTATTGCCAGTTCGGCGCGCCCGATGCTGGATTGATCGTCTCGCTGCTGCCGCAGTTTATTCAGGTGCGCGGTGAATCTCGCCTGACCACCTTGGTGCAATTGGTGGTGGACGAATGTCGCGCGCAGCGGCCGGCGCGCCATGTGGTGCTGGAGCGCTTGCTGGAGCTGCTGTTAATAGAGGCGCTGCGATCGATGCCGATCTGTAATGCGTGTCCGGGCGTAATGGGCGGATTAGCCGATGAGCGCCTGGCGGCAGCGATCCGTGCTATTCACGCTAATCCCGCGCACAGCTGGACGGTGGCAGAACTGGCTAAAGCCGCTGCACTTTCGCGTTCCGCTTTCTTTGTGCGTTTTCGGGCCGCAGTTGGCGTCGCGCCGATGGTTTATCTGCTGACGTGGCGCATGGCGCTCGCGAAAAATCTTCTGCGTGGAAAAAGCATGGCGGTAGCCGAAGTGGCGGAGCGCGTCGGTTATCGCTCTGCCAGCGCGTTCAGCGTGGCATTCAGCCGCTACGTCGGCCAGCCACCTGCATGGTTTGCGGCCGAGGCAGAACAGGATGTTTAGCGATAAAGCTTCAAATTGCCGGTTAATCGGGTGATTTTTTTCTTGTGACCGATCAAACCCAACGCCACCAACTCAATATGATCGCTGTGCGCGTTGGCGATACGTTCGCCATATTCATCGTAGGTTTTGCAGGATTGTGCCAGCGCGCTGAACGGCATCGCAAAGATCTCGTTATCGACGCCGCTTATTTGCTGCAACTCGCGCAGGTAATTGCCATCAGCCAATAACACCGGCAGCGGCGCGTAAATAACGCCAGGATAGTTCACGCCATCCTGGCTCTGCTGGTCTGGCCCCACCAAATTGCCTATCAATTTTCCAAAACTAATGCCGATAACGCTACAAGCGTTCATTGCCAATCCTGCGGGCAGTTGCTGATCAATCACGATGGTGCAGCGATGGGTGTTTGCGTCGAAATTCATGATACAGCCTTCACTTTGAGTGGTTTTAGAGGTGCGCGGTTTAGCGAATAATGCTGGTCTGCCTGGTGCGCATAAATGCGCACCCTACGACGTAGGGTCGCCATTCATGGCGACTTCCGCGCAATGATTCTGATGGCAATCATCAAGTGAAAAGTATGCGGCAAGGCGAAAGAAAAGTGCTTGCGGAATGCATTGCAAAAAGGACGCGTTAGGGATAAAAAATCCCTAAACCGCAAGTCTACGGAAAGGATTATCCCGTTATGAGCTTAAGCAAGACAGATATCAAAATTCTTCAGCAGTTGCAGCAGGACGCGCGCATCACCAACCAACACCTCGCCGACGAAATTGGCCTCTCCGCATCCCCCACCTGGCGCAAAGTGCGCAAGCTGGAAGAGGATGAAGTGATTCAGGGTTATCGTGCGGTACTTAATCGAAAAAAGATTGGCCTTAATGTGATGGTGTTCGTGCGCGTCTCTATTGATAGCCACAGTGAAGCCGAAGCGCGTAAATTCGAACAGGAAGTGATGTCGCTGGATAATGTGGTGTCCTGCTACAGCATCGGCGGCGATGCCGATTTCTTATTGCAAGTGGTGGCGGCAGATATGGATGCGTATGCCGACTTCGCGATGTCGGTTATTCGTAGACTGCCAGGGATAAAAGAGATGCAGAGTATGTTTGTGCTGAAGGAGATAAAGGGATTGGCGGCCTGGCCTTTAGAAGTGCAATCTAATATAGGAAATTAATTTTACTGATGTTGTTGTTTTTGAAATATTTATCTGGTAAAAGTGAACCGTGATTTTTAAAATTAGATATATTGAAAGTAGATTTATAATCTACTCATAAACATGGCGGTTGCATAACTTTTTATATGCGAGTTATTATTAGCAATGGATTTACTTAAAGGTTTTAAGATAGTCCAAAGTGCTAATAGTAGTTAAACATCCAGTAAGTCAAAAAATCATTATAATAGAAGGATTTATTATGAAAATTATCACACTGTATAATCATAAAGGTGGCGTTTCAAAAACCACCACTACTTTCAATATCTGCAGCTATCTTGCAGGAATAGGTAAAAAGGTTTTAATGGTTGATGCTGATCCTCAATGTAATTTAACCGAAATTTCCATGGCGGTAACTATTAAAGAACTCGATGCACAGTCTGAAAAAAACAAAAAAATTGCAGAGTTACCAGGTACGGATATTTTGGAGGTTTTGAATCAGAGGATCAAGGGTGATTCAGCCTTCATTGACTTAGATAAAGTTTTTACAGCTAAGATAAGCGAGAATTTGGACTTGATCAGAGGCTCTGTAGACCTATCTTCTATTGAGGATGATTTAGCAGAAGCTCACGTCCAACGATTAAGTCAACGAACTAATTTAATGAGGACCTACATATCAATTGGTGATTTTCTTGTAAGAATAGCTGAAAAAGAAAAGTATGATTATGTGTTTATAGATGTGGGGCCTAGTTCTGGAGCACTAACGAGATCATTTTTCTTATCATGTGATGCTTTCTTTATTCCAGTTGCACCTGATCGCTTTAACGTACAAGCTATATCTACATTAAGTCATATTATCAGTCGATGGATAAACGAACACCAGCAAGCAATTAAAACATATAATGAAATGGGATTGCCAATTAGACATGGTAGCCCTGCATTTTTAGGCTGTATTGTTCAAGCATTTAAAAAATATTCTGGAGTAGCAAAGCCAGGTTATCAAATGTGGATGGATAGAATACCTGCAGAGATTGACAATAAGATTAAACCTTTAATGGGTGATGATAAGTATCTTCCGGAATTTGCAGGGGATTCTAAAGGTAGCGCTATTGTTATTGAAATCCCTGATTTCAATCAATTGGCCCCATTGATGCAAGAAGTGGGTAAAGCAGTTTTCAATATAAATCAATCTGATACGGCTTTAATAACAAAAAGTGGAGATCCGTGGAGAGGTAATAACTGGACTGGCGCTGCGGAAAGGATTGAAAGCTACCGCAAGTTATTTGCAAAGGCATGCACTACTATTTTTGAATATGAAAAGAGAATTAAGTAAATGGAAATTACTACTTCATTCGTTGCCTTCATAGATATTCTTGGTTTCAAAGGTATTGTTGAAAAAGAAAAAGAAAGTGGATATAAAGGAGAGCTGCTGGATTCACTTTTTGATTGTCATGTGGAATGTCAAAGGATATTTGGCAAGAAACAGATAGAGCTCACTCAATTTTCAGACTCGATAGTGATATCTAAATTATACCATAAAGAAGGGTTTGACGACTTTGTGAGTGCGGTGTCATTGTATCAAAAACATTTGATTAAAAATGGCTTTCTTTGCAGAGGTGGTGTTGTTATCAATAAACATTATAGCTCAAACAGCTTCATTTTCAGTCCGGCTTTGATCGATGCATATTTTGTTGAGAGTGAAAAGGCGATTTATCCTCGTGTCGTGGTCTCATCAGACGTGGTTGATTTATTGTTTCCAAATGGACAAGTTCCAGATCTTTTAGTTAAAGAATATGATGGTTTGCATTTTGTCAATTATTTGCAGGGGGAGCATGATGATTTGTTTGTTAATAAAATTTCTGGCATTGTGAAAAGTTGCATCGCAAGTAAGTCTACATCCATTATCCAAAAGGGCATTTGGCTTGCAAACTATTGTGACCGAGCAATTGGAACCTCCCTCAGTCCTGAAAGGTTTAGTTGATTCTTAACCCTCAGGCATTAATTAAATGGCTGAGGGTTTTTTCTTTTTTAATATGTTCTAACATTAGTTTTTGACAATCTAATGATTGACTTGATTTTTGAATGGTGAAATTTCAAATCAAGTTTTGTAGGTCCAATATATATTAGGCTAATGTTAGCCAAATTCCTAAATCCTCTCTCCCATCTCACAAATCCTTAACTCAAACTAGACGCTAACCCTACCTAGCGTTGATACTCATTTCACCCAATTTCAAACATTAAAAACCTGAAACAAAATAATTCAGTCAGTTAAACAAACCTGAAGCGTACATCCGTACGCAATTTGTCTTTTCTCTGTTGAGGAAAACATTGTGTTTAAATTAAATCCGGTGTTACTAAGCCTTGTGGCTGCGCAAGGCATGATGTTCCCTGTGCTGCCGACAACGGCTGCGATATTAAAGCCCTATACGCCTGAAATTAATGACAATAAGGTGGGTGCATACTGTTTATGTAATGGCAGCACACAAACGCTCAGTGGATTGCCGCAGTTTACGCCCGGTGAGAATGGCACGGGCAGCGTGACGATTGGTGAGTTGCGCACTATTGGTCGAATTATCAATGACAATGTCATTGGCGAAGCGCGACTGCAAATCGGTCAGCAGAGCTATTTAATTGGTATTCCTAATTATGAGGAAAATACTTACACCACATATTCCGTGTTTAAAACGTCTGAAATTGTCGATCTTCCCGCAGTAGGTCTGGATACCGTAGTGCCAGATTATTTTGATGTAAACGACAAACAATATATTAATGCACGCGTCGCTGCCGTTAGCAATGGCACGCTTAATATCGATATTGGCGAGCATAACGCAGCGGCCAATTCCTCAACGAATAGCTGGTCGATGGCGGCGAAGCAAAGCCAGTTATTTACCGCCAGCAATAAAGGCAACCTCAACTGGAATTCCAATAATCGCATCACCTTCACCGCAGGCACCACGCCATACGGCGGCGATCGCCTGGCTTATGATGTGGGCAACGTGGTGCAATATGCGGGCGTCTTCACCGTCAACACGCTGGACGGCGGCACCAGCACCTTCAACGTCACCAATCTCAATGAACTTCGCAATTACAACGATTGGCTGATCGATCAACTGTCCAACGCCAATCTCAGCACCGACAGCTACAACGCAGAATTTAACAAAGCCTACGCGCTGCGGGACGGACGCGTGGTCTATCGCATGAGCGGCAACAACTTCGACGATGAGGTGGCGCTACCGATTTTCGATCAGGTGGTGCTCAGCGCCGATGGTCCTAAGGCGACGGTCAAAATCAATCGCGGCAAAACGCTGGAGGTGGTGAACAGTAATAGCGTGGTGATGCGCGCCATAAATGGCGCGAAAGCGATTATCAATGGCAAGCTCTCCAGCACCGGTTCTGGCCTGGAGTTGCTCAACGGCGCGCGCGGAATAAACAATGGCGTGATTAATACCGGTTTTCTTAATAACGCCAACGGTAAAGGCGTCGATAGCAGCACGGTTGGTGCGGCCGGTAGCGCGGTGACCGCCAATTACAGTAGCCACTTTATCAATCGAGGCGTCATCAATCTGCAACCCGGCCCGGGCTTCAGTACCGGCATCAGTTCCTACAACAGCAGGGTGGTGAACCACGGCAATATCAATGTCGGCGTCAGCGACATTTCCGGCGCTGGCGGCGCGGCGGGCGTGCTGCCGAGCAGCGATGGAAACGGTAGTTTCGTGAATGCCAAAGACGGCACCATCTATATCGGCCGTGCACCGCAGAATCGTAAAAATGATCGCAGCGAAGAGGTCGCCGTTAATTTGAGTGGCGGTGTCAGCGGCATTTATCAGCTGCTGGATTCAAAAGTGATTAACGATGGCCGCATCGTGATTGGTTCCAAAGTACAAAATGCGGTGGGAATGCGGGTAGAACTTGCGCCGAACGCCGTTACCCGCAACAACGGTGTGATCGATGTAAACGGCAAAGCGCAATATCAGCCCCTGGAAAACGTTGGCATGTTGGCGATTAATGCCGGCAGCGGCGGTAAGGTGGGCAATGCTGGCACCATCAATCTTAATGGCGATAACGGCACCGGCCTCAAAGTCATCGCGCGTGATGGTGACAGCGCTAGCGCTTACTCCAGCGGCACCATTAACGTGCGTGGTGATGCCGATCGTTTTAGCGGCACCAACAATACCGCTGTTTGGGTGATAGGTGAGCCGGGCAGCAGCGCTACGGCTAATGTCAGCGGGAAAATTAATTTGCGCGGCACGGCAGGCATCGGCATCCGCGCTGAAGGCAATGCCACAGTCAACGTCACTCCCAGCGCCGTGCCCTCATCCGTAGGCAATGGAGACTTTCTCGCTCAGCGACAAATCAGTTTTTACACCATCGGGCCCAACGCCAAAATCAACTTGCCGGCTAACGGGCACTACGCCACATCTAGTAACGGCGGCACGCTTTTTCGCCTTGAGCAGGGCGCGGATTTTGATGGCCGCGGCATGACGCTCTCCATGAATGCGCCCTTTGCCCTTGGCGTATTTGCCGCTGGCGACGGCAGCGAGATCGCCACTCACGGGGCGACCTTCAATCTGAACAGTGATTACGCTTCCGGGCTGTGGATTACCGACGGTGCACGTGCCACCGTTGATGCGGCAACCAAGGTCAACCTTATCGGTCAAGATGCCCGCTGGGCTCAAGTGGACGGTAATCGCTATTTGTTGCAGGGCTCTGTGGTTAATCCCGATACGCAGTTTAATGAAAATACCTTGTTAACCAACCATGCAGCGCTAAGCGGTAATGATAAATTTCAGCGTGGTTTGATTGCGCGTAATCATGCGCAGGTGATCAATACCGCCAATATCAGCTTAATGGGGTTGGCACCGCAGGCAATCTATGCGACCAACGGTGGCAAGGTGACCAATAGCGGCGTAATTAGCGTCGCCAATAATGGTGTGGCGCTGTATGCCGATGGTTATGAGTTTGTCGGCGACAAGGTGACAACCACTGACATCAACAATACCGGTACGCTGAATATTTACTCGGGTGCCTACGGCTTTATTGCCTATGACCGGCTATCCCGCATCAATCAAAACAGCACCATGAATCTGTATGGCGATTACACGGTCGGTGGACTGGTGAGCGCGGGGGGACAGGTAAACCTTGGCCCGCAGAGTAGCGTGGTGTTTCATCATCCACAGCAGGTGGGCTATCAGATTCAGGATCACGGTTCGCGGCTGATCAGCAATGGTGGCAACGTTAACGTCAGTACTGAAGGTTCGACGCTGTATGAAGTCGCCACTGAGGGGTGGCTCTACCCGCAGGCCGCCGGCACCGTTACGCTCAGCGGCAAAAACACCACCGGTATTGTGGTGTCAGAGTCAGGATCCTACGTGTCTGGGACCGATAATTATCTTGTTACCGGCAAGAATGCCACGGTGATGCGCGCAACCTATAACGCTTCCGGCGTATTAACCAACACCATCACGCTTAACGGACGCAACAATACCGCGGCACAGGCGAGTACCAATGAAACGGAGATCTACGCCGCCGGTTTAATCAACGGCAATGGCCGCCATGCCACCGCTTTTGATGTCAGCGACGGCGCGCGCATTTTCAACCAGTATCAGGGCGCAGTCGATCTGCGCGGCCCCAACAGCACCGGCGCGCGCGTGCATGACGGCGGTAATTTCATTAACCGTGGCAGCATCCATATTGCTTCGGGCACGGGCGTAGACGTCAGCAGCGGCTACGGGCAATACGTGCCAATGGATAGCTCCCTGCGCGTTGACGACGGCATCGCCGCGTTGCGTGTTGGCGACGGTGGCTGGCTAAAAATCTATGGTGACGGGCAGGGCGCGAGCACGATACAAGCGATGCGCAAAGCCGACGGTTTGCTGCTCGATAGCGGTGCGCAGGGCGTTGAAGCCAACGACATCATTATCGGCGCTTTAGGCAGCGGAAGTGCCCTCAATAACCGCGCTGAAACCGCCAACATCTCGCTGGAAAACGTGATGCTTGAGGTATCAGGCGGCAACGGCGTGCGTTCGGCCACCTCATTTGATCCTAATGGTCGCGTGCTGATTAACGTCAGCGGTACCGGCACCGGCTATCGCTTCGAAAATGAAGATGGCTCGACCACCAGTAACGATCTGGTGATCGGCAAGGACTATTCGATTCTGGTTTCCACGCAGGGCACCGGCGTTCGCGCCAATACCAGCGGCAGAGTCATTTCGCAGGGGTCGATTAGCATTCGCGATGCTAACGGCGGCTCGGCGATTAAGACCAGCACCGCCAGCCAGGTGATCAATCAGGGATCGATTAGCTCACTCAGCCGCGTCTCTCCGCTGATCGATTTGCGCGGCGGAAACACGGTATTTGTCAATGAAGGCACCATCAACGCACCGTTCCCGGATCAGGTCGTGGTGGCCGGTGGCGCAGGCAATGATGTGATCGCGCTCCTTGATGGTTCGGTAATCGGCGACGTGAATACCGGCAGCGGCAGCGATGAGCTGATCGTTACCGGCGGCACGCTGAACGGCAGCCTGACGATGGGCAGCGGTGCGGCGAATCAGGCGACGGTGCAAAAAGTCAGCCTGGCGGATACGCGCCACATCACCACGGAAAACGGGGCGGGCAGCACGCTTAACCTCAGCAAGCTGTCGGCGCGCGGCGGTTCCTTTGCCAGCGATGATGCCAGCAAAGGCACCAACCTCGGCGCGGGCTGGAGCACGCTCAACTTCTTCGATACCCAATGGACGCTGACCGACAACATCAAACTGGCGCATAGCACCATCAATATCGATGCCGGCAGTACGTTGTACGCCGGTGATAATGTTAATCCGCTGCTGCAGGGCGCAACCGGCGATTCGCTGGTGGTAAACAACGCCGGTACGCTGGATCTCACCAACGGCGGCAACGCAGCGGCGAATACTTTAACCATTGATGGCGATTTGGCATCAACCGGCGGCAACCTGAAACTCAATTCGACGGCAACGCAAAGTGATTTGTTACGCGTCAACGGCAACGCCACGGGCACCACTTTGATTGAGGATAAACTGGCTGGCGGCCCGCTGCTGGATAGCAACCGCGATGGCGTGATTGCTGCCAACGAAGGCGTCTCGCTGGCGCAGGTAACCGGTAACGCCAGCGCCACGAGCTTTGTGCTGAAGAATGGCTATGTCGCATCCGGGCCGTGGCAATACGGCTTAGCCAGCTTCGCGCCGGGCAGTTCGGCTGCGGGGGCGTGGGATTATCGTCTCGCCAATACCTTCGTCTGTGAAGATGGCTCGCTGTGCCAGCCGCAAGCGGGCAGCGGCCAGCGTGCGGCGCGCCTGGCCGTTACACCGCAGGTGCCATCGTATATCTCGGCGCCGGTTGGTCTGGCTTACTACTCGCTGGCGGTGACTGACGACTTGCATAAGCGCCTCGGTGAACTGCGTCAGCAGCAAGGCGAGCCTGAAGGCGTGGGCGGCGAGATGTTTATTCGTTATCTCGGCTCTAATCTGAAGTACCAAAGTAATCGCGGTTTAGCCGATTACGGTTACGACTTCGACCTGGATTACAGCGCGGTACAACTGGGCGGCAACCTGCTGCAGGTTGATGGTGCTGAAGAAAGCCTGCGCGGTGGGGTGGCATATACGCGGGGTAATACGCGCATTCGTCCACAGGCGGCGGACGGTTACAGCTCCACCAGTTTCGATAGCGACACCATTTCGCTCTACGGCACCTGGCTGCGCGACAGCGGGTTCTACCTCGATGGCTCGCTAAGTTGGGGCTGGTATCGCGGCGAGACGGATATTGCGCGGCAGAAAGAGGTGGCATCACCGAAAGGCAACGGCTGGACCGCCTCGGTGGAGTCGGGCTATCCGTTCACCTTCGCCAACGGCGTGCGCCTCGAACCGCAGGCGCAAATTACCTGGCTGCAGATGAAGATGGATAGCTTCACCGATCGTGATAACACCCGCGTGTCGTATAACGATTACGATCAAACCATTGGCCGCCTCGGCGCGCGCCTCGATCGCACCTGGCAAGACGGCAGCCAGAACGCCTACACACCGTATGTTCGCGCCAATTACTACAAAGGCTGGGGCGGCACTGCGAAAACCAAAATTGGTGCGGCGGATGCAGAAGGCAGTCAAACGTTTGACAGCGGTAAATTCGGCCAGATGTGGGATGTCGGCCTGGGCGGCAGCGCAACGCTAAACAAGGATGTATCGTTGTATGCCGAAGCGGACTACCGCAAAGAGATCGACGGCAACGGCGCCAAAGGCTGGCGCTATAACGCGGGCGTTAGGTGGTCATTTTGATTGATCCAGGTCGCCATGAATGGCGCCCCTACAAATTTCACGCTTCGTAGGGGCGCCATTTATGTGACCGAAAAAACGCTTAACTGACGTTCAACACGCTATGGATGGCAACCGTTCGAATCCCTTTCAAGCTTCGTCGGTAAAATAAATTCTGCTTGGATTTAATATACGCTTTCGCTACATTCGAATATTACTTGAATTAACGCGCCTATTGCCAATCAATCTCGCACATAGTCAACCCATTATTTGACTTAATATGATAAGGAACTTCATTCGATGATCACTTCGGCTGCTGAGCTACATCGCTTTTTGCTAAAAAACCAAAATTTTGATTTCCATCCTGAACATTCTCGCGATCTTGATCTGTATCGAAAAATGAAACAGCGGTTGGATTTACCCGAAGGTGAGTTCATTTCAGCATTGGAGTCGCGTCATGTTTCTGCCGAAGCATATTTGCGCGCCTTGATTGCTGTAGCAGAACCGTTATCTAAAATGTATACCGATATTATTAATTATTGTGAACGTTCTAACTTCCTTACAGCAAGCGGCGAAGGTTTAATTCAATGGCAAGTTGAAACAGACAGTGGTAACGTGGATTTTACCATGGAAGCATTTCGTCATTTTGAACAACTCAAAACCTTGATGCCCGGAGATTACGAGCAGATGCGGCGCGTCAAGAATGATGTGATGGATTGGATGGGGCATGAAGTTATTAATAAACTTTCCATTGATATTAGCGATAATAACATTGACTGGAGTGCATTAGAGCTTTTTTCAATTCTTAAACGCGCAAACAAAATCTACGGCGATGAACATTATACTATCTTTAAGGGGTTGAATAATTGTTACATTGGCGATAGATATCATGAAAAAAATGGCCATATTGAAGAGGTTGTCAAAAATCATCCTGGTTATGCTGAGTTATTAACTGAAGTCCAAACCCATTTCGGCCATGAAAATATCTTACAAATTGCCAGTGGATTTGTTGAATTGCCCTTTTGGAAATTCAGATGGCAAGTGTATGAAATCTGGATAATTGCTATTAGCTGTCAGCAATTATCCCGCTGCGGATTCCAGCTCAAAGCCGCGCAAGATGGCCGCTCGCCACTGGCGTTAGGAAAAACAGCAACGCTTGCGACGCATCCGCATTCTGATTACAAGTTGATTTATCAACCCCGCTATGTGAACCAAGATAATGATGCGATTCATCCCGACTTAGTGCTTACCACTGATGAAAATGTTACTGCTCAAAACTCAACGTTAATTATCGAATGTAAACAACGTATCGAATTGACCGATGCGCATATTGATATCGTGTTCAATAAATATTCTGCCGGTGTTTGTCCGCAACATGGACAGGTGGTGGTAGTTAATTATGATGGCATCGATAATCACCGTCATGTGAATAACAGTCGCCAAATGCTTTTCACCCAAGTCTCACCAGATACGACAGAAACTCAGGCGTTTGAAGATTTTTTACAACAAACACACCTCTTTAAACGCCATCTCAATGAAGTATGGTATATCGATATATCACATAGCATGCGCCATTATTTTAATGGGGAATTCCAGGATTTTGTTACCGAGAAGGCGGATTTATCCGCTGAAGGCGGGCAGGTTAAAATTTGGACCTTTGCCCATGAGGTTATGAGTTATGAAGGGGAGAGCTATCCCGGGTTAATCGATATGTCGGGTGAAACTGACGGGGTAAATAATGAGGTTAGAGGAATGGAAAGGTTGTGCCAGCACATAATCAGCCAACAAATACATTATCCTGGAAGTCGCATTTATATCATTACTGATTTAGTGGATGATTTAGGTTACATGCTTAGGCAACAGGGTATTGAGTCAGACACCGTGAGTATAATTAATCCCAGTAAGTAATGTTTCGAGATATGGAATAACTCTTGCATCACCTTGTGCGATAAATCCTTTACACAGGGCGATGTAAGTGAACCTCAACACCTATAAATACTTCAACGAAGTCGCTGCCACCGGATCGATCAGGCGCGCAGCGGATCGTCTGCACGTCGCGCCCTCGGCCATTAGTCGGCAAATCGCCTTACTCGAACATACGCTTGGCGTGATGCTGCTTGAACGTAGTAATACCGGCATTCGCCTGACCCCGGCAGGCATGATGCTCGAGCGCTTTACGCGCAAGATGTGTCGCGACCTCGACCGCATTCACGAGTCGATCAAAAACTTAAAAGGGTTGCGCGAAGGCGAAGTGAAAATTTGGGTGATTGAAGCGGTGGTGCAGGCTATTTTGCCGCGCATCATGACTGACTTTAATGAAAACTACCCCGCGATTCAGTTCTCCATTAACAGCGAATCTTCCGATCGGACCATTGAGGCCATCATTCGTGATGAGATCGATATTGGCATCGTCTTCAACATGGGCGATCGCCCTGGAATAGAAGTGATTAAACGCTGTCCTGCACCAATTCAGTGCCTGGTTTCCCCGCAGCATCCGCTTGCCCAGCACCAATCCCTTTCCCTTGAAGACATCTGTTTTTATCCGGTGGCGCTGCCGGTGTCCAGTTTTGGCATGCGGCAAACTTTCGACAAAGTCACGCGCAGCCTGCATCTCAACCCGCGTTCGATAGTGAACACCAACAATCTCGAACTGACCAAAGCGATGGCCATTGCCGGGCGCACGTTAACCATTGGTCCGAAACAAATAGCCGCACGTGAAATAGAACAGAACAGGTTGATTGCCATACCGATTGATAACGAAGCCATGGAATCGGCCAACATCGAGATCTGTGTGCATCGCGACCGCACGCTCTCCTTTGCCGCCCATCAATTTCTTAAGCATGTGTGCCGGGAATTTGATTGAGTGATCGACCCGGTTGGTAGCGTCGCGATTTTTGGCGACCGGATCGATGTGCTGCACGTCCCGCGCGTTCTAAAAGCGGCAACGCCGCGTGCTGCATTCGATATTACAGCTGGCAGGAAAGTGCATGGTACTTATTAGTCATCGCTGCAGACAGGCAAAAATCCACTAGGGGGAAATCGATGCCGAGCATCATGACTAACGGAATTCGCACCCATTATGAAATTGCGGGACAGGGACCGACGATCATTTTTGTCTCCGGACTCGGCGGAACCGCCGCTTACTGGCAACCACAGGTCAGTGCTTTCGCGGATGACTTTACCGTGGTGACTTACGATCAACGTGGTGCAGGCCAGTCCGATCATCCTACCGGACCTTACAGCATCGATACGCTGGTGGACGATTTGCAGGCGTTGATTGCCGCGCTGCAGCTGCATCGTCCGATTTTAGTCGGGCACTCTACCGGCGGCGCGATTGGCCAGATTCTGGCGGCACGTCAACCGCAGCTGCTGGCGGGCATGGTGCAGTACGCCAGCTGGGCCAAGTCAGATATGCATTTCAACTGGTGCTTCCGTATGCGCCGTGCGCTGCTGCTAGGTAGCTCACTGGAAGAGTATGTGCATGGCAGCGCGCTTTTTCTCTATCCGCCAGAACATATCAAGGCCAACGCCGACACCTTATCGCCCGCGCTGCTGGCTTCGGCAACACGCTTTCCGGCGCGCGACGTGGTGCTGAGCCGTATTGACGCGATTATGGCGCACGATGCCAGCGCCGCGCTGCCACAGATCCAAACGCCAACGCTGGTGATGTGTGCGCAGGACGACATTCTGACGCCGCCCTACCAATCACGCCTGCTGGCCGAGAACATCCCCGGCGCGCAGCTGAAAATTGTGCCGCAGGGTGGCCACAGTTTTTCCGAGACTGAAACCCCGCTGTTTAACCAAATTACCCGCGACTTTATGGCGAGCCTTCACTCGCCTGTGCATTGAACTGAGGAGTTGAAATGACTAGCGCGAAAAATGTTGAGTTCGGCGTCTTTCTGCCGGTTGGCAACGGCGGCTGGATTACCTCTACCACCAGCCCGCAGCTACCAGCCACATACGATTACAACAAGCAGGTGGCGATGCTGGCGGAACAGCTGGGATTTGATTTTGCGCTGTCGATGGCGAAATGGCGCGGCTACGGTGGGCCCTCACAGCATTGGGACGTGACGCTGGAAAGCCTGACAACCATGGCGGGGATTGCCGAAGCCACCAGCCGTATTGGCGTGTGGGGCACGGTACACACCATGGTGTTTCATCCGGCGGTGGTAGCGAAAATGAGCGCGGTGCTGGATCAAATCTCGCAGGGACGTTTTGGTCTGAATATCGTCTCCGGTTCAAATCCTACCGATCAGGGGCAAATGGGCTTGTGGATAGATCTCGATCATGCCGAGCGCTACGAACTGGCGGCGGAGTGGCTGACGGTGCTGAAGCGGTTATGGACGGAAGATCGCGTCAATCATAACGGCAAGCATTACCAGCTGACCGATTGCATGTCGAACCCAAAACCGGCATCGCCACCGCCGATTATCTGTGCCGGTGCCTCAGACCGCGGTTTTCTGTTCACCATGGAGCACTGTACCGGCAGCTTTATGCTTGGTTCGGATCATGACGACTTCATCAAAACCGGGCTGCGTGCCAAAGAACTCGCTATGCAGCAGGGCAAACCGGACTTCAAAACCTACGGGCTTTTCACCATCGTGCCAGGCGCAACGGATGCTGAAGCACATGAGCGGGTGGCGCTGTATGACGCGGGCGTCGACACCATCGCGCTGGATAATCAGACGCGCGAATACTCCGGCGATAAGAGCTTCAAGCAGAACACCATGGCGCAGCGTTTTGTGTCGCAGGGCGAGCAGCGCAACTCGATGACACGCGCCGCGTTGGTCGGGTCGCCTGAAACCATCGGCAGGAAATTGGCAGCGATTATTAAAGGCGCACAACTTGATGGTGTGACGGTGATAGTACCGGACTTTATTGACGATTTGCGCACGGTTGGCACTGAGGTGCTGGAAGTGCTGGAGCAGCATGGCGTCAACACCCACGCACGCGAATACCAACGCGCGAATGCAGTGTAGTGTCGTCATTGATGGCGATTGGGAACAACACATAGTCACCCACCTTTTTTCCGCGATGCGGATTGCCAGGAGTCGAGCGATGAAAATGAAAATGATGTTGGCTGTTGCGGTAGCGGCGGCGATGGGCAGCAGCGCCATGGTGCAAGCCGATGAGAGCAAACCACGCGTGGCGGCACTGTTCACGCAGACCGTCACCCAAGGTTCATGGGATATGGCGGGTTATGCCGCATTCAAATCGATGGCCACGCAACAGGGTTTCGCGCCGAGCTATCTTGAACATACCACTTACGAAGCAGCGCCATCGGTGTTACGCCAGCTCGCCTCTGACGGCGTGAAGCTAATCATTGCGCACTCATCCGGCTATTCCGCGGCGATCAAAGAGGTAGCACGGGCATTCCCGAACACCCAGTTTGTCCTCTATTCCTATGAGGGTTCGACCAATAATCTACCTAACTACTCGGCATGGTCAGTGGATTGGGATGAATACGGTTTTGTGCTCGGTGCTCTGGCGGCTTCCGCCAGTAAAAGCGGGCATATTGCGGTCATCAGCGGTGAACCGATTCCGTCGGCAGAACGCACCGTGCAGTTCATCAAGAAAGGTGCCGCCTATGTTAATCCCAGGGTCGTGGTCGATTCCGCCTACGTTGGCTCCTTTACTGACGTGGCGCGCGCCAAAGAGATTGCGACAGGCGCCATCGCGCGCGGTGCCGATTTCGTTATTCCTTCTGCTGATACCGCCGATGCCGGGATTCAACAAGCGGCGGATGAAGAGGGCGTGCTGACCATTGGTTCTTATACCGATCAAGCCAAATCGTTTCCTAATTCGATTATGACCTCAACGGTGATGAACTTTGATAAATCCTACGCCGATATCGGCAAGCATTATGCCGATCATCAGTTAGGCAATCGCATCATTACCGAAAACCTGAAAACCAACGGCTGGACCCTGTCGAAACCCTTTGCCCACGTGGATAAAGCGGTGCAGGACAAGGTGTTTAAGGTGATGGACGACATCAAATCCGGCAAGGTCAAGGTTGAGGATTGATATCATGTCGAGCCCGCTTATCGAACTCGATCACGTCTCAAAGCGCTATGCCAACGGCTTTGTCGCGCTGGACAAGGTTTCGTTGTCGCTCTTTCCCGGCGAGATACACGCGCTGCTGGGTGAAAACGGCGCGGGCAAATCGACATTGATGAACATTCTGTATGGCGTGCATGAGCCAACGGAAGGCGGAGTGCTGATGGGCGGACGTCAGGTGATTCACCGACGACCAGCCAATGCCATCGCCAATGGCATTGGCATGGTGCATCAGCATTTCAAACTGGTGGCACCCTTCAGCGTCGCAGAGAACCTCGCGCTGGTGGCACGTGGCGATCGGCGCAAAGCGTTTCGCCGTCATGCTGACATCCGTGCCTTTATGCAGCACTACGGCGTTGATCTCGATCCGGCAGCGCGGGTCGCTCACTTGCCGCTGGCGTTGCAGCAGCGGGTTGAGATTCTCAAAGCGCTGGTCAATGACACGCGCGTGCTGCTGCTGGATGAGCCTTCCACCATTCTCACCCCCACAGAGATCGCTGCATTGTACGCAACACTGCGCCGCATCTGTGCCAGCGGCACGGCGGTGGCGGTGGTCACGCATAACGTCGATGAAGTGCTGGCAAATACCGATCGCTACACCATTTTGCGTCGCGGTAAAACCAACGGCAGCGGAGTAACCGCTGGCTGTTCGCCGGACGAACTGGTGGAGAAAATCGTTGGGCGCGCGGTCAGCAGCGGCACGCGACTGGGTTTACAGCGCAGTAGCGGAGCCGAGCAGTTGCGTCTGAACAACATTCAGGTGCGTCCTGGCAGCGGCTCTCCAGGTTTGCATGACATCAACTTAACGCTGGCATCGCGCGAGGTGATTGGTGTCGCGGGCGTAGAGGGTAACGGGCAGAGCGAGCTGTTTGCCTTATTGGCGGGTGAACTGCAGCCGGACAGCGGTGACGTCGCGCGCTTAAGTGACAACGTCACCCTGGCGCTGGTGCCGCAGGATCGTCATCACGAAGGGTTGTCGCTCGATTTGCCAGTCTCTCACAACTTGCTCTATCCCGACATTATGCGTGGCGCCTATCGCCGCCTGGGTTTACTTGATCATCCGGCGATTGCCCGGCGCGCCATCGAGATGATCGAACACGCCGATATTCGCACTCATTCCCATGCCAGCCCGGCGCGCTCGCTGTCGGGTGGCAATCAGCAAAAGATCGTGGTGGCGCGCGCACTGGCGCAGGCGGTGTCAATTATCGTGGTGTATCAACCGACGCGCGGTCTTGATATGGCGGCAGCGGAAGCGGTGCTCACGCGCCTCGCTGATGCGGCAGATGCGGGCACCGCGGTCATGATTATCTCCTCAAACATTGAAGAATTAATTCGCGTATCGGACCGCATCGTCGTGATGAACGGTGGACGTATTACCGGCACTGTAGTGGGTGATGAGATGAATATGGAACGAATTGGCACCTTGATGACATCGGGTCACAGTGCGCAGATGACTGGAGGTGTGCATGTCTGATTCCGTCACCACGCTGGCACAAACCAGCGCTTCCTTGCGCCGCGTGCTGGCACAGCTCAGCGCGTCACGATCGTTGTGGATCACACTCAGTGCCTTTGTCGGCTCGTTAGGGGTGGGCTTAGCCCTCATCGCTGGCATGGGCGTGCCGACGCATGCGGCGCTGTCCACCGCCATTGACGGCGCATTCGGTAATATCCGTGCATTTTCGGACACGCTGGTGTTTATGACGCCACGCCTGCTGGTGGCGCTCGGCGCACTGATCGCCATTCGTGGCGGCATGTTTAATCTCGGCGGCGAAGGGCAGCTGCAGATGGGAGCGATTGGCGCGATGTTGCCGTTTCTCGCCTTCGGTGATGTGGGGGCGGCGCTGCTGCCACTGGCAATTATCAGCGGTGCTTTGTGTGGTGCTATCTGGGGCGCGATCCCGGCACTGCTGAAAGTGTGGCGTGGCATCGATGAAATCATCGTTACGTTGATGATGAATTTTATCGCCATCTATTTGCTGAAGTATCTGGTGCAGGGACCGATGCGCCCGGTGAACTCAAATTTCAATATGTCAGCGCAGCTTCCGGCCGATGGCGTATTTCAGCAGGTGATTGAGGGCACGCGACTGCATGCGGGCGTGTTTCTGGCGCTGCTGATCGCCGTGGCAGTGTGGGTGATGCTCAACCATAGCGCCTTCGGTTTAAAACTGCGCGCCAGTGGGCAAAGTCCACGCTTTGTGCGCTTACAGGGACAATCTGCCGCTAAAACCGTGCTCTCCAGCATGGCAATTTCTGGTGCCATCAGCGGCCTGGCGGGCACCTTTGAAGTGCTCGGCGTGCATTATCGCCTGATCGACGGCTTCTCATCGGGATTAGGTTTTGAAGGACTGGCGGTGTCATTTCTCGCCGGACTGCAACCGTTTGGGGCGGTAATCGTCTCACTCTACTTTGGTGCGGTTAACAGTGCTGCGCTGGCACTACAAACTACCTTTTCGATTCCTGCGGCAATAGCCGATGTTCTGGGCGGTATGCCGATTCTGATTCTGGCGGTTTTAAGCGGCGTAATGCTGGTGAAAGGGAGGCCGGTATGGAATTCAACACTGTAACTCTGGCGCTGTTTCTTGCGGGTGGGTTGCGCCTGTGCGTGCCGGTATTGCTGGCGGCGCTAGGAGAAACCGTTTCTGAACGTGCGGGGGTTTTCACCATTGGGCTGGAAGGCTTAATGCTCTTCGGTGCCTCCATCTCAGCGCTAGGGCTGGCTTTAACCGGTTCGCCGCTGCTGGCGCTTGGCGCGGGCATGCTGGGTGGTTTGCTCGCCGCGCTGCTGCTGGCGTTAGGTACCGTGCTGGCACGCGCTAACCAAATCGTGATGGGCATCGGTTTTAACCTGTTCGCCATTGGCGCGACCTCGCTGATTCGGCAGCTATGGCTGAGTGGTGCGCCTGCAGCCGGATCGATGCGTTCGGTTTCGATACTTAAGTTGCCAATCCTGGCGGATTTGCCGGTAGTGGGACGCGCGTTGTTTTCCCAAAGCCCAGTGTTTTATCTGGCGGTCGTGATCGCCATTGTTTTGTGGGGCGTGCTGCGCTTCACCCGCGCCGGATTACTGCTGCGTGCGGTGGGTGAGAATGCATTAGCGGCCGATGCCGCCGGGCATTCCGTGCTGCGAATTCGTTTCAGCGCTACGCTTTTCACCGGCCTGATGGCGGGGTTGGGCGGCGCGTACCTGTGTATTGTCGCCTCAGGCGGCACCTTCGTTGACAACATGACCGCGGGACGCGGCTATCTGGCAATTGCCATCACCATCTTTGCCCGCTGGATGCCGTTGCGCGTATTGATCGTCGCCACGTTACTCGGATTGCTGGAGGCATTGCAGTTTCAGGGCCAATACCTTGGCGTGAACATTGCGCCCGCGTTACTGATGGCGATGCCGTTTGTCGTCGCGCTCATTGCCTGGATCATGATGGGCAAAGCTGGTGCCGCACCGGGCGATTTAGGCCGGCCTTTCTTACGTCATTCAGGACGTTAACCCTTAACTATTATCGGGAGATGTAGATGAATCAGGCAATTAATCCACAAGGTTGGATCATCGGAAAAACGGCCACCGGCCTTAATCACCTTAATTGGGGAGTTAAAGCGGGTAATCATGTCTACGTCGCGGGGATGCTATCCACCGATCCGGTTGATGGCAGCATTGTGGGCATCGGCGATATCGAAGTGCAGACGCGGCGCGTGCTCGACAGCATCAAAGTGGTACTGGAAGCGGCGGGCAGCAGCATGGATCATGCGGTGATGAACCAGATCTTCCTGCGCGATCTCGACGATTATCACAAATTCAATGAAATCTACGTGACCTATTTCCCGGCACTGCTGCCGGCGCGTTTCTGCGTGAAACTTGAAATGGTGCGTCCCGAATTTCTGGTTGAGATCGCCACTACCGCGGTAATTCCCGGCTAGTTGTTGGGTTGTCCTTTATCGCGATCAAATAGAGAGGATGTGTACATGCAATACCGATATCTCGGGCGCAGCGGGCTCAAGGTTTCTGAAATTTGTCTTGGCACCATGATGTTCGGCGGCGCCACCGACGAAATGACGTCAAAGCGCATCATCGCCGACGCCCGTGACAGCGGCGTGAACTTCATCGATACCGCCGATATGTACAACAAAGGTGAATCCGAGCTGGTGGTTGGTCGCGCGATTGCTGACGATCGCGATAATTGGGTACTGGCCACCAAGGTTGGCAATCCAATGGGCGATGGTCCGAATCAGCGGGGCATGTCGCGCAAGTGGATTCGCGAGGCGACGCACGCATCGCTGACGCGCCTCGGTACGGATTACATTGATGTGCTGTATATGCATAAAGCGGATTTCGCTGCGCCATTGGAGGAGATGGTGCTGGCGTTCGCCGACCTGATTCGTGAGGGAAAAATCGGCTATTTTGCCGTCTCAAACTTCAAAGCCTGGCGTTTAGCGGAAACCGTGCGCCTGGCGCGCGCGGCTGGCATTGCCGGGCCAATAGCGACGCAGCCGTTATATAACCTTGCTAACCGCGAAGCCGAGGTGGAAATTTTACCGTCAGCGGCTTACTTCGGCGCAGGAGCCGTGTGCTACAGCCCGTTGGCGCGCGGTATCCTGACCGGGAAGTATCGCGTGGATGCGGCTCCTGAGAGTGACAGTCGCGCTGGACGAGCCGATCCGCGCATGATGGAAGCAGAATGGCGTCCGGAATCACTCAAAGTAGCGAGTGAGCTGGCGGCCTATGCCGAGAGCAGCGGACGCCAACCGGCGCACGTGGCGCAGATGTGGGTGATGCGTAATAAGCTGGTCACCAGCACATTGATCGGACCGCGTACCTTTGAACAGTGGCGTGAGGGGATTGCCGCGCTGGATTGTCCGTGGACGGTGGAGGATGAACGCTTCTGCGATCGGCTGGTATCGCCGGGTAAAGGTTCCAGCCTCGGCCCGGGCGATCCGCATCATCCCATTGAGGGCCGTATCATGCGCGAGAGCCAATCATGACAGAGCATGCCATTCCCCTTGCCGATGCTTATCGCGGTGGTATGCGCCAACTGGCGGCAGGCGTATGTTTAATTACCGTAAATCATCAGGGGCAGCCCGGCGGCATGATCGCCACGGCGGTCACCTCCTTAAGTGCGGAACCGCCGACTTTGCTGGTATGCATTAATCGCAACGCATCGATGTTTGCGATGCTCATTGAGAGCGGGCAGTTTAGTGTCAACGTATTAGCTGCGGATGCGCTAGCGCTGGTGGAGATGTTCAGTAGCTCTGCCCGCCGACATGAGCGCTTTAACAGCGGCCAATGGCACACTGGCGCGAATGGTGCGCCCTTGTGCGCGGATTCACTGGTGACATTTGAGTGTCGGTTGGCGCAAACCGTTGACTGGCAGACGCACGCGATTTTCCTGGGTGAAGTAACCGAAGTACGGCATCCGCGTAGTAATGTCGCGCCGTTAGTCTATTACGATCGGGAATTTCATCAGCTGGTGGATATCGTGCGGTAGTAAGAAGAGGGCGCCAGGCCGCGCCCACTGTTCAATCGGTCGTATTTTATCATCTCATCAACGCTGCAACGCTTGTAGGGTCGCTATACGTGGCGACCCGCTAAATTAATCAGCAACCTGTATTCACAGCGGCAGCATAATAACCACATCAATTTCCAGCATGAGCTCGGGTTCTGCCAGCGCGGCAATCTGGAATAGCGTACTGGCGGGCAATTCCAGTCCGGTGAAAAATTGCTGGCGTATCGGATGAATTTTCGGGACGAGTGCAAGGTCGGTCACATAGGTGGTCGTGCGCACAATCCAGTCGCGCTGTGCGCCCAATCCTTCCAGTAATCGATCGATGTTGGCATAAACCTGCTCGACCTGTTTTTTCATATCACCAATGCCAACCACGTCACCGTTTTCATCCCACGCCACCTGGCCCGTGGGAAAGACCGGCGTGCCCGGTCGGATTTTTACGTGATTGTAATAGCTGCGTGCCTTGAGCCCAGCGGGATTGACGATGCTCATCATGTTCCTTAATCGTAGGTGATATCTGGCCAACAAAACATTAAGGCTACCATTTGCGTAAAGGAGTGCGTAATCGTATTTCGGCAACGTGGCGCTGCCCTTTAAGCAACACCATAAGATTGGCAAGTGGATTACTTTAGTGTTTCACCACTATTTATCGCTAACCTTATGCAGATAATGAATTTCGTCCCGAGTGATGGATCTAGTATGGTTCGTGAAAGAATATTAACTCTTTGCATTATAACAATTAATTATTGCTTTTCGCATTCATCACCTGGGGTTTAACCATGCTAAACATAAAATCTCTGTTAATGGGATCGTTATTAACGTCTGCCTTATTAGCAAGTTCTGCGCACGCTCAGGAGGAGAGCGGTGTGGCAGCCAAAATTAATTTTCAGGTCGCATCGGATAAAAAACTGCAGGCTTTATTACCCAAAGAGATAATTAAAAAAGGTTATGTCATTGCCGGCACTAATCCAAATACACCTCCCACCACCTTTTTCCTTGAAGATAATAAAACCCTATCCGGACGCGACGTTGATATCATGAATGCGATTGGTCAGCGTCTGGGTTTGAAAGTCATCTGGAAAGAGACCGGTGGCTTCGACAATATTATTCCCGGCTTAAAAACCGGTCGTTTTGATGCGGTGCTTTCTAATATCAGGCCAAGTCAAAAACGCTTTGCGCAAATCGACTTCATTAGCTATTTCGATAGCTCGCGCCAGGCGGTGATTTCACGGAAAGATCGTAATGTGGCACCGTTCAAAGCCTTAACCGCGCTATGCGGTGAAACCGTCGGGGCGGGAGTGGGCACCGCGCAGATTGAATTTCTCAATGAGGCGAGTAAAACCTGCCTGAGCGAAAATAAACCGGCGATCAACGTGGCGGTATTCCCCAGCCGTCCTGATGGTGTGGTCGCGGTATTAAGCGGCAGAATCTCGTTCTATTACGGCCCGTGGGAAGGTTTAGCGTATCAAGCTGCGCAGCTGAAGAATCTGGCGATAACCGGTGAAATAAGCGTGCAGGAACCGCCGATGTCGATCGGTTTACCCAAAGGTTCACCCATTGAGCTGGCTGTTCAGGCGGCACTGAACTCCTTAATCCAGGATGGCACCTACCAAAAGATCCTCGATAGCTGGTTCATCGGCTACGGCGCAGTGAAAGAAGCCAAACTGAATCAAGATATCTTCGCCTCACAATCATAGGAAAAGCGATGAGCGGTTTCCGCATAATAACCAGAACGCGAAAAGCCAGTGCGCAGCAAATAGCGGCCTACCAGGATTTACCGGTGGCAAATATTAGCGATGCCATGCACCGCCTGACGGCAGGCGGTGCCAATCTGCGTCCTTATCACGCCGGTGGATATATGGCGGGTGCTGCGCTCACGGTGAAGTGTCGGCCAGGTGATAATTTGCTGGTGCACTATGCATTGAATATTGCAGAGCCGGGCGATGTGATTGTGGTGGATGCTGGCGGCGAGGTGACCAACGCCATTGTCGGCGAACTCATGCTGACGTATGCGGCGAAAAAACGCATTGCAGGCGTGGTGATTAACGGCGCGGTGCGTGACAGCCAAAGTATTCGAAAAAATGCCTTGCCGGTGTATGCGGCGGGCGTTACTCATCGCGGACCTTATAAAGACGGTCCTGGTGAAGTGAATGTGCCCATTTCACTCAACGGTATGGTGATTGAGGCGGGCGATTTAATTGTGGGCGACGACGACGGCGTGCTCTGTGTGCCGTATCAACAAATCGATGAGATACATGCGCTTGCCAGCGAGCGCCGCAGTGGCGAAATCGCCAAACTGCAGGCTATTGCGGAAGGGCGCAATAAACGCGATTGGGTCGAGAAAAAATTGCGCGAGTTGGGCTGCATTTTTCCTGCTTAGCGACGCCATTTATGGCGATCAGGTGCGCATCAGGTGCGCACCTGCCCAATCAGCTTTGCACCTGCTGCGTGCGGCGATCTCTCACCGTTACAAACATAAACGCCAACACAAACAGCGCGGCATAAATCACCACGATGGTTGGACCCGGTGCGCTATCGAGGAAGAACGACGCATAGACGCCGCTGAAACCCGTCACCATGGCAATGCCCATCGCCAGCAGCATCACATGCAGAAAACGGCGCGCCAACAGCAAGGCAATGGCGCCTGGCGCAATCAGCATGGAAATCGACAAAATCACCCCTACCGATTTCAACGCGGCGACGATGGTTAATGAAATCAGACACAGCAAGCCGTAATGCATCAGTTTGCCGTTGATGCCGCAGGCGCGCGCCTGATTGGGATCGAACGCATGCAGCAGTAAATCTCGCCATTTCATGCCAATCAGCACGCTGACAATCACAGCGATCACCACGGTCTGAATGATATCCGCCAGGCTAATGCCCAACATATCGCCGAACAAAATGTGGTCGAGATGCACTTCAGGTTGCAGCTTCAGGTACAGCACCAAACCTGCGCCAAACATGCCCGAGAAGACAATTCCCATTACCGTATCGGGTTTGATGCGGCTATTTTCGCTGATATAGCCGGTGGCGACGGCGCACACCATTCCGGCGATAAAGGCGCCGATAGCGTAGGGCAAACCAATCAGCCAGGCGATCACTACGCCGGGAAACACCGCGTGGCTCATCGCATCACCCAGCAACGACCAGCCTTTAAGCACCAGAAAGGCCGACAGCATCGCGCACGGCAGCGACAGCACCAACGTGGTGATCAGCGCCATGTTCATAAATTCGAACTGGAAGGGGCTCAGCAATAATTCACTCATTGACGCCATCCTCCATGGTTAGACGTGCGCGACGACGCGCAGCCAGCACGCCATGTTTCGGGGCAAACACAAACGCCACTAAAAACACCAGCGTCTGCGCCACCACAATCACGCCGCCGGTGGCACCGTCAAGAAAGTAGCTGCTCCAGGCGCCGAGAAAACTGGTGACGCTGCCGATGGTGACGGCAATCAGCAACAGGCGCGGAAAACGGTCCGTCAGCAAATAGGCGGTAGCGCCCGGTGTCACCACCAAACAAATCACCATAAAGGCGCCAACCGTTTGCAGCGCAGCAACGGTGGAAGCGGACAGCAGGGTAAAGAACAGGATTTTTAGCCGCAGCGTATTTAAACCTAGCGAGCGCGCGTGACTTTCGTCGAAGAACGTCACCATCAGGTCTTTCCACTTCAGCAGCAGAATGGCGAGGGTGATAAAACCAATGGCGCCGAGCTGCCAGATATCGGCAGGCGCGACCGATAAAATATTGCCCAGCACGATGGTTTGAATATTCACTGAGGTGGGATTGAGCGACACCATAAATAGCCCGATGCCGAAAAATGACGAGAAGATCAGGCCAATAATCGCATCTTCTTTTAAGCGCGTGCGCTGATTAAGAAAAAGCATGCT
The DNA here is from genome assembly GCF_037479095.1 of Pantoea nemavictus. Classification (NCBI taxonomy): domain Bacteria; kingdom Pseudomonadati; phylum Pseudomonadota; class Gammaproteobacteria; order Enterobacterales; family Erwiniaceae; genus Pantoea; species Pantoea nemavictus. Next base: position 223,676 of record NZ_JBBGZW010000002.1, on the reverse strand, counting down.
GCCCGCCGCCAGGCCGCCGGAGAGGAATGCGCCAAGGGCAAAGGGCAGTCCAAGCATATAGGCGCCTGCTACGCCGGGCACAATCGAGTGTGACAGCGCATCGCCAATCAATGACCAGCCTTTTAGCATCAGGAAACAGGAGAGGAAAGCGCAAATCGCCCCGACCAGCGCGGCGATCCACATCGCATTCAGCATGTATTGATAACCGAACGGCTCAATAATCCACGACATGGTTAGCCCCCCGCTGCGGATTTTTGTCTTTCATCAGCTGCATTAATACCGCGTTACGCTCGAGCAGCGCGCCATCAAAGGTTTGCGCCAGGTTATCTGCGGTGAACGTCTCATGCAGCAAGCCACTCGCCAGCACGGTATTTTTCACCAGCACGCAGCGGTCGCAGAAATCCGGAATGGCGTTGAGATCGTGCGTTGAGACCAGCATGGTGCGGCCTTCGTCACGCAGCTCTTTCAGCAGGGCGATGATCGCGGCTTCGGTTTTGACATCCACGCCGGTAAAGGGCTCATCCAGCAGGATAATCTGGCCACTTTGCGCCAGCGCGCGCGCCAGGAAAACGCGCTTTTTCTGCCCGCCGGACAACTCGCCAATCTGTCGATGGCGATAAGCGCTCATCCCGACACGTTCCAGCGCCTGATCAACGCTCTGTTTATCGGCCGCACGCGGAATGCGCAGGATGCCCATATAGCCGTAGCGCCCCATCATCACCACATCTTCCACCAGCACCGGAAAGCTCCAGTCGACTTCCTCAGATTGCGGCACATAGGAAACGATATTGTGTTTCAACGCCTTATTGGCCGGCATTCCGGCCAGCGTCACCGCCCCGGAAGAGAGCGGGACAAATCCCATGATCGCCTTGAACAGCGTAGATTTTCCGGAACCGTTGACGCCAATCAGCGCGGTGATGCTGCCGGCGGGCACGCTAAATGAGGCTTTACGTAACGCGGTGTGGCCGTTGCGGTAGGTGACGCCGACGTTTTCCACGCTCAATCCTGCGGCGGCATTGACTTCGATTCTGCTCATTTCTGGCTTCCTTCGGTAATGCCTTGCACCACGGTTGCGGTGGTGACGCGCAGCAGATCAAGATAGGTCGGTACCGGGCCATCGCTATTGCTCAGCGAATCCACATACAACACGCCGCCGTAATGAATACCGGCTTCGCGCGCCACCTGCTGCGCCGGTTTAGCCGAAATAGTGCTTTCACTGAAAATCACCGGAATTTGATGGGTGCGCACCGCATCGATCACTTTACGCACCTGCTGCGGCGTACCTTGCTGATCGGCGTTGATCGGCCATAGATAAAGCTCTTTTAAACCGAAATCACGCGCCAGATACGAGAAAGCGCCTTCGCTAGTGACCAGCCAGCGTTTATCTGCTGGAAGTTTATCGATAGCTTCGCGCATCGGGGCAATGGTTTGCTGGATCTGCGCTTTATAGCGGTCGGCGTTGGCCTGATAAATCGCGGCATTGTCAGGATCATATTGCTGCAGCGCTTTGCGAATGTTATCGACATAAATCAGTGCGTTATCTGGCGACATCCATGCGTGCGGATTAGGCTTGCCGTTATACGGTCCTTCGGAAATGCCCATCGGTTCAATGCCTTGCGTCACGGTAACCTGCGGCACATCGTTCAGACGCTGGTAAAAGCGGCTAAACCACAGCTCAAGATTAAAGCCGTTCACCAGAATCAGATTAGCGCCCTGCGCGCGACGAATATCACCCGGCGTGGGTTGATATTCATGGATTTCGGCGCCGGTTTTAGTAATTGAGGTCACCTCGGCGGCATCACCCGCCACGTTTTTCGCCATATCCGCAATCACCGTAAAAGTGGTCACCACTTTGAGTTTTTCTGCCGCTGATGCCGCAAAGGGCAACAGCGAGCTAAGTGACAGCAGCATGACGACGGCAGGCACAAGGCGTTGAGCAAACATGATCATCTCCAGAGGAATATAGCCAATGCTATAAAAGATAGCTGATGCTATTTATATGAGTCATTTTTGTGCAAAATGCCAGTGTGAAGACAAAAATTTACGAAACAGGCGGGTCAAAGTAAGGCGGGATTCTGTAGGGTGCGCATTGATGCGCACCAGGCAACATTAGATATTTAAAAAGCAGCGCACCAATTAGCTGGCGTCGAAAATCACATACAGTTTGCGCATGGTGTTTTCAATTATCCAGGTGCCTTCGGTATTGGCTTCAAAGAACAACGAATCGCCGGGCTGGAAATAGAGCGTCTCTTCGCCATCCGGCGTAAATGAGCCGTTGCCATTAAGAAAGTGCATGATTTCAGCCTGTTTTACCGCGCGACGATAGGAACCTACGCCGCATTCGAAGATGCCGGTGTCGATATCTTCTTTTCCGGGAATCACTTTTTGTATGCCTGATAATGCAATGCTGCCGCTACCCGGCAAACCTGCCACGCTGCCCCACGGCTCCATAACTTCAATGGCTGCCGGCTGGGTGATTTTTTGTACTTTCATGTTTTCCCTTGCTAATTAAGAACTATACCAACCGCACATTTCGTAGCGGCGCAATTTATTGCGCAATGCCTCGATGGGCATAGAGCCGTCATTAATGCGCGCGATAAATCGCGCCGCTACAATTTGTGCGAGCAATAATTAATGAGTTCAAGATTAAAGCGTTCGCGAAATACAGGATGTAATGAATTGCCGCGCAAATAACCGATTCATGCGCTTATCAGCACGGCTTTGGCAGAAACTTTCGCGGCGGATTAAACCGCCTGCTGGCAGCAGGCGCAGGTCGTCGACACCACGTTGCCCAGCACGCGGCGCAGGAAATCTTGCGTGCGTGGCTCTTGAGGTTTGAGCAAAATCTGATCGGCGGGACCTTGCTCGACAATCTGCCCGCTGTGCAGGAAGCAGACGCGATCGGCGACTTCGCGCGCGAATTGCATCTCATGTGTTACCACAATCATTGTCATGCCTTCACGCGCCAGGTTGCGCATAACCTGCAGCACTTCACCCACCAGTTCTGGATCGAGCGCCGAGGTCGGTTCATCAAACAGAATGGCTTTGGGCTGCAGCGCCAGAGTGCGCGCAATCGCCACGCGCTGCTGCTGGCCGCCCGAAAGCTGGGTCGGCCATGCGTTAATCTTCTCGCCAAGCCCAACCATCGCCAGCAAATCTTTAGCCCTTTTTTCCGCGACCTGCCGCGGTTCGCCGTTGACGTGAATCGGGCCTTCCATCACGTTTTCTAACACGCTGCGATGGGGGAACAGGTTGAAACGTTGGAACACCATGCCAATCTGGCGACGTAGATCATTGATGCTTTTATGTTTGTTGTTGACGCGCTGACCCAGCACGTCGATGTCGCCGCCTTCATAAGTTTCGAGGCCGTTAATGCAGCGCAAAATGGTCGATTTTCCTGAGCCGGAAGGGCCGATCAAACACACCACTTCGCCCTCGCTGACGCTAAAACTCACGCCTTTCAGCACCTCGACATGACCGAATCTTTTGTGCACATCACGAATTTCAATCATCTCAGGCTCCTTTAATCTGACGTTTTTCTAGCTGCTTAGTCAGTGCCAGCAGCGGCAGGCACAGCACCAGATAGAGCAGCGCCACCAGCGTGTACACCGTGGTGTTATCGAACGTGGAGGCGGCAATCAGCTGGCCCTGACGCGTCATTTCGGTGACGGCGATGGTGGATGCCAGCGCAGAATCTTTCAGCATCATCACCAGCGTATTGCTGTAAGGCGGCAGCGCGACATGAAATGCCTGCGGCAACACCACGCGGTACATCGCTTTCGGAAAACTCATGCCCATGGATCGTGCGGCTTCCAGCTGGCCGCGATCGACCGACTCAATACCGGCCCGGAAAATCTCCGCGATGTAGGTTGAAAAGCAGAAGGCAATGCCAATTACGCTGGCCTGGAATGACGACAGCGTGATGCCGATATCCGGAAAGACAAAATAGATATAAAACAGCACCACGATCATAGGCAGGCCGCGCGTAATATTAATGACGGTCGCGATGGGCCAGGAGACTATTTTCCACGGACACATCTTCGCTGCGGCGAAAATCAGTCCCAGCGGTGTACTGATTATCAGAGACAAAAGGGTGATGTAAATCGTCATTTCTGCCCCTTGCAACAGGAAGGGCAGATAAACGTGAATACTACTCCAATCCATGATAATCCCCTGCAGGTTAATTTCATTATAATGAATATCCCCGATAGCAAATCACTGTCAATCAATACCCGCCGGGGAGAGATAGCTTTTACTTATTATCGCCATATGAACAAGCTATAGGTGTAATAATGCATGTAATCAAAAGGGTTTATCTGTGAATTGTGAATTCACGCATTTTGCTTAAATAAAACATTGACACCCACCTGACTAATTTCATTATAGTGAAAATGACGTTCGCCCTTTTCATTTGATTCAGGAGTGAGTTATGTCTGCTAATCGTTCCCGGTTATTATTCGCCTGTCTGGCGGCTGCATTTAGCCTCAATGCCCAGGCCGCGGCGCTCACCGCGGGCTCGCCGCCGTCCAGCGCGCCGACCACTTTCCTTGATACTAAAAGCGGTAAAATTGAAGGCTTCATGCCCGACGTAGCGGCAGAAGTGGCTAAGCGCCAGCACCTTGAAATTAATTACACGGCGATTCCTTTTTCCACCCTGATTCAGTCGGTGATTGCCGGCAAAATCGACATGATTGTGGCGGGTATGACGCCCACGGAAGAGCGCGCCAAACGTATTACTTTCTCGCAGCCCGTGACCGCATTTGGTGCCGGTTTAGTGGTGCGCGATGACAACAAGAAGACCTATAACTCGTGGCAGGATGTGAAGGGTGACATCGTCGGCACCATGGCAGGCACCGATTATACCCAAAGCCTGATGGCCAGCGGCATCGCCAAAGAGGTGAAGGTTTATGACAGCCCGGCTGATATGACGCGTGATTTATCGCTGGGACGCATCGCGGCGGGGATGAATGATTATCCGATTCTTAAAGCGCAGGAAAAAGCCGGTGGGTTAAAAGGCATGCATGTGATTGACGGTTATAAGCCCGAACATGTTTCGCCGATGGCGTTTGGCGTGAAAAAAGGCAACGATAAATTAATGGCCGAAATTAATAGCGCCTTAACCGCGATGAAAGATGACGGCACCTTGCAGACCATTAAAACCAAATGGGGCATGCCTTAACATTGCTGCGGCATATATTGCTGTCTCGCACCCTTAATTTCAGCGAAAAACACAGTATCAGGGAAATAAACGCGGCGACTGCGCTGTGCGAAATTCGATAAAGTTATCCGCTGGAAGGGTTAAAGCCGATGAAAAAAGTGAATATCAGTGACGAAACGACGGGCGCGCAGGAAGCGGATATTGGATCGCGCCTGAAACGGATTCGCAAGGCGCGCAATATGACCATCACTGATTTGGCGCAGCTGGCGAATGTATCCGCTGGCGCCATTAGCCAAATAGAGCGCAACCTGACCAATCCCACCGTGCGCGTGCTGGAGCAGCTGCGGCTGGTGCTGAAGGTGCCGCTCTCAGCCTTTCTCGAAGAGCACGCATCGACGCTGCGCGGCGCGGAGCATTATGTGCGGCGCGCCGTTGAGCGACCGCATTTCAACGTCGGGAAACGGGGCATCTCAAAGGAGATGCTGTCAGCGGCGGGCGAACACGATTTGCAGTTTATGTTTATCAATATTCCACCGGGCGTGCGTTCCGACGAAATGTTGATGGGCAAGGGCGAGAAGGCGGGTTTAGTGATGGAGGGTGAGTTGACGCTGGAGATTGATGGCGACAGCGCCCGATTACGCGCTGGCGATAGCTTTCAGTTTCAGAGCCATTTACCGCATAACATTTTCAACCATAGCGCGAGTGAAGCCAGAGTGTTGTGGATCATGCACATCCCCTCTGAACATCATTTGTGAATTCGTCACCCTAGTGGCGTGCAGGACTTAAGACGATGCGCATAAAAGTTAATGCAGTTGCAGACAGTGAACGCTTTCCCGAATCCGTTGATGTGATTGTGATTGGCGGCGGCATTATTGGCACCTCGGTGAGCTATGAGCTGGCCAAACAGGGCGTTTCAGTGGCGCTGTTTGAAAAAGGGGTGATTGGCGGTGAGCAGTCCGGGCGCAACTGGGGCTGGGTTCGTCAGCAGAACCGCGACCTGTACGAGTTGCCGATGGCGATCCGCAGTTTACAGCGCTGGGATGAGTTAAGCCGCGAAATCGGCCTCGATCTGGGCTTCTCACGTCAGGGCATCACTTACGGTACGCAGAGCGAAAGCGATCTGGCGCGCTGGGAAGCGTGGGGAAAACAGGCGCAGCAAATCGGCTTTGTTAGCCATTTGCTGTCAGCGAAAGAAGCGCGCGATCGCATCGGCAACAGTTCGCCTTGGGTCGGCGGCGTGTGGTCGCCGAGCGATGGCCGCGCTGAGCCGTCACTTGCCGCACCGGCCATTGCCACCGGCGCGAAAAATCTGGGTGCTTTTGTGCATCAACGCTGTGCGGTGCGCGGCCTGGATGTCTCCGGCGGACGCGTGACGGGCGTCTGGACCGAGCGCGGCCTGGTAAAAGCGAACCGCGTAATTTGCTGCGGCGGCGCGTGGAGTTCGCGCTTCCTAAAGCAATACGGCATTGAATTGCCGAGCGCCAATATTCTCGGCACCGCGTTCAAAACCACCGCCGCGCCGGAAGTGATCAAAGGTTGTCTGAGCACCGGTGGCTTGTGCATTCGCCGTCGCCAGGATGGCAGCTACACCGTGGCGCTTTCCGGGCGCGGGCAGATTGACCTCGCGCCGCAAAATATCCGCTATGCCACCAAGTTCTACCCGATGTATCGCAGCAAAATCGCCAAGAAGCTCAAGGTGCGGATTAACGGCTCTTTCTTTAACGGTCCGGAAGCGGCGGGATCGTGGTCAAACCAAGGTGTGTCGCCATTCGAGAAGATCCGCACCCTCGATCCGGCAGCGGATAACGGCATCGTGCAGGAAGCGATGCAGGCGCTGGTGCAGCTTTATCCTCAGCTGAACGGCATTAAAGTCGATCACGCATGGGGCGGCTGGATAGATACCACGCCGGATCTGGTGCCGGTGATTGATGAGATGAATAACCTGCCAGGTTTGTTTATCGCCTCGGGTTTCAGCGGGCACGGTTTTGGTATCGGCCCCGGCGCGGGCTTGCTGTGCGCGCAGCGGGTGAATAATAAACCGCTGTTCACCGATATGACGCCGTACAGTTTGGCGCGCTTTGCCAAAGGTCAGGCAATCCGTGAACCGCAAATGATGTAATTTTCCGCAGATACCGTAGCGGCGCGATAAATCGCGCCGCTACCGAAAATGTGCGGTATGAAGCCTCTTCGTCTCAAACATCCAACCGATGTATCACATTCACAAACTCATGTACGCCGCTGTTAATCTCGCGCAGGCTGCGTGACAGCACGCTGATTTTATCCTGCTCGGTCACCACAAACTGCTTCACCTCATTCAGCTGCTGCTCCATTTGCGCAATCAGGCTGGCGTTGTGTTCGACCACCTGAGTGATCTGCCTGGTGGCGCTGGAGGTTGATGCCGCCAGGCGCCGCACTTCGCCCGCCACCACGCTAAAGCCGCGACCGGCTTCACCGGCGCGCGCGGATTCAATCGCTGCATTGAGTGCCAGAATATTGGTTTGTGAGGCGATCAGGTTGATGGTCTCGACCACCTCGCTGATGCTTTTCGCCGAGGCGTTGAGCTCGGCACCGATGGCGGTCGCCGCATTCACCTGTACTGCGACAAGGCCCGAGTTACGGATGGTTTCATCCAGCACTTCGTTGGCGTTATCGGTGATTTGCGAGGTCTCTTCCGAGGTGGTGAGCGCAATATCGGCCACCCGCTTGGCGGCTTCTACGCGCGCGGTGATGTCCGACGCAATCTTAATCACCTTGTAGACTTTGCCATCCGCGTCAAACACCGGGTTGTAGCTGGCTTCCAGCCAGATACGTTCGCCGCTGGCGGTTTTGCGCTCGAAGCGGCCAACGAAATGTTGTCCTTTGGCAATCTTGCGCCAGAAGTCGGGATTCTCGCGATAGAAGTTATCGAAGCAGAACAGACGATGGTGCTGCCCAACAATTGCAGCCAGCTCATAGCCCATGTGAGTCAGGAAGTTATTATTAGCGCTGAGGATCTGGCCATCCGGCGTGAATTCAATCACCGCCATGGAGAGGTCGAGCGCGGTAATCACCGCCTCTTTATGCTCCAGCTCCTGATGACGTTCGGTGATGTCGGAAGCGACTTTAATCACCTTATAAACATGCCCTTTCTCATCGCTTACCGGGAAATAAGTGGCACTAAGATAGAAGCGCTGATGTTGCTTATTGAAGCGCTCAAAAATGCCGGTAACCGATTCGCCAGCCGCCAGAGTTTGCCAAAAGGTGAGGTAGCTGGAGGATTGGCTGTACTGCGGGCTGCAGAAGATGCGGTGATGCTTGCCCTGAATCTCATTCAGCTGATAGCCGGTGGTAGCAAGGAATAGGGGATTAGCAGTGATGATTTCGCCGTGGGGCGAAAACTCAATCCATGCAACATGCTGTTTGATCGCATTGATATCTTTAACCACATCGCCACTTTTATAAAACGGCAATGAAAGACTCGACTTTTTCACACCAAACATGGGCAGCCTCAGGCGATGATTATGCTGTTGAACATAAGGCGCGCAGCGTAATGGCGATCGCGCCGCAATGCGCAACCTCAGCTGCTTCGCAAGATTCCCCTTCGCCGGACACTTCTGTATGTGTCTCTCTGCGCTTCAGCGCCGCATGGGGTTATTAAGTAACCGACCTGATGTTTTAAACGAACCGTTTAGCGGTTCATCTTTGGTTATCGGCGGGATGATCTAAAGGTTTAATTAAAATGCATGTCATCACCGCGCCCGCAATTTTGCAGCAGCAAACTGGTAATACCTCCGCTTCATGACTAGATGTTTAACGTCCTTGTTACCACTTTGCGCATCCCTGATGCGCCTTTGCTGGCCTGCGCTGCTGTGACTGCCCGCGCGCGGTTTACCCTTTTCGGAGTTGATGATGAAAAACCCTAAATCTGCACTTTCTGCTGTTGCGCTCGCCACGCTCAGCGCCTTGCTGGCGCCAGTTTCCGTGCTGGCGTGGGATAACCTGACGGTGTTTGGCGATAGCCTAAGTGATGGCGGCAACGTGGGTCGCTTCACGTTCGATGGTGCGCAACATCCGCTGTATGACGAAATTCTTGCGGCGCATCTCGGACAAAATCTGCAAGCCTCGTCGCGCGGCGGCAGCAACTATGCGCAGGGTGGCGGGGTGGCGGTGCCAGAAATTGATCCCAACCTGAATACGCAGGATCAGCTGGCGAGCTATCTGCAATCCACCGGCGGTCGCGCTGACAGCAACGGGCTCTACATCCATTGGGTCGGTGCCAACGACATCGCCGCTGCCGTCACCAATCCGCTGACCGCGCGTGAAACCATCAGCACCAGCGCCACGGCCGCAGTGGCCCAGGTCAAAACCCTGTTAGATGCCGGTGCCGGCGCGGTGATTGTGCCGAACGTCCCGCAGCTGGGTTCGACGCCCTATATGGTGGAAGCGGTTTTAAGCGTGCTGGGTTCGGCTGCCACACCGGCGCTGGTGGCGGCATTTCAGTCGCTGGATAGTGCAGCAACGCCCGATGCCGCCGCGCGCCAGCAGGCGGTGCAGCAGGCTTTTGACCAGGCGGCGGGGCAGATTTCGTCAATCCCACTGGTGCGCGATGCACTCGCACAGCAGCTGTATGCCGCATGGCAAGCGCTCACCGAGCAGGTTACCGCACTGTCTGATGGCTACAACCAACAACAAGAAGCGGGATTGGCGGCGCTGCGCGGCAACATCGTGCGCGTTGATATCGCCGGTTTGTTTAATGAAGTGATCGCCAGCCCCACGCAATATGGTTTGACTAACACCATCGGCATGGCTTGCCCGGTGGGAACGTCGGCGGCGGAATGCACTTCTGGCACACCCGGTTTTACCCGCGCGCAGGATTATCTGTTTGCCGATCACCTACATCCCAGTCCGGCAGTCCATGCGATGATCGCCGATTACATTCAGTCGATTCTTGATGCGCCCGCGCAGGTGGCGGCGCTATCGCAGTCACCGCTGATGATGGCGCGCGATATGCAAAACACGCTGGACGGACATCTGCAGCAGCAGCGTCAACAGCCGTCTAGTGCCGGTCAGTTCAGCGTGTTTGGCGGTTATGCCGGGCAGCATGTCGATTATCGCGGTGAAAGCTGGAATAACGGTGATGCTAACACCGCCAACATCACGCTCGGTATCGGCTATCAGCTCACCGATAACTGGCAAACCGGCGTGCTGTTCTCCAACAGCAACCAGCGTCAGCAACCCTCCTCCAACTATGATTACAAGCTGCGCGGCAATCTGGTGGCGCTCTACAGCCAGCTGACGCTGTTCGATCAGGGCTGGATCAATGCCGATCTGCACTATGCCGATCTCGATTTTGACAGCATCGAACGTGACATTCACATCGGCCCGGCGCAGCGCACTGAGCAGGGCAGCAGCAGCGGAAAATTGCTCGGGATGCGGGTACAAACCGGCTGGGCGCTGCCGCTGGGCGAGCATCTGAGTACCGGACCCATGGCCGGTTACGCCCTGGATTACGGCCGCGTTGGCGGCTATAGCGAAAACAGCAATAGCAGCACCGCGATGCGCTATGGCGATCAAACCACCCATTCGCAGATTGGCTCGGTTGGCTGGCGCATTGATAGCAAACAGTGGCTGGTCAATCCGTGGGCGCAGGTCAGTTACAATCACCAGTTTGGCGATACCGATGCCACGGTGCGGGCTGGGCTGAAATCAACGCGTACTTCTTTTGAGCGCAGCATTGAAGCCGGCGACAAAAACTGGCTGGACATGTCGCTTGGCGCCAACGTGCCGCTCGGGCAAACGGTGAATGCGTTTGCCGCCGTTTCAACCGTCGGCGGTAACAGTGATTACCATCAGGTCAGCTGGAATGTCGGCCTGAACGCCACGTTCTGAACCGCGCGGCCAGTAACTTATAGTTACTGGCCGCTTCACTGTTGATGAAAATAAATCAATTCTCCGCTGAGGAAATCACGGGTATTACCCGGTGTTTACGGCTTATCCGCGCCAATCAAAGCCACAACCTGCCTGCGAAAATTCTGTTAATCATCATTTTGTCGCTGCGCTTTCTATCACAATTCATGGCGTTGTCTAAAGCAGAACGCCAGGCGGGTTGTAAATGCCGTTGTTTAGATTGGTACTCAGCAACATATTAATTTTCAGTTACTTATACTGCAGGGGGCAGTTACTTTCTCTTAACGGTTAAGGGGTACACCATGACGAATTCGTCCGGCAATACCAATATCACGCCGCAAAATGCCGTTGCGGCAGCGGCATCTGTGATTCAGTTACGTGATATCGCACAACTACGTGCGACGGAGCCGTCAACCGCAGGTGAAGTTGCTTCGGTACTGGAATATACACAAGGCACTAAAATGGGCGGTGGTGTATTTATCTACGATGCTTCCGATACCACAACCGTAGATGATGGCGGACTGAACTTTGTTACCGCTGGAAGAAAGCGCTGGAAGCGTGTGCTGTTCGATTACAACGCAGTAACGGTGGTTGATTTTGGCGCGGTCGCCGATGGTAAAACTGACTGTGTAGAGGCGGTGAAGCGCATGTTTGCCTGGTCACAGCGCGTATTGCCTTCGGCTGGAATTCGCTTTACCGCAGGCGTGTTTAGCATGTCGACGTTTGATATCTCGGCCACTGAAATCAACCGTTTTAAAGTCACCGGCGCATCGGTTAATTTCGGCTATTTTCCGACTACCACGCTGGTGTTTAACTGGGAAACCAAACCGCGCGGCCTGCATTTCTTCAAAGTAAAGGCGCGTTACGCCGAAGTTTCCGGTTTTGTCGTCAAAGGGATGAGTTCCAATAGTGGTGAGGATGGCGGCACAGCGTTTAACAAAGTGGGCTTCTTTGCTAACACCATCACCGGTGGCCAGTTCCTGCGCGTCAGCAGCATGGAGTTCCGTTATTTGGGCGGGCGCGCACTCGATTTGATCGATACGCTGGATTGTAAAATCGACCAGTTTTATGCGCGCGGCTGCCAGGACAGCATCGTCTATGCGCGCTGGTCCGATCAGGCTCAGGGGGCGTGGGATCACTCTACGGCGATTGAGCTATCAAATTTCAACCTGCAAGGCGGCACCCTGAAACCGGTGTTGGATCTGCCGCGTTGTACCCAATCCTTTATCCGCAATGGCTGGATTGAGCATTCCGAATTTGCCGGTGACCTAACGAACGGTCAGTGGGTGATTGAAGGTTTAGCGATTGAGTCGACCGCTAATCCGCTCAAACTCGGCTACTGTCGCGCCACCATTATTCAAAAGAGCATTCACAATCAGAGCGCCGGTTTTGATTACAGCACCGATGGCATTGAGCCCTGGGCTCTGCTGGCGGAAGGCGATCGTGGCGTGATGGAGATCTCTGATTGGGGCGCGATTATTCAGGGCTCGCTTAATTACGATGTCATCACTTCGCAGCATCATATGGATAACCGTAAAGACGCTGACCAGTGGTTTTACGTCGGTGAATTCAACTTTTCAGGGTCGTCCACGCAAATACATGTGCGCATTGTCGGCACCGCGCAATATCTTTCGCAAAGTGAAACCCAGGTCGACTTCAGCAATCGCACGCCAGAAGGCGCCGCCAATATCTATTTGCAGGCGCGTGACAATGCCGATTCGATTGGTAGCTGGCACAGCGAAGGCTCCAGCCCGGTGGTGAAGGTGCATATTTCCGGCCAGGGCGCGCGCACCAAACTCTACGTCAAAATCGCCGCCTATACCGGTTTCTCGATTGCACTGGTAGAGACCAATGGCAAAGATCGTTATCAGGCCGGTTTATGCTTTATTTTCCGTAAAAGTTTTACCGCCTGCAGCGCCGAAGAGAGTAGAACGCTCGATGCGGCGAAAGTCGTGGCGTTTGAGCAGCACTGGATTGGCAATAAAGATGTCGGCTTTGGTTACAACAATAATAAAGAGCTGCTGCTGCATGGCCCGACATTTGAAAAATCGGTGCAAAATCCCGATGGCAGCTGGCGTACCCGACGTTTTCTTAAGGTGCGGGTGAACGGGGTGGAACGCAGTATTGAATTAATGAGCGCCACCGATCCCTATTAATGAAAATAGCCAGCAACAGGAGGTTGCTGGCGGATATTACGTTAAAAATCGTATTGCAAACTTAAACGGTTTTGCCAGAAGTGACTATCGTACAGCGGTGACGTTTGCACCCCGGCGAAATCAGTCACACTCAATCCTTTTAGCACGCCGCTGAAGGCCCAGGTGAAATAGACCAGATATTCAGATTGATTAATACTGTCCGAAGCGGCTGAAGGTTTAAGATCCATAAATGAATATTGCGTACCCAGTGAAAGATTTTCATTCAGCACGTAATTCAGATTGGTGGAATAAGCATTGCCGCTACCTAAATCCTGGGTGCTGGTAAAGAACGGCTGGGCGAAATAGGGGCCGGATGACGTGTTATGCGCATACGGCACGACCAGCGAACCGTTGCCCCAGCTATTGGCACTGGCGGCGATGTGGTTATAACCCAGCTTCCAGCTCAGCGCTGGGGTAAAGCTTAGCGCCAGCTGTGCACCGTAAGAGGTGCTGTTCACTTCACCTGCTAACGCTTTGCCGTCGCTGGTGCCGCGCATAAATTGCAAGCCTACGTCCGGCTGGAATAGCGTTTGTTGCCACTGCAGATGGCTCTCACCGTACACCAGGCGTGAATAGTCGGCGTACTCTTCGTACCACAACTGACCCGCGAGCTTTTTATCATCCCACTGCGTACCGCGCCCGCCGCCAATCGCCCACATGCCGTTAGTGCGCTCATCAATATCGGTGTAGGCGGTGGTGTTGAGGAACTGATCGTCGCCCCAGGGCTTATAACGCCAGACTTTGGTGGCATGCAGATAATTGGTGCTGTCGCCGTAATTCGCATCCACGCCGCGGAACAGAATTGGCGTAATACGCCAGTCGTAGTCGCCGACAAAGGGAATATTGATGCGCTGATCGCCGGCAGTGATGTGGAAATCATCCTGCTGCCAGCTTAAATAGGCTTCACCGACGTTGGTCTGATTATCACCAATATCACTAATAGTATGTGCTTCATCGGGATGATCGATGCCGCGCAGGAATATCGCGCTGACACCCGCACGAAAACCATAGACCGGCGCCGTTTCATATTTCAGGCTGCCGCCATAGCTGGCGGTATCCTGATTGAACCCTTTGGCGAAATACGCATTATGCGTGGAGTAATAAAGCGTGCGTAAACTGCCGCTCACCGTGCCGCAGGTAAATATATCGCTAAAGCTATTTACCCCGCTGGCATCGTACTGACAATCGCTGATATTGCTCTGCGTGGCGGCGAATGCCGCCGGAGCCAGAGGGAAAAACAGCGCAGCCAATCCGACACATTTAAGTGTTTTCATTTGCACATCCCTAATTAAAATAAAATGATCAATTCACGCCCGGAATAGGCACATCCGGTAACGTGTCACGCACTTCCCAGCCGCGTAATTTGCCGGGATTTAATAAATTATGCGGGTCGCAGGCGCGTTTCATCGCCACCACATCGGCGCGCACCATGCCTTGCTTGCCATCTTCAATATGAATCACGTGCGGATTATTTATTTTCACGCCGTTAGCGCGGTAAATATCCATGATGGCGTTAAGACGATCTTCGTCGCTGTAGCGCACCAGCGGCAAACCGCTGCAGGTGATACTGCCGTTCATGTCGCGCAGGAATTCAATATGCGACATCACTTCATCGGAGAGTTGCGCTTCCAGCGCTACGGCTTGCTGCTGATAGTTCTCCGCCGTATAGGCGGTTTGCAGGTAAGTTAGCGTTTTATCAATTTTTAGCGCCTGGAGCGTGGTGTGGTTCCAGCAACATTCGATCAGCGAATGGCCGCTGTTTTCCCCCTCAGCGAAATGGAGGGCATTGCGGCCAGCGTGTTGGGCTACCAGCGCAGCTAGCAACCCATCGCTTTCGCTGCCGACCACTGCAATCACGCCGTGCTTGCCCGCCACATCAGCAGCGGCCAGATCGGTGAAGTAATCAAGAACCGGCGCAGCGAATACGGCAATCTGGCGTTTTACCATGCCGGGCGAGCGTGCTAACGCATCGGCGAAGGCCATCGCTGCCGGGAAGTCAGCGAAGAGGTCGAGACGCTCGATCCAGTCATGACGTGGCGCCAGCGCCAATTCAATCTCCAGCACGATGCCGTTGCTGCCATACGCATGATGCAGCAGCAATGCGTCCGGCGCTTGTAGGGTAATAATGCGCGGCGTCTCTTCCATGGTCATCAGCCGCACCGACAACACGTTACCCGGCGCGGCCAGCGGACCGTAGTTGATCGATCCAACACCGCCAAATCCACCACCAAATAAGCCGCCGAGCGTCGCCAGTTTCCAGGTGGAGGGCATGCAGCGCAGTTCCCAGCCGAGCGGACGCGTATGCGCTTCCAACTCGCCAAGGCGAATGCCCGCCTGCGCGCGCACCGTGCCGTGACCGACGGCGGTAACGGCGTTGAGCCGCGTCATATCGACCATCAATCCGCCGTTCAGCGGAATCAGCTGACCATAGTTGCCGGTACCGCCGCCGCGCAGGTTCAGCGGCACGCGCTGTTTGGCGCAGGCCGCGACGATTTGTGTGAGCTCCTGTTCATCACGCGGTCGCACCGCCAGTTCTGCAAACTTCTCTTCCAGCTGCGGTTTCAGCACCGGACTGAACCAGTGGAAATCACGCGACAGACGTTTAACCTTCGGCGCTTCTTTGATCCAGTCGAGTTCAGGCAACGCCGCGACCAGCGCCGCCAGTGCAGACTGGCGATCGGAATCAGACATGTTTTATTCCTATTGTTTATTAGGTTCTCGCGCCGCACCTGATGCATGCACATGTTCGTAGCGGCGCGATTTATCGCGCTGTTTCACACTCACCGTGCCAGCAATGCGCAATAAATTGCGCCGCTACGTTGGGTGCGACCATTAGCTGGGACTTAGCTCACTCTCATGCCATGCCGCCAGCACGCGGCGCGTCAGCCACGACATCAGTGCGAACAGCAGGAAGCCAGCCAGCGAAATCAGCAGCAGCGCGGCAAACATCAGCGGGATATTGAGCTGATAACCGGCCTGCAAAATCTGGTACGCCAGCCCGGTATCGGTGCCGCCGGTGCCGGCAACAAACTCCGCTACCACCGCGCCAATCAGCGACAAGCCGCTGGAGATCCGCAGCGCGCCGAAGAAGTAGGGCAGCGCGGAAGGAATGCGCAGGCGCAGCAGAATCTGCAGCCGCGAGGCGTGATTGAGGCGGAAATAGCTCAGCAAACCTGGCGACACGCTACGCAGACCTTGCGTGGTATTGGAAATTATTGGAAACACCGCCATCAGCGTGGCGCATACTACCAGCGACAGCGTAGTGTCTTTCACCCAAATGATGATCAGCGGGGCAATGGCGACGATCGGCGTTACCTGCAAAAACACGATATAGGGGAACAGCGCGGTCTCGATAAAGCGATTTTGCACCAGCAGAAACGCCACAATTGAGCCGATAATAATCGCCAGCACAAACGAGATGACGGTGATTTTCAGGGTGTAAAGCAGCGACATAAACAGCGTCGGGAAGTTTTGCACCAGGCTTTGCGCTACCACCAGCGGTGAAGGGACCAGGAACGTTGGCACCTTGAAGGTGGTGACCAGAAACTGCCACAGCAGCAGCATGGCGATGGCGACGATAGCCGGAAATAGCCACTGCTGAAATTGGCGATGTGCCGCTAGCGGTTTCATCATTGACTCTCCTTGCTCGCTGCCAACAGGCCGCGCTGCAGCTGTTGAGCATATTGGGTGAAGTGCTGGCTGACGCGGAATTCATCATCACGCGGCACACTACTTTCAATGCGGATGTCATCCACCACGCGTCCCGGCCGCGCCGCCATCATGATCACTCGCTGCGAGAGAAACACCGCTTCCTGAATCGAATGGGTGACGAACACCACGGTCAGCTTTTGCTCCTGCCATACATCGAGCAGATCGCTATCCAGCTTGTTGCGCGTAATCTCATCCAGCGCACCGAACGGTTCGTCCATCAACAGCACTTTGGGACGCGTCACCAGGCCGCGCGCAATCGATACGCGCATCTGCATGCCGCCGGAGAGCTCGCGCGGCAGCACGTGACCAAACTGGCCGAGACCAACCAGCTCAAGGATCTCACGCACGCGCGTATCGGCTTCGGCACGCGGTACACCGGCTAAATCGAGTGGCAGACGCACGTTTTTATGCACGTTGCTCCACGGCATTAGCGTAGCTTCCTGAAACACGAACGATAGCGGCAGATCGCGCTGATTTTCACGGCGATCGCGACGAAACAGCAGCAATTTGCCATCGGTCGGCTCAATCAGCCCGGCGATCATTTTCAGCAAGGTACTTTTGCCGCAGCCGGAGGGACCGAGCAGCGAGACAAATTCGCCCTGACGAATGGTGAGATCGACCGGCAGCAGCGCGCGCGTGCCGTTGGGATAGATTTTTTCTGCTGACAGCACCTCAATCGCCGGCGGCGCCGCAGAACGCGGCACCGCTTGCGCATCGTGATTCAGCAGCGTCAGATGGCTGGCGGTATTCATGGCAGAACCTTGACGTCTTGAATGAATTTAAGCGTGTAGCTGCCATCAAACGGTACTTTGGCCGGATCGATCAGCTTGGTATCGACCAGCAGTTGCCAGGTTTGCTTGAGACGCGCTTCAGTCATGATGCCGATACCGCCGGTTTGCGCATCGCCGCCGGTCAGCATCTGATATTTCTTCATCTGAGCGATGCCGAAAGCGATCTGTTCATCGCTCATTTGTGGGTTCTCTTTCTTGATCAGCACGTTACCGGCGCTGGGATCCTGCAGGTAATTCTTCCAGCCCTGCATCGAGGCCTTCACAAACGCCGCAACTGCGGCGGGACGTTTCTCAATCGTCGATTTCATGCACACGATGCTGTTGCCGTACGGTGGATAACCCCAATCGCTGATCGGATAAACATTAGCCTGCGCATTGGCCTTCTGCACCGCAAACGGTTCGGAGGTGATATAGCCTTGCTGCACCAGAGTTTTATCGGCGAGGAACGGCTGAATGCTGAAGGTATAAGGGCGCACGCGGGCATTTTTCAGGTCCAATGCACTCTGCGCCCACGGCCAATAGGAGGTGTAGGCTTCGGCGGCCAGCAGGAAGGTTTTGCCCTGCAGATCGGCCTGACTCTTCACGTCCGGATGGGTGAGAAACGCAATGGCCGAGTGCTGGAAGGTGGTCGCCACCGGCATCGCTTCCACGCCTTGCTGCCAGATCTCCAGCGCCTGCATGTTATCGCTGATGATGCAATCCGCCTGGCCCGCGGCCATCAGCTGCATGGTATGCACCTGCGGCCCCCCCATTTTAATGGTGACGTCGAGACCAGCATCACGATACAGATTCTGTGCCTGCGCCTGGTAGAAGCCGCCGTGCTCGGCCTGCGCATACCAGTTGGTCATAAAGGTGAATTTCTCAGCCGCCATGCTCGGGGCCGACAGGGCCAGCGCAAGTGCGGCAGCAATGCTTAATGTTTTTTTCATCAATATTCCCTAGCGCGGTTGTAAAAAGGCGGCTGCGTCGTTGTGGTCTAATACTTTGCCTTGCCACTGGCCGGTGCCCCACGCCGGTTCGGCGCGTGTCACCCACGTCATTTGATGCACTTCGGTAATCACCTGCGCCCAGCTTTGCGCCAGCGAGTCGAGGATCGCCGCGCCTTGCTCAGGCGTGGAGGGCAACGGATCGCCAATCACGCCGCTGGGACCGAAGTCGTAAGAAGCCCACGCTGCCATCGGTTTGTTGGTTGAGAGCGTTGGGCAGGGGAATGCCGGCGGATAGTTAGCCACCGCTTTGTCCATTTGCACGGTGTCGGGCGCCAGCGCCAGCATCAGCGCGGTTTCGGCGTGACCGGCGTGCATCGCCATTTGCCGCTCTTTGTCATCCATAAAACGCTCGGCGCAGTTCGGGACTTTGAAGGTGTCTTGCATGATGATGATCATGTCGCCGTGGCGCAGACGCAGCTCGCGCGCCGCCATCTGCAACGGCTGCGGTTGACCGCCGTGGCCGTTAACCATCAGGAATTTGCGGAAACCGGCGCGATAGAGTGATTCGCCAATCTCCAGAATGGTGTGCAGCAGGGTTTCGCCGGTCAGCGTCAGCGTGCCGGGAAAATGCAGATGTTCATCTGATTTGCCATAGGTGATGGGCGGGATGGCGTAAGCCGGGATCGCCGCCGGTAAACGCGCCAGCGCATGACCGACCACGCCCGAGGAGATCACGCTATCCACCGCGCACGGCAGGTGCGGGCCATGCTGCTCAATCGCGCCGGTTGGCAACACGATAACGGTGTTGGCTTTATCGTCCAGCGTGGCGATATCGGTCCAGCTCAGATACGGCAAAAAGCGGTTTGCCGGAATATAACCATGCAACATTTCAATTCCTCGTGTTATTGCGGCAACCACGCCGTGGCTTCAACTTCAATCAGTACGTCCGGGCTCGGCAGCATTTCACTCACCTGCACCACGGTAGAAACCGGCGGTGCATCAGGGAAAAACTGCTTACGCACCCGGCTGTAGTGGGGGAAATGGTCGAGATTGCGGAAATACTGCACCAGCTTGAAGACATCGCTCATCTGGCCGCCCGCGCTTTCGATGGTGGCGCGAATGCTCTCCAGCACGTACCAGCTTTGCGCCAGAATCGGCCCCTCTTTGATATCGGTGGAGAACTCACCGCTGCGACCCAGCAGCCGCTGCGCCGCTTCAGGAATGTCGTCGTAACCGCGCACGATGGTGGCAGTTTGCGGATTCACCGGGATAATGCCGGAGAGGAAAATGAAGTCGCCCGCGCGTCGCCACGCAGCATATTTCGCCAGCGGTTTTCCCGCTCCTTCACCAAGCGCCATCTGTTGTTTCTCCATAACGCACACCGTTTTTTAGCCGATAGCGCTGGCGTAGACGTAACGGCCAGCTCGCCACCTCGGCATCAGGAAATATCACTAAATCGTTGGCCTGCAGCGCGCTGCGTTGGCAGATCAGCGACGAGGCCTGATCAAACGCCGCGTCGAGTTGCAGACTGAGCAAACCGCTAAACAATGTATCAAGCGGGTCATAGCTGCCGAACGGGCAAAACGCGTCCTGCACGTTGTCGGCGCCGAGCAGCAGCGGCATGCCGCGCGCCTGCGCCTCTTTTACCAGCGTTAACCCGCGCTGACGCGGCGTGCGATCCGGCACCGCATCCTGTAACAGCAGATTGGTGAGCGGCAGCGCAATCAACGTGACCTTATGTTGAGCGAGCACATCGAGAATCTGCTCCGCATCCTCCTGCTGCGATAACGCACAGCTGTGGCTACAGGTGATCTGCCCGCTAAAGGGATGCTGCTGCAAATAGTGCGCCAGCCAGCGTAATCCTTGCGCTTGCGGGTTAAGTTCTTCATCAATATGCAGATCGACATCCAGCTGCCACAGCTCGGCGGCGTCCAGCAGATGCTGAAACGCCTGCGCATCCCAGTTGCTGCTGTGAATAAAACCGCCCAACAGCGCGCCCGGACCGCTGGTCGCCACCTGCGCGGCAATATGCTGTGCATCGCTGGCATCGGCGAAGAAGGTGAGGGGCGCCAGCGCCACGCGTTCGAGATTGCACAGCGGATGGTGCAGATCGCCAATCACTTGCCACGCTAATGGTGCATCAACCGAGAACCAGTCAATGTGCGTGCGCAGCAAACCAACACCGGCTTCCACCGCCCAGTGCAGCGCCTGCGTGGCGCGCTGCTGCAAATCTTCGACGTTCCAGTGCACACGGTCCTGATGCATCGCTGCAATCGCCGCCAGCAAGCCGGGCTGTTGCGCTGGACTGCGCTGAATTGTGAAAGTTTTATCCAGATGCGCATGCGGCTCGATAAAGGCCGGCAGCACTAGCGCGCCGTTGAGCGGCAGATATTCTGGATGTGGCTGATGGCTGGCAGGTTCGAACTGCAGACCCGCCGCGTGGAAATGTAAGGTGGCCAGCTGCGGTTGCTGGTTCGTCAGCGGCCAGTTTTCTGGCAGCAGCCAGCGGGGTAAACGCGCCCCGGTCGCTCCCGGATAACGGTTCATAGATCCAGCACCAGCAGTGGGGATCGTGCGCGTGAACAGCACAGCACGATGCAATTATTGGCCGCGCGCTCTTGCTGGCTCAGCACGTCATCGCGGTGATCCGGCTCGCCGGCTAATACGCCGGTAATACAGGCGCCGCACATGCCCTGTTCGCAGGAAAGTTCGATTTCAATGCCCGCCTCCTCAAGCACTTCCGCGATAGTTTGTTCTGCGCCGACGGCATAGCGTACGCCGGAAGAGGCGATTTCCACGGCAAACGCGCCGCCAGCCGTCACTGCCGCTGTGGGTTTGAAGCGTTCGCTGTGCAATTGATCGGCCTTCCAGCCTTGCTGCAACGCCCGCTGCTGCAACGCGTCCATAAAACCGGCCGGGCCGCAGGCGACCAGTACGCTGTTGTGCGGCTGCTTGAGATCGTCCGGGATGTGCTGGCGCAGGCTGTCACCTTCGCTGCTGTAGTGGACTACCAGCTGTGCGCCAAGCTGGTTGAGGCGTTCGCTAAATGCCAATTCATCGGCGCGTTTGAGATAAAGATGCAACGTGAAATCCGCCTGACGCGCCGCCAGCGCTTCGGCCATCACCAGCAGCGGGGTTAATCCGATACCCGCAGCAAACAGCAGCGTGCGCGGCGCGTGTGGCAGGGGAAAATGGTTGCGAGGTGCGGAGATCTGTAAGCTAGCGCCGCAGTCGACTTGCTGGTGCAGCCAGCGCGAGCCGCCGCTGGAGTTATCATCAAGACGCACGCAAATTTCGTAACGATCGGCCGTTGCCGCCGCTGCACAGAGTGAGTACTGGCGCGTACCGCAGTCGGGAATCACTACATCGATATGCGCACCGGGCGTGAAGGCCGGCAGCGGCTGGGCGTTGTCACTCGCCAGCGTGAATAACACATTGCCTGCACCGTTGACCTGCTTTGCGATGACGGTGACAGGGAAGTTGGTCGATTTCATAATCTGTCTGCCTGAACAGGGATGTCACCAGCGTTGCAGCTACGCAAACCCTTGTTTTTATCATGGCGACGATTATTATTTTGCCCATGTGTAAGCGTCCATCTGTTTAATTCGCATGATGCGTTGCAAAAAAGAGAGCACCCCTTATGTTCGCCTTCTCCCGATTTCTGCTTTATTTCACTGAGGTGGCCCGCCAGGGTTCACTGCGCAAGGCTTCTGAGGTGCTGCACGTCTCGGCATCGTCAATCGATCGACAGATATTGCGGGTGGAGGAGCAGCTGGATATGCCGCTGTTTGAGCGCCATCCATCAGGATTACGTATGACCGCCGCCGGTGAGATCCTGCTGAATGCAGCAAAAAACTGGCAGCGTGACTTTGGCCGCGTCTGTACACAACTGGACGATCTGCGCGGGTTGCGCCACGGTCATGTGCATATCGCCACCATCGATGCCATTAATCGCGGCTTCTTCTCCGCGATTTTGCAGCGCATTCGCGCCGACTATCCGGGCATCTCGTTCACGTTGACCACCATGAGCAACATTCATATTGCCAACGCGCTGACGGCGGGGGATGCGGATTTCGGCATCATGCTCAATCCGCAAAGCTCGCGCGAGCTGCTGGTGAAGTCGTTTGCTGATTTACGTCTGGGGATTGTAGTAAGTAGCCAACATCCGCTGGCTAATCTGGAATCAATTCGCTTTAGCCACTGTGAATCCTGGCCGTTTATCGTACCGGCGGCGCCACTGATGCTGGCCGATCCGCTGGACGCGTTGGTAAACAGTTCGGGGATTAAGATTAATGAAGTAGCGCGCACCAATAACATTCACATGCTGCGTTCGCTGGTGCGGGATGACGTGGGCATCAGCCTGATGTGCTGGCTGGATATCGTCGATGAATATCGGCGCGGTGAACTGAAGTTTATCCCGCTGATCGACACCGTGCTGAAACCCTTTACCTTATCGCTGTGCGTCGCGCCGCAGCGCCAGCTGTCCATTGCCGCCTCCATGATGCTGCGTGAACTGGAGTCGTTTTTTGCCTTGATGCAGAGTGAGGAGTTGCTGGCTTAACAAGCATATTGCGCGGTTTATGGCGTAATGGTTGTCAGTTAAGACATGAAAAACCTCATTACCGAGAGCACCCATTGTAGCGGCGCAATTTATTGCGCGATAAATCGCGCCGCTACAATGGGTGCGGTGATTTGATACGGTGCTTAACCAATCGTTATTATGCCATCTATGGCGACCGGCCCCAGCGACTTCTCAGATAATTCACCGCCTCCTGGGTTTGCGGCTGATTGAGGTAATTTTCGCGGAACAAAATGGTGCCGTTAATTTGCGGCAGCGATTCGTTGAGATCGAGCTGTTTTTTCAACTCCGGCACGCCGCCGTTGACCGTCCAGTCGGGTTCGCTTTTCGAGGCTTCGCCGATTTTATACAGCGCGACGCCAATATACAGGCGCGTGTGCGTCGGCTTCACCACCTCGGCCCACCAATTGGCCAGGACGTCGTAACGTGCTGCCTGGCGCGCGAACGGCCAGTAAAGCTGCGGCGCGATGTAATCGAGTAACCCCATTAGCACCCAGCGGCGCGTATCGGCATAGGCTTCGTCGTAAGCGGCCGCACCGCGCGTGTCGGAGCCCGCCGCATCATGGGAAAGATTGCGCCAAACGCCTGCTGGGCTGACGCCAAATTCAACGTTTGGATTGAGCTGCTTAATGGTGCGTGAAACCTGCTCAATCAATAACAAGGTATTGTTGCGCCGCCAGTCAGCCTTAGAGGCAAAGCCCTGACCATATTGGCGGAAAGTGGCGCTGTCGTTGAGCATCGAACCGGGCGTTTCGGTATAGAAATAGTCATCGAACTGCACGCCATCAATGGGGTAATGCGACACCACTTCTGCGACGATGCTGGTGATCCAGTCACGCGCCGCAGGAATGCCTGGATCGAGTACGAAGCGGTCGCTGGCGGTGCGGATCCAGTCGCGATGCAGCACATACACGCTAGCCGGCTGCAGCGCTAACGTATTGTTCAGCGCATTCATGGTGGAGGATTTGACATTGGTAGAGACGCGATAGGGATTAAACCACGCGTGCACCTTCATACCGCGTTGGTGCGCCTCATCGAGCATAAATTTCAGCGGATCGTAGCCGGGATCTGCACCGATTTTGCCAGTCAGCATATCGGACCACGGCAAAATGCTTGAACGCCACAGCGCGGTGCCGTCCGGTTTGACCTGAAAAAACACGGTATTGATGCCGAGGCTTTTCAGTTTATCCAGCTTGTCTGTCAACGCTTGTTGCTGCTGATGGATACGACTGGCCGGGCTGGCATTGACTGAATTAATCGGTGGCCAGTCGAGGCGCGAAACCGTGGTCAGCCACACGCCACGCACCGGTTCTTTGCTTAACGTGGGTTTAGTGGGCATCGGCGGCTTGTTGACCGTTGGTAAAGGCGTTACCAGCGATTTCGGCGGCGGCGAGGAGCAGCTGGCGAGAGAGAGGGCGACAGCAATAGCCAGCAACGCAGCGGATTTTTTGTTGGTGTTAACCCAGGGAAAACGATGTGAACAGGCTATGATAAACTCCATTTCTTGCAACTTTCTGTTCGAAGAGCCTCATTCTCTTATCATGCGAACTAAAGTCAATATAATCGCACCTCATCAATGCGATGTAATACATTGCCGATGAATCGCGCCGCTACAGATAGGTGCAATGACGTTGTAGCGGCGCAATTTATTGCGCGCAGCTAATTAATTCGAGGAACTCAAGACCTATGCAATACGAAGACCTTTATCGCCGTATCGGCCAGATCATCTTTAGCTGTGGCCCACAAGGTGCGCGGGAATTGATCGTCCAGGCCGAACTGTTTGCGGACGATGATGGCGGGCAATTTCAATTCGATTACATCGATGAAAACGGTGAGCCGGATTGGTTTGAACCGGATGCGCGGGCGATTGGCGATCTTTCGTTAGCGCTGAAAGACTTTCAGCAGTACTTCATTGATAACAACATGACCAACGGCTTGCCGGTGTGGCGAAAATGCGCCATTAACCTTAATGTGCTGGAAGAGTCGATCAGTATCGACGTGCAGTACGATTAAGTTCCACGGCATCCTTGCCCGGAATTCAGCGCTTATGAGCGCAACGCCACCATCTCCTCACTTTTACGCGCTACGCGTTTGCGCTGCACGATGCGACTGGCGGCCACCACCGCCAGCGTGAGCAGGCCGGTAGCAATAATCTCTGGTCGATGTTGCTGATTAAACAGCATGGCAATCAACACGCCGACGATGAATACCATCGTCGCCCACGTCAGGCCAGGGAACAACCACATGCGATAGCTGAGCATTTCGCCGCGCGCTTCGCGCTTTTTGCGCAGCACCAGATGCGAGGCGGCGATCACCAGATACACCAGCAAAGCGATGGCACCGGAACTGGCCAGCAGGAATTCAAACACCGCACTGGGCGCCAGATAGTTAGCGATCACCGCAAGGAAGGCCGCTGCCGTGGAAAGCAGCACCGCCACCCACGGCGTGCCGCTGCGCGTGGTACGTGACGCCATGGCGGGTGCATCCTGACGGCGTGACAGCGAGTAGATCATGCGCGACGCGGTATACAGCGCCGAATTGAGACAGCTACACACCGCAATCAACACCACCACATCAACGATCTGTTTGGCGTAAGGCACGTTCATCATTTGCATCGCCGTCTGGTAAGAACCGGCTTTCATCAGTGATGGCGTGTTCCACGGCACCAGCGCTACCACAATGAAAATCGACAGCAAATAGAACAGCGCAATACGCCAGATCACCGAGTTGGTTGCCTGAGTAATCTGCTTCTTCGGCTCGCGCGATTCCGCTGCGGCAATGGTGACGATCTCCGTGCCCATAAACGAGAACATCGTGGTGAGAATTGCCGCCAATACCGCGCTGATGCCGTTTGGCATAAAGCCATGCGTATCATACAGATGCGAAATGCCTTGCGTGCTGCTGCCGGGCATTAAACCGAATACCGCCAGGCTTCCCGCGCAGAGGAAAGCGACAATCGCCACGACTTTCAGCAGGGCAAACCAAAACTCGAACTCGCCATAATTTTTGACGCTGAACAGGTTGCTGATGGTGAGAAACGTGGTGATCGCCAGCGTGTATTCCCATACCGCAACCTGTGGAAACCACGAATGCAGAATGGTGCCTGCCGCGTTGGCCTCCAGCGGAATTACCAGCACCCAAAACCACCAGTAGAGCCAGCCGATGGTAAAACCGGCCCAACGCCCCAGCGATTTGTCGGCGTAAGTGGAGAAGGAGCCGGAATCCGGTGAGGCTACCGCCATCTCCGCCAGCATACGCATAATCAGCACGACCAGCGCACCGGCGGCAAGGTAGGCCAGCAGCACGGCGGGACCGGCCTCAGCGATGGCATGACCCGAACCGACAAACAGTCCGGCGCCGATAACGCCACCAATCGATAACATCCGCACGTGGCGTGGCTTCAGGCCTTGCGCCAAAACATCGGCATTCTTTGAACTCATCAATATTTCTCCAAAGCGTCTCTCAGGCAGCAGCAGTCGCCACCAGGTTACAACAGGTGAGAAGCCCAGCCCGCAGCGCGGGCCGGGAAGAGTGGCAAAAGCCTAAGAATCGAAATGCTGACTCAGCACGCTGCCGAGAATCTCCAGCGCCTGGCTGAATTGCGCATCAGGGATGGTGAGCGGATAGAGGAAGCGGATGACATTGCCCTGCGGGCCGCAGGTCAGCAGCAGCAGCCCCTGCGCCATCGCCTGTTGCTGAATAGTCTGTGCGGTTTGCGCTGAGGCGAACTCCACCGCAATCATCGAGCCAAGACCACGAATATCGGTGATCGCCGCGCACTGGCTACGTATGCCGTGCAGGAAATCAGTCAGCTGTGCGCCGAGTTGTTGAGAACGCTCACACAGCTTCTCATCGGCAATCACGTCGAGCACCGCGTGCGCTGAGGCAATGGCTAGCGGGTTGCCGGCGTAGGTGCCGCCGAGACCACCGGGACCCGGCGCATCCATAATCTCGGCGCGACCGCTTACCGCTGAGAGCGGCATCCCGCCCGCGAGACTTTTCGCCATCGTGATCAGATCCGCTTTCACCGCATAGTGTTCCATGGCGAACAGCTTACCGGTGCGGGCAAATCCGGATTGCACTTCATCGGCAATCAGCAGAATGCCGTGTTCATCGGCCAATGTGCGCAGGTGGTTGAAGAACTCAGGCGGGGCGACGTGGAATCCGCCTTCACCCTGAATCGGCTCGAGCACGATGGCGGCAACATCCTGCGGTGCGATGTCCTGAGTGAAGATATCCTGCAGGCTGGTCAGCGCATCCTCCACGCTGATGCCGGTGACGCTGTTGGGATAGCGTGCGTGCCATACCGAAGCAGGCATCGGGCCAAAATCGCGTTTGTAAGGTGCCACTTTGCCGGTCATCGCCATGGTCATAAAAGTGCGCCCGTGGAATGAATTACCGAAAGTGATGATGCCGTGGCGACGCGTGGCTGCACGCGCCACTTTCACCGCATTTTCGACCGCTTCGGCGCCGGTGGAGAAGAAGGCGGTTTTGGCTTTCCCCGCAATGGGCACCACGCGGTTAAGGCGTTCGGCCAGCGCCACATAGCTCTCATACGGCGTGACCTGGAACGCCGTATGGGTAAATTTCTCTAACTGTTCGGCAATCGCCTGCACGATGCGTGGATGGCGGTGACCGGTATTCAGCACCGCAATGCCGCCGGCGAAATCGATCCAGCTATTGCCTTCACCGTCGCGCAGCGTCGCGTTTTCGGCGTGTTCTACATACCACTGACAAAGATTACCGGTGCCGCGTGGCAGGGCGTCATCTTTGCGTTGTTGCAACTGGCTGTTTTTACCTTCCATAACCTTTCCTTAGCGATACGCGTCTTTACAAATCACGACAAACACGCTTATTTATGCCCGGGCTGCGTTATGATGCCAGAGCCACTTTTAGAGAAAAGAGGGGAGCCAATTGCGAAGTTTGTACGCCGATCATGTATTAGAGCGCATGCAGTTTATGCCGGAAGGGACGTTGCAGCAGCGTTTGCTAGCTTGCATGCAAATCGCTATCGCTGAAGGGATATTTCCGCGCGCCACGCGATTACCTGCCACCCGCGATTTAGCGCGTGAACTGTCGGTGTCACGCAACACCGTGTTGAACGTGTATGAGAATTTGATGGCGCAGGGCTACGTCACGGCGCGCACCGGCAGCGGCACCTGGATTGCAGAAAACCTGCCGGAAGGCTCGCTGAACACGCCGCGCAATGACGCGGCCATGGCGCCATTAACCAACAAACCGGCGGCAATTTCTAAACGCGGTGCCTCTTTGCTCGGCCATGCCAATGCGTCGCCGTATCAGTGGGGAGCATTCGTTCCGGGTGCGCCCGATGTCACGCAGTTTCCGCATAAACTTTTCAGCCAAATTCAGGCGCGCCTGAACCGTGAACCGGATATTGAGCGGCTGATCTACAGCAGCAACGGCGGCTGTCCGCATTTACGCCAGGCATTGGCGGAGTACCTTAGCGTGGCGCGTTCGGTGCGTGCCGATGCCGATCAAATCATCATTACTGAAGGTATTCATCAGGCCGTGGATCTCGTGTCGCGCGTACTATGCGATCCCGGCGATCAGGTGTGGATTGAGGAGCCCGGCTATTGGGGAACGCGAAATTTGCTGCGCATTAATGGACTGAAAATTAATGCCATTTCAGTAGATGAGCAGGGCTTGATCCCGGAATTACCCTCGCGCAGTCGGGCACCCAAGATGATTTTCGTTACACCGTCACATCAATATCCGCTTGGCGTGCATCTTAGCCTTGAGCGCCGTAAGCAGCTGCTGGATTTGGCGCGCAAACACAAAAGCTGGCTGGTTGAAGATGATTACGACAGTGAGTTTCGTTTCTCCGGCCAGCCGTTCCCATCACTGCAAGGGTTTGAACCGGATGCACCGGTGATTTACATGGGCACCTTCAGCAAAACGCTCTATCCGGCACTGCGATTAGGTTATCTGGTGGTACCGAAAGCGCTGGCACAACCGCTGCGCGTGGCGGCAGCGGAACTCTATCGCGGCGGTCATCTGTTGGTGCAGCGTGCGTTGGCCGAGTTCATCCAGAAAGGGCATTACGTGGCGCACATCCGCCGCATGCGTAAGCTCTACAGCCAGCGCCGACGATTTATGATCGGCCTGATTGAACGCTATCTCGGTGCGGCGTTTTTACCGCTGGTGAATCATGAAGCGGGTTTGCATCTGGTGATGAATTTACCGGCGGGTTGCGACGATGTGGCGGTGGCCGCGCTGGCGCTGCGGCGTGGCGTAAAGGTGCGTCCGCTGTCGCAATACTATATGCATCCGCAGGACCGGCGCGGCTTGCTGCTGGGATTTGCCTGTGTCGACGAACGGCAGTGCCAGGATGCATTTGGTGTGCTTAAAGGTTGTCTGGTAGACGCAGGAATCGTTTAGACGATGACACACACTGTAGCGGCGCGATTTATCGCGCGTTTTAATGGCGGCACGTTGCTCATCCAGAAATCGCGCAATAAATTGCGCCGCTACGATAGGTGCTTTATGCCTTTCCGATGCTGTCCAAACGCTCAACCACTTCTTGAGACAGCGTCACTTCACGACTCGCTAGATTCTGCTTCAAATGCTCTGGCGATGAGGTGCCGGGAATCAGCAGAATGTTCGGTGAACGTTGCAGCAGCCACGCCAGCGCGACTTGTAACGGCGTAACGTTCAACTCGTTCGCCACTTCGGTTAGCCGATCCGACTGCAGCGGTGAAAAACCGCCCAGCGGGAAGAACGGCACGTAAGCAATTCCTTGTGCTGCCAGCTGATCGATTAGCGCTTCATCCTGGCGATTGGCCAGATTGTAGAGGTTCTGCACGCAGGCAATCGGCGTCATCGCCTGGGCATCGGCTACTTGTTTGGCGGTAACGTTGCTGAGCCCGATATGACGAATCAAACCGCGCTCTTTCAGCTTGATCATTGCCTCAACCTGCGGCTCCAGCGAACCTTCTTTTGGTCCATACACGTCCAGCATCGAACGCAGATTCACCACGTCCATTACCTCAAGTCCGAGATTACGCAGGTTATCTTCCACCGCCTGCGTCAGCGCTTCCGGCGTAAATGCCGGCAGCCAGCCGCCTTTATCATCGCGACGCGCGCCCACTTTGGTGACGATCACCAGATCGTCAGCGTAAGGGTGCAACGCTTTTTTAATCAGCTGATTGGTTATGTGCGGGCCATAAAAGTCACTGGTGTCGATGTGATTGACGCCAGCGGCGATAGCATCGCGCAGCACCTGTAAAGCGCGTGCTTCATCTTTCGGCGGACCAAATACGCCGGGGCCAGCCAACTGCATGGCACCGTAACCGAGTCGTGCAACCTGGCGATCGCCAAGTGTATAAGTCATTGCGGGATGAGACATGGAAAGCTCCTTGGTCAGTGTGTAGAGAGATTGTAATCGCCCTGTCGCTGTGCAACTATCCGTGCAAATCGGGACACAGTGTACGGAGTGACGGACAATGGCGCTGGATATCGCACTGCTTCACGCAGTCGTAGCAGTAGCAAAAGCAGGTGGATTTCGTGAAGCGGCACGGATGACCGGCAGTAACCCGTCGCGCTTGAGTGATGCGGTACGGCGCGCTGAAGAGCAGCTCGGCGTACGGTTGTTCAATCGCACCACGCGAACGGTAGCGTTAACCGAAGCCGGCAGGGCGCTGATGTCGCGCTTACTGCCCGCAATGAATGAAGAGGATGCCGCACTGGATGCGCTAAATAATTTCCGCGATACGCCGGGCGGCACTTTACGTCTGAACGTACCGGTGAGCGCGGCACGCATCGTGTTACCGGCGATTGTGCCGGGCTTTCTGCAGCGCTATCCGGATATCCAGCTGGAAGTGGTAGCAGAAAGTAACGTGCAGGATGTGTTCCGCGAGAGCTGCGATGCAGGGATTCGTTACGACGATCATCTGGAGCAGGATATGGTGGCGCTGCCGATTGGACCTCGCACCCAGCGTTTCGCCGCGGCGGCATCGCCCGGCTATCTGGCGCAGTTTGGTACGCCGCAGCATCCGCGCGAACTGATGCAGCATCGCTGTTTGTACGGGCGCTATGCGACGGGCGTGGTGGCCGAGTGGGAATTTACCTACGGCGAGGAAACCGTCCGCCTGCAGCCGCAGGGGCCGCTCATTTGTAGCATTGGCGCAGCAATGGATTTGACGGTGGAAGCGGCGATTGCCGGTTGCGGCGTAGTGTATCTGTTTGAAGATTGGATCAAACCGGCGCTCAACGATGGCAGCCTGCAGCCGATTTTGCCGCAATGGTGGCAAAGCTTTTCCGGCTTATGGCTCTACTACAACGGGCGTCGCCTAATCCCCGCGCCGCTGCAAGCATTTCTTGATTATGTGCGCGAGCTTAATGCTCAGACGTCTGTAGATTAATCAGCAAACAATAGCCGCGACGACCACGGCTAAAGGCCAATAAAAAAGCCGATAACCGTTGCCAGTTATCGGCTTTTCGCATCACAGGTTATTACGCGTTCAGCAGCTGATTTGCCGTTTTTTCAACCAGCGCCAGCAGGACTTTAACATCCTCGAGCGTCACGGTTGGATTCAGCAACGTCAACTTCAGGCAAGTTACGCCCTGGTTCTCGGTCACGCCGACGTTGGCACGGCCTGAATCCAGTAGCGCATCGCCGATGCGCTGGTTGAACAGCGCAATCTGCGCGGTATCAGTCAGTTGCTCAGGACGGTAGCGGAACAGTACGCTAGCCAACTGTGGCTGCATCACCAGCTCCAGACGCGGTTCAGAGGTGACAAACTTCGCCACTTCCTGTGCCAGGGTAACACCGTGATCAATGATCGCGGCATACTGTTTCTGACCCAGCGCTTCCAGGCCCATCCACAGTTTCAGCGCATCGAAACGACGCGTGGTCTGCAGTGATTTGGATACCAGATTCGGTACGCCAGCCTCTTCGTCAAACTCAGAGTTCAGGTAAGCCGCTTGATAGCGCATCAGCTCGTAGTGACGCTCATCTTTCAACAGGAAGGCACCGCAGCTGATGGTCTGGAAATACTGTTTGTGGAAGTCCAGCGTGACAGAATCCACCAGTTCCAGGCCGTCAAGATAGTCACGATACTTCTCGGACAGCAGCAGTGCGCCGCCCCAGGCTGCATCAACGTGTACCCAGATATTGTGTTCAGCAGCGATACCGGCAATTTCACGCAGCGGATCGATAGCACCTGCATCGGTGGTACCGGCGGTTGCGACGATAGCCAGGATCTGTTCGCCGTTAGCGTCGGCCTGAGCCAGTTTAGCTTTCAGGTCTAACACATCCATACGGGCAAACTGATCGGACTTCACCTGCACCACAGACTGATAGCCGTGGCCGAGCAATGCCATGTTCTTCTGTACGGAGAAGTGCGCATTTTCCGAGCACAGCACTTTGATCTTACGCAGATCGCCAGTAATGCCGTGCTGTTGCACCGAGTGCCCCTGACGCTGATAGAACGCATCACGCGCCAGCATCAGGCCCATCAGATTGCTCTGTGTGCCGCCGCTGGTGAAGACACCCGCATCGCCAGCCGGATAACCAACCTGTGCACGCAACCACTCGATCAGTTTGATCTCTATGATGGTGGCAGAAGGGCTCTGATCCCACGAATCCATACTCTGATTGGTGGCGTTAATCAGCACTTCAGCCGCCTGGCTTACCACCAGGCTAGGGCAGTGCAGGTGCGCCACACACTGTGGGTGATGCACTGAAAGGCTATCTTTCAGGAAATATTCAATCGCGCGTTCAATCGCGGCCTGGTTACCCAGGCCGTTTGGATTGAAGTCGAGCGTGATACGCTCGCGCAGTTCGGCAACCGTTTTGCCTTGATACATCTCAGGCTGTTGCAGCCACTGCACAACCGCGGCGCTGCTTTGGGCAATCGCCTGCTGGTAAGCCTCAATGCTCGATGCAGAGGCGGCCAGAATCGGGTTTACTTCAGACATTTACTCTTCCAATCAAACAGGTTTGACGCCAGCGCCAATCAGCGCCTGCTCAAATTTATCCAGGAAAATCGCCAGCTCATCGTTGGTGATCAGCAGTGAAGGCAGCAGACGCAACACTGCGCCATGACGGCCACCGCGCTCCAGAATCAGACCTGCTTCGAAGCACTTCTTCTGCAGCAGCGCAGAGAGTTCGCCGTCTGCCGGGAAGCTGCCCATGTGGTCTGCCGCTTCGTTCGGTTTAACGATCTCAATACCGATCATCATGCCGAGACCGCGAACGTGACCAATCACCGGGAAGCGCTTCTGCATAGCGGTCAACTGCGCTTTCAGCCATTCGCCCTGCGCCGCAACTTTGCCCGCGATATCCTGCTCTTTCAGGATTTTCAGCGTGGTCAGGCCGGTGGCCATCGCCAGCTGGTTACCACGGAAGGTGCCGGTGTGGTGACCTGGAGACCAAACGTCGAACTGCTTTTTGATGCCCAGCACCGCCAGTGGCAGACCGCCGCCGACCGCTTTAGACATCACAATGATGTCTGGTTCGATACCCGCGTGTTCGAAGGCGAAGAATTTACCGGTACGGGCAAAGCCAGCCTGAATTTCGTCAAGAATCAGCAGAATGCCGTGTTCCTGAGTCACTTTACGGATACGTTGCAGCCACTCAGCTGGCGCTGGGTTCACGCCGCCTTCGCCCTGAACGGCTTCAAGGATAACTGCCGCAGGCTTGCGCACGCCGCTTTCCACGTCGTTGATCAGGTTATCGAAGTAGTAAGTCAGCGCTTTAACGCCGGCTTCACCACCGATGCCGAGCGGGCAGCGATACTGGTGCGGGTAAGGCATGAACTGGACTTCTGGCATCATGCCATCAACCGCCTCTTTAGGCGCCAGGTTACCGGTGACGGACAGCGCGCCGTGCGTCATACCGTGGTAGCCGCCAGAGAAGCTGATCACACCGCTACGGCCGGTGGCTTTCTTCGCCAGTTTCAGCGCGGCTTCAACGGCATCGGCACCGGAAGGACCGGTGAACTGCAGGCAATAATCCTTACCCTGGCCAGGCAGCAGCGAGAGCAGAGATTCAGAGAACTGATCTTTAAGAGGCGTAGTCAGATCAAGAGTATGTAACGGCAAGCCGCTGGTAATGACATTTTGTATGCTCTGAAGAACATCAGGATGGTTATGACCCAGTGCCAGCGTCCCTGCGCCAGCCAGACAGTCAAGATATTGTTTATTCTCAACATCTGTGATCCACACGCCATGGGCTTTAGCGATCGCTAAAGGCAATTTGCGCGGGTAACTCCTAACGTTAGATTCAAACTCAGCCTGACGGGCTAAGAATGCGTCGTTGTTTCCGTTGAATGCATTGGCACCAAAACTATCAATACGGACTTTATCCGTCATCATATCTCTCCTTCAACCGGGGCTCGTATGGCTCGCCAATTGACTAATTGAACAAAAAAGTAACAGCTGTGAAAAAACGCGGCCAATATAGAGCCTTTTGACCTACATCACAATGATTAATTTTGTTTAGATTTGTTTACTCTTTCCATATATGAATCAGGGCGTTGGCCAGAAATTGGCCGCTTAATTTCGCACCGCCAATGGGGTGGTTAAAAAATAATCGAATGAATAAAGTGACTTATAGCCGCTAAGGCGATCCATGGACCAAAGGCGATAGCGTGATTGAGCTCGCGCCGCCAGGCCATTCTGGCAATCAAAACACATAAAATAGCGCCAGCCGAAGCGAATAACAGCACGGAGGGTAAAAGTGGCCAGCCTAGCCAGGCGCCCATCGCTGCCAGCAGTTTTGCATCACCCATTCCTAGCGCGTCAATGCCTCTAATTTGTTGATATACGGCGGCTAAGAGCCATAAAACGGCGTATCCGGCGATGGCACCTAATACGGCTTCGTGTAACGAACCTGGCAGCCAGCCGAGGGTTTTAAACAGCAGACCGGCCCAAAGTAAAGGCAGCGTAATCACATCGGGCAACAGCAAATGTTCGAGGTCGATCAAGGCGAGGACTATTAGCGCCCACAGCAATAGCAACGCGGTCAGCAAGTGCAGAGTGAAAGGTAAAAGCCAGATAAACAGCAGCGTTAAAAGTGCCGTTAACAACTCGACCTGTGGATAACGCCCGCTAATTTCGCCACGGCAATACCGACATTTTCCGCACAGCAGCAGCCAGCTCAGCAGCGGAATATTGTCGCGCCAGCGCAAGGGGGTAGCACAATTTGGACAATGAGAAGGTGGGTAGAACAAACTGAGCGCTAAGCCCGGTTGCAGCAATTGCCGCGGCAAACGATAGATCACCACATTGAGAAAGCTGCCAACCGACAACCCCAGCAAACTGCCAATTAACCCATATTCCCATTCCATTGCCGCTACTCCGCACCACCCAGCTCATTGGTGCCGAGACGTTACGCCGTAGCGAGCAGTAGTGCGAGAGGAAAAGGGAGGTTGCAGCGGCTTACATCAGAATTGCAGAGCGGGCTCGAGAATCAGCTCGTTCAAAATCTTTAAGACTGCTGTTTAAACAGCTGAATGGCTTCCTGCACATTACTGGTGGCAAGCGACATGATGCGGTCGTTATTGAGAAACACATCATAGTGATCGGCATTAAAGCGAAACACATAGAGATCGCCGCGATAACGTAACCCTTTGGTCTTAACGCCAATATGGTGGCGGCGCAGTGCAGCCTGAGAAAGTCTGTCTGTCGCGTTACTCATCGCCATCTCCTCCAGTCGTTATAAGACATAACCTGACTCAGTATAGGGTTAAAACCTTAGGATAACCTTAAGAACAGTGCTGGTTCATGCTCAATAATGAGCAAATGCGACTTTTCCTCTACCAACCTTCAACGTGTCAGAAAAAGGCCATTGAGCACCTGACCCATTTAATGTTGCGTTAAGTTTACCGGCGTATTTTGGATTGCATGGTCGTAAAAAACACTTAAATCCAAGGTAATGCTATGAATTTTTTACCCTTTTCACGCCCTTCCCTTGGCGAAGAAGAGTTAGCAGCGGTCAAAGCGGTATTTGAATCAGGTTGGATTACCACCGGACCGAAAAACGCAGAACTGGAACAGGCCTTTTGCCAGCTGACCGGCAATCAACATGCGATTGCCGTCAGCTCCGCGACCGCCGGCATGCACGTTGCGCTGCTGGCGCTGGCCATTCAGCCCGGCGATGAAGTGATTACGCCTTCACTGACCTGGGTCTCCACGCTCAATATCATCACGCTGCTGGGTGCCACACCGGTGATGATAGATATCGATCGAGACACCTTAATGGTAACGCCGGAGCAGATCGAAGCGGCCATCACCCCGCGAACTCGCGCCATTATTCCGGTGCATTACGCCGGTGCGCCGGCCGATATGGACGCCATTCGTGCCATTGGCGCGCGGCACGGTATCGCGGTCATTGAAGATGCAGCCCACGCGGCGGGTTGTTACTACCAGGGGCAGCACGTCGGTCATCAGGGCACCGCCATCTTCTCGTTCCACGCCATTAAAAATATGACCTGCGCCGAAGGTGGCTTAATTGTGACGGATGATGCGGCATTGGCCGATCGGATGCGCAGCCTGAAGTTCCACGGCTTAGGCGTGGATGCCTACGACCGACATACGCACGGGCGCAAACCACAGGCGGAAGTGATCATGCCTGGCTTTAAATACAACCTGCCGGATATCAGCGCCGCTATTGCGCTGGTTCAATTGAAGAAGTTGCCCGCTATTAACCAACGCCGTGCCGCCATCGCACAGCGCTATCTTTCCGAGTTGGCGGATACGCCATTTATGCCGCTGGCGCAGCCTGGCTGGCCACATCAGCACGCCTGGCACCTGTTCATCATTCGCGTCGATGAAGCGCAGTGCGGCATCAGCCGTGATGCGCTGATGGAAGCATTAAAAGCCCAGGATATCGGCACCGGGCTGCATTTCCGCGCGGCCCACACGCACAAATATTACCGCGGGCGCTATCCGCAGCTATCGCTGCCGAATACCGAATGGAACAGCGATCGCATCTGCTCAATACCGTTGTTCCCTGATATGCGCGACGAGGACGTCGCTCGCGTGGTTAACGCGTTACGTCAGATTGCTGGAGTTTGACATGCTGGATGAGAAAGCGATTCGTAAAGTATCCGTGGTGATCCCAGTCTATAACGAGCAGGAGAGCCTGCCGGAACTGCTGCGTCGCACCGACGCGGCCTGCGCGGGATTGGGGCTCGATTATGAAATTTTGCTGGTAGATGACGGCAGCAGCGATCGCTCCGGCGAGATGATCGCCGATGCGGCGGATATGCCCGGCAGCCACGTGGTCGGCGTGTTGCTAAATCGTAATTACGGTCAACACTCGGCGATTATGGCCGGTTTCAGCCACGTCAGTGGCGATGTGATCATTACGCTGGATGCCGATCTGCAAAACCCGCCGGAGGAGATCCCGCATCTGGTGCATGCCGCGCTGCAGGGTTATGACGTGGTCGGCACGGTGCGGCAGAACCGTCAGGATAGCTGGTTCCGTCGCCGTGCATCGCGCACCATCAACCAGCTTATTCAGCGCGTCACCGGCAAAGCGATGGGCGATTACGGCTGCATGCTGCGCGCCTATCGCCGCCATATTGTTGATGCGATGCTGAACTGCCATGAGCGCAGCACCTTTATCCCGATCCTCGCCAACACCTTCGCGCGACGCACTATCGAGTTGCCCGTTGCGCACGCTGAGCGTGAGTTTGGTGATTCCAAATACAGCTTTATGCGGCTGATCAACCTGATGTACGACCTGGTGACCTGCCTGACCACCACGCCACTGCGTTTGTTAAGCATCGTTGGCAGCTTAATCGCCTTAACCGGTTTCGCCTTCTCGCTAGTGTTGATCGTGCTGCGCCTGTTCCTCGGCGCCGCCTGGTCTGGCGACGGCGTATTCCTGCTGTTCGCCGTGCTGTTCATTTTTGTCGGCGCGCAGTTTATCGGTATGGGCTTACTGGGCGAATACATTGGACGTATTTACAACGATGTTCGCGCGCGTCCGCGCTACTTCATTCAACGTGTTATTCACCCACAGCAAGACACCGCTTCAGTACAGGAAATTAAGCAATGAAAACAATCGTCTTCGCCTACGCCGAAATGGGCTGCACTGGCATTACTGCGTTGTTGAACGCAGGTTATGAAATCAGCGCTATCTTCACTCACGCTGACACCTCGCCAGAGAGCCACGCTTTTCCTTCGGTGGCGCGGCTGGCTGCGGAACATGGCATCGCGGTGTATGCGCCGGAAGATGCGGATCACCCGCTGTGGGTCGATCGCATCAAATCGATGACGCCGGATTTCATCTTCTCCTTCTATTATCGCAAGCTGCTGAGCGACAACATTCTCAATTGCGCCCGCGTGGGGGCGTTTAATCTGCACGGCTCGCTGTTGCCGAAATATCGTGGCCGTGCGCCGCTCAACTGGGTGCTGGTGAACGGTGAAAAAGAAACCGGTGTTACGCTGCATCGCATGGTGAAACGTGCCGATGCGGGCGACATCGTGGCGCAACAGCGCGTCGCCATCGACGAACAGGACAATGCGTTAACCTTGCATCGCAAACTGGTGGCCTGCGCCACGCAGTTGCTGGAGAGCGCACTGCCCGCGTTGCAATACGGCGATATCGTGACAACGCCGCAGGATCACAGTCAGGCGACGATGGTGGGACGCCGTACGCCAGATGATGGGCGCATCAAGTGGGAGCAGTCGGCTCAATCTATTAATAATCTGGTGCGTGCGGTAACCGATCCCTGGCCCGGCGCGTTCGCGTTCGCCGGTACGGTGAAATTTGTGGTGTGGAAAGGGCGCGTGCACAGCACGGAGCAGCACGCCAAACCCGGCACCGTGCTATCCGTCGAACCCTTCATTATTGCCTGTGGTGAAGGGGCGCTGGAAGTGATCACCGGTCAAAGTGACAACGGTGTGTATATGAATGGCAGCCAGCTGGCACAGAGCCTCGGCATGGTGAAGGGCGCGTTGCTCTATTCCCAGCCGGTGGCTGCGGTGAAACGCCGCACGCGTGTGCTGATCCTCGGCGTGAATGGCTTTATCGGTAACCATTTGACCGAACGTTTGCTGCAGGATGATAACTTCGACGTTTACGGTTTAGATATTGGTTCTGATGCCATCAGCCGCTTCCTTGAGCAGCCGCGCTTCCACTTTGTTGAAGGCGACATCAGTATTCATTCGGAGTGGATTGAGTATCACATCAAGAAGTGTGATGTGGTGCTGCCACTGGTGGCGATTGCGACACCGATTGAGTACACCCGTAATCCGCTGCGCGTATTCGAACTCGATTTTGAAGAGAACCTCAAAATCATTCGTGACTGCGTGAAGTATAAAAAGCGCATTATTTTCCCTTCAACGTCCGAAGTGTACGGCATGTGCACCGATCAGCATTTCGATGAGGATCACTCCAACCTGGTGGTGGGGCCGATCAATAAACAGCGCTGGATCTACTCGGTCTCCAAGCAACTGCTGGATCGGGTGATTTGGGCCTACGGCGAGAAAGAGGGATTACGCTTCACGCTGTTCCGTCCGTTTAACTGGATGGGGCCGCGTCTGGATAACCTCAACGCCGCGCGTATCGGCAGCTCCCGCGCCATTACCCAGTTGATTCTCAATCTGGTGGAAGGTTCGCCGATCAAGCTAATCGATGGTGGCGCGCAAAAACGCTGTTTTACCGATATCAGCGATGGCATTGAAGCGCTGTTCCGCATCATCGAAAACCAGCACAACAATTGCGATGGCCAAATCGTGAATATCGGTAATCCGGAAAATGAAGCCAGCATCAAAGAGTTGGCTGAACGGCTGCTGGCCAGCTTTGAGCGTCATCCACTGCGCAGCAACTTCCCGCCGTTTGCCGGCTTTCGCGAAGTGGAAAGCAGCAGCTATTACGGCAAGGGTTACCAGGACGTGGAACACCGCAAGCCGTCGATCAAGAATGCGCGCCGCCTGATCGACTGGACGCCGACGGTCGAAATGGACACCACCATCGATAACACGCTGGACTTCTTCCTGCGCACCGTTGAGCTGCAGGAGAAGCCATGAAGAGAGTCGGTTTACGCGTTGATGTGGATACCTGGCGCGGCACCCAACTTGGCGTGCCGGCTCTGCTGGAGCAATTCAGTCTGCATCAGCTGCAGGCCAGTTTTTTCTTCAGCGTAGGACCTGACAACATGGGACGCCACGTGTGGCGGCTAATGAAACCGCGCTTTCTGTGGAAAATGCTGCGTTCACGCGCAGCATCGCTCTACGGCTGGGATATTTTGCTGGCCGGCACCGCCTGGCCGGGACGTGAAATTGGTCGCGGCCTGGAGGAGATTATCAGCGCCACTGCCGACCACCATGAAGTGGGGTTGCACGCCTGGGATCACTTTGCCTGGCAAACCTGGGCGGGTGTCTGGCCACCAGATAAGCTGGAAGAGCAGATAGCCCGAGGTAAACAGGCGCTGGAGGCGATAATTAGTGACAATGTCACCTGCTCTGCGGTGGCGGGCTGGCGGGCAGATGGCCGCGTGGTAGCCGCTAAACAGCGCTTTGGTTTTCGTTATAACAGCGACTGCCGCGGCAGCGGTCCCTTCTTGCCCATGCTCAGTGATGGCAGCACGGGCACAGTACAGATTCCAGTGACGTTACCCACATGGGATGAAGTGGTCGGCCAGTCGGTTAGCGCCGAAGGATTCAATGACTACATCCTTGAGCAAATTCATGCCGCGAGCGGCTCGCCGGTTTACACCATTCATGCCGAAGTGGAAGGCATTGTTGGCCTTGAGGCGTTCGGCGATCTGCTACGACGTGCGGCGCAGCAGGAGATCTGTTTTTGTCCGCTGAGCGCGCTGTTACCCGATGATCTCACTACGCTGCCACAGGGCTCCATCGTGCGCGGACATATTCCCGGACGCGAAGGCTGGCTAGGCTGCCAACGTTAATTTTCAACAGGACTCACGGATGCGAACAGGCACCAAAACCGCGCTGCTCTTGGCACTCTTTGCGCTGTATTACCTGATCCCGATAGAATTCCGCGCCTTATGGCAGCCGGATGAAACCCGCTATGCCGAAATCAGCCGCGAAATGTTGTTCAGCGGTAATTGGGTGGTACCGCACTTCTTTGATTTACGCTATTTCGAGAAGCCGATTGCCGGTTATTGGGTGAATAATCTCGGCCAACTGCTGTTCGGACACAGTAACTTTGGCGTACGCGCCGGCGCGATTTTTAGCACCACGTTAAGTGCGCTACTGATCTACTGGCTGGGTATGCAGATGTTTGCCCGTCGCCAAATCGCACTGAGCGGCAGCGTTATTTTCCTGACATCGCTATTAGTATACGGCGTGGGAACCTATGCGGTGCTTGACCCGATCCTGCTGCTGTGGCTGGTAGCGGCGATGTGCAGTTTTTGGCTGGCCGCCCAGGCGCAGAACACGCAGCAGCGCTTATGGGGTTATGTGCTGCTCGGCGCCGCCTGCGCCATGGGTTTCATGACCAAAGGTTTTCTCGCGCTGGCGGTGCCGGTGCTGGCAATTCTCCCCTGGGCCATTTGGCAGCGTCGTTTTACTGAGCTGTTACGCTGGGGTCCGCTGACTATCGTGGTTGCCGCGCTGCTCAGCTCGCCGTGGGCGCTGGCAATCAATCAGCAAGAAGGCGATTTCTGGCACTACTTCTTCTGGGTTGAGCATATTCAGCGTTTCGCCGAGGCGGATGCGCAGCACAAGGCGCCATTCTGGTACTACCTTCCGGTGCTGCTGGCGGGATGTCTGCCGTGGCTGGCGCTGCTGCCAGGATCGCTGATGGGGGCGTGGCGCCAGCGCAGTCAGCATGCCGGAACGGTGTATCTGCTGAGCTGGGTGCTGCTGCCACTGCTGTTTTTCAGTATCGCCAAAGGCAAACTGCCAACCTATATTCTGCCGTGCTTCGCCCCGCTGGCGTTGTTAATGGCGCACTATGCGCACAGCGGATCGGCGCAGGTGATGAAAGCGCTCAGAGTGAATGGATGGATTAACCTGCTGTTCGGCGCGCTTACCACACTGGTGTTATTGGTGGTGCTGGCGCCCTGG
Organism: Pantoea nemavictus; assembly: GCF_037479095.1. Taxonomy (NCBI): domain Bacteria; kingdom Pseudomonadati; phylum Pseudomonadota; class Gammaproteobacteria; order Enterobacterales; family Erwiniaceae; genus Pantoea; species Pantoea nemavictus. Next base: position 181,419 of record NZ_JBBGZW010000002.1, on the reverse strand, counting down.
GGCGTGGCACATCGGCCGGTTTACAGCAGCGATGAAATCAGCGGAGTGATCTGTGCGGCGCTCATCTTTATCGCATGGGGCGTGATGGGCTGGCTGAGCCGCAAACCGCAGCAGGGCCGCTGGCAGTTAGCCGCGCTCTGTCCGCTGGCGCTGGCGCTGCTGGTTGGTTTTGCTATCCCACACAAGGTGCGCGACTCAAAACAGCCGCAGAGCTTTGTCAGTGCGGTGCATGACCAACTGGCATCCAGCCGTTATCTGCTGGCAAATAATCCTGGCGTGGCATCGGCGGTTGCGTGGGAGCTGCAGCGCAGCGATATCAATTTCTATGATGCGAAAGGTGAGTTGCAATATGGCCTGAGCTATCCGGATGCGCAGTCGCATTATATTGATGCAGATGACTTTGCCGACTGGCTTCGCGTGCATCGTCGTCAGGGGCGGGTTTCGTTGGTGTTGATGATGAGTTCGAGTGACAGCACGCCGGACAAAAACTTACCGCAACCCGATGACGTCTATCGTCAGGGGCGGCTGGTTTATTACGGCTACGATGCGAAACCATGAATCTACTGCTGATTTTATTAGTAAGCGTGCTGAGTTGCGCCGCCCAGCTTTGCCAAAAGCAGGCGGCACATTTGGGCCTTCAACGCGGTAAAAAACGCCTGCTGATGTGGATCGCCCTGAGCATACTGCTACTCGGCGCGGCAATGTTGTTGTGGTTGATGGTGCTGCGCGTTGTGCCGGTCAGCGTTGCTTATCCGATGCTGAGCCTTAATTTTGTGTTAGTGGCTGTATCCGCGCGGCTGATATGGCGGGAAATGTATAGCGTGCAGCAGTGGATCGGTACCCTGGCGATTGTCGCCGGCGTGGCGCTAATGGGAAGTCATCTATGAAAGGGCTGACGCTGGCGCTGTGCAGCGTGTTACTGGTGTCGTTGGCGCAGTTGGTTCTGCGCCTGGCGATGCTCGATCTCCCGCCGTTTAGGGAGATATTGCAGATGCAACACCTGAAGCCGCTGCTGTTACTCGCCACCGGCCTCGGCGCCTATGCGCTGTCGATGCTGTGCTGGATGCTAGCGTTGCGTCATCTGCCGCTGAATCGACTCTATCCATTACTGAGTTTGAGCTATGTGCTGGTTTGGCTGGCCGCGATTTCATTACCAACATTTGGAGAAAACTTCCGCTGGAGCAGCTTTGCGGGCGTAATGCTGATCGTGCTGGGGTTGCTGCTGGTGTCGTTACCGAAACGAAGCTAAGCCCTTTTCATAGTGGGATAGGATTCAGCCCGTAACCCGCAGATGCTTTTCCCCTAAATCCGCCAACGCAGCCGCGCCCAGCATGCCTAAATCACGACTGATCTCGCTGATAATCAAGTCAATCGCCAGGTTTACCCCCGCCGCGCCGCCCACGGCGCAGGCATAATTAAAGGGCCGTCCAACAAAGCAGGCTTGCGCGCCCAGCGCGATGGCTTTTATCGCATCGGTACCGCGCCGAATGCCGCTATCAAACATCACCGTCATATCTCCGACGGCCTCAACAATCTCCGGCAAAACGTAGAGTGGCGGAATCACGGTATCGAGCTGGCGCCCGCCATGATTGGAGACCACAATCCCATCGATGCCGATAGCTTTACAGCGCAGCGCATCGGTACGACTGAGAATACCTTTGATCACCATGGCGCCCGGCCAGCGGGCGCGAATGTGTTCAATATGCTGCCAGGTTAAATGGCTTCGGCCGCTGAAATCCCGCACCGCGTTTTTCGAAAAAAGCGGTGCGCCACGCTGCGCGCTATTGTTCTCGAAATAGGGCATGCCGGTTTTTAGCACCGTCTTTAGCAAGGTGCCGGTTAACCAGCGTGGATGCGTGATGCCCTCCCACGCCAGCCGCAGGCTGGGACGGAACGGCGTAGCGAAACCGGCGCGCACGTTATTTTCGCGGTTGGCTTTGACGGGCGTATCTACGGTGATGACCAGCACCGGAATGTCTGCGCGTTTTACCCGATCGATCAGGGCATCAATCTCTTCCAGCGTTTTCGGTAGATAGGCCTGGAACCACATGTTGGGATTGACCTGCGCCACATCTTCCAGCCGCGTAAGCGAGGAGCCACTCATAATAAACGGCACATTTTTCTCCTTTGCGCAGCGTGCCAGCGTAATGTCCCCATCAAAACCGGTTAAGGCAGAAATGCCCATCGGCGCTATACCCACCGGTGCGGCGTAGCGATGGCCAAATAGTTCAACGTGGACGTTGCGCTGCGACACATCCACCATATTTTCCGGAATCAGGCTGTAACGCGCGTAGGATGCGAGCGTATTGCGTAGCGCAATATTGTCTTCGACGCCGCCCGAAACATAGGCGAAGAGCGGATGCGGCAGATGACGTTGGGCGTACTTTTCGAAGTCATTCAGGGATAGACAACGCGACAGCATATTGCGCATGGAGATAGCGATCCGATTAGGCGAGAGATGCAGGAAAATGTTGAAAATAAAGGATATTGCATCGGCGAACTTTTACAAATCCATAAACCGGCAATGCTTCTGCGAAAAATGCATAAGTAAAAACTGCAGAGCGGCAAGTCGCCGCTCTGTCAGGATATCAATGCTGTTGCCACTGATGATATTCGCCGTTGCGGCGACCTGGCGCAGTTTCGGGCAACCGCAGTAAACCAATGACCGAAATAACCCCCAACACCGCGACATACAGCGCTAAACCATACCAATGCCCCTCGGTCATTTGCAGAATTTTAACCGCCACTAATCCCAGCACGCCGCTGCCAATTAATGAACCGACTTGCCAGATCACTGCGATGCCGCTGCAGCGAATGTGAGTAGGGAAGAGCTCCGGGAACCAGGATGCTTGCGGCGCGTAACACATGCTGTGGCCCAGCGTCAGCGCGATGATCATGGCGATCTGCGTCAACCAATAGCTGTTTTGCTGCAGGGCGAGGAAGAACGGCACAATGGCGATGACGATCAGCAGCGCACCCATCATATACACCGGCTTACGGCCAATTCTGTCTGACAGTGCGCCCATCAGTGGAATGGCAAAGACTTCAAGAATGACCGCCACAATCATGCTGTTCATCAGAATGCCGGAATCCAGGTTATTGGCTTTGCCCCATGCCAGAATAATCACGGTAAACAAAGCAAACGCACAGGCTTCAATCAGTTTGGCCGCCACGCCATTGATCACCAAACGCGGATTGCCACGAATCACCTCTTTTAAAGGACGCGACTCCGCAGCTTTGGTTTCCCGGATGGCGGCAAATACCGGTGACTCATCAATGCGCAGGCGGATGAACAAACCGACAATGACCAGCAACGCACTCAACAGAAACGGCACGCGCCAGCCCCAATCCATCATTTGATCTGACGACAGCGTCGCGTTGAGGATCGCGAAGAGCGCCAGCGGCAGTAGAAAACCAACCGGAGCGCCAATTTGCACCCAGCTGGCGAAGAAGCCGCGACGGGCGGGCTGCGCATACTCCGCCGTCATCAATACGGCGCCAGCTTGTTCACCCCCCACGCCAAAGCCCTGCAACAGACGAATCAAAATCAGCAGCACCGGCGCCCAGATACCGATCTTTTCGTAGGTCGGCAGTAAGCCGATGCAAAACGTTCCGAGTCCGACAATCAGAATGGTGGCGACCAGCGCTTTTTTTCGTCCTACTTTATCGCCGATATGGCCAAAAACGATGCCGCCAATCGGGCGAGCGAGAAACCCGACCGCATAGGTGGCAAACGCGGCAAGGGTGCTGATGAGCGGATCGTGGCTCGGAAAGAAAAGGTGGCCGAAAAACAGCACGGCCGCCGTGCCGTAAGCAAAGAAATCATAGTATTCGGCTGCAGTACCAATTGCGGATGCACTGGCGACGCGCTTAATCAGTGAAGTGTTATCTTTCTCGGTGGCTGGCGTTTGCGTAATGGTTGTCGATGCCATGGGGTAAATCCCTGCGCTATAAATGTTCTACTACCATACAAGGGTGTTTACCAGGATGTTGCGAATATGATCACAGATCGTAAGAGACAAAATGAGGTGCGAAAGTGATTGCGGATAGATGTCGTTGCGGCCTAATGCAGCGTGTGTTTTCAAAACCCTGTTATTTGAGACTTCTAATTAATATCGACTACACAGCGCCTCGAAATGTGCATTATTAATTATGCATACAACTATATATAGCAACCTGAAAATTTAAGCTTTTAACTTCAATTTATTCTGGTCCTATTTATTGCTCTATTTAACTGATCTGCCACAACTTGGTTTCTCTACCTGAGCAGTTGTTAACTGCTGAATCACAACGGTAAATTCTTAATTTGACTTAATTTTATCTTGTTCTCTTATCCCGATCTGGACGTTTTCTTTACAAAGTGTTGTGATACCGCAGTTCAGAACTCTACATATTTATATTTTCAATATCACTTTCTAAAAAAAACGTCATGCCTGGCGGCGTTTCGCCGTGCCGAAAATTTTATTTTCTCTCTGGAGGAAAGGATGTTGTTTAAATTAAAACCCCTTGTTATTAGCCTGCTGGCCGCGCAGGGCATGATGTATCCCGCGGCGCAAACTTCAGCCGCTATTATTCAGCCATTTACGCCTGAAAAGAGTGACAACAAAGCTGGCGTATTTTGCGTGTGTAATGGCAGCACACAATCGTTGACCGGCTTACCGCAGTTTACCCCGGGTAAAAGCGCTGAAGTGGCAACCACCCTGGGTCAGTTACAAGACGAGGGGCGCATCTTTACCGACAGCTTAACCGGTAAAGAGCGCCTATCGCTCGGGTCGCAAAATTATGACGTGCTGGTTTCGGATGTCGCCAACGGCCTTTATAGCCACTACGCAACCTATGATTCGGCCGCGCTGCGTAATCTGGCCCCCATTAGCCTTAATCAAGCCGTAACCGATTATGAAGATGTGACCGATCAGCAATATCTCAACGCCCGCGTTGCATCAGTGAGTAACGGCACCATCAATGTTCAACTTGGCACGACCGGCGCATCCACCACAGCCAACGGTTGGGAGATGGCAGCCAAGCAGAGTCGGCTGTTTACCGCCATGAGCAGCGGCAATATGAACTGGGATAGCGACAATCGCGTTGATTTCAGCGCCATCCAGGCTCCAGCTGGTGCGCGCTGGGCTTACAGTGACGATGCGTTGGTGAACTACCGCGGCAATTTCACGGTTACCACCAAAGATGGCAAGGTGACGAATTTCAATGTCAGCAATGTGAGCGAGCTCCAGCGCTATAATGATTGGCTGATCGCTCAGTTACAGAGCGCGAATCTCGATCCTGCCACTTACAACAGCGAATTTGATAAAGCCTTTAGCTTCACCAGCGGCAGCGTGGTATGGGCGCTGAACACCCGCGATCCTGACGATGAAGTACTGAAACCGATCGGTGAACGCGTGGTGCTGAGTGCCGATGGCCCCAAAGCCACTGCGACCATCAATGCCGGTAAAACGCTGGAAGTGGTCAACGCGAATGGCGGCGCAATGCGCGCGGATAACGGCGCTACGGCCACCATTAATGGCACGTTATCCAGCAGCGGCAACCGGCTCACCGACAACAATGCGTTGGTGTTAACCAACGGCAGTCGCGGCACCAATAACGGCGTAATTAACGGTGGCTTCCTCAATAATGCCGATGGCAGCGGGGTGGATAGCCGCACGCTGGGCTATAACGCGGCGACCGTCGAAGTCAACAACAGCCGTTTTACTAATAATGGCGTGCTCAATCATGCGCTATCAGACGGCTCAAGCGCCATCACCTTGCGTGATGGCAACGCGGTAAATAATGGCACCCTCAATCTTGGGGTCACCGAAACGGTGGGAACTGGCAGCAGCGCAGGCGTGGTGATGGGCGGTACCACCTCGAGCTTCACCAACAACGGCACGCTGTATATTGGCCGCACGCCGCAAAGCAGTGCCACCGACGTCACCACAGACGTCGCGATCAACCAGAGCGGCGGCACGCGCGGCATGACGCAGCTGTTTGACTCCAGCGCGGTGAATAACGGTCATATCGTGATCGGTTCTTTGGTGCAAAATGCCACGGCGATGCGCGTTGAAAACGCACCCGATGCCGTGACGCTCAACAATGGCATCATCGATGTTAACGGTCGCGCGCAGTTTAAGCCGGCAGAAAACATCGCTATGCAGGTGATCAATTCCGGCAGCGGCGGCCAGGTAGGCAATGCAGGGATCATCAATCTTAACGGGGACAACAGCACCGGTCTCAAAATCACCGCTACGCCGGGTAATAGCGCGCATGCGTGGTCAACCGGGGCGATCAACGTTAGCGGCGATGCTGACGCCGCTAACGGCACGCGCAATACTGCAGTGTGGGTAACGGGCGAGGATGGCGGCGCCACGTCTGCCGATCTCAGCGGGCCGATCACTCTTAGCGGTGAAGCGGCGATCGGTATTCGCGCCGAAGGCAATGCCACGGTAAACGTAGCACCAAGCGCGGTGCCCATCTCCGGTAGCGGGCAGTATCAAATCAATTTTCTGGCTATTGGCCCGGATGCCAAAATCAATTTGCCCAGTAACGGTCAATACGGCGTTTCCAGCGGGTACTCGACTATTTTTCGCTATCAGGATGGTGCAGATTTTGATGGCAGCGGCATGACGCTAACACCTGATGCATCCTTCTCTACTGGCGTGATTGGCAGCGGCGAGGGCACGGATATCAATACCCATGGCGCAAGATTAAATATTGGTGGTTATTCCACGGGTGTGGTGGTTGAAGGGGGCGCGCAGGGAACGATCGATGCGGCGACACAGTTGAACTTCGGCAATTATAATAGCCTCGCGGCGCTGGTTGATGGCAACAAACACGATCTCACCGGCTACATCACCAATAGTCTTACGCATCCTTTCAGCAATACCAGCCTGACCAACCATGCGGCCATGCGCAGCGATTTTGATCGTCAGATGGGCTTGATTGCGCAAAACCAGGCGCAGTTGGTCAACACCGGTAATATCGCGTTTGGCGGAAGCGATACGATTGGGATTCAGTCGCTTTGGGGCGCCAATGTCACCAATAGTGGTGATATCAGCGTGACAAATGGCAGCACCGCGCTATATGCGCAAGGTTATTCGTTCAGCGATCCGCTGGCTGCAACCATCAACAACAGCGGAACACTGAACGTCACCGCAGGTAATGCGCCCGGTTATGCGCCATCGCACGGCATATTGGGCGTGGGCGACAATGTGGAGATTAACCAAAACGGCACCATTAATGTGTACGGCAGTAATGCAGTGGCGGCGGAATTATCCGGCGGCGGGCTGTTAAGGCTGGGGGAAAATAGCAAAGTCGTTTTCCATGACACGAATCAGACGGGTTATGTCTCAACGGCGGCTTTCGCTAATATCGTCAGCAGCGGCGGGCAAACCGATGTCAGCACTGCGGGATCGACTTTATATCGGTTGGCGGCTGGCAGCATTTTCTATCCCCTGCAACCGGCGGCAATTACTTTGAGCGGTGCGAATACCACCGGGATCGACGCCAGCGGCGTGGGCACCACACTATTTGGTAGCGATCAATATAACGTCACTGGCGAAGGAGCCACGGCGGTGCGTGGCTCAGAGGGCGCATACGGCTCGGTGAATAACGCCATCACCTTGAGCGGAAATCACACCACTGGGGTGGCGACCGACAGCGGCGGTGCGAACCTGTATCTCACGGCACCGATCACCGGTTCTGGTGACAACGTCACGGCATTAAGCAGCGGCAACGGCGCCCGCGTGCAAAACTTCAGCACAATCGATCTGTTAGGCAATAACAGCACCGGTGCGCACCTCTATGCGGGTGGCAACTTTATCAACGCGGGCAATGTGCACGTAGCCAATGGGGTTGGCGTTGATGTCAGCACCGGCTACGGCCAATACACGCAGATGAGCGGTCAATTGCAGGTAGATAATGGCAGCGCGTTACGCGTGGGTAATGGCGGGGTGCTAAATATCGTCGGAGATGGTGCCGATGATTATTTCAATTACACCAGTACCACTTTTGCCAATAACCATGCCGATACGGTTTTACTGGATCGCGGTGCAAGCGGTTTTATCGCCGACCACGTGGTACTCAGCGCTAACAAAGGTAATGTGATCAACAACCGCGCAGAGACCAGCAATATTTCACTTAACCGGGTGCGGCTGGATATTAACGGCGGCACCGGGATTCGCTCCGCCACCTCATTTGATGAAGGCGGCAGTGCTTATATCAATGTCACGGGCAGCGGCACGGGCTATCTGTTTGCCAATGAAGATGGCTCAACCACCAGCAATGATTTGGTGATCGGACCTGATTACTACATGTTTGTTTCCGGTGATAGCACGGGCGTGCGCGCTAACACCAGCGGCAAAGTGATCACTGAAGGCACCATTGCGGTCTATGACCAAAATGGAGGTTCAGCAATCGTCACCAGTACCGCCAGCGAAGTGATCAACCGTGGCGGCATCATCTCGCTGAGCACGGTATCGCCCATCATCGACTTACGCGGTGGCCAATCGGTGTTTATCAACGAGGGCAATATCAGCGCGCCATTCCCCGAAACCGTTATCGTGGCGGGCGGGGCGACTAACGATCAATTCGCTTTGCTGTCCGGCAAGGTAGTCGGTGACGTCAATACCGGCAACGGTAATGACACACTGCAACTCTCCGGTGGCACTCTTGATGGCAGCCTGACGATGGGCAGCGGCAGCAATCAGGCGCTGGTAGAGAATGTCAGCCTTGCCAACACGCGCCATATCACCACTGGAAACGGTGCCGGCAGCACGCTGAGCTTTAATCAGATAACGGCACGTGGCGGTTCGCTGGCGGCAGACGATCTCAGCAAAGGTACGAATCTTGGCAGCGGCTGGAGCACCATCAACTTCGCCAATACGCAATGGACGCTCACCGACAACCTCAAACTGGCGCACAGCACCATCAATATTGGCGCAGGATCGACGCTATTTGCCGGCGACGGCGTGAATCCGCTGCTGAGCGGCGCCACTGACGACTCGCTGGTAGTGAATAATGCCGGCACGCTGGATCTCACCAACGGCAGCGGCGCGCCTGGCAACACCCTGACGATTGATGGCGATCTGGCCTCCAGCGGCGGACGCGTGAAGCTGAATACGCAAATCGCAGCGGGCGGATCCAGCGACACCCTGCGCGTGAACGGCAATACCCGTGGCACCACTTTGCTTGATGTCACGCCAGTGGCAGCCAGTGCGGCAATCCTCACGCCAGAACAAGGCATCTCACTGGCGCAGGTGAGCGGCACGGCCAGCGCCAGCAGTTTTGTGCTGAGCAACGATTATGTGGCAAGCGGTCCGTGGCAATATGGGCTGTACGGAACACAAAACGCGGCCGCATGGAATTATCGCCTGGCAAACAATTTTATTACGGATGCGGCAGGTAGCGTGGTGCGGCCGCAGGTGACGCCGCAGATGCCCGCGTATATCTCTGCGCCGGTTGGATTGGCATATTACAACATGGCGGTCATGGACGATCTGCATAAGCGTCTTGGCGAGCTGCGTTCAGATAGTAGTGCCGCCAGCGGTGAAATGTTTATCCGTTATCTCGGTTCAAACCTGAAGTACAAAACTAATCGCGATGTTAGCCAATACGGCTATGACTTTGACCTTGATTACAGCGCGGTTCAGCTCGGCGGCAATCTGCTGTATCTGCAGGGCGCCAACGACAGCTTGCGGGCGGGTGTGGCTTACACGCGCGGTAATGCGCGTATCCGCCCCGATGCAGTCGATGGCTACAGCTCGACCAGCTTTGATAACGACACCTTGTCGCTGTATGCAACCTGGCTGCGCGACAGCGGTTTGTATCTTGATGGCGCGCTGTCGTTTGACTGGCATCGCGGCGACACCGACATTGCCCGGCAAAAAGAGGTCGGCAAGCTTAAAGGCAACGGCTGGGGCGCCTCGCTGGAAAGCGGTTATCCATGGCAGTTTGCCAACGGCATCCGCCTCGAACCGCAGGCGCAGCTGATGTATTTGCAGCTGAACATGGATGATGTGGTCGATCGCGATAACACCCGCGTGAGCTGGGGCAATTACGATCAAACCATTGGCCGCGTGGGTGCGCGTCTCGATCGCACCTGGCAGGATCAGGCCGGTCAGCAATATACGCCCTATTTGCGGACCAGCTATACGCGCGGTTGGGGCGGATCGGCGACTACGCGCGCCGGTGCCAGCGGTGCGCCAGACAGCGTGCGCTTTGACAGCGGCAAGTTCGGTCAGATGTGGGATATTGGCCTGGGCGGCACGGCAACGCTGAAAAGTGATGTATCGCTGTATGCGGAAGCGGATTACCGCCAGGAGATTGACGGTAATGGTGCTAAAGGCTGGCGTTATAATGCGGGAGTACGCTGGATGTTTTAATTTAGGCGTATTGTTTTCAGGTGCGCATCAATGCGCACCCTACGAAACTCATCCGTGCATACTATGATAACCGCGCTGTTCTTCTGAAGGGTCGCCATTCACAGCGACCTTTTTATTTATTGCCAATCCAAAACCGCTTAAATAACTATCTTCCCGCCTGATGCAATTCCATCAAAATAAAAATCGCAAAATGCTTGAACTCACATTTCGGAAATTATATTTCAAGTAAAAATTAACATGAAATAAAAATGTCGATAGCGTAAATGTTCTGTTTTGTTCTGCCGTATTTCCTTAAGCATTTTTTACCAGGAGGTATTATGGAAAGAGAACTTTTTATATCGACCAACACGGCATCAGGCCCAAATAGCATCACGCGAACTGAACCTTTTGTTAAAATTATTGCGCTGGTCGCGACGCTGGGTGGGTTACTGTTTGGCTACGATACCGGCGTAGTATCGGGAGCTTTACTGTTTATGCGTGACGATCTACAGCTCACGCCTTTTACCACCGGATTAGTCACCAGTTCACTGCTGTTTGGCGCCGCCTTTGGTGCACTGCTTGCTGGCCATTTTGCTGATGCATGGGGCCGCCGCAAGATTATCATCTCTCTGGCCTTTATCTTCGCGCTTGGCGCCATCGGTTCGGCCTTCGCACCCGATGTCATCTCAATGATCGCTTCACGACTGTTTCTGGGCATCGCCGTCGGCGGCGCGGCGGCTACGGTGCCGGTGTATATCGCAGAGATCGCACCGGCAAACAAACGTGGCCAGCTGGTGACCTTACAGGAGCTGATGATCGTCTCGGGCCAGCTGTTGGCTTACGTTTCCAACGCCACCTTTAATGAAATCTGGGGCGGCGAACACACCTGGCGCTGGATGATTGCCATTTCCACCGTGCCAGCGGTACTGCTGTGGTTTGGCATGATCTTCATGCCGGAGAGCCCACGCTGGCATGTGATGCGCGGTAATAACAACGAAGCCCGCAAAGTTCTGGAGAAAACGCGTGCGGCCGATGATGTCGATTGGGAACTGGAGGAAATTGAAGAGACCCTCGAAGAGAACCGGCAGCAGGGCAAAGGCCGCCTGCGCGATCTGCGCACACCGTGGCTGCGCAAAGTATTCCTGCTCGGGATTGGTATTGCCGCGATCCAGCAACTTACCGGCGTCAATACCATCATGTATTACGCACCGACCATGCTCACGGCAACCGGTCTAAGCAACGATGCAGCGCTGTTTGCCACTATCGCCAACGGCGTGATTTCTGTCGTGATGACGCTGGTTGGTATCTGGCTGATTGGCAAAATTGGCCGTCGCCCGCTGGTGCTGGTCGGTCAGATGGGCTGCACCGCTTGCCTGTTTTTAATCGCTGCCGTGTGCTTCTTCATGCCGGAATATCATCAGGCGGGTGAGGTCAATCTGCTGCGTGCTTATCTGGTGTTAGCGGGCATGTTGATGTTCCTGTGCTTCCAGCAAGGTGCGCTGTCGCCGGTCACCTGGCTGCTGCTGTCGGAGATTTTCCCCGCGCGCATGCGTGGTATCTGCATGGGCGGCGCGGTGTTTGCACTGTGGATGGCTAACTTTGCCATATCGATGGCGTTCCCGCTGCTGCTGGCGGCGTTTGGTCTGGCAGGCGCTTTCTTAACCTTTGCCGTGATTGGCATTGGCGGTTCGATGTTCGTGCTGCGCACGATTCCGGAAACCAAGGGACGCAGCCTGGAACAGGTCGAGCACTATTTCCATGAGTTGTATAAATGATGGTGCAATGATGTAAATCCATCAAAGTTCTGGCAGAGCAGCATAAAAAGATAGCTTATTATCGCCAGATGTCGTCGCGTCACAACAAAACAGAAATCAAAACAACATCATTATTTCAGGATAGAACACACCATGACCTACAAAATAAGCCATGACCGACTGTGCGTTAATCGTAAAATTGCCCCTAACCTCAGCATTGAGCGTTTTTTCTCGCTGGTTGAACCGCTGGGTTTAAATAAAGTTGAAATCCGTAATGATATGAAAAGTGGCCGCGTGACCGATAATTTATCCGCTGAGGAAGTGCGTGATCTCGCGACTCAACATGCTTTCACCATCGAAACGATTAATGCAGTTTATCCGTTTAATCAATTAACCGATGAGGTACTGGAAAAAACGCGCGGCTTATTAAAAGACGCGCAAGCAACCGGTGCTAAAGCATTGGTACTTTGTCCATTGAATGATGGCACCGCTATTTCCCAGCAGCAAACCATAGACGCGTTGAAAACCCTCGCGCCGCTGTTTGCCGAATATGGCATTGCGGGTCTGGTCGAGCCGCTCGGCTTCCCACAAAGCTCACTGCGTTCTGCCGCGCTGGCACAACAGCTGATTAAGCAGGCTGGTGTACCGTTTAAAATCGTACTGGATACCTTTCATCACCACTTGTACGAAGGCGCTGAACAGGATTTCGCTGGCGGTATTGAGGTGAGCAACATCGGGCTGGTGCACTTGTCGGGTGTGACTGACGCGCGTCCAACGCATCTGCTCACCGACGAAGAGCGCATCATGCTGAGCGCTGATGATTTGCTGAAATCAAAACAGCAGGTGCAGCGTCTGGAAGAGAGGGGTTATCGCGGTATTTATGCCTTTGAACCTTTTTCTTCGGTGATGGAGGCATGGAGCGAAGAAGAGATTGCTCAGCAAATTAAATCCAGCATTGCTTACCTGAATGACTAACCTCCCCCTAAGGAACACTCAATGACGCTCAATATTGGTGTAATTGGCACGGGCGCGATCGGCCGCGAACACATTCGTCGTTGCAGCCAGGTGCTGCAGCATTCACGCGTGGTGGCGCTGAATGACATTAACCGCGCTAACTGCGAACAGATCATCAAGGATCTGGCCATTCAGGCCGAGATCTTCGACAACGCACACGACCTGATTAACGCGCCCGAGGTGCAGGCAATTCTGGTTACTTCGTGGGGGCCGACGCATGAAGAGTTCGTGCTCGCGGCGATCAAAGCGGGTAAAGCGGTGTTCTGTGAAAAACCCCTGGCGGTCACCGCGCAAGGTTGCATGAACATTGTTGAAGCCGAAATGGCAGCCGGTAAGCAGTTGGTGCAGGTTGGCTTTATGCGACCGTATGACAGCGGCTATCGCGCGCTGAAAGCGGTAATTGACAGTGGCGAGATTGGCGAACCGTTGATGCTGCACTGCGCGCACCGTAATCCCGAGGTGGGAGATTCATACACTACCGACATGGCGATCACCGATACGCTGATTCATGAGCTCGATGTGCTGCGCTGGTTACTAAAAGACGATTATGTCAGCGCGCAGGTGATCTATCCACGCACAACCCGTAAAGCCTCTGCGCATCTGAAAGATCCACAAATCGTGTTGCTGGAAACCGCCAAAGGTGTGCGCATCGACGTTGAAATCTTCGTCAACTGTGCTTACGGCTACGATATCCAGTGTGAAGTGGTGGGCGAAAGCGGTATTGCGCGGCTTCCTGAGCCGATGTCCGTGCAAACACGCAGCGCAGCGAAGCTCTCTACCCGCATTCTCACCGACTGGAAAAAGCGTTTCATCGATGCCTATGACGTGGAATTGCAGGACTTCATTAACAACGTGTTGTCCGGTGAGATGACCGGTCCTTCGGCGTGGGACGGTTACGCGGCGGCGGTCGCCGCCTATGCCTGCGTGGCGGCGCAAACCTCCGGTGACATCGTGCCGGTCACCATGCCGGCAAAACCTGCATTCTATCGCTGAGTTACTCTCCTCTCGCCAAACGCGCGTTCAGATTCAGCTGACGCGCGTTTTATCTGGTTACAAACTCTCTTCTTAGCGTTATCCCGTGTATCATCGCCGCCTTTAAGCTGTTTTGTAGGGAATAAGTGATGACGGAGATGACATTGTCCCGCCGCCAGCCTTCCGTTTGGTGGGGCGCGATGATTATTTGCGGCACCGTGGTGGGCGCCGGCATGTTTACGCTGCCGGTGGTGATGGCGGGTGCGTGGTTTGGCTGGGCAATGGTGCTGCTGCTGATCAGCTGGGGCGGCATGCTGCTATCCGGCTTACTGTTTATGCGCGTGAGCCTGACCTATCCGCCGGGCGCGGGCTACGATACCTTGACCAAAGATCTGCTGGGGCGCGGATGGGCAGCGCTCAATGGCCTCAGCATCTTGTTTGTACTCGGCATTCTCACCTACGCCTACATTTCCGCCAGCGGCCCGGTCTATCAACATTCACTTAACCAGGCGGGATTGCCCATCTCCACCGCTGAGGCGAAAATTTTGCTGGCCGTGTGTGTGGCGGCGGTGGTGTGGCTCGGCACCACCGGCGTCAGTCGTTTAATGACCTTCTGCGTACTGGCCAAAATTCTGCTGCTTATTCTGCTATTCGGCGGCTTGCTGACGCAGGTGAATGTTTCATCGCTGCTGAGCGCGCCAGCGGCCGGGGAACGTTACTGGCCGTATGCGCTGGGCGTACTGCCGTTTTGTCTCGCCTCGTTTGGCTATCACGGCAATATCACCGGGTTAGTCAGCTATTACGCCGGCAATAAAAAACACATCACGCGCGCTTTGGTATTGGGCACGCTGATGTCACTGGCTCTGTATCTGTTTTGGCTAACCAGCACCATGGGTAATCTGCCGCGCGCGGCGTTTCCCGCGATCGTGAAGCAGGGCGGCGATATCGCTGCGCTGATGGCGGCGCTGCGTGAACATCTGCACGTCAATGCGCTCTCGCTCATGATGTCGATCTTCTCGCATTTTGCAGTAATCGCCTCATTTCTGGGCGTCACCGCCGGACTGTTTGATTTCATCGCCGATCGCCTTAGCCTCGGTAATTCACCGGGGGCACGCCTGCAAACGGCGTGTCTGACATTCTTGCCGCCGCTGATGGCTTCGATCCTGTGGCCGCACGGATTTGTCGCGGCGATTGGTTTTGCCGGACTTTTTGCGACTTTGTGGGCGGTGTTTATTCCGGCGCTGCTGGCATGGAAGTCACAGCAGCGCTGTTCGCTGGCGGTGATATTACTGCTGGTATTTGGTGCGCTGAATATTCTCGCCTGGCTGCTGAGCTGGTTTCAACTGCTGCCGGCGTTCGGTGGGCGCTAACGAAAACAGAAGACAACGTCATCTAGAGGTTGTCTTCTGTTTTTTGGGGGAGTTAATCGCCTGAAGCGGCTAAAACCTTAAGTGCATGGGAGAAGAAATCGCGCCGGCCAAAATTACCCGATTTCAATGCCAGCGCCAGCGGGCGATCGCGCTGAGCAAACAGCGCCGGCACGCCGGGATCGATTTCGCGGCCAACCTGCAAACAACCTAAATCAAGCGCACTGACGACCGCACCCGACGTTTCTCCGCCGCCCACCACCAAACGCTGAATGCCCGCTTCATACACCAGCTTGCGTGCGCTGTCTCCAAACAGCTGATCAAGACGTTGTGAGATGTTGTGCTGACCAAACTGCTGCTGCGCTTGCCTCACGCTGGTCGGATCGCCCGATGAGTAAACCAGCGGGCAATCATCCTGATGCGCAAGGATAAAGTTCACCACGTCATCGGCGTGAATGCGTTGCGCCATCACATCCTGAATCTCTATCGCCAGCACCGCATGGTGTTTTTGGTGCTCCTCAATCTGCCCGCGCGTAGCGCCAGAACAGCTGCCCACCAGAATCGCACTGGGGCCAGCGATCGCGGGGAATTTACGGCTATCTCCCTGTGCCTTACCCGCACTGATAAAGTTGTGCGGTAAACCCAGTGCAATGCCCGAACCACCGCTGATCAGCCGCGCTTCCGCCGCCGCGACGCCGATAATCGTCAGGTCGTGGTCGCTCAGCGCATCGACAACCAGTAATTGCGGCTCATCTTCGCTGTAGGCTTGCAACGTCTCACGCAGTTGTTCACTGCCTTGTACCACCTGCTGCCAGCGAATGTGGCTGACGCGCGTGCGAGCCTGACGCGCCAGTAAGCGGCGAATATCAGCATCTTTCATCGGCGTGAGCGGATGATGTTCCATCCCGGACTCATTCAGTGGGCGATCGTGGACAAACAGATTGCCCTGATAAACCGTACGTCCCATGGCGGGGAACGCAGGACAAACAATGACGCGCCGCGCTTCTAAACGTGCGGCGAGTGCGTCCAGCACCGGGCCAATATTGCCGTCGTCGGTGGAGTCAAAGGTGGAGCAGTATTTAAACACGATCTGCGTACAGCCCTGATCCAATAACCATTCGCAGGCGGCCAATGATTGCTGCACCGCTTTTGCGGCGGGCAGGGAGCGCGACTTCAGGGCGATAACGCCGGCCTCAACGTCTGCCGTTGCAGGCTGTTGCGGTATGCCGAGATATTGCGTGGTATGTAAACCGCCTTCACCCGCCAATCCTTTCGATAACGTCACGGCAATATCGCTGGCACCGGTAAAATCATCGGCAATGACCCCAATCAGCATGATGCACCTCCGATGGCCAACTGCATTTTTTTCACTGCCGCGTGCGGCGCGGTTAACACGGGAATCGCCACCTGCTCACGCACAGCGGTTGCGGCTCGCGACGTTGAGAAGTGCGCCAGCATAATTACATCGCAGTGGCTCAGCTGGGGTGCGAACTCCGCCACTAAACGGTTGTGGTTGGTGACATCACCTTTACGCAGCAGATCGATAGCGTCCGGAACCAGCACGGTTTCCAGCGTCGCGTTTGAGCCAATTTGCGCGGCATAGTGGTTAAACTCATCGCACATGGTTACCAATGACGGTCCAAACGTGGCCAACATACCAATTCGCTCACCTTGCTGCAGTGCCGCTTCAAACATCGCTTCATTGGGTTTCAGCACCGGCACCGGCAGTGCTGCAGCGAGCTCATCAATCGCCGGGCCAAAAGCGGAGCAGGTCACCAGAATGCCCTGCGCATTCATCGCATAACCGTAACGGCCAAACGCCACAAAGCGATCGATCAGCGGGCGCGACAGCTGTTCCTCTTTGGCGCGATCGAGGGTCAAACCATCATCCAGTAAGTTCACCACTTCGGCTTCAGGCCAAAGATCGTTAAACGCTTCCTGAATAGGGGACATCGCCACCGGGGTGGCATGCAATAAAACTATGCGTTGGCTCATCATTCTCTCCGTCACCAGCGATACACAAGTGAATTACAGCACACCATACTTAATCTGAGATGAAAATGTAAGGGCTTACATTTGTCTTGATATAGTGACAGCTGTCACATAAAAAAACTGTGTATCTGGCAGGATATAGATTGGAAGCATTCGTCAGAATGCCTATTTTGAAATCGCTTACTTATTGGATAACACTGAGAACGCACTATGACCATTCGTGGAGAAACCACCGCTATTAACGTAAACGTGTCACCCGAAGCGCAGGTGCGTCCTGCGAATACGGTGCCACGCCATTTTCGTGACTTGCTGGCGCTGGAGGATTTTGAACGTCACGCGCGCAAGCGGTTACCCAATATGATTTATCAGTACGTTAAAGGCGGCGTGGAAACCGGCAGAGGATTGGCTGCCGCCTATGAGGCTTACCAGCAATATGTGTTTGTGCCGCGCATGTTTCGTGACGTGTCGGGGCGCGATCAGCGGGTTAATTTGCTGGGTCATGACTGGTCGCATCCGTTTGGCGTTGCTCCGCTGGGCGGCGCGTCATTTGTCAGTTACCGCGCAGATCTGATGCTGGCGAAAGCGGCAAGAGCGATGAATGTCCCGATGATCCTCAGCGCATCGTCATTGATTCCGCTGGAAGAGGTGATTGCTGCCAACCCGGAAGCCTGGTTCCAGGCTTATCTGGCGGGCGATCAACCGCGTATCGATCGTTTAGTCGATCGCGTTGAACGCGCGGGCTACAAAACATTAGTGGTCACCGGCGATACGCCAATGCTGGGTAATCGTGAACACAACACCCGCAGCGGCTTCAGTATGCCGATAAAACTCACGCCAAAAGTGATGTGGCAAAGCGCGATGAGCCCACGCTGGCTGCTGGGTACGGTGGCGCAAACCTTCCTGCGCCATGGTGCGCCGCACTTTGAAAATACCGATGCCGAACGCGGCCCGCCGATGATGTCGAGTAAAGTGCGCAACACCAATGCCCGCGACCAGCTGAGCTGGAAACATGTCGAAGCGATCCGCAAAAAATGGAAAGGTAATCTGGTGATCAAGGGCTTGATGTCACCGGATGATGCGTTCATTGCGCGCGATCTCGGGGCGGATGCGGTGATTCTTTCCAATCACGGCGGCCGCCAGCTTGATCACACCGTGCCGCCTCTGCATACGCTGGCGGAAATTGCTGCCGCGAAGGGCGATATGAAGGTGATCATCGACAGCGGTATTCGCCGTGGTACCGATGTAATGAAAGCCATGGCGCTGGGCGCCGACTTCGTGTTTCTGGGACGCCCATTCCTGTATGGCGCAGTGATTGGCGCGCAGGCGGGTATTGAGCACGCTATGCATATCCTGCGTGATGAAATTGACCGCGACTTAGCGCTGATTGGCGTGACGCGTCCTGACCAACTTAACGCTGCGCTGCTGCGTCGCGCACCGCTTTTCGCGCGGGAGGCTTAAGCATGGAACTGCCGATCTACAGCGCGCTGGCACTGAGTGCGCCCTTTACTACGCTGATTCCCGCATGGCGGGCGCAACAGCCAGCGACACCGCTGGCGATTCGCTGGCATCCCAGCACCATTATTGAAAAGGAGCTCAATGCGGGCGCGCAGGCCGAGGTGGTGATTGCGACGGTTGAAACGCTCGATCGCCTAACGCAATCGGGTATCGCTGATGCGCGCACGCGGATTGAACTGGTTGATTCGCCGATCGGTGTCGCGGTGCGGGCAGGCGCGGCACAGCCGGATATCAGTAATCGTGACAACCTTGTCAAGGCGCTGCTGGCGGCACGCTCGGTAGCCTGGTCAGAAGCGGGGGCCAGCGGCGTATGGTTTTCGCAGCTGTTAAAACAGCTCAATATCGATGCAGAACTGCGCGCGCGCGGTACGGTGATTCCGGCAGGGTTTACTGCGGAACAACTGGTGAACGGCAAGGCCGATCTGGCGATACAGCAGATTAGTGAATTGCTAATGGTAGAGGGCATTGATGTGGTTGGGCCGCTGCCGCCCGGCACGCAGCAGGCCATTTCGCTCTCTGCGGCGGTGTTGAGCCGTGCTCAGCAGCCAGAGCGGGCGCAAACCTTTCTCACCTGGCTGAAAACGCCGCCGGTGACGGACGTGTTCAGCCGGTTTGGCATGGTCAGCCGCGATTAACGCTCCTGACGGGGCACCGAGCCGCTGCTGCCCCGTACAATCAGTTCGGTACCAATCTGCGTATGCGTTTGTGCCGGCAGATTGTTCAGCGTGTTCAACAAATAGTGGGCTGCATGTTCGCCAATTGAGGCTAAATCGACGCGCATGGTGGTCAGCGGATGCTCCAGATGCTCGGCATATTCGTAGTCGTTGAAGCCGACAATGGAGATATCATTAGGGATGCGCAAATAGCGCTCGCTGGCCGCGCGCATCGCCCCAAACGCCAGCAGATCGTTACCGCAAATGATGGCGGTAGGCGGCTGCGGGCCATCGAGTAGGCGGAACACCGCTCGGCGCGCATCATTCATGCTGAAGGCGTTATCAATGAGATGTGTGTCCGGCAGCGTTAATCCGCGCTGCTGTAGGGCGCGGCGCGTACCGTTAAGACGTTCGGAAATCCGATCATTCGACGGCGGCGTGCCGACAATCACCGCAAAATGCTGGTGCCCTAAGCCCAACAAATGTTGCGCCATGCTCTCCGCTGCACCCTCGCTGTCATAGCCTACGCAAGGTCTTTCGCTGTCTTGCGAAAAGGTCTGCACGCAGGCGATCCCCTGCTGAACAATGCGCTCCCAAAGCTTCGGATGGTGGGTATTTCCCACCAGCATCAGGCCATCAATGCCGTATTCAATCAGCTTATTAACTTCTTTCAGCTCGGTTTCCGGATCGAAGTTTGAGTTGGCCAATAGCAGCGTATAACCGGCTTCGTGAATCAATTGCTGAAAAGCCGCCAACGGGCGCGAAAAGGTTTCGGTTGCCAGCGTCGGCACCACCGCGCCAATGGTCATACTGCGGCGTGAGGCGAGGGTGCGAGCGGCGCGGTTGATCACATATCCCAACTCCTCGCAGGCTCTCTCCACGGCTTCACGACGCGACGCCTTTACCGTGGTGCTGCCGTTGAGTACGCGCGAAACCGTCGCCGTTGATACCCCTGAGAGACGCGCAACATCATCCAGTGATACGCGGCCAGATCCATTTTGCTTCTCACTCATCAAGTCACTCCTGCAGAAAGAGTGAGCTTGCCCACAAAAATTGCAGACAACTCACTATCAATTTTGAAAGCGCTTACTTTTGGCTTGACTGAATTTTGTAATCGCTTACTTTTGACATCATGTTATCAGGTTGGGTGTGCCTGCTCACGTTTTTTAACACGTTTATGACCTGTCACCCCCAAATTTAACCACAACGCGGGCTGCGGGCGTCGCAGGGCCGCAGAACCTTTGTTACCTCTCAATAAATCATAAAGGAATTCACCATGCGCAGATATCCACGAATTCGCTGGCTGATGATCGTGTTCTGCTTTTTCGCTATCGCAATCAATTACATCGATCGTATTAACCTTGCGATCGCTGCACCGCACATCAAAGCCGATTTAGGGCTGGATGACACCAGCATGGGGCTGATTCTGGGCGCCTTTTTCTGGACCTATGCGCTGATGCAAATCCCCGCTGGACGCTTACTCGATCGCCTCGGTGCCCGCGCCGGTCTGGCCATCGCGGTGGGCTGGTGGTCGTTGTTTACGGTGTTTACCTCGTTTGGTAAAGGTTTCACTTCACTTTTTGCGGCACGCTTAGCATTAGGGTTGGGTGAGGCCGGCGGAAATCCGGGCTGTGTGAAAGTGGTTTACAGTTGGTTCCCGAAAAAGCAGCGTGCGACGGCGAGCGGTATTTTTGATGCCGGCCCGCGTGCTGGCAGTGCGCTGGCGCTGCCGTTGGTCGCCTGGCTGATTAGCGTGTGGAACTGGGAAACCTCCTTTATCGTGACTGGCGCTTTAGGGCTGATTTGGGTGGTGATCTGGTTAGTGTTCTATCGCGAACCGGAAGAGATGAAAGGCCTGGATGAAACCGAGCGCCAGAATTTGCTGGAAGATCGCGCGTTACCCACCACGCAGGCCAACGCGAAAGTCGAGTTGTGGTCGCTGTTCCGCCATCGCAATGTGTGGGGCATGATGATTGGCTTCTTCTGCATGAATTTCGCCACCTACTTTTTTGTTACCTGGTTCCCAACCTATCTCACCGTTGCGCACGGCTTTTCGTTGAAAGAGCTGGGTACGCTGGGTGCCATTCCTGCTCTGATGGGGATTCCGGGCAGCCTGCTGGGTGGGGTGGTCTCAGATGCCCTGTATCGCAAAGGGTTTAGTCTGACCGTAGCACGCAAAACCTGCCTGATTAGCGGCATGCTGCTCTCCAGCGTCATTGCCTTCGCGGCCTTTACCGACAGCATTGCGGTCATTCTGACGCTTTTCTCCATTACTTACGCCGGTTTAGCGTTTACCGCAGCCAATATCTGGACGCTGCCCGCGGACGTGGCGCCAGCCAGTAATTACGTCGCCACGCTGGGCGGTATTCAGAACTTTGCCGGCAACCTCGCTGGGATTGTCACCGCGTCATTCACCGGCTTGATGTTGAGCCTGAGCCACGGTTCCTTTGTGGTACCACTGCTGGTTGCGGGCGGCATCTGTGTGCTGGGCGCGCTGACCTTTATGTTTGTGCTCGGCAAGCTGGAACCCTTACCGATCAGCCCCAAAGGTGATACCAACGTGATTGCCACCGCCAACCAATAGGAGTGATTTCGATGCAAAATGAACAGTCGTTGCGTGAGGAAATTTGCCAGGTGGGAGCCGATCTGTTTAATCGCGGCTATACCACCGGCACGGCGGGTAACATCAGTGCTCGCCTGGAGGATGGCTGGCTGATTACGCCAACCGACGCCTGCCTGGGGCATCTGGAGCCGGGCCGCATTGCTAAGGTCAATCGCGATGGCGAATGGGTTTCGGGCGATAAACCGTCAAAAACGCTGCTGCTGCATCGCCAGATTTACGATCGCAACCCGGAAGCGCACGGCGTGGTGCACACCCATTCCACCCATCTGGTACAGCTAACGCTGGCAGGCGTTTGGCAACGCGACAGTATTTTGCCGCCGCTCACGCCGTATCAGGTGATGAAAGTAGGGCGCATCCCGTTGATCGATTATCGCCGTCCGGGCCATGCCGACGTTGCAGAGCAGGTTGCTGAACTGGCAAACGAGGTGCGCGGCGTGATGCTGGAAAGATTAGGGCCCGTGATGTGGGGCAAATCAGTTTCGACGGTGAGTTTTGCCCTTGAGGAGCTGGAGGAAACCGCACGACTGTGGCTGAACTGTGTGGATAAGCCTGACGCGCTGCCGGAGAAAGCGGTATTGGAGTTGTGTGAGCACTTTAATACGCGCTGGTAACTCAATCGCTGTCCCCTACAAAAAAGAGACCTATCAATGAACAAGACGGTAATGGCCGCCGGCATGATGCTGTTTGCATCCGCGGTAATGGCGCAGGAAAAGTCATTTGTCTACGTATCAAATGGTGACAGTGGCACGGTGACGGCCTATGCGCTGAATAAGACCCAGCAGCAGCTCAAGCCGGTGGGTGAATATCCCAGCGGCCTGAAAAGTATGCCAATGGTGGTATCGCAGGATAAGAAAACGCTTTACGTCTCGGTCCGCAGCCAGCCATACCATGTTTCGGCCTGGCATATTCAGCCCGATGGGACGCTGAGCCATTTTGCCGATACCCCATTGCCTGAAGCGATGGCGTATTTAGCGCTGGATAAAAGCGGGCGCTTTCTGCTCTCCTCCTCTTACGGCGGGGATCTCTTCAGCATTAATCGCATCGCCAGCGATGGCAAAGTAGAGAGTGCGCCGGTACAAGTCGTGCATACCGGCAAGCGAGCGCATGCGATCCAAACCGATCCCAGCAATCAATTTTTATATGTACCGTTGCTGGGCGCCGATCAGCTGCTGCAATATCGGTTTGATAGCAAAAGTGGAAAAGTGACGGCCAATAGCCCCGCCTTTGTGAATATCCAGCGCGAAGCCGCCACCGGGCCGCGCCATTTCGCCTTCGCACCGCAGCGTGATGGGCGAGGTGAACAGAATCTATATTTGCTGACCGAAATGGCGGGCAACATTTCGCGCCTCACGCTGAATAAAGATGGCACGCTGACGGAGCATGAGGCGACGCCATCACTCGATCCGCTCATCGCGGCGAACATGCAGCGCGGCGAAGCGCGGCCACTGACTGGCGATGATGATTTGCCGAAATCGGCCAAACCACGCTTATGGCAAGCCGATATTCACCTCACCCCTAATGGCCGGTTCCTGTATTCCACCGAACGCACCAGCAGTAATATTACGGCGTTTCGCGTTTCCCCGCAGGATGGCCGCTTAACGCTGATTAATAGCACCAAAACAGAAGCACAACCGCGCGGATTTGCGATTGATAATTCTGGCCGCTATTTAATTGAATCGGGTCAGAAGTCAACCCAGGTGTCGCTCTACTCCATTGATCAAGACAGCGGCAAACTCACATTAATTGAGCGTGTGCCCACCGGAAAGGGGGCGAACTGGGTCACCATCGTTGAGTAAATAAAGTACTCATTATTTTCTCTGTGTAATTGATGAACGTTATTTTTTCGATGCGTTATATATATTGTCAGTAAAGGAGTTTTTATGTCGACTATTCGCAAGACATTACTGAGCACCTTATTTTGCTCAACCCTATTTAGTGTGGCAATGCAGGCGCAGGCTGCAGAAAAAGGCGTCGCCACCCATCTTGAACCGCTACATCACGTTATTCTGGAAAATAAATACGTCACCGTAATGCGCGTGTTGATTCAGCCGGGACAATCAACCCAGTTTCATGAGCAGCATCTTGATTATGTGAATACACATATTGAGGGCAGCCCGGTGAAAATTGAATATCCGGATAAACCCGTTAACAACACTGAAATGAAAAGCGGTAATGTTAAATTTGGCGCGCATCAGGGCAAGTCAGAAACCGATAAAGTGACCAATACCGGTAGCACCGTTAATCATCAGGTCGCTTTTGAAATTAATATCCCCGGGCCGCAACATTTTGGTAACGCCACCCGGCCTGCCAGTGATGCTTTCCAGCAGGTACTGGATAAGGAAACCGTCCGCGGCTGGAAGGTCACACTGAAACCGGGAGCCAGCACCGGAGAATACACGCAACACGGGCCTGGCGTGCGCGTGTTCTTTACTGAGGGGCGGGTTCTGATTGCCGATCAGGCTCACGCCAATCGGGTAAAAGAAATTTGGGTCCATCCCGGCGATGCGTTTTTAACCGACCCTGGCAAGGTCGATATAACGGCCGCCAGTGGCGAAAATATCATCTTCAATGATTATGAATTGTTATAGCAATGTTTGTATTTTGTGAATCTAAGCGTTCTGATAATCTGCACTTCTGTGGCCTTGCTGCAGAAGTGCATTATTGTTTTTACCATACTAATAATTATTTACCGGAAGCAATTACAATGAAAGCAAGAAAGGTGAGACAGAGTTGTCTGCCTTTCGCGTTGAGCATTCTCATGTCGGCAACATTTTCAGCACATGCTGAAAGTGCGGACGATGCTGCGACTCTTATTGCGAAAGGCAAGTATCTGGCTATTGCCGCGGACTGTGGCGCATGCCATACCGCACCGAATCAGGGCAGGGAAATGTCCGGCGGTTATATTATCTCTTCACCACTCGGTAATATCGTCGCCAGCAATATCACTCCGTCTAAAACAGCGGGGATTGGTAATTACACCGAACAAGATTTTGCTAAAGCAGTACGCAGTGGAATAAATAAGCAGGGACAGCATCTTTATCCGGCGATGCCTTATACCTCATACGCTAAAATTTCAGATGCGGATATTCACGCTCTGTATGCTTATTTTATGCACGGGGTGAAAGCGGACGATAATGTGCCGCCAAAAACGGATTTACCTTTCCCGTTTAATATTCGTTCAAGTATGTTTTTCTGGAATATGCTGTTTGCTGATGATAAGCCGTTTATTCCGGCCCAGGATAAATCGGTGCAGGTTAATCGCGGCGATTATCTGGTCAATGCTCTGGCGCACTGTGATACCTGCCACACACCACGTAATGCACTGATGGGGCAGAACAACGATCGCGCGCTAAGTGGCGGCAGCCTTGGCAGCTGGTATGCGCCGAATATCACGCCTGACAATCAAGCAGGCATCGGCAACTGGAGCGATGCGGAGATTGCGCAATATCTCAAAACCGGCCACGTAGCGGGTAAAGCGCAGGCGGCGGGTCCGATGGCAGAAGCGGTAGAGCACAGCCTGCAGCATCTGTCGGATGATGATATCAACGCGATGGTTGCTTACCTGCGCCAGGTTCCCGCCGTGGGCCAACCGACTCGTCAACCACGGGATCGCATGGGTAAACCGGCAAGCGATGAAATGGCCCAGCGCGCACTTAACCATCCCGACGCGGGCTGGCAGGTTTACGCCAGTTCCTGTGCCAACTGCCACCAGGCGGACGGTGCGGGTAATCAATTCTATCCTTCGCTATTCCATAACACCGCAACCGGTGCGCCACAGGCGGATAACCTGATTGCCACCATCGTCTATGGCGTACATCGCCAGGTAAATGGCAAAGATGTTGCGATGCCAGGCTTTGGCCCGGATGGATTGTTTACCGATCGATTAACCGATCGGCAAATCGCCGACGTCAGTAACTATGTGCTGAAAAACTTTGGCAATGCCGAACTCAACGTCACGCCTGATCAGGTAAAAACGTTGCGTGAGGGCGGAGAGCGTCCATTGATCGCACGTCTGGCGCAGCCTGCAGTTTGGGGCGGAGGCGCGATAGTGGTGATTATTTTACTGGTGCTGCTGTTTGCCATTACGCGCAGGGGGAAAAAACATGGCGCATAACCTTTCCCGACGTCGTCTGCTGCAAGGCATGGGGATTTTGTCACTGGGTGCGATGTGTAATTCAATCTTCCCAGCCCGCGCGCGCGCCGCGGAACAGATAGCCGATAGTGGCTTCCTTGATGTTTCAACGTTTTTGGTCAGTCGCCCAGTAGGTCCGATCCTCGGCCAGCGCTATTTCGCCGCTTTGCTGCGTCATGATGCAGCCTTCGCAGAGAAACTCGCCCAGCTACGTTCGTTACTGCAGCAGCGCAACTTTTCCCATGTGGATGATTTTCTTGCTGCATTCGGTGCAGATAAACCTGAATGGCAAACGGCTAAACGCATTATCTCCGCCTGGTACACCGGCGTGGTGGGTGACGGCAGCGATTTGGAGCTGATTGCCTATGCAGAAGCGATGATGTACCTGCCCACCAAAGATATTCTGGTGGTACCGACCTACGGCGGCGGGCCGTTCTATTGGGCAGTGACGCAAGATGGCAAAGTGGCAACCACAGGAGAAGGCGCATGAGTGCACCAAAAGTTGATGCCGATGTCATCATTATTGGCTCGGGCGTAATGGGCGGTTTAATCGCCTGCCAAATGGCAAAAGCCGGTAAATCGGTGATCATTCTTGAAGCGGGCCCGCGCGTCGCTCGCCAGGAGATCGTCGAACGTTTCCGCAACTCGCCGTTCAAGATGTCGTTAACCAACATTAAATTGCAGGGCGTTGGCTCGCCTTATCCCAACCCGCCGCATATCCCGTCCACCTACGGGGATTATTTGCAGCAGGTAGGCCCGGTAAAATATCCCACCAAGTATTTGCGCGTGGTGGGTGGAACCACGTGGCACTTCGGTTCTGCGCTGTGGCGCATGATTCCCAATGATTTTAAGCTCAACACGCTTTATGGACGTGGACGGGATTGGCCATTTGGCTACGACGAGCTGGAGTCCTGGTATGGCAAAGCCGAGCATGAGTTAGGCGTATCGGGCGTCGATGGCCAGGATGAGAGTGGACAGGGCGGCAAAGCCTGGCCGCCGCGCTCCACGCCGTTCCCAATGCCGGGATTGCCAACCAGTTATCTGTTTGACCGCTTAACCGCAATGCTGGGTAAAGGCGGCTACAACCCGGTGCTGGAGCCGAACGGGCGCGCGACCAAGCCGTGGGGCAAGCGTCCAATGTGCGGCGGCAATAATAACTGCAATCCGGTCTGTCCTATCGCCGCTAAATATGATGGCTCAATGCATATTGATGAAGCGGAACGACTGGGCGCAAAACTACTGGATAACGCGGTGGTTTATCGTATCGAAGCGGCTGATGACGGCAAGATCACCGGCATTTGGTATAAAAAACCGGACGGCTCTGAGCATCATTTAACCGCTAACTACTTTGTGCTGGCGGCCTACGGCATCGAATCGCCCAAACTGCTGTTGATGTCGACTTCGGAGAAATATCCGAACGGCATCGCCAACTCGTCGGATCAGGTTGGGCGCAACCTGATGGGCCATACCGGCATCAGCATGAACGTGATGATGTCGGAAGATGTCTGGCCGGGTCAGGGACCGACCGAGCTGCTGGTGTATCTCAACAATCGCGATGGCGCGTTCCGCAAGGATTTTCCCAGCTATAAGATTAAAGTGCGCAACACCGTGCCCACCGCTGATTATGCTGCCTCGCTGATTGAGAAAGGGGTGCTGGGTTCTCAGCTTGATGCAGAAATTCGCCGGCAGTCGGCCCGCTCGCTCAACTTTGCCATTGATTTTGAGACCTTACCGCTGGCGGAAAACCGCGTTACGCCGAGTAAAACCAAGAAGGATGCCATCGGTATCCCGTTACCGGAGATCTACTATAGCGTGACGGATTACTGGCATGCCGGGAAAGAAGAGGGCATTAAGGATTTCCACAAATTTGCCGAACTGCTGAATGCGGAGATATTGTCGATCGATACCAAATTCCAGGATCGTCAGCACATTATGGGCACTACCATTATGGGCGACGATCCAAAGAACTCGGTGGTCGATAGCCATTGCCGCACGCACGATCATCCGAATATGTGGATTGCTGGTACCAGCGTCATGCCATCGGCTTCCTGCATGAATCCAACATTAACCGGAGCAGCCCTGAGTTTGCGATTGGCGCAGCATATGTTGCAGACCATGCAGGCGAGTTGAAACAGTAAAATTAAAATCGGCG
This sequence comes from Pantoea nemavictus, assembly GCF_037479095.1. Lineage (NCBI taxonomy): Bacteria > Pseudomonadati > Pseudomonadota > Gammaproteobacteria > Enterobacterales > Erwiniaceae > Pantoea > Pantoea nemavictus. The sequence goes on along the minus strand of NZ_JBBGZW010000002.1, from coordinate 152,893 downwards.
CGATTATCGCGTAATGCTCGTTAGTTAAGTAGCGCACTGGCTCCGCGGGGGTTACCTGGTCGCCATGAATGGCGACTCTACAGGCGTTACAGCGATGATAATTCAGGAATAGGCATTGATGCTGCAGCGCGGGTGTTGAGGCGACATCCCAACCCGCTGAGCGAGCGAGGGATTCCAGGGCGAGCCGCAGGGATGCGGCGAGAGGCGGCGCTGAGCAGGAGCGAATCGCCGCCGGTCCGTCAGGAATCGTGAACGAGTGAAGGTACCGCGCAGCGGCGGGATGGGCTGGCGCAGGGCCGGGGAGTGAAGAGGGCGTGGCCCAGACGCCCTCTTCTCGGTCGCCTCACGGCATAACTGAAACTGCCCCAGCCGATGGCGAACGAAAGTCGCTCAGCGCTTAACTGATCGGCATTACGCGATTATCGCGCCATTTTTTACGCTTTATTTGTAATCAATGTGCCTTTCAAACCGTGCGGTTCGGAACGCAGATACTGAGGTGGCGCTTTGGCTTGCGCGCCCAGCTCGGCGGCAGCATGCCACGGCCAGCGCGGGTCATACAGCACCGCGCGCGCCAGCGCAATCAGGTCAGCATCGCCAACCTGCAGCGCTTGTTCAGCCTGCTGCGGTTCGGTAATCAAACCCACCCCAATCACTGGAATCTTCACCTGTTTACGGATGTCACGCGCAAACGGCAGTTGGTAGCCAGGCCCAACCGTAATCTTTTGCTGTGGTGAAAGACCGCCGCTGGAAACGTGCACGTAATCACTGCCCGCGGCTTCCAGCTGTTGGCTGAAGATAATCGACTGCTCAACATCCCAGCCGCCGTCAACCCAATCTGTGGCCGAAAGACGCACGCCAACCGCAACGGAATCTGGCAACGCTTCACGCACCGCATGGAAAACTTCCAGTGGGAAGCGCATGCGATTTTCCAGCGAACCGCCGTACTCATCGTCGCGCTGATTACTTAATGGTGACAGGAATTGATGCAACAAATAGCCATGTGCGGCATGCAGCTCAATCAGCTGGATACCCAGTTTCGCCGCACGCTGGGCGCTATCCACGTAAGCCTGTTTCAGGCGCTCAAGACCCTGTTTATCCAGCGCCGCTGGCGCGCGATCTTCAGGATTAAATGCCTGCGCAGAAGGCGCAACAGTTTGCCAGCCGCCCTGATCCAGTGACAGCTGCTGACCACCTAACCACGGCGCGGCGCATGACGCCTTGCGTCCGGCGTGACCAAGTTGAATACCGAACGGAATGTCAGAGTAGTGGCGGATATCCTGCAGCACGCTTGCCAGAGCGGCTTCTGTTTCATCGTCCCACAAGCCTAAATCGCCCGGAGAAATACGACCTGCGGCTTCGATCGCGGTCGCTTCAATGATCAGTAAGCCAGCACCCGACAGCGCCAGTTGGCCTAAATGGATGCGGTGCCAGGCAGTGGCTTTGCCATCCTGCGCGGAGTATTGGCACATCGGAGCGATCACGATGCGATTATCGAGCGTTAACTTACCCAGTTGCGTAGCACTAAACAGTAAACTCATTGAAACCTCATCAATAGTGGCTGGATGTCTTAAAGCTTAGGGCTAAAAGCGCATTTTGCAGAGGGCTATGAGTTTGAATGTTGTAGCAAAAAGTAAGTTAAGCGGAATGTGCCGCCGCGCTGCAAAAGCTTAAAGAATGAACTCGCGGAACTTCTCACGATGGTTAACAAGATAAACAGGGAAGGTAGCGTTATTTAGATCTTGTTTAACCATTTTTCTATCTCTTCCCCAAATATCTTTACCATTATTCAGCGCATCAATAATGTGCTCGCTGTTATTAAACTCTGGCAGGTCGTATTCGGTGTGGGAGATAGAAGACATTTTCTCAGAAATGCGTTCAGGCCGCATAATCCAGGAAAAATGCCAGCCTGCGGATAACATATTTTTATTTCGTAACTTAAATAGATTCCACTTAATAAAGTTGGATTTGATCAGGCTTTTTTTAACGTTGCGGAAATCTTCCGGTTTACCGCCGAAGAAACCTTGCAAATTTTTAAACGATGTGGCGCGTGGGAATGACCAGATCCTTGGAGTGCCATCGGCATTAAATACCTGTAAGTTAAACTGATAATTGTAGAAATTCATATGCAGAGTAGTGCAAAGGTGGCGCTTATCCAGTTGCAAAACAGCCCGTGGGTCGGGAATTTCATCAACATCAGACACGATAATAAGATCGTCATTGTCGGCCTTACTAAGGCCATTCATTATTGCATTTCGGGTAGAGGCTTCATTCCTCCAGGCATCGACAACACCTTCTTTAACGAAAGGTGATTCGTCATAAACAACGTAAATAATTTTTTCTTTAAATTCAGCAAATTTATTTATATTGAAATGAAGACGTCGCGGTTTACCGGTAAATGTATGTGTGGATTCTACTATGACAAATCGATCCACAACATCGTTGAGGGTATGCAGACGAACGTCAAGTAACATGTCTTCGTCATAGTATAAAAAACAATCATAAATCATAATTTTTCCGTATAACTCTACTTCAAGCTCAATACAGCCCACATCTAATGTCAGCATTTTGACATATTTTTATCATTTACCACGTAAAAACGATAAGGAAATGTCTTTTAAGTTGCAATTGATGTTCAGTCTAAAACGCCGCTGAACGCCAGCCGCGCGCTTTATCATTGCCGGTGCGCACTGCCAGGGAATGGGCAGCGTGTTGCGATCGCGCCATCACTTCCCGTTGATTAAGCTGGGTAAATTCACCGGCACGCAGCAGATAGGCACCGTCGACAAACACATCACTCACTTCGTGGCCGAGCGCGGAATAGACCAGCGAAGAGACCGGATGATGGATCGGCGTCATTGCTGGATGTGAGGTATCAACAATCACCACATCAGCGCGCTTACCCACTTCCAGCGAGCCTACCAGATGATCGAGACCAATCGCCCGCGCGCCGTCGATGGTAGCCATCTCCAGCACTTTTTCCGCCGTCATAATCGTCGGGTCGCGATGCACGCCTTTCTGCAGCAGCGCCGCCACTTTCATCGCCTGGAACAGATTGTGATTGTTGCTGCTGGCAGGACCATCGGACCCTAAACCTACGGTTAATCCGGCGGCCAGCATTTCCGGAATCGGCGGCACGCCCGAGGCGAGATAGAGATTGCTGCAAGGATTGTGCGAGACGCGCGTGTCGTGATGCTTCAGCGCCCGGATATCACGTGAGTTGCACTGCACACAGTGAACCGCCAGCACATCAGGGCCAAGGAAGCCGATATCGCTGAGGAACTCGGTATCGGTTGCCTGAAAGCGCAATGTTGCCTGCTCGATTTCAAAATCGGTTTCGGCCACGTGGGTGGTGATCAGCACACCGGTTTCATTCGCCAACGCGCGCGTGCCGCGTAGCACTTTTTCATCCAGCGCCCAAATCATGCTCGGTGCCAGCCCGACTTTTACCCGGCCATCCACCTGGTGATAGCGCTCAATCACCGCGCGCGCATCGGCCAGCGCCTGCTCTGGCGTCTCAATCAGTTCGGCGGGAATACCATGCTCAGCGCCGCTGGTGAGGAAGCCACGGCAAACATGGCCACGAATACCGCTGATTTCAAAGGCTTCGATCACTTTCGCGGTCAAACCTGGGCGCGGATGCGCATACATAAAATCAACCAGCGAGGTGACGCCAGAACGCAGCGATTCCATACAGCCGTGCAGCGCGGCGGCATAGACATCTTCTTCGGTCAACGCCACGGCGCTCGGCCCGGTCATGCAGGTAAACCACTTTTTCAGCACCATGTCATCGCCGAGACCTTTCAGCAGCGTCTGGAACAGATGCGTGTGGGTATTCACCATGCCGGGCATGATAATGCGCTCGCGACAGTCGATAATTTCTGCTTCCGGATAACGCCGTTGCAAATCCTCGCGCGTACCGATGGCAGCAATGTGATGACCTTCAATCAGCAAACTGGCCTGTTGCAGAATCTCGCGCTGAGCATTCATGGTGATGACCCAGCCGTCAGCCAATAAATAACTCATGAGTCACGCTCCAGCTGCTGTTGTAGTTCCCGCGCCTGCACCACAAAACCAAAGCACTGCTGCACGTTATACAGCGTGGCGTCGCGACAATAGTCGGGCGAGGTGGTGGCGCTGCAATCTTCCAGCAGCAGGCAATCGTAACCGCGGAAGTTGGCATCCTGCAGGGTGCAGAGCACGCACTGATCGACATTTACCCCCGCAAACAGCAGGGTGGTGATGTTGAGATTGCGCAGGATGCTGTCCAGCTCGCTGTCCTGAAAACCGGACATGCGGTATTTATTGACGCGAATGTCCTCGGCACATGGCGTCAGCTCATCGATCACCTCCGCCGCCCAACTGCCCGCCTGCAGCACTGGCGCGCCGGAAACCGGCAGCGGATCGCCTAAACCCACGCCATCACCGTGCGGGTTGTAGACATGCAGCAACGCCGGGCTGAGATTGAGCTTATCGGGGCGATTGCCCCAGTTGAGCCAAATCACCGGCACGTCGGCGGCGCGCAACGTTGGCAGCAAGCTTTGCAGCGGCGCAATTGGCGCGCGCGCCGGCGTGACATCAACGCCGATATGCCCAAGCCAGCCGTCGGGATGACAGAAGTCGTTCTGCATATCCACCACGATGATGGCGGTGCGCGTTACGTCAAAAATCACCGCACGATCGCGCGTCGTCAGCTGCACCGCACGCGATGCTGGATGCGGACGTCGCGTGTCGATCACCTGCGCTGAGACGCGCCACTGATTATATCGACTGCTGCCTAAAACATTTTCCGGCATATCAGGCTCCCGTTAAGATGCGCAGATCTTCTGCATCCAGCGTGACAGGGTCACCGCTACGAATCAGTTCCGAAAAGCCTTCATTCGGCGTCATCACCGTCAGCGTATACAGCTTGCTATCACCGGTATTGCGGATGGCGTGGTCGTTGCCCGGATGCAGCAGCAACGAATCGCCTTTTTTGATCGCCAGTTCCGCATCGTTGCAGCGCGCGATACCTTCGCCATGCAGCACATAGAAAAATTCGTGCGCGCTGGCGTGTTCATTCGGCGGCGTCGCGCCGCCAACGTTGAAGATCTCTACCACGAAGATGTTTTCAATGCCGTCTAACGGTTTGTCGAACAGGATGGCGAAGTAGTTGCTGCTATCCGGAGTGATACGAAACGCCTTAACATCGGCAAGATTGTTGAAACGAAACGATTTCATAAGTTATTCCTTTCGATAAGGCTGCGTTAACGCGCCGGGTTGCAATGTGCGTCCCACCACGCCGGACATCGCCAGAATGGTGAGCAGATATGGCAGGGCCAGCAGTACCTGCGGCGGCAGCGTGTTTTCAAACAGCTGCAGCGACAGTTGTAAGGCATCTGCGGCACCAAAAATAAAGGCAGCGATCAGCGCTTTAAGCGGGCTCCAGCGACCAAAGATCACAATCGCCAGCGCGATAAAGCCTTGCCCGCTGACGATGTTGTCGCGGAACAGACCGATCTGCGCGGTAACCAGATAGCTGCCGGCTAAACCCGCACCCACGCAGGAGAACAGCACGCCCCAGGTGCGGATCTTTAAGACGTTAAGGCCAGCAGCATGCGCCGCGCGGGGATTTTCGCCGACGGCGCGCAACGACAAGCCAAAGCGGGTGTGAAACAAGCCAACGTGCGCCAGCACCGCCAGCAGCAAGGTGAGATAGAGCGGCAGTGGCTGCTGGAACAGAATCGGCCCGATAAACGGCAGCGAAGAGAGCAGCGGCACATGCCAGGGTTCCAGCATGGGAATGGTCGGAGAGGATTCATTGCCCATCACCAGCGCGTAAATCCAGGTGGCGAGTCCAGCAGCGAGAATATTGAACACGATGCCAACCACAATCTGGCTGGCATGGGCGCGTAAATAGAGCGCGGCCAGCACGCAGCCAACCAGCAACCCTCCGACGCCACCGGCGATAAATCCCAGAGCGGTCGAGCCGCTTGCAACCGCCATCATATAGCTGGAGAGCGCGCCAAGCAGAATGGTACCTTCAATGCCAATATTGAGAACGCCAGAGCGTTCGGCGTAAATCTCGCCCAGCGCCGCCAATAAAACCGGACCGGCCAAACGCACCGCCGCCGCCAGCCAGCTGACGAAAAAGGCGGTATCCAGGTTCATCCACAGACTCATGATTGCTCCTCCGCCAATTGGCTGCGGGTTTTACCCTTGCCGGGCAGATTGATGCGGTAATAACGCAGCAGATCGCCCGCCAGAATCAGCAGTACCACCAAACTTTCCAAAATCAGCACCACCGACGTCGGCAATCCGGTTTGGCGCTGCATCGCGCTACCGCCCACTTCCAGTCCGCCGTAAAGTATGGCGGTCGGGATCACCAGCATCGGGTTGAGACGTGCCAGTAACGCCACCACCACGCCGATAAACCCCACGCCGCCGGAGATGCCTTCCATCAGGCGATGCTGCACGCCTAATACCGCGCACAATCCTGCCAGCGCCGCCAGGCCACCGCCGAGCAATACCGCGCTCATTTGGCGACGATTGACATCAACGCCGCTGTAGCGCGCCGCGCGCGGATTAAGACCGGCGATTTTTATTTCGAAACCGGCAGGCGTAGTGCGCATGAGCCAGAAGACAAACACGGTGGCGACCAGCGCGATGGCGATGCCCCAATGTGCGCGCATACCGGTCATCACAAAGGGCAGCCAGCTATCGACCGGTAATCGCGGTGTCTGCGGCAAATCGCCCGGCGCACGCATCGGGCCGGAGACCAGATATTGCACGATGAACAGCGCGACATAGTTGGCCATCAGCGAAATCAGCACATCGTTGCCGCCGAAGCGAACGCGCAATGCACCGACCCAGCCAGCCCAAATCGCCCCAGCGAGAAAGGCAGCGATTAGCACCATCGGCCAGTAGAGCGGCGCAGGAATTGCCCACGGGAAACCTTGCGGCGTGCCGGAGAGCGCAATCCAGCTGGCGGCGGCGGCACCTAACAGAAAACAGCCTTCAAAGCCGATGTAGCCGAGTCCGGCGCGCCACACCACAATGGTGGCCAGCGCGATCAGCATCAAAGGCGTCGACTGCACCAGGCTCAGCCCGAAACTGCGTAGCGAACCAAAAGCGGCGTCAAACAGGAAGCCGTAGGCTGAGAGCGGATTGCCACCAAACGGAATAAACAGCAACCCAGCAATAATGAACGCGGCAATGATGCCGCAAGAACTGGTCAGCACCAGTGCACCGGTGGATTCCGCCGGGGCCAGACGCCGTTCAAGCAGCTTCTTCATGTTTGCCTCCGCTTTTTTTCAGATGCGCCCCGGCCATCAGTTCGCCGAGGCGTTCCGGCGTGGCGGCGGTGGCATCCAGCTCACCGGCAATCTGACCGCTGTACATCACCGCAATGCGATCGGAGAGATTAATAATCTCCTCCAGCTCGGCGGAGATCATCAAAATGGCGCAGCCACGATCGCGCGCGGCCAGCAAACCTTGCCACACGCTCTCAATCGCGCCGACATCCAGCCCGCGCGTCGGTTGCTCCACAATCAGCAAGCAGGGATCGCTGGCGACTTCACGGCCCAGAATCAGTTTCTGCAAATTGCCGCCGGAGAGCTTGCCCGCTTCAAAATCGGCATCCGGCGTGCGCACCGCAAATCGGGCGATGATATCGCGCGCATGTTGGCTAATACGCTGGCGGTCGAGCAGCCAGCCGCCCGCGCGGGTAAAGCTGCGTTGGCGGCCGAGCAGGGCGTTGTCGGTAATCGAAAGATCGGTCACCGAACCCACGCCGCGCCGATCGGCCGGAATAAAACTGATGCCTTTACGACGCCGCGTGGCGGGTGAATCGTCGCTGATATCTTCGCCGTTAAGCAGAATGCGACCAGCCTCCAGCTCGCGCAAATTGAGCAACGCTTCCGCCAACTCTGATTGCCCGTTGCCTTCTACGCCGGCAATGCCAAGGATTTCTCCAGCGGCCACGTTCAGCGAAACGCGCCAGATTTTTTGCTGTCCGCTGGCGTCGCGCACCGCGATGCTATCAACCTGCAGCACGGTTTTACCCGGTTGACACGGCGTTTTTTCCATGCGCAGCACCACATCGCGGCCCACCATGCGGCGTGCCAGATCGCGTTCAGAGGTCTCTTTAATATCGACCGAATCCACCATTTTTCCGCCGCGCATCACCGAAACGTGATCGGCGATAGCCATGATTTCATACAGTTTGTGCGTGACGATCACCACCGAACGGCCTTCGGCGCACAGCGATTTCAGGGTCGCGAACAGCCCGGCTTTCTCTTGCGGCGTGAGCACCGCAGTGGGTTCGTCGAGAATCAGCACCTGCGCATCGCGATACAGCAGTTTGAGGATCTCCACGCGCTGCTGCACGCCAATAGGCAGATGCTGCACTTTGGCCCAGGGATCAATCGCCAGCCCGTGCTTGTCCGACAGCGCCTGCAAGCGTGCCGCCGCTGCATGCAGGTTGAGCACGCCGCTGGCGCTCTCTTTCAGCCCCAGCACCACGTTCTCCACCACGCTCATCGGCTGTACCAGCATAAATTCCTGATGCACCATCCCAATACCGCAGGCGATGGCATCGCTGGGGTCGCGAAAACGCTGCGCTTTGCCATCCACCACGATGCTGCCCTCATCGGCCTGATACAGGCCGTAAAGGATCTGCATCAGCGTGCTTTTCCCAGCGCCGTTTTCACCCAGCAGCGCGTGAATTTCACCCGCTTTAATGCTGAGCGAGACGTCGTCGTTAGCCACCACACGTGCGAAGCGTTTGGTGATGTTGTTAAGCGCGACGCGGATGTTTGCCGTTGCTGTCATGAGTCGATCCCGCTTATCAAACCGTTGGCTTCAGCGCGCCGCTGTCCAACTGCTGCCAAATCTGCTGGAATTTATCCCAGGCGCTGGCACTCACCAGTTTGGCATTGTAATGCTCGCTGCCGTTGACCACTGACCAGGCTTTAGCGACGGTGGGATGCCATTCGTCGCCGCCTTTAAAGGTTTTGTTTGCCACGGATTCGCCAACCTGTTCCACCATCCAGTCGAGGTTCTGGCGGAAACTGCAGGCCACGTAGTCGGGCGCGACGTCGCGTTGATCGACATAACAGCCGATGGCTTTCACTTTCGCCGCCGCTGCGCCTTGCATCGCGCCGAGGCCGGTTACGTCGGCGGCGTGCCAAATCACATCGGCACCGTTGCCAATCATGGTGGTCGCCGCTTCGCGTCCTTTGGCCGCATTATCGTAATCGCCAGTCACCACGCCCATGCCTTTAATGCCCGGACGGGTTTTCTCTGCAGCCTGGATAAAGGCGCGCATCATCGCTTGCTGGGTCGGGTTATCGCCGCCGCCGACAAATCCTACCGCTTTTCCTTTGTCTGAGATCAGCGCAGCCAGCGCGCCGGCGGCATAAGCGCCTTGCAGGTAGGCGAGGTTCACGTACTCAACGTTGCCCGGTGATTTTTCCCCTGGCTTGAAGGTTGACGCGAAGAAGTAGGTATCGGGATATTCCGGCGCGATTTCGGCGAATGCCGAACCATATTCAAAGCTGTGACCGATGATAAGCGTGTAACCATCGTCGGCGTAGCCGCGAATAGTCTGGTCCATCTGCGCCTGCGAGACGCTTTCGCTGTGCGCCACGCTAAAACCGGCTTTTTGCAGGCTTTGCAATCCCGCATAGGCCAGCGAACTCCAGCCGCCATCAGCGACCGAACCGGGCAACAGCAGGGCGATTTTTATGCTGTTATTCGCCGCCAGCGCCTTGCGCGACAACATCGGTGCCAGCGCGGGTAACAACAGCGCGCCAGCCACTAACTTCGCAAACTTTCTGCGGGATACGTCTGCCATCATGTGTTCTCCTGGTGTGGTTTTGATGTATTAATCACCGGAAGAGCATTATCTTAAAAGCATCATTTTTAGCACTTACCGATGCCTAAAAGGCAACGCAGGATGAAACATGCTTCAGCACCGTTTGTTTGTTTATATCGATCAGGTGGCGCGCAGCGGCTCAATTCGTAAAGCCGCCGAGCGTTTACACATCTCCGCCTCGGCGATTAACCGTCAGTTGATTGCGCTGGAGGAGGAGTTAGGCACGCCGCTGTTTCAACGTCTACCGCGTAAAATGATCCTCACCGCCGCCGGTGAAGCCTTGATTCATCACGTGCGGCAGAGCTTTAAAGAGATTGAAATCGCGCAGATGAAGATCGAGGAGCTGAAAGGGCTACGGCGCGGCGAAGTGACGGTGGCGATGATGAGCGGATTGGCGGCGAACCTAATCCCGCGCGTCGCATCCGAATTTCGGCGCGCTAATCCGCGGGTAAAACTGCTACTGCAACAGCTCACCACCGGCGAAAATATTACCAACGCGGTGGCCAGCGGCGAGGCAGATCTGGGGATTGGTTTTGATTTCGATTTGCAGTCGGTGCACCGCAATATTGCCAGCGTGCCGGTGCGATTGGGCGCGGTAGTAGGAGCAGGGCATCCGCTGGCGGACAAATCCAGCTTGCGCCTGAGTGATTGCCTGCCTTATCCGGTGGTGATTGCTGATAAATCGATGGTGATCCGCCCGTATCTGAACGAAGTGTTTGCACGCGCCTCGATCACTCTGCAGGCGGTTATCGAAACTAACTCGATCGAGGTGATGCGCCAGTCGGCGATGATGGATCAAACGCTGACATTTTTGACGCCGATCGATATCGAATCCGACCAGCGCAGTGGCCGACTGATCTATATCCCGGTGCGCGAACTGGCGCAGCACACGCAAACGCTGATGCTGATCGGCCACGATCGCGGCACCAGCGCGATTGGCAGCGTATTCGCCGAAACCATTAAAGGCATGATGTCAGAATTGCGCTAACAAGACGCGCAATGAATTGCGCCGCTACGGAATGTGCCGGTATTTGTAGCGGCGCGATTTATCGCGCGTCTTTGTATGCGGTTCGCTCAGTAAGAAAATCGAGGTCGAAACTGTGCACCTCGCGCGCCAGTTTCAGCAGGGCGTGCGCGGCGCGATCGGTGGCGATAGCACCGCGTTCGGCATCGGCGGCCGCAGCATTACCCGTGGTGCCCGAAAAATGCAGGTCCTGTGCCATCCAGCCAAAGCCAATGCCGCCTTCGGGCGTCAAAATACCGCCGCTGGCTTCGAGCGCCACCGACGTAGAGACAAAATCATCCGCATACTGCATCTGCACCAATTCTGGATGGAGATGCAGCATCATGCTGGTCTCGGACTCTCCGCCGTGAATGCCGTGATTGAGTTCATGCGCGCTATACAGGTCAGAAGCATCAATGGTGCGGAACCAGCTGGCGCTGACGGCAAACATACCGAGTTCAATGCGCAATTGGCGACAGACGATTTCCATCAGCTGCGGCTGTCCGCCGTGCGAATTCCAGAAAATCAGCTTGCGTATCCCGGCGCGCCAGGCGCTCTTCGCCACTTCAAACCAGACTTTGCCTAACACGTCATAAGGCAGGGAAAGGGTGCCGGGATAGGCGAGATGTTCGTCCGATTTACCGATCGGCAAGGCGGGCATCACCAGCAGTGGCAGATCGTCAGGCAGCAGTTCGACGGCGCGCTGAATAATCCCAGCGTTGATGGCCGCATCCACGCGCACCGGCAGATGCGGACCATGTTGTTCAACGGCACCAATCGGCAGGACGGCGACGATATTCGCCATATCCAGCTCACTGAATTCCCGCGTAGAGAGATCCCACCACCAGGGCGAAGACGGTTTATGCATGTTTACCTCCATTTTTTCCCCAACATAGCGGGTTGGCAGTGCAATGGAAGCAACAAAATTCGTACTCAGCGTTGCGTTTTAGGCATCCGAAATCTGCCGGTTCAGTGCAGGCTGGTCATTGCAGGCCACCGACGTAACGCTAGCACCACTGAAAACACCCGATCTTACTTCTGATTTTGACTGGTGAATTCCTGATAGTTCTCCAACGTAACCGTTTGATAAGGCACCCAGTTGTAGGCTTCAGTTTGCCTACCATTAAGCATATTGTTGGCCACATCGACTGCGCCAGTTGCCTGACCTTTTGCATCCTGGAAAATGGTTACGGCCATTTTGCCGTTTTTGATGAACTGCAAACCATCCGGCGTGCCGTCGATACCGGCCACCAGCACATTGCTTTTCTTCAGCTGATCCAGCGCCATGATCGCGCCAATCGCCATTTCATCGTTGTTAGCGATAATGGCATTGATGTCATTGCCATCCTGCAGCCACGAAAGGGTTTTATCCACTGCTTCGTTACGCTGCCAGTTGGCGCTCTGCTTCTGGATCACTTTCAGGCCAGGATGATCTTTCACGTAATCTTCAACGGCTTTGGTGCGCTGGCGCGCTTCCTCCGTGGAGAGGGCGCCCATCAAAATCGCGATATTGCCTTTATTGTCCAGACGTTTTGCCAGCGCTTCGATCTCCATCTTGCCGCTTAATGCAGAGTCAGACCCCACGTAGGCCATCTTGCCACTCAACTTCACTTCGGGTTTGCGGTTAACGAAAATTAGCGGGATGTTGGCTTTTTTTGCAGCGGCAATCACCGGCATCACGCCCTGAGTATCTACCGGGTTGATAATAATCGCGTCAGCTCCCTGATTGATAAAATCATCCACCTGCTGAATCTGTAGCGAAACATCCCCTTTGGCATCGGCGAACTGGCTCTTCAGACCTTTCTCTTTTAACTGTTTTTCCATCTGACTACGTAAGATGGAAACAAAGTTCAGATCGAGGTTAGCGAGGGCGACGCCGACCATATAGGTTTTCGCCTGGACGGTGAACCCGCTAAGCAGACCACAGATTATTAATACCACTTTGATTAGTTTCATTTTTTATCTCTGTAGGGGAAGGTTATTATGGTTTTGCAACCGGGTGCAAAACTAACGAGATTAAGCCCAACGTAAGAGATTCGATATGCGAGGGCTTACCGTTTAAGCGTTCCCACTTTCGGATGCGGTTGAATATTAGTCAACGCTGCAAAGCGCGAAGTTAACACCCTGGTCACAAAATCATCACGATCTGCTTCCATTTTTGCAACCGGGTGCAAATTTTACAAAAGTAGCAGTTAGCCCGACAAACTTGCCGGGCTAGACAGGTTATTGTTCGATACTGGTTAACAGGGCGTTTTGAATAATGCGTTGGGCTTTCAATGGGTTTTGTTCACGCTGTGCATCCTGTAAGGCGGCGATATCCAGTTTATCCAGCGCGCGATAGATGTGTTTTAAGAAACGAATCGATAGATTGGCGGCTTCGACATGATCTTCACGGAATGGGAATTGATCGAGTTGCCACACGCCATCCCAATTGTTGATCTTCAACACGTAGAAGAACTCAAAAATCTCCGTCATATGAACGGTGCCGACCACCAAGTCGTCATCCCAGCCGCGCAGGTTGTCATTCACATCCATTCCAAACAGACGACCGCGATCGATGATCAACTGCGCGGAGTCGGCCGGAGATTCACCCGCAAACAGCGCGTGGCCGAAATCGAGCAGCACGCCGACGTTATCCAGCCCGATATCTTCAATGCCGAGCAGGGTGCGCGCTGCAGAATCCCACGTCATTTTTACCCGTGGTTCGCGTGGCTTATATTCAATGGCAAATTTGACGTCAGGATTCGCACTCGCTAGTTCGCGCATGCCGTCCACCGCCATCTTCCACAGGTTTTTATGATCGACCTGGAACGGATAATCCCAACCATCCTGTCCCGGCCAGACTTTCACGTAATTGGCGCCCAGTTCGCGCACTACAGTGGCGGCTTCATGCATCAAATCAAACGCTTGTTTACGGATGGCGGCATCAGGGTTGGTGAAGGCACCGCGGGAGAAACGGCGCAGATAGATCTCCGGTGTTACGCCGATCGCTTTTAATCCGGCATCTGCTAACGCTTGCTTAACCTGTGCGACCGTCACGCCTTCGGTAAACGGATAGGGCACATCCACGTAAGAGAGGTCTTCAACGCTGCCGGCGAGTTTGATCTGATCGAGCGTACTCAGTGCAGGCCCGTAACCGTCAACGGCGTAGCGATCGATATAGTTGGCAAAGTGCCATAATCCGGCACCGAATTTCGGATACGTATAGCTACTCATAGGGCCTGCTCCTCAGAGGATTGATGGTTGAATATATATTCATGTATGGTTATATATTCCATTCTGCGCCTCGTGGTGCGCAGTTAACCAGCAATCAATAGTGAAAGTGCAGGTTTAATCACAGATTATTTTCATGCCTGGAAGACCAACACCTTGACGCTTTAAAGGGATTGGAGCACGACAGCAACGCCAGGTCTTCGGTTCCACTTGCTCGTTTTCAGGGCAAAGAGTGCACCATTAGCTCACATTTCAATCATTGTTCTCTGCTAAAAATGGCCATCTGCTTCATCTGTTCTAAGCCTGTTTACCACCCTGAATCGCGTCACTACTTGCTGCACCAGAAATATTGCTAGCAATTTGGCTAGTGTGGCATGCCACTTGCTTTACTCCTTCCATCGCTACAGGTGTGTTAATTCAGGAGGCCGTAATGTCATCGCCGCAGATTATGTGGAATATCGCCAGCCATCAGCGTTATGCCTACAGTTCCATTGAGCATCAGGTTTTGCCCGTGTGGCCGCAGGGTAAAGGTTTGGCGCTGTATATCGCTATGAATCTTGAGCATTTTGCCTTTGGTATGCCGGAGGGCGCGAAGCTGTCACAAGGGGCAAATCGTCTCGATGTGCTGAACTATGCGTGGCGCGACTACGGTAATCGGGTCGGTGGCTGGTATCTGGCCGATCTGTTTGCCGAGCTCGGTATTCCACCGGCGGTGATCGCTAACACCTCCATTCTCGATTACTGCCCCCAGCTGCTCGATCGCTGGGTTAGCTTGCCCGGTAGTGAGCTGATTGGGCACGGTCATACCAACTCGCAGCGCCAGGGCGAACTTAGCCGTGAAGATGAATATGCGCTGATCGCCCGTTGCCAGCAGCGACTGAGCGCCTATCAGCAACGGCCGGTAGCGGGGTGGTTATCGCCGTGGATCTCAGAGAGCCACGATACGCCAGACCTGCTGCGACAGAACGGCTTCAGTTACACGCTGAACTGGGCGCATGACGATCGTCCCGTCGCACTGCAAACCTCGCACGGCGATCTGCTCTCGGTGCCTTATCCGCAGGAGATCAATGATATTCCCACCATCATTCCAAACGGCACCTCGATTGAAACCTTTTGCAGCATGATCGAGAGCCAGTTCATCGAGATGAAACAGCGCGCCGAGCAGCGTCCGCAGGTGATGGGCATTGCGCTGCATCCTTACATTGTTGGTCAGCCTTTCCGCCTGCACCATCTGCGGCAGACGCTGCAAAAAATTATCGCGCAGTGTGAAGACGTATGGCTTACCACGCCGGGCGCGATTGCCGCCCATTCACTCAATATTTCTGCAACAGCCAATACCTTAGCCACGGGAGAGCAAGTATGTCGGTAGCACCTGAAGAAGTAGAGATTGTGAAAGCGTTTCTGGCAGCGTCAATGGCGCCCGATCCAGACCGCGCCGCAGCACTGATGTCGCCTGAGGTGCTGATTACCTTTACAGGTAAGCGGGTGATGCCAACGGTTCACGGCGTCACCGCCTTTAACGCCGCGCGTTATCAATGGGTTAAGAAGCAGCTTGGTGAGTTTGACTGGATGGAGAAAAGCCCGGGCCATGTGGTGGTCTACTGTACCGGCTTTCTCTATGGCGTGTGGCCGGACGGCCGCGAGTTCGCCGGTAATCGCTATCTCGATCGCTATGAGGTGGTTGCAGGGCAGATTACCAAAATGGATGTCTGGAACGACAGCGCCGAGTGGATTCTGGCTCCGGAGCTCAATCAGCAGGCGTAGCTTTTTCCACCTAATCGCCGTGATATGAAGAACAAAAATGAACTGGCATTGGCTTTGCATGCATTGCTAGCAATAACTCTAGCATATTGATGAGGGATAAATAATGAAGCAACTTTTGCTGTCGTTGTTAGTCGCAGGTTCGTTAGGCCTTAGCAGTCACGCTGCGCTGGCGGAGAACGTCGTGCGTTGGGCCACCGATGCCGACATCCCGACGCTGGATCCGGATGCGTACGCCTCCACCAAGGCACTAACTTTCCAGAACCACATCTATGAGTCGCTGGTACAGCGCGATAATGACCTGAAGATTCAGCCGTGGCTGGCGCTGAGCTGGCAGCAGCTGGATGACACCACATTGCGCTTCAAGCTGCGCGAAGGGGTGAGGTTTCATAATGGCGATGAGCTGACGTCTGAGGACGTGGTGGCCTCGGTCGCCAGGGTGACGGATCCGGCGTCGGGGATTCGTGCCAACGCGTCGACCATTAAAGATGCGGTAGCGGTAGACAAATACACCGTGGATATTCATCTGGTGAAAAAGACCGGTATCGCCATCAACGAGCTGACCGGCGTGATGATCATGGATAAGAAGTGGCTCAGCGAGCACAACGCCCTGAAACCTACCGATATCAGCCAGGGTACGGAAGGTTACGCCACCAATAATACCAACGGCACCGGACCGTTTATTTTGCAGAGCCGTCAGCGCGATACGCAGATGGTGCTGGTGCGTAATCCAAACTGGTGGAATGCCGCTGCAGGCACCACCAACATCGAGAAAATCATCTTCAAGCCAATCTCATCCGATGCCACGCGGCTCTCAGGCCTGCTGGCGGGTGAATACGATCTGGTGACTTCGGTTCCCCTGCAGGACATTCAGCGATTGCAGAATAACCCGGCGGTGCAGATGCAGGTCAGCCCATCGCTGCGCGTCGATTATCTGACGCTGAACATGCGCGACACGCTCAATGCTAAAAACGCCAAAGCGGACAACCCGCTGAAAGATATCCGCGTGCGCCAGGCGCTCTATATGGCCATCAATCGTGAGGCGATCACGCAGAAAGTGATGCGCGGTCTCACCAAGCCAACCAGTAACTATCTGGCGCCGGATATTCCGGGCTACGACGCGAAAGCCGGCGTCGATTTCCCGTATGACCCGGTTAAAGCCAAAGCGCTGCTGGCAGAAGCGGGCTATGCGCAAGGTTTCAACCTCAACTTTGATTGCCCGGAAGGCACCTACATCAATGCCGCCCAATGGTGTCAGGCGGTGCAGAGTTACTGGTCAAAAATTGGCGTGAAAGCGGCATTGAACGTGCATCCGGCCAGCGTCTATGACCCGATTCTGGTGAATGGTCGTACCGATGTCGGCGTTTTGGGCTGGGCCAACCTGCCAATTATGGATCCCTACAGCGTGGCGGTGCAGCTGCTGCACACCAGCAACGGGAAAAGTCTCGGCACCTTCAATATTCCCCGCTACAGCAATCCGGCGGCCGACAAGCTGATCGACGACTCGGTCGGCGAGCTGGATAACACGAAGCGTCTTATCATGCTGAGTCAGGCGGTGGCGCTGGCGAATAAAGACCTGCCCTATCTGCCGATGCACTTTGAACCCACCGTCTGGGCGATGAGCAAAAAGCTGACGCTAAAACAGACGCCGGATAACGTTCAGCGTCTGTGGTACGGCAAAGTCAGTCAGTAATTTTTAATACATGCACGTAGCGTAGCGGCGCGAAGTGCCAATCGCGCCGCGTTGAAGTCAGGAGGCCGTTATGGTTTTTTTTGTGCGCAAGTTACTGCAGGCGCTGGTGTTGCTGGCGGGCGTCGCGCTGCTGTCTTTTATTCTGTTTCAGTACCTTGGCGACCCGGTTGCCAGCATGCTGCCCGAGAGCGCAACCGAAGTCGAACGCGCGGCATTGCGCACCAGCCTCGGTCTCAACGACCCGGTAATTATGCAGTTCTGGCACTACATTACGCGCCTGCTGCACGGCAATTTTGGCATCTCTTACTACAACCAGGTTTCGGTATTTCAACTGATTATGGAGCGCTTGCCCGCCACGCTGGAGCTGGTGTTTGTTTCGGTGGTGCTGGCAATGGCGATCGGTTTTCCGCTTGGCGTCTGGTCTGCCATCAGCCGTAACAAACTGCTGAAAGAAGGGGTGCAGATCCTGTCGCTGATTGGCGTTTCTCTGCCGTGGTTTCTCACCGGCATCATCCTGATTATCGTCTTCTCCGTTTGGCTGGGATGGTTCCCTTCCAGCGGCCGTGGCGACGTCGTGAAGCTTGGTTTCTGGCGTACCGGGTTATTAACTGCTTCTGGCTGGCACTCTATTGTGCTGCCGGCGCTGTCGCTGGGACTGTCGATGGTGACCATCATCATGCGACTGATTCGCACCGAAATGCTCGAGGTAATGAAGTCCGATTACGTCAAGTTTGCCCGCGCTCGCGGCATTGAAAACTACCGCATCTGGTTTCGTCATGCGCTGAGGAACGCCTTATTACCGGTGGTAACGGTGATTGGTTTGCAGATTGGCGGACTGATCGCCTTTGCTATCGTGATCGAAACGGTGTTTCAGTGGCCGGGAATGGGATTGCTGCTGATTCAGTCGATTAACTTCGTCGATGTGCCGGTGCTTTCCGGCTACCTGCTGTTTACCGCCCTGATTTTTATCGTGATCAACACCCTGGTTGATCTGTTGTATTACCTGATCGACCCGCGCATGCGGGCTCAGTAAGGAGTTGCCATGATTAACGATAATTTTCCTCCTGCGGTCGCGCCCGTGCGGCGGCGTACCCGGCTGGCTCAGCAGTGGCGAGCCTTCACCGACAGCGATCTGCTGTGGCTGTTCTGGCGCAGCAAAAGTACCGTGGTGGCCTTCAGCTGCTGCCTGATCATCCTGCTGTGCTCAATCACCAGCCACTGGATTGCGCCGCACAATGTGTTTGATACCACCAGTTTTGACCTGATGGATTCAGAGTTACAGCCATCGTGGATGAGCGGCGGCGATGCGCGCTTCTGGCTGGGTACTGATGTACAGGGGCGCGATATTCTCTCGCTGATGCTGTATGGCCTGAATATCTCATTGATCATTGGCGGGATTAGCGTGCTGCTGTCGGTGATGCTAGGCGTGGCGCTCGGCGTGTTGAGCGGTTACTTCGGCGGTTTAGTCGATACGCTGATCATGCGCTTTGCCGATGCCATGCTGAGTATTCCCACCATTATGTTCACGCTGCTGGTCAGCGGCGTGGCTCGGGTGGTGATCCCGAAAGAATTGATGGGGCACTTTGCCCCGGCGATCCTCACCGGCGCGATTGCGCTGACCGGCTGGATGCAATATGCGCGTACGGTGCGCGGCCTGACGATGCTGGAGAAAGGGCGGGAATATGTTATGGCCTCGCGCATCAGCGGTGCGCATCATATCCACATCATGCTGCGCCACATTGTACCGAACGTTCTGCGTCCGGTGCTGGTGATGGCAACGCTGCACCTCGGCGTAGCGATTCTGACCGAGGCCACGCTGTCGTTTCTCGGCGTGGGGATGCCGCCAGATCAACCTTCGCTGGGCACCTTAATCAACGAAGGCAATCAGTACCTGTTCTCCGGACAGTGGTGGATTGTGGCTTTCCCAGCCGCGCTGCTGGTGATCCTTTCTCTCTCATTCAACATGTTGGGCGATTGGTTGCTGGACGCCCTTAACCCGAAATTACGTTAGGAGCGCGCCATGGCACAGCAGAGCCAGACAGCCAGCGAGACGTTGCTTGACGTTCGCGATCTGAGTATTGAATTTCTGCACCGGAAAGGAAATTTGCAGGCGATCCATAACCTCTCGCTCACCATGCAGCCGGGCGAAGTGCTGGGCATGGTGGGTGAATCCGGCGCGGGGAAATCCCTGACCGGCGCCGCCATCAGCGGGCTATTGCAAGAGCCAGGACGAGTTAAACAGGGTGAGATTTGGTTTCAGGGGCAGCGCATCGATAACCTCGATGATAATGCGCGCCGTAAGCTGCGCGGCAAAGCCATCAGCTGTATTTTCCAGGATCCGCTCACCAGTCTCAATCCGGTGCTGACTATTGGCCAGCAGCTAACCGAAACCATCCGCACGCACTTGCCGCTCTCCGCCGCCGAGGCCCGTGAACGGGCGATTACGCTACTCACCGAAGTTGGCATGAGCAGCCCAGCGCAGCGTATGGAACAGTATCCTCACCAGCTCTCCGGCGGGATGCGTCAGCGTGTCGTCATCGCGCTGGCGCTCTGCGTTGATCCGCAGCTCGTGATCGCCGATGAACCTACGACCGCGCTGGATGTATCGGTGCAGGCGCAGGTGTTACGGGTGCTAAAACGTCTCTGCCAGCAGCATGGCACGGCGGTGATGCTGATTACCCATGACATGGGCGTGGTGGCGGATGTGTGCTCGCGAGTCGCGGTGCTGTATGCCGGACGGATTGTCGAGATGGGCCCGGTCGCGGAGGTGATTCGTGCCCCTAAACACCCCTATACGCGCGGTCTGATCAACTCGATTCCCTCGATGCGCGAACGCCATGAATTCCTGTCGCAGATTGATGGCGCCATGCCGCGCCTCAATTCGCTGCCGGGCGGCTGCGCGTTCCATCCACGCTGCCCACATGTTACCGAGCGCTGCCGCCAACATCAGCCCGACATGCAGTTCAGCCATCTGTCGCAAATCGCCTGCTTTTATCCCTACGGAGAGACGCCATGACAAGTGAAAAAGTGCTGCCGCCTGAAGTGTTGAACGTACGCGATCTGCACATTCGTTTTCAGCTCGGGCGTGAAAAACGCAGCTCGCTGTTTCGTCGCGGCGCCAGGCGCGAGCTGCATGCGGTGCGCGGCATCAATCTCTCCATTCGTCAGGGGGAAACCTTTAGCATTGTTGGCGAATCCGGCTGCGGTAAATCGACTATCGCGCGGGCGCTGGCAGGGCTGTATACGCCGTCAGAAGGGTCGATAAAGTTCGCCTGGCAGGGTGACGCCAGCGAAACGCACGCGGCACAGAACGGTACTCAGATGATCTTCCAGGATCCGTATGCCAGCCTCAATCCGCGCTGGCGTATTGGGCGTTCGCTGGCCGAGCCGTTGGTGCTGAGTAAAAAAGTGGGCAGCACGCGTCAGGCGCGCAGCTATTGTGGTCAGCTGCTGGAACAGGTTGGGCTCTCCGCCAACGATTTGGATAAGTTTCCGCATGAATTTTCCGGCGGTCAGCGCCAGCGCATTTCCATTGCTCGTGCGCTGGCGACCCAGCCGGGCTTTCTGATTTGCGACGAGCCCACCTCAGCGCTGGATGTCTCGGTGCAGGCGCAGGTATTAAACCTGATGCGCCGCTTACAGCAGACGCACGGGCTAACCTACTTTTTCATCAGCCATAACATGGCGGTCATTTCCCATATTTCCGATCGGGTTGGTGTCATGTACCTCGGTCGTATCGTCGAACAGGGCAGCGTGGAGGAAATTTTCTCGCGTCCCGCGCATCCCTACACGCGTCTGTTGATTGCGGCGATCCCACAGTTTGATAGCCCGTCGACAGAACGCGAACCGATCGTCGGCGAAGCCCCCAATCCGATGTCACCTCCGTCGGGATGTGCCTTCGCGGCACGCTGCAGTCACGCACAGCCGCTGTGCCAGCAAATGATGCCGCCGGTGCATAACTTGTCGGAAGAACATCAGATTGAGTGTCATTTCCCGGCGGCGGTCGCTGCGGCCTGTTAATCATGAGGAGAGAGCTGATGGAAAGTCTATTAATTCAACACGTCACGCCGTTTGATGAAAGCCAACCCGTTGACCTGTTGCTGGAAAATGGCGTGATTGCAGCGCGTGGCGCTAATCTGCCTCTAGCACCCGGCACCACCCTGATTAATGCGCGCGGCATGCAGGCTTTTCCTGGCCTGGTAGATGGCCATGCTCATCTGGATAAAACCTTGCTGGGACGCGACTGGTATCGCAATGAAGTGCCGCGCAACCTTGCCGCGATTATTGCTAATGAGCGTGATTACCGCCGCGAGCAGCAGCCCGATGCGCAGCTGCAGTCAGAACGCATTACGCGGCGCGCGATTGCGGCGGGAACCTCGTTTATTCGTACCCATGTCGACATTGATAACGAAATTGGCCTGGCAAACCTGGAAGGTGTGCTGGAGACGCGTCGTCGGCTGGCTGACCAGGTCGATATTGAGATTGTCGCGTTTCCCCAGAGTGGCATTCTGCAAAGTCCGGGAACGGAAGCGTTGCTGGATCGTGCGCTGGCGATGGGCGCGGAGCTGGTGGGCGGCTTAGATCCCTGCTCATACGATAAAGATCCGGTGCGTCATCTGCAGATCATCTTTGACCTGGCGGTGCGCCACGATAAAAAGCTGGATATTCATCTGCATGAACGCGGTGAACTGGGCGCGTTCAGCCTTGAGCTGCTGCTGGACTTTACCCGCCGTTATCAGATGCAGAATCGCGTTACGCTGAGCCACGGCTTCTGTCTTGGCATGGTTGAACCGGCGCGCCAGCAACAGTTTGCCGAAGAGATGGCAGAGCTGGGCATGTCGGTGGCGACGACCGCGCCGGCGGATATCGCGGTGCCGCCGTATGAATTGCTGACCGCAGCGGGCGTCGCCTTTTGCGCCGGTAATGACGGCGTGCGCGATACCTGGAGCCCGTATGGCAGCGGCGACATGCTGCAGCGCGCGGTCACCATGGGACTGCGTTATCGCTGGCGTCAGGATCGAGAAATTATGCGCGCCGCCGAGACCATTACTTACGGCGGTGCCCGCGTAATGGAACTGGATAACTATGGTTTGCAGCCGGGCAATCGCGCCGACCTGGTGCTGATTCCCGGCCGCAGCATGGTGGAAGCGCTAGTGGAGTTGCCGCGCGATCGTAAAGTGATCAAAGGCGGCAAACTGATCGCCGCAAATGGGGAGTGCCTGTTCTGATGAGCGAGAAAGTAACCCGCCTGCGCGCCGCTTGGGTAGTGGGCTATCGCGATGGCGATCACTGCCTGCTGCCGGATGGCGAAGTGGTGTGGCAGGGCGAACGCATTCTGTTTGTTGGCTTTGATTACACCGGCCAGGTTGATGAAGAGATCAATGCCGGGAATTGTCTGGTCGGTCCTGGATTTATTGACCTTGATGCGTTGGGCGATCTCGATACCACCGTGCTGGCGTTCGACAACCAGCCGGGCTGGAAAAAAGGGCGCATTGTCGCCGCCGACTGGCACCGGCGCGATCTCTACAGCCGCGAGCAGCTTAACTTCGCCAAGCATTATGCTTACAGCCATCTGCTGCTTAACGGCATCACCAGTTTTGCGCCTATCACCTCTATTCTCTACCGCGAATGGGCCGAAGATTTCGATGAATACCTGTACGCCGCCGATGTTGCTGAATCTCTAGGCGCGCGAGCATGGCTGGGACCGGCGTTTATGGCCGGCTACTACGCCAGCGATAATCAGGGGCAGTTTTCATGGAACGGCAATCGTCAGCGCGCCCAACAGGGATTAGACGATGCGGTTAATTTCTACCAGCGCATGCAGCAGCGCGGCGTTTCCACACTAAGCGGCATGCTGGCTCCCGATCGCATTGAGGGTGGGGATGCCGTGTGGTTACAAGATCTGGGTGACGTTGTCACGTCATTAGGGTGCCCGACGCGGCTGCACTGCTGCCAGAGTGAGCTAGAGGTGGGTGAAATCGCCCGGCGCTATCAGGGGCGCAGCTCGCTGCAGGTTCTCGATGAGAATGGCCTGCTTAATCGCCATATGCTGTTGCCGCATGGCCAGTTCCTCGGCGGCGTGAATCCCAGTTCGGCAAGCGTCGCTGAAGATATTGCCCGGTTGGCACAATCTGGCGCGTCCGTGGTGGCCTGTCCGCTGGTTTCCGGTCGCCACGGCAAATATCTGGAGCACTATCCGGCACTCAAAGCGGCTGGCATCAATCTGGCGCTGGGTAGCGATACTTTTCCTGCCGATATGTTTACCAATATGCAGATGGGCGTGGTGCTTACGCGCGTGGTTACCGGCGATATCGCGGCTGCTAGCGCGGCAGATTATTACCGCATGGCGACGCTGGGTGGTGCCCAGGCGCTGGGACGCGACGACCTCGGGCGGCTGGCGGCGGGATGTCAGGCCGATATGATGCTGGTCAATCTCGATCAACCCGCGCTGGGACAGATCTTCGATCCGATCACGTCGCTGGTATTGAACGGCAACGGCCGGGATGTCACCGGCGTGATTATCGCCGGACGCAAAGTGGTGTGGGATCGCGAGTTGGTGAACAGCGGGCAGAGCGCCGCCGCGTTACACGCCGAGTCGCAACAGGTCTTTGCGCACATCATTTCTACTTATCCGGAGAGAACCGTGGGCCATCCGCCGGTGGAAGAGATCGTCACATCGTCATTTCCCCGCGTAACCCGAGGCGCAGTCCATGAATGAACACTATCTACTGACCAACGTCAGGTTAGAGACCGGATTTATTGAAAATAACGGTCATATTCAGGGTACGCGTAGCGATCTGTTTGCGCTCGAAATTAACCACGGCCGCATTGTCGCCATCACGCCGCAGCACGAAGCACCAGGCCCATTGCCGCAGGTGGATGCGGGCGGCCTGCTGATGTTGCCGGCACTGCGCGATATGCATATCCATCTGGATAAGACGTTTTATGGCCGACCGTGGCGAGCCGCTAAGCCGAATAACGAGCAGGATATTTTCCAGATGATCGCGCTGGAGCAGCAGCTTTTACCGACGCTGTTAGCGGATTCGGTGGAGCATGCACAACAGTTGATCACACTGCTGCTGCGCAACGGCACGACGACGATACGCAGCCACTGCAATATCGATCCGGTAAGCGGACTGCGCAGCCTTGAACATCTGCTGCAGGCGCTGGAAGCGTTTGATGGCGTCATCAACTGCGAAACTGTGGCGTTTCCGCAGCACGGTCTGTTGCGCTCGGGCGTAACCTCGCTGATGCGTGAGGCGCTGGCACTTGGCTGCCAATGGACCGGCGGGCTTGATCCCACCAAAGTTGATGGTGATATGCCGCGTTCTCTGGACATCATGCTCGATCTGGCGCACGACAGTCACAGCGGCGTGGATATTCATCTACATGAAGATGCCAGCAGCGGTATTGCCTGTATTCGCTATCTGCTGGACAGAGTAGAACAGGCGCCGAAGCTGCAAGGGCGAGTGACGCTGAGCCATGCTTACTGTCTGGCGCAAATTGGCGATGCTGAAGTGCAGGCGCTGGGTGAACGTATGGCGACGCTGGGCGTTAGTCTGGCGTCCGGTTTACCGTTGGGGAAAAACGCTATGCCGTTGCCGTTGTTGCGCCAATGTGGCGTAAAGCTGATGACCGGTACCGACAGCGTGATTGATCATTGGTCGCCATTTGGCAGCGGCAGCATGCTGGAAAAAGCCAACTTGTGGGCTCAACTTTATGGGCGCGGTACCGAGTTTGCGCTTAACCGGGCGCTGGCGATTGCCACCGGCGATATACTGCCGCTGAATGAGCAGGGCGCACGCGTCTGGCCAATGGCGGGCGACGCGGCTGATTTTATCCTGCTTAACGCCAGCTGCTCAGCCGAAGCGGTGGCGCGTCTGCCTGCAATTTCAGCCAGTTACTTCCGCGGCCAACGCGTTTACCGCGCCTAAATGATGTATATTTCAGGGGGACCGACATGACCGATACAGGATTGAGTATGGGCGCGAAATTAACCCCCAGACAAAAAGAGATCACCCGCATTTATGATTCGCTAACCATGGCCATTGCCCAGCATAAGCTACGGCCGGGAACGCGATTGATTGAAGCGCAGATTGTTGATGCACTTACGGCAAACCGCAACCATGTGCAGGCGGCACTGCAGCGCATGGCGTTGCAGCATATTGTCACCATTGAGCCCAATGTAGGTGCGATTGTTGCACAGCCATCCGCCACTACAGCGCGTGAAATCTTCACCGCTCGCCATGCCATAGAATCGGCGATTATTGCCTGCATAACGCCGGAAAAAATGGCGGCATTTGCCTGGCAATTGCAACAGCAGCAAAAAGAGGAACACGAGGCGATTCATAGCCAGGAGCGGCAACGGGTGGTGTATCAGCTTGGTGCGTTTCATCTGCTGCTGGGCAAAATTGCCGATAACAAAGTGCTGGAAGATATTCTGCATAATTTGATGGTGCTAAGTTCGCTGATTGTCATGCTTTATCAGCGTAATGAGATGCCGGTGTGCCAATGTGATGAGCATCAGCAGATCATTGATCAACTTAACGCCGGAAATACCGCCAATGCACAGCAGCTGATGCGCGATCATCTTATTGAACTTGAGCAGCAATTGGATATTTCAGAAGCCTCGCCTTACGCCATGACGCTGGTGCAGGCGCTGCATAAGGTCAATTGATTTAACCTGTGCGGGGAATCTTTAATTTTCCCCGTGCCACGCTAAATGATATTTCGATTAAAGTGCCTTGATGGCAGCTTCAATTTTTGCAGCTGTAGACTTTATGACCGCTTTAGGAATTGCATCGTCTAATGTTTTAGTCATCGTGGTAAATGTGGCGGCAACGTCGCACACTTCCTCAATAATGGTATTAATGATTTTCTCGTTAATATCAGCGGATTTCCCGGCCTTTATTAGTGCTTTACGACTGATTTTCGTGCCGTAACCAGCGACTGATGACTGATGCTGCCCACCAGGCCCCATTTGTAAGGTGAGATCGTAGGCGGGTGAAACTTGCCACTCTTCATTCTGGTTAAGGGTAAACGCGAAGTTCTTCGCATGATCGTCCTGGTTATTCATGATCACATTGAATACCATACGACGCGCCTGGACCTCGCGCTCCACGGCAGATCGCGTGACCATCGCTGTCGCTTGCAAAATATCGCTGTAATCGAGGCAGGGAAGTCGAAAGTCTGCCTGCAGTACGCCCGCCATACTCAGTGTCGGCACACGCATTCCCTGATAGCGATCGAAACGTTTAACGCCAAAGGCCGCGAGGCCATCTTCGAGCGGAAACCAGCGGCTTTCCGGGAATTCAATACCGGCTTGTCTCGCCATACGCGCATAAACCTCTTCCAAAGCACAGACCCAAGCCGATTCCTGCGCTGCGGGGAATTTTATCAGCCAGGGATCGCTGCCGGAAAAGGCCGATGAATTTATGCGTCCGCTAGCAGAATCAAACTCCACCAGGACTTTGGGTCGAGCACCGTGCGGCGAACCGCCAAGGCGTACCAGTTCAGACAGCACATCGGAGTCCTGGCCCGCTACCTCAATCTCAATTTCCCGAGCTAGCACCATCAGGTCGCTGATACTATTTGGATTCGTTTCGTGGCCTGGCACGTCCAACAGCGGGCGGTAAGTAAGCGCACCCATGGTATTGCTGCCTAGCATCGCTAACCGATCCAGTGGAGACAAGGTAGCAGGTTCAATATCATTGCGGCGCAGCAGTCGATCCATCAACAAACGTCCCCAACCATCAGGTAGAGAGTCGGCAATAAATCCTGGGATACCTTCCTGATGGCGCTCGAAATCGCTATAAGTGGTGTTGGCCGGTGGATGAAGCACAGGCGAAAACTCAATGCCGCGCTGAATGCTCTGTTCTGAGAACTCGAATAACCATTCGCCGCGTTGTCTACCCGCCGCGAGTATGCCTAAACACCACTTTTCACCCCAGCCTTCATAGATGACCTCCATTCGTTGCAGTGGCGCGAAGCTAACGTTTGATTTTCTCATTCCGCCTTATCACCTTTATTGAGGGTTAAGGAGTTTGCTTTGGGCCGTGCGGCCCGCTGACGAATCGGTGCATTGAGAGCCTCAACCTGAGCTATGCTCAGCGCCGGCGCAGAGAATAAGGTCATCATCTCTCTCTCCAGACGTAACGCAAAAACCACCTTCATAAAGTTTTCCAGCGTCACCTTGCCATCATTTTCCAGCTTTTTTAGTGCTGACACCGAAATTCCCGCCTTATGAGCCAACTCTTTCTGTAGCATGTTACGTCGCAATCGATGATCTTTTAGGCGTTGCCCCAGCGCAGCTATCATAGCAGATTCTGAATATAGATTAAGGGACATATAAAGAGCTCCTATGTTTCAATTACAAACTTAAGGGCTTCAAATTAAGCCATTATAGTAGCATTACCATGAAAGATCTGCATAAAATTAGAGCTGTTTAAAGCAACTTTATAAGCTAAATTCAATGATAAGGTTGTTTTAAAAACCTTTTAAAGCTATCGACGCTCTTTGGAGGAACCATGGAATTAGAGACCATTCGGCTGCGGCTGGAACCTTTTCAACTCGCCCATTTTGATGGCCTGCATGCGATGGAAAACGATCCGGAGATCATGCGTTACATCAGTAATGGCGTGGTAAAAACGCCGGAAGAGACACTAGCCACGATTGAGCGCGTGCAGGCGCGCTGGCAGCAGTATGGATTTTCATGGTGGGCAATGCGGGAAAAAGCCTCCGGTGAGGTAGTTGGCGCAGCATGCCTTCAGCATCTGGCCAATCAGGATGGTGCGCCGCTGGAAATTGGCTGGCGTCTCAATGCCAATCATCACGGCAAAGGCTATGCAACAGAGGCGGCGCAGGCGATCGTTAAGTTTGCGGTTGAGGATGTCGGCGTGAACTATTTAGTTGCCGTTGCCGATCCTGAAAACAGCGCTTCGCACAAGGTGATGCAGCGGCTGGGAATGACCTACAAAGGCATTGAGCGACATTACGATGTACCTTGCGTGGTGTATGAGTTGCAGATGACAAAGTGAGGCGCTTGAAGGCCATTTCAACTAGCCAGCAGGCTTACTGGCTAGTTGAACATTTACCAATGCGATTTTTCAAAAGAGCAGGTGATAGGACTGAACAAGTTTAGAGTGCGCGTTTAGATATCTCATTTAACATAATATACATTACATGCACTTTGATTTGTAACGGCTAAATCACGACGCTGCATTGCTGGCAAGGATCGCATTGATGTGGCTCTTCACCTCTGCATACTGACGTTGCTACATGAAAGTTACGTCGGGTTTGGCCACACAACACTTGCCTTAGAAAAGTTTCAGCAGGCAAACAAGCTGCAATTCAAGAGTTAAATGATTATCCAAGCCGTGCAGAAAACTCAACAGGCAAAGCAATTGTGTGGGTTTAAATCAGTGTCCATGCACCGTAAACCCAACCAACCGCACCACAATCGGGCGCACCACCAGAATGCAGACAAAAGCCGCGGGCATCGCAACCTGATAGGCATTCATCACATTTTCCATGTAATGCGGCCCTACTCCAAACTCGGCGAAAGTAATGACTAAACTCATCAAAAACGCCATGATGGTCGCCATATAGAGAGCAAAGATGTAGGGTGTGGTGTGCTTTGGCAGGCGGATGCGGGCAGAATTTCTCGTGGTAGCTTCAGTCATTAACTTCTCCTGTTCAGTCGGGGTTTGCGCAACAGCGGCTAAACTATCAAGCTAAATGGGATGGTTGTAGCACGCATCTGCTTTAATCATTACTTAATAAAAGTGACGAATCAGGCGCTGGAGATAGTATGGATTTGCTGGGGTTAATCGGGACGTTTATTCGTGTGGTGGAGAATGGCAGTATTGCTGCGGCGGCGCGCGCCAAAGGGATGAGCCCGGCTGCGGTAAGCCAGAGTATTTCTCGTCTGGAACAACACCTCGGCGTGCGTTTGCTATCACGCACTACCCGCAGCATGGCGTTAACCGAAAGTGGTAAACGCTATTTTGAGAAGGTTCGTCATATTCCTCAGGATATCGATCTCGCCTCGCAGGCGGCGGCCATCGAAACGAAACCGCAGGGTTCACTTTGCATCGCGACTACGGCCGCGTTTGGCCGCTACGTTCTGGCGCCATTGATGCCCGCTTTTAAGCACTCTTATCCCGATATCGATGTTGAACTGATAAGCACCGACCGTAATGTTGATCATCGGCTGGAGGGTATCGACGTCAGTATTCGCATTGAAGCACAGCTGAATGACCAACTGATCGCCCGAAAAATTGCTTCACTGCCATTTGTATTCTGCGCCTCTCCGGGTTATCTGCAGCGCGCGGGCATGCCTAAAACGCCCGAAGATCTTATCCTGCACGCCTGTCTGGTTTTTCGCTATCCTACAGATGGACGTTTTCTTCCCTGGACTTTTAGGGTTAATGGCCAATCAGTTAGCGCCAGGCTCAACCCTGAGTTTATTAGCGATGATATTGATATCATTGCAAAAATAGCAGTCAACGGCGGCGGCATTGCCCGTCTTGCAAGCTTTGTTGCTCAGCCATTGTTAGACAGCGGCCAATTGATCGCCTTGTTCGACACCGATCAAAGTGATGAAAATCGAGCGCAATCCTTACCGATGAATATCTTTGCCTGCGTCAACGAACGTTCGGCATTGAATGCCAAAGTAAGAGCATTCATCCAGTTTCTGGAACAGGCGATTGAGCAGCCCAGTCATTAGGCATTGTCTCATGCGTTTACACTTTTTAACGCTCTGCTTTTTCACCGTGACTATGCTGTGTCAGGGCTTATTGTGCCCTGCTAACTAGAAAGGAAGGAATCCAGATGCGTAAGTTTTCATTCATCGTGCTCACTGCCGGTTTATTGTTGTCTGTTACATCCCAGGTTGAAGCTAAAGGCTGCCTGAAAGGCGCTGCGGTCGGCGGCGTTGCCGGTCATATGGCGCATCATGGCGTTGCGGGTGCGGCGGCGGGTTGCGCTGTGGGTCATCATATGGCCAACAAGAAACAGAAAGAAGCGGATAGCAAACAGCAGCAGTCGAAGTAAGTTTTTATAACGCGTCGCTCAACGGCCCATCCACATCGCGCGGATGGGCCGCTTTAATATTGATGCCTGGCAATTATCCGCAGTTGTTACTCTTTGCATTTCTCAGCGTTGCTTAAACCCTGCGCGGCAAATATCAGGGCTAAGTGGCTCAGTCCCTGCGGCATATTGCCCCGCCATGACTGAGTACGGACATCATACATTTCATTGAAAATATCGACGTTACCGCGTCGATTGAGCAGCGCCAAAATCTCCGTCATCATCTCTTCCGCGCCTGCACCATCCCCCATCGCCGCCCAGGCTTCTACCATCCAGAACGAACACGCCAGGAAGGTACTCTCCTCGCGGTCCACGCCGCTGTAGCGATAGAGCATCACGCCGTTATTACCCAGCTCGCGACGGATCACGCGGTAGGTTGCGCGCATTCTTTCCGGGTTAACACTGTTGCCGTAGTGATGCATCAGCGTTAGCGCGGCATCCACCTGCTCATCGCTGCCGACATAAAAGGTATAGCTCTGCAGTTTTTCCGACCAGCAATGGCTTTCAATCCACTGACTGATACGGTCACGCTCGCGCTTCCAGCGTTCAACCCAGGTTGGTTCGATGTATTTTCGCTCGGCTAAAATCACCGCGCGATCCAGCGCCAGCCAGCACGCCATCTTCGAATGGGTGTAATGTTGCTCCTCCGGCAACTCCCAAATGCCAGAATCCTTTTGGCGCCAGCTATCCGCACAGCAGTTAGCCAGCTCACCCAGCAAGCGCGCAGTGGTGAGATCCAATACGTGCCCGGCTTCCACAAAGCCCTGCGCCGTGGCCAGCATATCGCCATACATGCTGAGTTGAATCTGATCGCGCGCGTTATTGCCAACGCGTACCGGTTGCGAATCCTGATAACCGCGCAGTGCTGGAAAGCGTTCTTCAGGAACGATATCGCCTTCCAGCGTATAGCAGGCACGCAACCTGACGCCGTGATCGATAATGGTTTTAGTGAGCCAGGAAAACGCGGCCTTACAATCTTCCAGCGCGCCGAGGCAAATGAAAGCTTTAATGATCAGACAGGCATCGCGCACCCACGCGTAGCGGTAATCGTAATTTTTTTCTTTACCGATGCCTTCGGGCAGCGAAGTGGTTGCTGCGGCTGCCAGTGCGCCCGTTGGGGAGTACCACAGGAATTTTAACGATAGCGCTGAACGTATGACTAATGACGAATAACGGCCGCTGTAGCTCAGACTGTTGACCCAGTCGCGCCAGGCCATGTCGCTGGTGTCAATGCGCCCATCAATGGCCTTCATGTCCGGTACCGCCAGCGGCTCTTTTTCCGTTACCAGCAAAGCGCAAAGTGAACGAGCACCTTTACTCACGGTTAAGGTGCCACTAATCCGTTCATCGTCGACGTGGTCGAGGATGATCTCTTCGCTGGTACGCAGCATCGCCATCAAATCGGCAATGTGATACACCTTGCCTTGCGCACTGTCAGCAATCCACGGCGAGCGCGTCTCGGCAGCAGTGGCAAACCGCAGCGTAATTTTTAAGGTGACTTCCCCCTCCAGCCCATCAATACGCCTGGCCAGCTCGCTCCAGGGTAAGCGCCCTGCCAGCGTGCTGTTAATCGACTCGGTCAGCAGTACCGATCCGCTCTCGGTATCGTAACGGGTCTCCAGCACATTACTGTGTTCGCGATAATTGCGCGTCACCCGATAATCCGCCAGCGGCACGATCTGAAAGAACCCGCCAATCTGCGGGTCAAGGATCTGGTCAAACAGGGGTTTGGAATCAAGATTGGGAGCGCACCACCAGTCAATCGAACCATCAGGCGCGATGAGCGCAACCGATCTGCCCTCCCCGATGGCCGCATAGTCGCCCAGTCCAGCGAATCCTTCACTACGTTGTGGATTTAAATATTGCTGATTTTCCAAAATGGTTTTCCTGAATTGCATAAAAGTGAAGTGGTCAAACCCTGCGGCCAAGCAATTAAGCCCGCATCAATCCTGGCAGAAAATTCGGATTTCATTCAGGTCATTGCTTGTCGAAATATATAGCCAATACAGTAGTCACCCATATAAACCACTTTAAGTAACGCGTGACAGGATTATTATTTAGCGAGATGCGCTAAAGATATTTCTTAAAAACTCAGCCATTCTCGACTTTCAAATAATTGCTGCTAAACCTGAAGAGGTAATAACAGTTTCGGCGGAGATGACGAATGAAAAAGATATGGATTGGTGTAACGCTAGCGGCGGCGATCAGTTGTTCAGTAATGGCATCTCAGGGTGTTTTCGAGGTGAAGCCGGTGATGGCCCAGCATAGCAGCCACTTGTCGTCTAACTGATGAATAAAGGGCGGAATTCACATTCCGCCCTTAGCTGTTTACGCCGCCACGGTCAGGGCTTTTTTACTGCGTGACCAGACACGGTGCGACGCCATTACCGAAAGGAAATCTGCCATAAAGGTCCCTTCTGCTTTAACGTCTTCGACCAAACCTTCTTCTGCCTCATTATCCTGCACGTTGAACTGCGCTTTGAACCGGCGCGCGTCACCGCTAAGACCAATAGGTTTGAGATGCTTGTAAGCCTCGAGCAGGAAATAACGCGCATCGCCGCTCAGCAGTAAGGCGTCAATGTTGCCATCGGGAACTATTACCGCATCAAACGTCAGTGATGGAAGCCCGCTAAAAGTGGCATCAATTGGCAGCACTGAGCCATCATCCGCCAACACCTGCCCCATGTGCGCCGCCAGAATTTTGGCATGCACGCCCTGCGCTTTTAGCGCCTGAAGCACCGCCAGCACATCGGCTGCTTTTGCGCCATCGCTGAGCAACAAAGCGACCTGACGCCCTTTGATGTCACCGCTCGGTTGCGCATAAAGACTCAAACTGTCGTCTTTTTTCAGACCGTTGACATCTTTTGGCGGCGCCGTGTTCAGCTGCTCATCACTCAGTTTCAGCCCCAGATTTTTCGCTACGCCTTCGGCCAGCGTGACGTCGATCTGCAGCAGATGATCAACCACGCGCTCACGGATATACGGTCGCGCCACCTTACTTAACTCAAATGAATACGCGCCGATGATATGCTGCTGCTCTTCAGGCGTCTGGCTCAGCCAAAACAGTCTTGGCTGCGAATAATACTCACCAAACGATGGGCTGCGTTCGCGCACCTTGCTGCCTTCCACCCGCTCCTGATAGCTCTCAAATCCGCCCGCTTTGGCTGCCGGTGGCACTTCACGTGGCCAGTTATTATTGATGGAGTTGGGTTCGTAATTGGCCGGATTGGTGTCGATTTCCGTGCGGTGCATGCCCTGGCGCTGGAAGTTATGGTAAGGACAAACCGGGCGATTAATCGGGATCTCATGGAAATTCGGACCGCCAAGTCGACTGATTTGCGTATCGGTATAGGAGAACAAACGTCCTTGCAGCAGCGGATCGTTGGTAAAGTCCAGCCCCGGCACAATGTGGCCTGGGTGGAACGCCACCTGCTCGGTTTCAGCAAAGAAGTTATCCGGATTGCGATTCAGGACCATTTTGCCCACCAGCTCGACCGGAACCAACTCTTCTGGAATCAGTTTGGTCGCATCCAGAATATCGAAATCGAATTTAAATTCGTCCTCCTCCGGGATCAGCTGCAGGCCTAACTCATATTCCGGGAAATCGCCGGCTTCGATGGCTTCCCACAGATCGCGGCGATGGAAATCCGGATCGCGCCCGGTGAGTTTCTGCGCTTCATCCCACAGCAGCGAGGCTTTACCCGCTACCGGTTTCCAGTGGAAACGCACGAAGGTGGCTTTACCCTCAGCGTTGATCAAGCGGAAAGTATGAATACCAAAGCCTTCCATGGTGCGATAACTGCGTGGGATACCGCGATCGGACATCGCCCAGATCACGTTATGCAGCGTTTCAGGCTGCAGCGACACATAATCCCAGAAGGTGTCGTGCGCGCTCTGCCCTTGCGGAATTTCATTGTGCGGCTCAGGTTTCACCGCATGCACAAAGTCCGGAAATTTATGCGCATCCTGGATGAAAAACACCGGCGTATTGTTGCCGACCAAATCAAACACGCCCTCATCGGTATAGAACTTGGTGGCAAATCCACGAATATCGCGCATGGTGTCCGCCGAACCGGCGCCGCCCTGCACAGTGGAAAAACGCACAAAGACGGGTGTGGCTTTGTCGGGGTCGCTGAGAAAACCCGCTTTAGTCAGCGCTTCCAGCGAACGATAAGGCTGGAAGTAGCCGTGTGCGGCAGAACCGCGCGCATGCACGATACGTTCAGGAATACGTTCATGGTCAAAATGCGTGATTTTTTCACGCATAATGAAGTCTTCCAGCAGCGTCGGCCCGCGCGCGCCGGCAGTCAGCGAATTCTGATCGTTGGCAATGCGCGTGCCCTGATTCGTGGTCAGCCCAGCGTTTTCGCCATTCTTGCGGTATTCATTCAGCTGATCGAGCTTATCGTTTTTAATCTCTGGCGCTTTCAGGCTGCCGGGTGCAGTGGGTTGTTTTCCCGGCGGCGTCGGCTCAGCGGCAGGTTTGTGTCCGCCATCTTTAGGCGCTAAGTCACCTAATCCCGGTTGAGAAGTTTCTGGCCCCTTATGTGGCGCGGTATGTTCTAAATTTTGTTCTTTTTTATCTTTCGACATGTCACATGCTCCTCCAGTTAAGACCCTATTAACTGTAGAGCAAAATTTCACTTAAATAGCCGCTTCACTTATAAATCATGCGCAAAGGGATAATTAGTCTCAATTTAAACTGAAGTAATTTTAAGCGAGGCGCTTAATTAACGCGCGATAACGCCAACATATCGCCCTAAATAACCGCTTCGGTTTATTTTTAATTATCTATTTCGCCGAAAAATTCACCTTATAAAGGCTTATCAGCGACTAGCAGAGATTCCGGATAATTCTTTTGCAAATGCCGACTATGCTTATCTCTCTATAACCATACAAAAACAGGTTCTATCCTGATTTCTCTTTTCATTTACTGGAGATTTGGCATGAGCAGCCATAGCGCATCAGTGACTCTGCGAGTTAATGGCGTACGCCAGCAACTCGACGTCGATACCCGCACCACGCTGCTGGATGCCCTGCGTGAGCATCTGCACCTAACCGGCAGCAAAAAAGGTTGCGACCACGGCCAATGCGGTGCCTGCACGGTGATCGTCAACGGGCGGCGCATCAATTCTTGCCTGACGTTGGCGGTAATGCAGCAGGATGCCGACGTCACCACCATTGAGGGCCTCGGCAATCCTGACCAGTTGCATCCGCTGCAAACCGCATTCATCGACCACGACGGCTATCAATGCGGTTACTGCACGCCGGGGCAAATCTGTTCTTCGCTGGCGGTGCTGGAGGAGATCAAAGCGGGTATTCCCAGCCACGTTACCCACGATCTGGTCTCGGCACCGCCACTCTCCGCTGACGAAATTCGCGAGCGGATGAGCGGCAATATCTGCCGCTGTGGCGCCTATGCCAACATCCTGGCGGCAATTGAGGAGTATGCGGAGGGACAAACGCCATGAAAGCCTTCAGCTACCAACGTGTGAAAACCGCCGCCGAAGCGGCTGCCAGTGCGCAGCAACACGCCGGTGCGAAATTTATCGCCGGCGGCACCAATCTGCTTGATCTGATGAAGTTGGAAATCGAAACCCCTGCTCATCTGATTGATGTCAACGGCCTTGAGCTGGATAAAATTGAAGCCACGGCGCAAGGTGGCTTGCGGATTGGTGCGCTGGTGCGTAATACCGATTTGGCGGCCGATGCCAGAGTCCGACGCGACTATGGCGTGTTAGCACGCGCCCTGCTGGCGGGTGCCTCTGGACAGTTACGCAATCAGGCCACCACGGCGGGCAATCTGCTGCAGCGTACGCGTTGCCCCTACTTCTACGACACCAATCAGCCCTGCAACAAGCGCGTGCCCGGTAGCGGCTGTGCCGCCCTTGATGGTTTCAGCCGTCAACATGCGGTGGTGGGCGTGAGCCCGGCCTGTATCGCCACTCATCCCAGCGACATGGCGGTGGCCATGCGCCTGCTGGATGCGGTGATTGAAACCGTCAGCCCGGACGGCACGGAACGCCAGATTCCGATTGCGGAGTTTTATCGTGCGCCAGGCACCACGCCACATCTGGAAACGGTGCTGAAACCCGGCGAGCTGATTGTCGCGGTGTGCTTACCCGCGCCGCTGGGTGGCACCCATATCTATCGCAAGGTGCGCGACCGCGCATCCTACGCCTTTGCTCTGGTCTCCGTGGCGGCAATCATTCAGCCCGATCGTTCGGGTCGCGTGGCGCTCGGTGGCGTAGCGCACCAGCCGTGGCGCATGGAGGCGGCTGACAACGCCTTAATCCAAGGTGCGCAGGCGGCAAGCGATCGGCTGTTCGCCAGCGCGCAGCCAACGGCGGAAAATGAATTCAAGATCATTCTGGCGAAGCGAACGCTTGCCTCGGTGTTAGCGGAAGCGAGGGGTTAACTGATGAAGTTCGAAAAGCCTGCAGGATCTAATCCCATCGATCAGCTTAAGGTGGTCGGTCAGCCGCTTAATCGTATCGATGGACCGCTTAAGACCTCCGGTCTGGCGCATTATGCTTACGAGTGGCATAGCGAAGCACCCGATGCCGCATATGGCTATGTGGTCGGCGCGCCTATTGCGAAAGGCAAAATCACGGCAATCGATACTCACGCCGCTAAATGTGCGCCAGGAGTGCTTGCGGTGGTCACCGCAGAGAGGGCCGGCGAGCTGGGTAAAGGTGATAAAAATACCGCCCTGCTGCTGGCTGAGGGCAACATTGAACACTATCACCAGGCAGTAGCGCTGGTGGTGGCTGAAACCTTTGAACAGGCACGCGCGGCGGCCAGTTTGGTGCAGGTGCAGTGTCAACGTGCAGAGGGCGCCTATGATCTCGCTGCCGAAAAAGCAGCGGTCACGTCGGCGCCCGAAGATCAACCGGATAAACGCGTCGGAGATTTTGAGCGGGCTTTCGCTGCTGCCGAGGTGACGCTGGACGCGCACTACACCACGCCGGATCAAAGCCATACCGCTATGGAACCGCATGCCTCGATGGCGCGCTGGACCGGCGATAAACTGACCGTCTGGACCTCAAACCAGATGATCGACTGGTGCCGTACCGATTTGGCCGCCACGCTCAATCTGCCGTTAGAAAACATCCGCATTATTTCGCCTTACATTGGCGGCGGCTTTGGCGGCAAGCTGTTCCTGCGCAGCGATGCGGTGCTGG
Organism: Pantoea nemavictus; assembly: GCF_037479095.1. Classification (NCBI taxonomy): domain Bacteria; kingdom Pseudomonadati; phylum Pseudomonadota; class Gammaproteobacteria; order Enterobacterales; family Erwiniaceae; genus Pantoea; species Pantoea nemavictus. Next base: position 115,097 of record NZ_JBBGZW010000002.1, on the reverse strand, counting down.
CGGCATTAGGCGCGCGTGCTATCCAGCGTCCGGTTAAAGTGATGCTGCCGAGGCCGCTGATCGCCAATAACACCACCCATCGCCCGGCAACCATTCAGCATATCCGCATCGGCACCGATCACACCGGCCACATTACGGCGATTGCGCATGAGAGCTGGTCGGGCAATCTGCTGGATGGCACACCTGAAACCGCCGTGCAGCAGACCGAACTGCTGTACGCCGGCGCTAACCGCTTTACCGGCTTGCGTCTGGCGCAGCTCGATCTGCCCGAAGGTAACGCCATGCGTGCACCTGGCGAAGCGCCAGGACTGATGGCGCTGGAGATCGCCATTGATGAGATCGCAGAAAAAGTCGGCATCGATCCGGTTGCGTTTCGCATCCTTAACGATACCCAGGTGGATCCGGCACATCCCGAACGCTTCTTCTCACGTCGCCAATTAGTCGAATGCCTGCACACCGGCTCGGAGAGATTCGGCTGGCATCGCCGTCAGGCGCAACCGGCTACCGTTCGGGATGGCCGCTGGCTGGTTGGCATGGGCGTAGCGGCAGGCTTTCGTAACAACATGGTGACGACCTCAGGCGCGCGCGTGCAGCTGGATGCGAGCGGCATCGTTACCGTTGAAACCGACATGACCGATATCGGTACCGGCAGCTACACCATTCTTGCGCAAACGGCGGCGGAGATGATGGGTGTGGCGATCGAGCAGGTTGTCGTGCGGTTGGGCGATTCAAGTTTTCCTGTCTCAGCCGGTTCCGGCGGGCAATGGGGAGCCAACACCTCAACCTCCGGCGTTTACGCCGCCTGCGTGAAGCTCCGCGAAGCGGTCGCTGCCCGGCTGGGATTTGATGCGCAAACGGCCACGTTCAGCGATGGCAGGGTACATGATGGCCAGCACAGCGCGTCGCTGGCCTCGGCTGCCGCAGAAGAGACCATTTCGGTGGAAGACAGCATTGAGTTTGGCGATCTGGATCAGCAGTTCCAGCAATCCACTTTTGCCGGGCATTTCGTCGAGGTGGGCGTCGATGTCGCCACCGGGGAAGTGCGCGTGCGACGCATGCTGGCGGTTTGCGCCGCCGGGCGCATTCTCAATCCGAAGACGGCGCGCAGCCAGGTAATCGGTGCCATGACGATGGGGCTGGGCGGCGCCTTGATGGAGGAGCTGATTGTCGATAAACGTCTGGGCTTTTTCGTCAATCACGATATGGCGGGCTACGAAGTGCCGGTTCATGCCGATATCCCTGAACAGGAAGTGATTTTCCTCGACGACACCGATCCGATCTCCTCGCCAATGAAGGCCAAAGGCGTGGGCGAACTGGGGTTATGTGGCGTCAGTGCGGCGATTGTGAATGCCATTTATAACGCTACCGGGGTGCGCGTGCGCGAATATCCGGTCACGCTGGATAAATTGCTGATGGGCCTTCCCGCTCTGGCCTAAACGTCCGCACAGGAGATGCAGCTTGCAACAGGTTTTGTTTGATCAGGATGTGCAACCGCGGATAGAGCCGCAGCAGGCTTTGCAGACCGACGACAGCGCAGCCATTCTGCGGTTTGCCGCTGAGGCACTCGACGCCGACATCGCGGCGGTGCTGGTCACGCTGGTGGAGATTCGCGGCGGTGCGGCCAGAGCATTAGGTGCGCAGATGGTGGTGCGTGCAGATGGGCGCTATTGCGGCTACGTATCGGGTGGCTGCGTCGAAGCGGCGGCGGCTTACGAAGCGCTGGAAGTCATGGCCAGCGGCAAAGATCGCCTGGTCAGCTATGGCGAAGGATCGCCCTATCTGGATATTGTGCTGCCATGCGGGGGCGGCATTACGCTGTTATTTCACCGCTTGCGCGCGGCCCAGCCGTTACATCAGGTGCTGGAATCGCTGGCACAGCGAAACCCCGCCACGTTGTGTTATCTACCCTCCTTCCAGCGGCTCACTCGCGTTGACGCCGCGCAGCCGACCGGCTGGCAGGATGATGCCTTCATGATGCGATATCAACCTAACACCCGCATTGTGGTGTATGGCCGTTCCGTTGAGGCGCAGGCAACCGCGTCCATTGCTCAGGCTGCTGGCTACGACGTGCAGTCCGGTGATGAAGTTAAGGCGCAGGCTATTGATGCGTTTACGGCGGTGATTCTGCTGTATCACGATCTCGATCGCGAGCTGCCGGCGTTATTAGCCGCACTACGATCCACGCCCTTCTATATCGGCGCGTTGGGCAGCCAGCGCACCCACGTCAGACGGGCAGAAAAATTGCTGACGCTGGGCTTTAGCCCGTCGCAGATTGCGCGCATCAAAGCGCCCATCGGCATTTTCGCTCAGGCGCGGGATGCGCGCACGTTGGCGTTATCAATTATTGCCGATGTGGCTGCCGCGCGCCTTGAAGCGGTTGATTAACCACGTTCACAGGCTATCGATATCCCGTTGCACCCGGGCATCTGCGGGCAAGCTCAGCAGCAGTTTAGGGTGCAATAGCGATCGCGCACCTTCATCACCGCGCAGCTGACGCAGCGCATCAGCAAATGCGTGGCTAAAGCCGACCGGATGGCCGGGTTTACCATCATGCGTCAGTCGCACTTGTGGCGCGCACTGCTCCAGCGCGCGCCATACCTGCTGGTAATGTTCTGCAGTAATCCACGGCATATCACCCAACGCGATGATCCAACCCGACCACATCCCGGTCATCGCTACCCCAGCGGCAATCGTTTCACCGCTGCCGCGACTGTCACAAACAATCAGCTGTACGCCAGCCTTAGCCGCATGCTGTTGCACCGCCTGATATTCCGGTCGCGTCACCAGCGCCACCGGCAGCCCGCTCAGCTTAGCCTCGGCGATGACCGTTTCAATCACCGTAGTGGTCTGGTCGTCCAGCCTGGCGAGCAGCTTATTTCCGCTACCGCCGCTGGCGATATAGCGCGTTCCTTTCCCCGCGGCGAGGATCAGAATGCCGGGCGTTGCTGCTGTCATCGGTGTTTACCCTCTCGTCGCGTAATGAGTGCCGGGGCAATCATAGCCGCTTTTGCGAATCGGCATCGAATAACATCGCGCGGTCAGCATCCAGGGTCACCGGCAGGATATCGCCCGCCTGTGCGCCGGAGCGCTGGGTGGTGAACAGCATGATGTCGTGCCCCAATAGGGAACCATGAATCAGTTCGGATAAACCGGTCGGTTCCACCAGCGATACCTCCAGCGGCAGCGTATCGGCGGTTCCCGCTGCAGCAATAGCGATATTCTCCGGGCGAATACCGTAAATCACAGCGCGTCCGGTCGGTTGCGCCGCCCAGTCAACATTCAGCGGTAGCTGCGCGCTGTCGCCGATACGCACGCCACCTTGCGTCATCACGCCCTGGATGAAGTTCATGGACGGTGAGCCGATAAAACTGGCAACAAACTTATTCGCCGGCGTGTCATACAGCTCCAGCGGCGTACCGACCTGCTGAATGACACCGTTGTTGAGCACCACGATGCGGTCAGCCAGCGTCATGGCTTCAACCTGATCGTGCGTGACGTAGACAATGGTGTTGTTCATCTGCTGATGCAGTTTCTTAATCTCGACGCGCATTTGCCCACGCAGCTGTGCATCAAGATTCGACAGCGGCTCATCGAACAGAAAAACCTGTGGCTGGCGCACGATGGCGCGTCCCATTGCCACACGCTGGCGCTGGCCGCCGGATAACTCTTTCGGTCGGCGATCGAGCAGATGCGTCAGGCTGAGAATATCCGCCGCGCGCTTCACTTTTTCTTCAATCTCCGCCCGTGGACGCTTCTGAATCTCCAGGCTGAAGCCCATATTGCGCGCCACCGTCAGGTGTGGATAGAGCGCGTAGCTTTGAAACACCATCGAGATATCACGATCTTTCGGTGCCACATCGTTCATCAGCTGATTACCGATGCGGATATCACCGCCGCTCGCCAGCTCCAGTCCGGCGATGGTACGCAGCAGCGTAGATTTCCCGCAGCCGGAGGGGCCAACCAGCACCACGAATTCGCCATCTTTAATGGTGAGGTTAATATCGCGCAGGACTTCTACGTTGCCATAGCGCTTGTCGATCTGTTTGAGCGTAATTTCAGCCATCATTTACCCCTTAACCGCACCGGCGGTGAGTCCCTGAACCAGATAACGTTGAATAAAGGCGAAGAACAGACACGCGGGAATCAACGCTAATACCACCGCCGCCATCATTTCGCCCCACGAAACGGCGAACTTCGACACGAAACTCAGCAGCCCGACCGGGAAAGTCATCACTTCATTTTTATTGATCAGCATCAGCGAGAACAGCAGCTCACTCCACGCGGCGGTGAACACAAAGCCCAGCGTGGCCGCCATGCCCGGCAGCGTTAACGGCATCAGTACGCGATACAGCGCCTGAAAACGGGTACAGCCTTCCAGCATCGCCGACTCTTCCAGATCTTTCGGAATGGCATCGAAGAAGGACTGCATCAGAAACGTGGCAAACGGCACGTTGAACGCGGTGTAGATCAGAATCAGACCCAGCAAACTGTTGGTCAGGCCCAGCGGCGCCATCACCTTGTAGATCGGGGCAATGATCATCACCAGCGGGAACATCTGCGTAAACAGCAGCAGCCCGGCAATGAGCACTTTGCCGCGAAACTGAAAGCGGGAAAACGCGTAGCCGGCTGCGGCGGCAATCAGCGTGGTCAGCAGCGCGGTACTGAACGAAACAATCAGGCTGTTGCTGAAAAACGTGGGGAAATCGCTGTCGGTTAACACCTTGCGGAAGTGATCGAGCGTCACGCCGCTCGGCAGCAGCGTGACGCCTTGACTGAACAGCAATTTATCCGGCGTAACGGAGATTTTGATAATCCAGTAGAGCGGAAACAGCGCGAAGACCAGGTAAGCCGCAATGCTCAGACGATGCCCTATCAGCGGTAACAATCGCATGGTCGCTCCTTATTTCAACAGCTGATGGCGTATGCGCAGTAACACCAGCGCATAACAGGTCATCAGCAGTAACAGAAACACCGCCATCGCCGAGGCATAGCCGAAATCGAGCTTGCGATAGGCGGTGGTGAAGATGTAGCTGGAGAGAATCGAGGTCGAGCCTGCTGGCCCACCGTCGGTCATCACCACAATCAGATCGGCGAAGTTGGCGATCCAGATGGTGCGTAACATCACGGTGATGGCAATCATCGGCGCGAGAAACGGCAGCGTCACGCGGCGAAACTGCTGCCAGCCGCTGGCGCCGTCAATCGATGCCGCTTCGTAGAGATCTTTAGGGATCGATTGCAACGCCGCCAGCAGCGTAATGGCAAAGAACGGGATGCCAAACCAGACGTTGGCGATTACCGGTCCCCACATCGCCAGCTGCGGATCCGACAGAATATTATAGGGCTCGCTCAGCACCCCCAAATCACTCAGCCACTGCGGCAGCGGCCCCACGACCGGATTGAGCAGCCATGACCAGGTCAGCCCGGAGAGAAACGCCGGCACCGCCCACGGCAAAAACACCAGCGCCTGCACCCAGCGACGCATGCGGAATTCACGATTGAGCAGCAACGCCAGCGCCAGACCGAATAAGAACTGCAACAACAGAGAACTCAGCGTCCAGTTCAACGTGTGGCCCAGCGCTTTAAAGAAGCGCCGGTCATCAAACATCTCGCTGAAGTTGTCCCAGCCTACCCAACCGGTTTCCAGCGGATTGAGCAGATTTATGCTCTGAAAGGCGTACGAGATGCCGATCGCCATCGGCACAAAGATAAACAGCGCGATCAGCAGTAGGCCCGGCGACAAGTACCACCACGGCTCAGCCAACCGCGTCCAGCGCAGGCGCCGGGCGCGAGCAGTGCTGTTAGGCAAGGAAGTATCAAGCATCATATTTGAACTCCGCGTGTTCAGGGATTACTGGGTAGCCAGCCAGGCTTGCTGTTCTTTGCTGAGATATTTCGCCCAATCTTTCACCATGCTCTCGGTGTCGTTTTCTCCCAGCAGGGTTTCCTGGCTGCTCTCTTTCACAATCACCGAGTTAAAGTAGCCCCAGCCTTTGAGGTGGGTCGGCATGGTGAGCGGCACATAGTTAGGATCGTTCAGCTCTTTAAACCAGCCGGCGAACTGTGGCGTCTGATAGAACGGGTCCTGCTCGGCCCCTTTATAGATCGGCAATGTGCCAACAAATTTCGACCACGCCAGGTTGTTGGTTTTGTCACTGAGGAAGGTTATCAGCGGCCAGGCGAGATCCTTTTGCTTGCCCTGCTTGAACATCGACCAGCCGGTATAGCCAATCGTCGGGAAGGCTTTGCCTGATGGACCTACCGGCATCGGTGCTACGGCGAAATCATCAGCCGCCATGCTGTTTTTGATGGCGATCAGCGCATCCGGATCCTGATCGAGCATCGCGCACTTGCCGGAGTAGAAGCCCGAGACGATCTCATTAAAGCCCCAGTTGACGCTGTCTTTCGAGGCGCCACCTTTTTGATACATATCCACCAGCAGCTGCGCACCTTTGATCGCGCCCGGCTGCGTCAGCGTGCTGTTGCCCTGTTTATCAAAGAACTCCGGCGAGCCATTCATCGCCGCCATAAACATCATCCAGGCGTTGGTGCCACCGACGCCGCCGCGCATGCAATAACCGCTGATGCCGTTGCCTAACTGACTGATGCGCTGCGCATCGCTGGCGAACTCCTCCATGGTTTTCGGCGGCTCGCTCAGGCCCGCCTGCTGAAACAGTTTTTTATTCCAAAACAGCGCACGCAGATAAAAGCCATACGGCACCATGGTGGCTTTACCGTTCGCGGCGCGCGCCATGGCCAAGGTTTTATCCGTCAGCTGCGACGTGGCATCCCAGCTTTTTAGGCGTGGTTCAAGGTCTTCCAGCATATTGTTGCTGGCATACAGGCCTTGCCAGGTGTCCGGCATCTCCACCACATCCGGCACCTGTCCGCTTTGCAACATGGTGCCGAGTTTTTCAAACGCCTGGCCCCACGGCAGGGAGATCAGTTCGATCTCGGTACCTGGATGCTGTGTCTTATATTCATCAAGCATTTTTTGCAGCAGCGCCGTGCGCGGCGGGCTGGTGATCACCTCCACTACCGTGAGTTTGGCGGCGAGGCTGCTCATGGCGGCACTTAGACCAACGGCTAAAACCAGCGCTTTCAGGGCAAAACGTGTTGTCATGACATTTCTCCAGTAATTGATTACGCGCGGTTAGCGCTGGCAAGGGCTTGCTGCAAATCGGCCCACAAATCGTCGGTCTCTTCCAGGCCCACCGAAATGCGGATCAGCCGTGGCGAGACGCCAAAATCGACCGCCGAGTTAAATTCATTGGCCTGATTGATCACCGAGATCGCCGGCATCACCAGGCTTTCAAATCCGCCCCAGCTCACGCCCATATGGAACAGTTCCAGCGCGTTACACAGCTGCGGAATATCCACTTGCTCAGCCACCTCGAAGGCGAACAGACCGCTGTAACCGCGCAGCGTGGACCACGGCTGCGGGTGCAATCCCGGATGGCACACCGCCGTTACCAGTGGATGTACAGCCAGTTTTTGCGCAAGGGTGAGCGCACTCTGATGATGCTGCTTCATACGTAACGGTAAGGTGCGCAGGCCGCGCATCAGCAGCGACGCTTCATGTGCCGACAGCTTGCCGCCAAGGTAAGGACTGATAGAACGGGTAATGTTGTTGATGAGCAGCTGACTGGCGATCACCACGCCGGCGACCACATCACTGTGGCCGCTGATGTATTTCGATGCCGAGTGCACCACGATATCGATACCGCACAGCAGCGGCTGCTGGAAAATGGGCGACGCCCAACTGTTATCAATGATGCTAATTACGCCCGCTTCACGCGCCAGCCCGGCGAGCTTATGCAGGTTTTGTTCGCTCATTACCCAGCTGGACGGGCTCTCCAGATACAGCAGGCTGGCGTCGCTCAACGCGGCGCGGATTGCGGCCTCATCATCGCCATCAACAAATTCGGTAACAATGCCGAAGCGCTGACAGAAGCCACGCAAGAAGCGGTAGGTATCGGGATAAACGTGATTGACACACACCACTTTCTGCCCCGGCACCACCACACTGAGAATGGCATTGCTGATCGCCGCCATGCCGCTGCCAAAGGCCAGGCAGGCTTCGCCGCCTTCCAGCGCGGCCATTTTCTCCTGCAGCTCCTTTACCGTCGGATTATCGACGCGCGAATAGAGCGGCTGATCGCTCTCGCCGCGAAAGCGCGCAATCATGCTGTCGTAATCGCTGAAGGTGAACAGCGAGGATTGGTAAATCGGCGTGGTCACCGCGCCGTTTTCATGGCGCCGATCGTGGGTAAGCAGCGTTTGCTGGGCAAGCGGTTTATCGTTTGGCATTAATCACATCCTTCATGTCGCGTTCGGTGATATCGAGAATTTGATGGCAGATAGCGCGTGCCGCCGCGCAATCGCGCTGGCGGATGGCGTTAAAGAGTTCGCGGTGCAGTGGGAAAGAGTCAGAAAACAGCGCCTGTTCCGGTGGGGATTCGAAAAAGGCGTGAAACGAGTCATAGATGCCGTTGAGCATTTGCAGCAGCAGTGGATTACCCGCCGCGCGATAGATACTGGCATGAAATGCCCAGTCTTCTGGCCCGGCTGAGCCAATCGCCAGATGCACCCGTTCCATCTCCTCCAGGCGCTGCTCAATGGCATGCAGGTCTTCTGTCGTCGCTCGCTGGGCGGCAAGCACGCAGGATTCAGATTCGATAATGCGGCGCACTTCCAGCGCGTGCAGCATGTTGGTTGAGTCATTTTTAAAGCGCAGCGATAAAAAGCTGTCATTAATGCCGACCTCAGCCTGCAGAAAGGTGCCGCTGCCCTTCTTGCGCAGAATAATGCCTAACGCTTCCCAACGTTTTAGCGCCTCCCGCACCGTATTGCGGCTCACACCAAGCTTCTCTGCCAGCACCCGCTCAGGCGGTAAACGGCTGCCGGGCTGTGCACCGGACTGCGCCATATAACGCGTGAGCGCATCAAGAATCAGCGTGTCGCTGCGCGGGGTGGAAATAGGATGAAGCTCAACCGGTATCTGCATGGCATTGCCTTAATTGGTCCAACATCTCTACCAATCGATTAGCAACCACCGTGCCATATTTTCAGGTGCATGAAATAAATGAAATTTGTTAGCGGTAATAAGCGCAGGTTATGCATTTTGCCGGTGCAAAAGGGTGAGATTTGCACCAGATAAGGACGCACAAGTGGAATGAGTTTAATAAGCGAAGCGTTAATCGCTGGCTATTATTGAGGGAAAGTCTGAAGTGAAATGGGTGATATTGCAGAGTTAAACAGGCTATTTTTTGCAGCGGCGCGATTTATGCATAATCAAATAAATTGCACCGCTGGTGTAATGTTTCCGCCACCACTTACCAATGGTTGCTATTACGACTCGCATCAACCTGGCCAGGCAGCGTTTCCAAATCACATTGGCTAGTGAAGGTTTGCGCAATCTTACCTAACGCTAAGGGTGCAACCGTACGCAATTTCATGGCGCGATTAACTTTAGGTAACCACTCTTCGAAATGTTTGCAGTAAGTATCCGCCAGATGCTTATCATGTGTGCGGCCCAGGAAGAGCTTGCTCTTGCTAAGACGACTCAAATCGGTGGCATATATTTCATAAAATTCGCCGCACTGCGCCATTTCGATTGCGGTGAAATGCATATGCGGCCAAAAGCTGACCTTTGCTTCAAAATTGCTGTAGTTCATCTAATTATCGCTTATTTTTGGGGGTTGGATCTTGCCAGTTAAACCTGGTCTGTCCAGTTATCATAACCCAATTACCGTGGTGTGTTACTGTCAGATTAATCCTGATTCAGGAAAAAACATCTTCTTAAAGCCAATATGTTAATTTTACGATTATCTTCCTCGCAATATTAAATACCGGCATCGTCCGGCGTTCGCCCGACGACAATCTGCAGCGCACTGCGTAAACACTCCTGCAGAGCGCGGTCTTGCGAGCTTTCCAGTTCAGCAATAAGATGCATAATAATGTTCTTATTGGTGACGCTCTTCTTGTCCGCAATCAGGGTTCGAATAACCGAGCCGAGAATTTCAGCCTCGGATTTTAAATGCACTGAACCACAGTTAAAATAGCTAACAAAATCGGTGCTAATATTATTTTTTTGCATGACTGCTCCCTGGTAAATTAATACCAGTATTAAGTGGAGTGCTAATTAAATCAAAATCGTCGTGAACGGCGTGATTACGGCGTTTTCTGTTCAGTTAAGACATTCAGGCACCGTTAAGCGGACGTCGCGCTTAGCAGTGGTTCGAAGGTTTTTTAACAACCGAATAGGTGGTAATAGGAGGAAAGCATTTTTTAAGGAGTAGAAAATATCTATCAAGAGAGCCTGCTGAAAGTAAGTATATTGTGAGGTTTAGCACGAAGGATATTTTCTCGTTCGCGCCGGATGACAAAAATATACAAATGCACATTGAGAGTACAGAATTATCTTTGTAAAAAAACGCTGCTAATTTAAGCAGTTAAAATAAAGTCATCCAGAACAGTCAGTTGCGTGATAGTTAGAGAGCAAAGAGAATTGTAAATTAGTCACAAATAATGATTATTACTCCTTTGGAGTTAAGCCCGTTCTCCACCATTAAATTGCAGAAGCGCGAATTACTGCGCCTCTGCAATACCCTTTATGGTGTTACCGTATCTCCCGCGACCGTCTCGCTTAATTGCTGACTCTCTTTCTCTTCGCGGAACTTCAGGCGATCCCATACACGGAAGAATGGGTAGTAGATCACCAGCGAAATCGTTAGATTGACCACCTGCAGCACGGTGCCGGAAATATGCCCGCCGGTTGCCAGATACCCGCTAACGAAAATCGGCGTGGTAAATGGCAGCGCAATACCGGCGGGAGGCGCAACTAAACCGCTGCTCATCGCGGCCCAGGAGACAATGACTAACACCACCGGCGTCAAAATAAAGGGCAGGAACAGATACGGGTTCATCACCAGCGGAATACCGAACACCAGAGGTTCGCTAATATTGAACAACGCGGCTGGTGCGGCAATCTTACCCAGTTGCTTCATCTGACGACTGCGTGCGCGGATCAGCATAAAAATTACCAGCCCCAGCAACGCACCGGTACCGCCCGGTGCAATCCATAAATCATAAAATTGCTGAGTGAAGATGTGTGGGATCGGTTGGTTGTGTTGAAACGCCTCAAGATTTTCACTCATGTTAGACAACCAAACCGGCTGAATAAACACCAGCACAATGGCATCGCCGTGCAATCCCAACGTCCACAGAATACCAATTAGCAGTACTGAGAAAATCATTCCAGGCAGCGTACCGCCGACGTGATGCATCGGCAAACCAATGACGGTGGCAATCAGATTGTTGATATCGCCAAACGGCGATGCCTCCACCACCAGACGAATCACCAGCACCACCGCCAGCACGCAGAAACCAGGCACCAGCGCGAGGAAGGATTTCGCTACCGCGGGCGGCACGCCTTCTGGCATCTTAATCACCAGATTACGGCCATGCACAAAGCGGTAAATTTCGGTTGAAAGCAGCGCAATCACAATTGCCACAAACAATCCCTGGCTGCCAATCAACGAAATTGGCAGCACGCCCGTCACCAACTGCGTGGGCGCACCTTCAACGGGAGCGAACAGCGTTTGCTGCGGAATGGTCATCACAAATGCTACTAAGGCCATCGCCCCGCTGGTCAGCGGATCGAGGGTGCGGTATTTCTCCGCCAGGCGATAGGCAATACCGAAGCTGGAGATTAGCGCCATGATGTCGTAGGTGGCGCGCACCGGATACAGCAGTTTGTTGCGCCACGTGTCGCCAAACAGATCCGCCATCAAATGGCCCCATGCCGGAATCGGCAAATAGGCGAAGATCAGGAAGAAACTGCCAATTAGCATAAACGGCATATTAAGAATGATGCCGTCACGCACGGAGAGCACATGCTTCTGACCGGCAACTTTCAGCGCGGCGGGCAAGACATAACGGTCTATAAAAGTATGGTTAGACATAGGTATACCTCTGGCTCAATGGCGCAACGGACTATGGCGTGGCGAACTGCGGGAGCCACGGCTGATTCAGGGTGAGCACTTCTTCCAGCAACGCCTCGGCCGTGGTGACATCACCGACCAACGGGTTGCCAACCAGCGCCAGCAGCGCCTGCTGTTGATCGCCATGCACCGCCGCTTCAATGGTTAAGCGCTCAAAGGATTTGATTTGTTGCGTCAGGCCATTCAACAGCGGTGGCAGTTCACCAAATACCAGCGGATGAGCGCCCTGAGCATCCACCAGGCAATTGACTTCCACCACCGCATCCTCTGGCAAACCATGAATCGCGCCCGCATTACGGCAGTTCACTACCAAATTTTTGCCGCTGTTGTTGTGAATGGCGCTGATCAGTTCGACCGCCACTTCCGAGTAATATGCACCGCCACGGAAACTGAGTTGCTCCGGTTTATGCGCCAGCTGCGGGTCGGCATACAGGGCAAACAGCTCGGCTTCCACTTTCATCACCTGCTCAGCGCGCGTGCCTTCATGCGTGTTTTGCGCTTTCTCCTGCTCCTCCGCCAGCATCTGCGGTGTTTGCCAGTAGTAACGATGATACGGGCACGGAATGGCCTTGAGGGCTCGCAGGAACTGCGGTGACCACGGCATATCTTTGATGTTATTCATGGTTAGCGATTGGCCGTCGCACAGCTGCTCAATCACCTGGGCGGTAACATCCTCACCGCGACACGTCACCTGATGTACCCACACCAGATGATTCAGCCCAGCAAAGCGCAGCTGCACATCATCCCAAGGCGCGTCGAGCATGTCGGCAATCATGTGATGCATGTTGACCGGCACGTTACACAGGCCAAGGATCTTCGCCTTGCTATAGCGCGATACCGCTTCGGTAACGATGCCTGCCGGATTGGTGAAGTTGATAATAAAAGCGTCAGGCGCCAGCGCTTCGACTTTGCGCGCAATGTTGAGCATCACCGGAATGGTGCGCAGCGCTTTCGCAAAACCCCCAACGCCGGTGGTTTCCTGCCCGAGGCGACCATATTTTAGTCCCAGCCGCTCATCCGCAGCGCGCGCGGCTAACTGGCCAACGCGCAGCTGCGTCAGGACAAAACTGGCGCCACGTATCGCCTCATCCAGTGCAAAATGCACGCTGACTTTTACCTGTTCCAGTCCGTTTTGCTGCAGCATGCGGCGCGTGAGATCGGCAATAATCTCAACCTTTTCACGCCCCTGCTCCACATCCACCAGCGCCAGTTCGGTGACCGGCAATTGCGCATAACGATTGATAATCCCTTCTACCAGCTCCGGTGAATAGCTGCTGCCACCACCAATAATTGCCATCTTAAGCATCTATTCCTCCTGCCGCAGTGCGGCGGTAGAGTTCAATGATTTCGCCCGCCAGATCCTGTATCAACATGGCGTTCATCAGATGATCCTGGGCATGCACCAGGATCAGGGTTACCGGCAGTTTGCCGCTGCCTTCATCCAGACTTATCAACGCGGTTTGCTGCTGATGCGCAGCGCTGATGCTCGCGTTCGCTGCCGCCAGCTGCTGCTGTGCTTCGCTGAACAACCCTTCCCGCGCCAGACGCAGCGCGCTGATTGCTGCGCTGCGCGCCGCACCGGCATGCACCAACAGCAGCATAATTTCTTCTTCAAACTCGATTGCCACGGTTTCAGACATGCAAAATCCCCCACAGCACTGGGCCGTGTCATATCAGTCGGATTGGGTAAAACGGAAGGTTAGGAGGCGTGTAACGCCAGCGCTTTATCGAGCACCTGCTCACCACGCATCATGCCGTAATCCATCATGTCGATGACGGCAACAGATTTGCCCAGCGGTGCGGCGATAGCGCTAAGTCTGGGCGCTTCAAACTGGACCTGCGGGCCCAGCAAAACTACGTCGGCATCCGGCAGAATACGTTCAAACTCCGCTACCGGTACCGCTTTGATATCAATTTTCAGCCCGCGTCCTAGCGCGGCGCTCTGCATTTTATTAACCAGCATGCTGGTCGACATACCTGCAGCACAGCAAAGTACGATGCGCATAACTTCTCCTCCGATTATTCGTCATGGGCATTTAAGACCTGTCTCAGAGAGGCTGTAAAGTGGTTGGAGGCAGAGGATTTTCTAATGAAAAAGATTTTAAGCATTAATATTCAATTGGTTAACCCTTAAAAATGACATGAAAATATTTTTCATCAGTGTGATCTTAACCGTAATTTAACTGTCTAAATACCGATTAGTTGCTTAATAGCCTTCCAGAAAGATGAAAAAAACCTCAACATGAAAAATAATTTCATGCATGATGGGCATTCGCTATTGAGGGAGTGATGATCTGATGGATATTGTCTGGCAGTTGCGGCAGCAGTCGGAGCGCGCGGATGCGCCGGAATCGAAACTGGCGCGTTTTATTCTGGCAAACCTTAAAGCCAGTGCGCACGTCACCATGGATGACCTTGCCGCACAGGCGGGCGTCAGCCAGGAAGTGCTGCGTCGCTTTGCGGCGTCGGCGGGTTGTCGCGATCTCGATGATTTTTTGCATCAGGTGCTTAAAGCGAGCCAGCAGCAGGACAGTGAATTTATTGCCGTCATCCGTCAGCGGCATGCCTCGCTCAGTCAGCAGGAGAAGCGCGTCGCCGAAACGATTTTGGGCGACACGGCGTTTGCGGCTTCAGCCACCATCGAGCAGCTCGCCACACGCGCCGAGGTGAGCGCCGCCACCATCACCCGCTTTGCTCGTTCACTGGGTTGCGAAGATATCCGCGATTTACGCATGCGATTGGCACAGGCTTCGCAGTTACGTAGCACCCAGGCCATTGCACCACTTGAGGCAATCAATCAGGCACTGATGCAGCAATACGCGCTGGCAGACACCACCACCTGGCAGCGTGCGGCGGATACGTTGCGCCGGGCCAGAAGCGTATTACTGATTGGTGCATCGGGGCCACAAACGCCGCTGGTGGCTGAAGTTCATCAGCGACTGCATCAGGCCGGATTGGCCATTGCCTGGATTCAGGATGACAATCTGCTCAGCATGACGCTGAGTCGTTTGCAGCCGGATGACCTCCTGCTGATTCTCGCGCCTGCCGCCGTAAACAGCCACATGCTCAGTGCGGTACACCATGCGCATATTCAAAAAACAACGGTGATTGCGCTCTGTTCAGCATCGCTGGATCTCGCTAGTCAGGCTGATATCTGGCTACCGCTGCCCGCTGCGGAAAATGCGCGTCGCTACGGTATTTTATTTGCGCTGGATCGGCTGGAAGCTGGACTGCAAGACATTCTGTAGTTGGTAAAAAAAGAGGCGATAATTCGCCCCCTTCACGCTTACTGCAACGCCGTTAAAATCTGCATCGCGGCTTTTACCCGCTCGGTGTTCGGGTAATTTTTATTGGCCAGCATGACGATACCTAACTGCTTCTCTGGGATAAAGGCGACATAAGCGCCGAAGCCGCCAGTGGCGCCGGTCTTGTGTACCCATGATGCGTTCACGCGTGGATGTGGCCTGGCATCTAATACCGGCTGCGCGCCGAGCGCTACCTTATTGTCTGCGCCCTTCTCCGTCATTGCTGCCTGGCCAGGCCAATCCAGCATTTCCCAGCCCAATCCCTGATAGAGAGCCGCGGTGCGGTAAAAACGCGTTTGCGCTAACTCGAGAGCCTGCTGCAAAGTTTTGTCCTCAACCTGCTGCGGATCCATATTGGCCTGCATCCAGCGCGCCATATCTTTTATCGACGATTTTACGCCATAGGCTTCGGCGTCCAGCATGCCAGGCGAAACGCGCACCGGCTTGCCGTCGCGATAGCCCCATGCATACCGTTTTTGCTCTTTTTGCGGCACGTTGATAAAAGTGTGATCGAGCTTCAGCGGCGTCAACACGCGTTGTTGCATCGCCTGTTCAAATGACAGCCCGCTGGGTTTCACCGCCAGTAAACCAAACAGACCGATGCTGCTATTGGCATATTGTCGGGTGGCGCCGGGCTGCCATTGCGGCTGCCACTGTTGATAGAAATTCACCAACTTATCTTCGTTAGTGACCGCATCGGGAACCTGTAACGGCAGGCCGCCTGCGGTATAGGTCGCCAGTTGCAATAGCGTGATAGGACGCCACTGCGGTGCATTAAGTGCCGGCCAGTATGTGTTAGCAGCATCGCTAAGCTTAATTTCGCCTTTGGTTACGGCCACGCCGCCCAAGACACCGGTGAAGGTTTTACTTACCGATCCGAGTTCAAACAGCGTGTCTGCCGTAACCGGAAGCGGGTGTTGTGTATCCGCCAGGCCCCAGGTGAAAAAGTAAGGCTGGCCTTTCACTATCACCGCTACGGCCATGCCGGGAATCGCTTGCTGTTGCATCAGGGGTTTGATGATCTGGCTCACGCTGGCTTCAACCTCAGGTTGGGCGGCCATGCTGATTGCGCTAACTGATGCCAGCAGCGACGCTAGCAGGGTGCGAGAAATCAATTTCATATTATTAGTCTTCCGGGTGGTTATTTCGCCTGCAGTTTGCCCAATTTGACAGCGGGCAACAAACGGTTAATTTTAGTGGCAGATAAAAGAAAATCTTACAGGTAAAGCCGTGACTCGCCCTTATATCCCACTTAATGCGCTGAGAGCCTTTGAAGCCGCCGCACGTCATCTAAGTTTTACTAACGCTGCGATTGAACTGCACGTTACCCATGCGGCGGTGAGCCAGCAGGTAAAATCACTGGAGCAGCAGCTCGGCTGCCCGCTGTTTGTCCGGGTTTCACGCGGCTTGATGCTGACGCCGCAAGGTGAGAGTTTGCTGCCGGTGTTGAATGACTCTTTCGATCGCATTGCCGATACGCTGGATCGCTTTTCAGCGGGTAGAATGCGTGAAAAATTAAAGGTTGGCGTAGTGGGCAGCTTCGCCACGGGTTTACTGCTGCCGCGCCTGAATGACTTCAATCAACGGCATCCACATATTGAGCTGCAGCTCTCTACCCATAACAATCGCGTCGATCCAGCAGCAGAAGGTCACGATTACACCATTCGCTTTGGCAGCGGGGCGTGGCACAGCACCGAGGCTAAGTGTATTTGCCCCGCCCCGTTGTCACCGTTGTGTAGCCCGTCCATCGCCCGGCAGTTGCAGCAACCTGCTGATGTGCACAAATTCACCCTGCTGCGATCTTTTCGCCGTGATGAGTGGAGCCAATGGTTGCAAAGCATCAACGAGCATCCGCCTTCTCCCGCTCATCCAGTGATGATTTTTGATTCGTCGTTAACCATGATTGAAGCGGCGATGCAGGAAGCCGGCGTAGCGTTAGCGCCGGTGAACATCTTCAGTCACTTGCTGCAAACCGGACGGCTGGTGCGCCCCTTTAATGCGGAGATCAATCTGGGAAGCTATTGGCTTACGCGATTGCAGTCGCGCAGCGAAAGCGCCGCCATGACGGCGTTTTCAGTCTGGCTGGGCGAACAGTTTGGTCAGCATAAACAAAGCATTTACAAAGCTTAACCTTCAACCTGCTTTGTCTTCGCCAGCGTGCGGGCGAGTAATGAGGAATAGAGCGGTTTACCGCCAAAAAATTGGGCGGCTAATGTTGCCCCCAGACAGGTAATGATCATCGGCAAAATCAGCTGATAGTTATTGGTCATCTCAAGCACCAGCACAATACCGGTTAGCGGAGCGCGAACCGAAGCGGCAAACAGTGCGCCCATACCGGCCACGGCAAACGTTGCCGGTTCCAACTGCAAGCCAGGCAACCACTGCATACATAATTGCCCGTAGCAGGTGCCTAATAAGGTGCCCAATGTCAGCATCGGTGCAAAAATGCCGCCGGGAGCCCCGGAGGAGAAGCAGCAAATCGTGATTAGCGTACGCAGAGCAAAAACAACAAACAGTGCCAGCGCACTGTAACTGCCGCTGGAGAATTCCGGAATAAATGTAACCCCACCGTTAATCGCTTGCGGCAGCACGAGGCCAATTAAACCACAGAAGCCGGCTAGCAAGCTCCCCCACATTACCCACGATGCAATGCGCCCTTTATGTAATCGCTGAAATTGGTCTTGCGCGAGAAAAATGGCGCGATTGAAAGCCACGCCAACACCACCAAACAACGCGCCTAACACCAGATAGAGCCAAAGCGTATTGGTTGGGGCATCCCGTAACTGACCGATATTGATGATTACTTCATTGCCATTACAGATACGAAAGACAACACTGGATACGATAACGCCGACAAACACCGCTTTGATTGAAATCAGGCTATAACGAAACTGTGGTCGCATCTCTTCGATGATGAAAAGAATCCCGGCCAAAGGCGCATTGAAAGCCGCTGATAAACCCGCGGCGGCACCGGTTGCCAGCAATGTATGCCGCGACTCAGACGAGCGAACGCGGAAGAGATCGACACACATGCCGCCGATATTACCGCCCAGTTGTACCGTTGGTCCTTCTCGCCCCAATACCATGCCAGAACCTAATGCGCCCATCCCACCAAAGAATTTAACCGGCAGCACTCGCCACCAGCGCACCGGACGAAGCTCTTCCAGCGCGCCTTCAATTTCTGGTATTCCTGAGCCACCGGCTTCAGGCGCATAACGTCTCACCAGAAAATATCCTATTCCACCAAGTATTGCTGATAACAGAAAAGCGCCGATAAAGGTAAGAATCGGACTGCCGCTCAGGCCATCAAGCAAGCTCAATCGCATCTGCACCACATAATTGACCGCTTTATCAAAGGCAACCCCCACCAGCCCGGTTAACATTCCAACCAGCGCCGCCAATGACAGTAATGCGACAGGCGTTTTATCGCGGCGCAATAGTTTCTGCATCAGCAAGAAGCGCCCTGCGCGTAAAAACGTTTTGGGCTCGGAGGCGTGTTCTTTAGCAGGCATGTAAATCCTTAGTTCCGACAGCAGTAATTGAATTGAGCTTTAGAAAATAAGGATTAGCATACTGAGATTAAGTGAGTTATTAACGCATTAATTCGCAACCGAATTTTTCAACTGGCTGATTAGAATTTGGGTACTTACTTGAGCGTTGCGGTAGCAACCTTGCCATCCGCGTTGAATGTCATCAACACGTGCCACGCTGAACGATCGGTAATTTTGAAATAATCGCCATCATTTTCACGCATGAAACCCTGTTCCACCAGTGCCGCAAAAGCACGCGCTTTAGGTTGTGCCACAACACGTGATTCCAGAAAGGAAACGATCTTGGGGCGCTCAGCTTCCTGCGTATTTTTTTTCTGCTCAGCAGCAGGACGATTGGCCTCATTTTGCGCTTTGGTTTTGTGAATATCGCACCAGGTTGCCTCTGTTTGCATGTCGCATCCCGAACGTTCAAGGGCAGAACGATGCGCAGCGCTGATAGCCTGTGCCGGGCTAACTGCAATAATCGCCATCAGCAGCAGTGCACCCCGTAAAAATTTTGTATTGATCACTTTTCTCACTCCCGTAGTCATTGCGTGCCAACCGGGTTGACATTTCTTTACGAAGCGTAAAGTAGGCTACCCGCTGTTGCCATACCTTGATCTGAATCAGGCTTTACCGGAAGTTTATTTAACACGTGAAATAAGGATATGCCCAGTAATGCCGTTACGATCGCGCAAGTAGCGGAGATGGAACATAGATAGAGTCAATGAGAGGGCTGTCATTAGCAGCATGCGATGTTAGGAGCGTCGAGGGTTTTATCTAAGGCAAGAAGCCTCACGCAGAGGTGCGTAAGGCAAGCTATCTTTCACTAAAATCACTCTTGCTCTTCAGCAATCAGCGTCAGTTTTTCGTCGGTGGCTTTTTCTTCTTCCAGCGTTTCACCCAGCAACTTAGCCGCATCCTGATAATCGAGTTTCAGCGCTAATGCGCGTAACGTCCCGTAGGTAGCGATTTCGTAATGCTCGACTTTTTGCGCCGCGCCAATCAGGCCAGCATCTCTCACCGGGCCCTGTTCAACTTCATCAATAATTTCCTGCGCCTCTTCGGCTAATCCTTCCAGCGCATGGCATTTCATGCGTTTAATCTGCACACCTTCGGTAAGCTCAACCAATTGATCAATACGTTCAATTTGGCCACGCGTCTCTTCCAGATGCTGTTTAAACGCAGCGACAAGATTGGGGTCGGTCGCCGCGCGAATCATTTTTGGCAGCGCTTTAGTGATCTGTTTTTCTGCACTATAAATATCGGATAAATCATGCACGAACAGATCTTGTAATGTTTTAATCGTCATATTATTACCTTTTATAATCGTTTAAATCGTCAGATAAAATTGTGGGTGCGGGATAATCTTCATTCCCGCTGGCACATAAGCCTGACTTAATCATGGTTAACAATTGTTAATTCACAAGCGAAGCCTGAAAAATAAACTCGCCACATTATTAAAATTATTGCCAGACTTAGGTAAAGCGAATCTGGAGACGAAACAATGAAAAAGAGTAGCATTCCTGAACTGTGCTGCGAGATCGTTCATGAACGATCTCTATCGTCACTCAGTTTAATTTCTTTGTATGAAGTTGCCTTTACCAGCGGTAAATATGCCGTAATGCGTTTAGACAATGATCAATCATTTCATCAGGGTGACAAGTTTAAACGTATAAATGACATTTGGTATTGTGATGAGAAATTAATACATCCGCAATCATTTCAATTTGTCGACAAGGCTGAAGCGCAGCGTGCATTTATCGAATATGATAAATAATTATTTCACTATATTCATATCGTTGGAGGAAAAGCCGCTAACTGCTCTGGTTGCGCAGGTGGCAGTGACATCCAGAAAGCGACATCCATACTCACTTCATACTCAGCATGCGATTCAAGAAAAATATGCTCACCGCTACGCGACTGGCCGCCATACAGCCAGCCGCCCTGCACTTCGCCGCTTTCAAATTGCACAATACACTCCTGCTTATAGCCTGGTGCTTGTTCATTTAAATCAATCCATTCAAGGATATGGCGCATAGCTTTAACCTTTTCATCAATATTTTGAATACCAGGCCGAATCATTTCATCGATTAACATGCAGAAGTGACGAAGCAATAATATTTATTCTTCCATGATAAATAACGATTTACAGTGCGGGCACAACATTGCCTGACCGCGTGCTTGTTTGATTGAGGATTGTGAGCAAAACTTTTTACACACTGGACATTGCGCTTTTACCTCGCGGCGTCCCAGCGTTTCTAAAAATTGGTTTAACCAGCTCATAATTATTTTCCTTTTTCAGATAACTCATTCTAACACACCAGATTTTTTTCACGCCGACAAACCCTTTACGTTAAGATTAAAACCACTCAACTCCATCAATACGCTCAGTTAAATGTTTTAAATTTAGTTTTACTTTTTAAACCAGACGTTAAATGCATTTAACGCTATACTTCCAATAGAATCATTAATTTCCCTCACCTTCCCTCATGCCGTCAATTTCCTGTTGATAGTGTTGGCTTTTATAATCCATTGGATTTTTTTTGTGATGCCATTATGAAAAATAAACTTCCCACCGGGTTGATCATAAACAGTAGTACGCTGCCGGCAACGGAACGTACCAGTATTGAATTTTTACATGAAAGCGGCATTTATCAGGCGAACCGGCCAGATGTTTTTTCCGAGCAGCAAATGGAAAATTATGGCGCGCGATTAGCAAAAACTCATCACCTCTCTACAGCGAAGAAAAGTTATAAATTATTGCAACGTCTGGCAGAGAACGAGCAGGCGCTGATAAAAAGTGCGGAAATATTAAGTACCGGTGATAAGCGTAATCTGACGCCTGCCGGCGAATGGCTGTTGGATAATTTCTATATTATCGAAGAGCAGATTCGCATGGTGCGCCAACTACTGCCGACCAAATTTGGTCAGGGATTGCCCGCGTTGACTGAACCTAGCCACACGCTGCGCATTCAGGCGATTGCTGATGAGATGATCAGCCACAGCGACGGTCGTCTGGAATCGGCGGTGTTATCACGCTTTATTCAGGCCTATCAGCGCGTTACCCCGCTGCTAATGGGTGAGCTCTGGGCGCTGCCAGCCATGCTGCGCTTTGCATTACTCGATAACCTGGCGCGCATTGCCCAGGGCGTAGCCGAAATTCATCTGGAAAGAAGCCAGGCGGGTGCGTGGATTGATGAGATCGTTCATCATTCGGCCAAAGATGCCACCCGCGTCATTCAGGTAATTGCTGAGATGGCGCACAAAAATGAGCAGTTGTCCGGAGCCTTTGTCGCTGAACTGGCGCGCAAGCTCAATGGCCAGAATCACTCACTGGCGCTAACCTGGGTTGAACAACATCTGCTTAATACCGGCCGTAATACCGCGGATGTGATTGAACAATTTAACCGCCAGCTGTCGCTGAGCCAGCTTTCCGTCAGCAACAGTATTACCGGACTCCGTCAGCTGGGTGAAATCAACTGGCAGGATTTTGTTGAATCGCTGAGTCTGGTGGAACAGGTGTTGGTGCAGGATCCGGCGGGGATTTATCCGCAGATGCACTTTGACAGCCGCGATCAATATCGCCATGTGATAGAGGAGTTGGCGCGACAGAGCCAGTTTGATGAGCTTGCCGTCGCCAATCAGGCACTGACGCTGTGTCGTCAGGCTGGATTGCCGCCGCGCCAGCAACATATCGGTTATTTCTTGCTGGATAAAGGGCGCACGCAGCTTGAGCAACAGCTGCAGCCGCGCAGTTCCTTGCTGAGTCAGGCACGCCATCACCTGAGTCAGACGCCGCTTCTCTCCTGGTTAGGCAGCCTGACGCTACTCACCACTGCCTTTAGCGCCGAAACACTGCTGGTCACCCATCACGCCGGTATGTCTGTGGTGCTGTGGATCTTATTAGTGCCAGCGGTGATCTTAATCAGCAGTCAGCTCGCCCTGCAGCTGCTGAGCGAGGTCACGACACGCACCCGCCATCCGGTTCCTTTGCCACGCCTCAATTTCGAACAGGCGGTGCCCGATGGCGACCGCACATTGGTGGTGATTCCCTGTCTGATCAGCACAAAAACCGGCACGGATACCCTGTTACGCTCGCTGGAAACCAGCTATCTCGGCAATGCCCTCGACAACATTTCGTTTGCGCTATTGGCCGATTTCACCGACAGCGTGGCCGAACATGAGGTGCAGGATGATGAAGTCATTGGCTATGCGGTGCTGAAAATTGAGGCGCTGAACCGACGCTACAGCAGTAAAGCCAACCACGATGTGCTGTTTACCCTGCTGCACCGCAATCGGGTACATAACCCGTCGCAGGGCGTATGGATGGGATACGAGCGCAAGCGCGGCAAACTGCATGCGCTGAATCGCTGGCTGCAGGGTGAAGCGGAGATGTTTAACGTCATCGTCGGTGCCAATCAGGCGCAAATGCGCACGGTGAAATACGTCATCACCCTCGACAGCGACACTATCCTGCCGCGTGAAACCGCCCACAAGCTAATTGGCATCATGGCGCACCCGCTGAATGCCCCCGTTTTCGATGAGCGCTTAAACCGCGTGGTGGAAGGTTATGCCATTCTTCAGCCGCGCCTGGCGGAAGAGATTCCACCGTTCGGGCAAGGCCTCTACGCGCGCCTTTCCAGCAGCGTGCCCGGAAATGATGCTTACTCCTCAATGTCATCAGATATCTATCAGGATCTGTTTGGCGAAGGCTCGTTTGTCGGCAAGGGAATCTATGATGTGGCAGCGTTTTCGCGCGCGACGCGTAATACCTGCCCGGAAAATCTGGTGCTCAGTCATGACCTGCTTGAGGGCTGTTATGCGCGATCCGGCGTGGTCAGCAATGTGGTGCTGTATGAACATTACCCTGACAACTATTTGAGCGATGTCGCGCGCCGTTTTCGCTGGGTGCGCGGTGACTGGCAGCTACTTAACTGGTTGCGGCTGCAGGTGCGTCTTGAAGATGGCGGCCATCAGGCTAATCCGCTCAGCGCGCTTTCGCGCTGGAAATTGTTCGATAACCTGCGACGTAGCCTGGTGGCACCGGCATTGCTGATGCTGATCTGCCTGAGCTTCACCACTGTAGCTAATCCCCTGTTTTGGCTCAGTTGTATTGTCCTCTTCCTGCTACTACCTGGTATTCTGGCGCTGGGCATTGAGGGCATGCGCAAAAGTAAAAAGCGCGCCTGGCAACATCATTTATCTATCCTCGCCACCGATGCATTGACGCGACTGAGCAGAGCGGGACTCACCCTGGCGACCATACCGCATGAAAGTTACTGGTCGCTGAAAGCGATTATTATCACGCTGTGGCGACTCAACGTGAGCGGGCAATTTCTGAATGAATGGAAAAGCGCCTCGGCTGGCAGTGCCGCAAATGTCCCGACCCTGCGTCATTTCTATCGCGCTATGTGGATTAATCCGCTGGCCGGCGTTGCACTGTCACTTTTGACCGTCCTGCTTAACCCCTCATTGACCGCATTGGTCGTGCCGCTGGCACTGCTTTGGCTGGCAACACCGTGGCTGTTATGGCGCTTAAGTAAACCGGCCGAAGCCCGCCAGAAAAAGCTCTCGGTTGAGCAGCAGCAGTTTTTACGTTCTAGCGCCCGACATACCTGGGCGTGGTTTGAAGATTTCGTCACCGCCGAGCATAACCACTTACCGCCGGATAATTTCCAGGAGGTGCTGCAGCCCACCGTGGCGCACCGCACGTCGCCAACCAATATTGGCCTGTCACTGCTTGCCACGTTAACGGCCTGGGATTTTGGTTACGTGATGCAGAAACAGGTGATTTCGCGCACCCTCGCCACGCTCGACAGTCTTGATCGCATGGAGCATTTTCGGGGGCATCTCTACAACTGGTATGACACCTACACGCTTAAACCGCTGCAGCCGCGCTACGTCTCCACCGTGGACAGCGGCAACCTTGCGGCGCATCTGGCAACCTTGCAGGCTGGACTGGCGCAGTGGAAACAGCAGCCGCTGCTGTCATTGGCGATAATCATGGCTGGCTTAAACGACACCTTGTTACTGGCTAAAACGCAGCTCGGTGCCGAACGCAATGACCGCTGGGATGAAGTGGCCGAACAGTTTGTGGTGCTGCAACAGGCTGCACCTGCTGCCATCACTCATCAACTCTCCGCCCTGATTACGCTGAGTGAAATTTTGCTGGCGCAGATGAAGATGCCGCCGCTGCAGGTGAAATGGTTTGAATTGTTCATCCGTCAGCTTCTCGATTTTCAGCAAGAGTGGGCGCTGTTTTTCAGCTGGATCACTCCTGAACATACGCTGCCTGCCACCTTGCCTTCACTTCTGTGGCTGAGCGAATTAGGTACGCATTATCCTGAGCTGGACGCGCAGCAATCGGCTCCGGTGATGTGGGCGGCGCGGGAACGTATGGCGACCTTACTGGAATTGGAAGGTCGACTGGACGATCACGCCAAAATGGATTTCCGCTTTCTCTATGTTGAGAGCACCGCGCTGCTCAGCGTCGGTTATAGCCTCGACAGCGGCCTGCTCGATAAAGGCAGCTATGATCTTTTCCCCTCCGAAGTGCGGCTTACACACTACTATGCGATCTCAGCCAATCAGCTTCCGGTAAAAAGCTGGTTCGTATTGGGCCGTTTATTCACGCAGCTTGATAACCAACCGGCGGTGATGTCGTGGAGCGGATCGATGTTCGAGTACCTGATGCCGCATCTGGTGATGCCGGTGTACCCGGATACGCTGCTGGAAAAAATGGCCTTATCCGCAGTGAAGCAACAAATCGCCTCTGGCGAAGCCGCGCAGATTCCGTGGGGGGTGTCAGAATCGGCTTACGCCGCCTTTGATGATAGTCAGAACTACCAATACAAAGCGTTTGGTACGCCGGAACTGGGCCTGAAGCGCGGCCTGAGCGATGATCATGTCGTTGCGCCCTACGCATCGATGCTGGCGTTAATGGTGCTGCCGCTTCAGGCCATCGATAACCTGATGAAGCTGAAAAAAATGGGTGCCTGCGGTAAGTATGGATTTTATGAGGCGCTCGACTTTACTGCTCATCGGCTGGCGCGCGGTCAGCAATTTGTCGCCGTTAAAACCTACATGGCGCATCACCAGGGCATGGGATTACTGGCGATTTCGCATCTGCTACTCAATGCGCCGATGGTGGCGCGTTTCATGTCGAGTGCACGCTTCCAGTCCTCATACTTACTGCTGCAAGAGCGAGTGCCGGACGACATTGAGCTCTATACGCCGCGTCGTCAGTTTGTCGACAATTCAGATAATAAGCCGCGCTCTGACGCGCCCGAACTGCGCGAATTTAGCGGTGCGGCCGCGCATCTGCCGCAATTGCAACTGCTGTCGAACGCCAATTACCATGTGATGGTCACGCAATCCGGCACCGGCTATAGCCTGTGGAAAGGGCTGGCGTTAACCCGCTGGCGCGCGGATGGCACCTGCAACCAGCATGGTATCTTCTGCTATATCCGCGATCGCCAGTCCGGCGAGGTAATTAGCCCAACATTCCAGCCGAGCGGGGTTACACAGGCGCAGCATCTGGCGCGTTTCACCAACGCCGGCGCGGAGTTTGAGGCGCGCAGTGAAAGCCTCAGCGCACGTCTGCATGTGGTGGTATCACCGGAAGATGATGTGGAAATCCGCCGCCTGGTTCTGACCAACCATTCACGCCAGCTGCGCGAGATCGATATCACCAGTTATGCCGAAGTGGTGCTGGCGCCTGCTGCCAGCGATCTGGCGCATCCGGCGTTCAGCAACCTGTTCGTGCAGACCGAGATTGTTGCCGAGCTTGAGGCGATTCTAACGCATCGCCGTCCGCGCGAAGCCAAAACCGAGCCGGTGTGGATGTTTCACGCCCTGCTGATTCATGGCGCGAGCGAGCGCGACACCCACTATGAAACCGATCGCGCGCAGTTTATTGGCCGTGGCAATACCACCGCCAATCCACAAGCCGTTGCGCCCGGCGGCGTCCTCAGCGGCAGTGCGGGATCGGTGCTTGATCCGCTGCTCTCCATTCGCCAGAAAATTCAGCTCAGGCCCGGTAAATCCATCACGCTCGATCTGCTGTATGGCGTCACCGAGCAGCGTGCCGCCTGCCTGGCGCTGATTGAGAAGTATCGCAACAACGTCTACGCCAATCGGGTGTTTGAAATGGCGGCGTCGCACAGCCAGGTGGCGCTGCGTCAGCTCAATATTGCCGCTGAAGATGCCAGTTTGTATAACCAACTCGCCAGCGCGGTGATTTTTGCCAGTCCTGAAATGCGCGGCGACAGTCAACGTTTGCTGCAGAATCGTCTGGGCCAGACCGCCTTGTGGCGCCACTCGCTGTCGGGCGACCTGCCTATTGTGCTGGTGCGCATTGAAAACGGTACGCAACTCAGTCTGGTAAGTAACTTGATTAAGGCGCATCAATACTGGCGGCAAAAAGGGCTAACGGTGGATTTAGTCATCCTCAACGGTGAGCAAGGAGGCTATCAGCAACTGCTGCAAAACCAGTTGGTTAAGATGATTGCCAGCGGAGATGTCCAGCAGCTCACCGACAAACCTGGCGGCATCTTCATCCGCCAAAGCGATCACCTGGTGTTTGAGGACATCACGCTGTTACTCAGCGTGGCGGCCGTGGTGCTGGAAGGACGTCACGGCAGTTTAGCCGATCAGCTCACGGTGCTATTAAAACCTCAGCCCACGCCGCCATCCGCTCACTTCCTGCCCGCTAAACATGCCGCGCCTGCGCCCGTCAGCCTCACGCTGCCTGACACCCTGCAGCTGTTTAACGGCACCGGCGGCTATAACGCGGATGGCAGCGAGTATCATATTTTGTTGCCTGAGGAGCATCAGACGCCTGCTCCCTGGTGTAACGTTCTGGCCAACAAGCAGTTTGGCAGCGTGATCTCTGAAAGTGGCCAGGCTTACAGCTGGTATGAAAATGCGCATGAGTATCGGCTGACGCCGTGGCATAACGATCCGGTAAGCGATACCTCGGGCGAAGCCTTTTATCTGCGCGATGAAGAGAGCGGCGATGTCTGGTCGCCGATGCCGCTACCGCTACGCGGTAAAGGCGATTATTTAACCCAGCACGGCATGGGTTACAGCCGCTTTATGCACCAGGAGCAAGGCATTTGTAGCAGCGTCACCACCTTTGTCGCCGGTGAAGATGCGGCGAAAATTACCCTGATTCAGCTCAGCAACCTATCCGGCAGAACCCGTTATATGTCGATTACCGGCTACGTTGAATGGGTGTTAGGTGAACTGGTAAGCCAGTCTGCACGCCATGTACAGACCTCCTCGGCGAACGTTGAGTCTGGCAGCACCATCCTTGCGGTGAATCCTTACGTCAGTGCTGGCTCGACTCGCACTGCGTTCTTTGCCGCATCGGGCAATCAAATCGCCTTCAGCGGCAATCGTCTTGAATGCCTCGGCCGTAATGGCTCGACGCGTAACCCGGCGATGATGCAAGCGCGCGGACTTTCGGGTAATACCGGTGCAGGCCTGGATCCCTGCGCCAGCCTGCAGACGCTGACCACGCTCATTGATGGCGATACGCGCACCTTCGTCTTTGTTTTAGGCGCGGCAGAAGATAGCGGATCGGCTTTGGCGCTAATGCAGCAGTTCCTGCCGACCGATCGCGCGGAAGCCGAGCTGGAGAGAGTCAAAAGACATTGGCGCGGCCTGTTAGATAAAGTGGCAGTGTTTACTCCCGATCGCGCGGTGAATTTGCTGGCGAATCGTTGGTTGCTGTATCAAACCCTGGCCAGCCGATTACTGGCACGCAGCGGCTATTATCAGTCGGGTGGCGCCTTCGGCTTTCGCGATCAGTTGCAGGATACGCTGTCTCTCACCCATGCCGCACCGCAGCTGCTGCGCGATCAATTGCTGTTGTGTGCCTCGCGACAGTTTATTGAAGGCGATGTGCAGCATTGGTGGCATCCACCTTCAGGACGCGGTGTCATAACGCGCTGTTCGGATGATTACCTCTGGCTCCCCTTTGCGCTTTGTCATTACATCAGCGCCACGGACGATCTGGCGCTACTCGAACTGCAGGTTGCCTATCTCGAAGCGCCACCTCTGCCTGCTGAGGAGGAATCGGTGTATAGCCTGCCGAACATCAGCCAACAGAGTGAAAACCTGTGGGATCATGCGTTACGCGCCATCAAGCATGGCCTGAATTTTGGTGAGCATGGGCTGCCGCTGATGGGATCTGGCGACTGGAATGACGGTATGAGCGCGGTCGGCATCGCTGGCAAAGGCGAAAGTGTCTGGCTGGGCTTTTTCCTCTACACCGTGCTTACCCGCTTTGCTGCACTCTCAGAACGCCTTGGGAAAACCGAAACCGCCAGCCTGTGTCAGCGCCAGGCCGATGAGTTAAAAACCGCGCTCAACCAGGTTGCGTGGGATGGCGAATGGTTTCTGCGCGGCTACTTCGACAGCGGTGAAACGCTGGGGTCGCACAGCAACGCCGAGTGCCGTATCGATGCCATCGCCCAGAGCTGGTCAGTGCTGTCGGGCGCGGGCGATCAAGCCAAATCTGCCTCGGCGATGCAGGCGCTCGATCGTCAACTGGTCGATAGCGATAACGGATTGATTAGGCTGCTGACGCCGCCATTTAACGGCGTTGGCCCCAATCCTGGCTACATCCGTGGTTATCTGCCGGGCATTCGGGAAAACGGCGGCCAGTACACTCACGGCGCGCTGTGGGCGATCATGGCATTTGCCGAAATGAGCCAGGTCGACCGCGCCTGGGCGCTGCTGGCGCTGATCAACCCAATCAATCACAGCCTGAATGCCGCTGATGTAGAAACCTACAAGGTGGAACCTTATGTGATGGCCGCCGATGTCTACAGCGCCGAGAATCATGAAGGCCGAGGCGGCTGGACCTGGTACACCGGCTCTGCGGGCTGGGCCTATCAGCTCATCATCGAGAGCCTGCTGGGTATCACCCGCCATGGCGATAAGCTGCAGCTGCGGCCGCGTCTACCGGCGGCGTGGCCGGGCGCAAAAGTGATCTATCGCGAGGGTGAAGGCGTTTATGAAATTGATATCACGCGTGCGTCAGGGGATTACCAACTGTGGCTGGATGATGAGCGTTGTGCCGCCGACCAGATCACCTTGAGCAGCGCAGCCGGACACCATCAGGTGAGGATTATCTCGGACGGTAACCATCACTCGACTCATTAGTTTTTGCCATAGCTAGCAGTGGAAAATAGTGCAGCACGCGCTAAGCGGCTATTTTAGGGTAATTCTCCCCTACAAGGAGAATTAGCCATGAGCATCTTATCTCCCGGAAATCGCCGGGATTTTCTATCAGCGGGCATGAAGCTTACCGCAGCTGGCACCTTACTCAGTGCCGGCATGAGCAGCGGCGCCCTCGCCGCCGAGACTTGCCAAACCGTCAATCTCAGTCGCATTGATGCCAGCCACTATCTTCTGCGCAACGTGCGACTGGAAGAGGCGTTTATACGCAAAAATGAGGTAATTACGGCCACACGCACCGGTTTGTATGACATCGAAGTGAGTGCCGGAAACATTGCCGCCATTCATGCTGCGGGTGTCAGTCGCAGTCTGCCCACGTGGGATGCCGCCGGTTATCTGCTGCTGCCCGCCACGCGTGACATGCATATTCATCTTGATAAAACGTTCTACGGTGAAAGCTGGCGCGCGCCGCTGCCGCGTCACAGCGTGATCGATATGATTCATCAGGAAGAGCAGATTTTGCCTGAGCTGGTGCCCACCTCTGAAATCCGTGCCGAGAAGCTGATCGGTCTGTTGCAATCCAAAGGCAGCAGCGCAGCGCGCAGTCATTGCAATATCGACCCGGTCAGTAAGTTACAAGGTCTGGAACACTTGCAGCAGGCGATTGCCCATCATCGCGACGATTTTCACGCCAACATTGTCGCCTTCCCGCAGCACGGTTTATTACGTTCAAAAGTGGAAGGCATGATGCGAGAAGCGATGAAAATGGGCGCACATTATGTCGGTGGACTCGATCCCACTAACGTTGACGGCGCGATGGAGAAGTCGCTGGATACCCTGTTTTCAATTGCGCTCGATTTTGCGGCACCGATCGATATTCATCTGCACGAAACCGAACCGCACGGCGTGGCAGCGATCCGCTATATGCTGAAAACAGTTAAGGAAAATCCGCAGCTGAAAGGCAAAGTCACCCTCAGCCACGCCTTCGCACTGGGCACGTTACAGGGTAACGAACTGGCCGCCATGATTGAGCAACTGAAGGAGCATCAGTTCAGCATCGCCACCACGGTACCGATTGGCCGCGTAATCATGCCCTTGCCCCAGCTGCGTGCGGCAGGCGTACCGGTGTGGTCTGGCACCGACACCATCGCCGATCACTGGCAGCCTTTTGGCAGCGGTAGCATGCTGGAAAAGGCCAACGTTTATTCGCAGCTGTATCGTGGCCCGGATGAGTATTCACTTAGCCGCGCGTTAGGCATCGCCACCAACGAAGTGTTACCGCTGAACAGCGAGGGCGAGCGGCAATGGCCGAAAGCGCAAGACAAGGCGACGATGATGTTAGTCAACGCCAGCTGCTCCGCCGAAGCCGTGGCGCACATCGCACCGGTGATGGCGACCTTCAATAACGGCAAGCAGACGTTTGGTGCGCTAGCAAAGGTGTGAATCTCTGGACAGGTGCGCTAAACGGTGCACCTGGATAAACAAAGTCAATTTAGGCATTTGCCTGTACAGGATGTTTTCCTTAGCCTGAAATTAATGACAAGAGAGGGACTTATGACAACATCAACATTACCGGTTGCGATTGTTACCGGCGGCAACAGCGGCATTGGTCTGGAAACCGTAAAACTACTGGCGAGCGATCATCAGGTGTATGCCATCGGACGTAATCCGCAAACGTTACAGGCGTTAGAGTCGATAACCAATGTGATTCCACTGACGCTGGACATCACGGATTTTGCCGCCGTGGCTGCCTTTGCCGCGACGCTTGAGCGGGTCGATGTGTTGGTACATTCGGCTGCCATATCAATTCTCAGTACTACCTTCTCTGCTACGCCAGAACTGTGGCAACAGCACTTAAATATTAACGTCATTGCACCGGCTGAACTCACGCGTGTGACCTTGCCCGCCCTGCGCGCATCTCAGGGTAAAGTGGTGTTTATCAACTCCGGTTCGGGCACATTGGCGCTGGCCGGACACGTGGTCTATTCTGCGTCAAAATTTGCCCTCACAGCGCTGGCGCATGCGCTACGTAGCGAAGAGAGCGAGCATGGCGTGCGCGTGGCAACAGTTGCGCCCGGTCCAACCGATACGCCGATGAATCAGGCTTCACGCGCACGCGCCGGTAACCACGCACCGATCAATCCGCAAGAGTATCTCGACGCCTCATCCGTGGCGCGCGCGGTCAGATTTATCGTCGACAGTCCTGAGGATACGCAAATTGCCGATATCGTTATTCGTCCGCGCCGCGATAAAGCGAAACGGTGATTAGGATCTTAATCCAGGGAAGGATTTGGCATCAAACCGTGACTGATTATCCAGCATAAAGGTAAAGTAGCCTGCTCGATAACTAAGGAATGGTTAACTGATGTACACAAAATACAAGATTGCAGCGATATGGGGATTGGTTTGCTTTTTATTGCTCTATCGGACATTACTTGCCGAGGTGATTTTGTCGTGGCAGGTCATCCAACACTATGAGATCCCTGGCTGGCAGCTATTTGTTTCCTATGCCACAAATATAGTGCCTGATTTGCTGCCGTTGGGCTGTTTCATATTACTTACGCGTAACGCTAACTTCAGCAAAATTAACTCACTTATTCTGCCGCTCATCGCCTGGTTAATTGGCCGCTTTGTCATAGTCAGCGTAATGTGGATCATTACCTTTAAAATCAGTAACCCACCGCCTTTTTCGGGTGGAGAGCAGAATATGGTTAGCGAGTATCTGGTAAACCTCTTTTGGTCCATTAACACCTTAACCTCCGCGCTTATTATTCTCGTCTGTGGCTATGCTTTCTGGCGTGAGCGCAGAACGTCTTAAACGGCAGCACGCTCTTTTTTAAAAAAAGTTAGCAATATCTTCACCGCTCATTCGTCTACCTCATCACAAGCGATTATCCGTTAATGTAATGAGGAACAAACAATGAGAGATTTTGATATGCGCAGACACCATCGTGGAGATCATTTTGGCGGACACCGCCTGGCGAAACCGCTATTGCTGGGTGCGGTGATTATCGCTGCGCTTGGTTTGCTGGTGATGTCGCTGTGGAATGCGCTACTGCCGGGTATTGTCGGTGTCAAAAGCATCGGCTTCTGGCAGGCGCTGGGATTGTTGGCACTGTGCCGCATTCTGTTTGGTGGCTTAGGTTTTCGTCCTGGCATGTTCGGCATGGCGCGTCGTCGCATGCACGAGCGTTGGATGCAAATGACGCCGGAGCAGCGTGAAGAGTTTATGCAGCATCGCCGCGATCGCTTTGATCACCGTGGACATCACGGACGTTGCGATTGGCACGATCGTCGTGATGATCGCGGCGATCGTCCGCAGCCAGAGGCGAATACTGCCAAACCCAGCGATGCCGAGTAGTTGTGATGGCGCAGGATTCACTGCTGATGTCGGCGATCACCGCCTGTCGAACTAAGCTGAAAGCGTTTATCCGCGGTCGTACCGCAGTGCGTGATGATGCTGACGATATCTTGCAGGAAGTCACGTTTAAACTGATGCAGCTGGAGCAGCCGGTGGAGAATGTCGCCGCCTGGCTGTTCCGCGCGGCGCGCAATGAAATGACCGATCGGGCGCGGAAAAAGCGTGAGCTGCCGTTGGCCGATTTTTTCAGCGGCGGCGAAGATGGCGATTTTCCTGAAGATGAGCTGGCCGAAACCTTATTTGGCGTGCCGCAAACGCCTGAAGATGAGTATCTCAAGGCGCTGCTGTGGGAAGAGCTAGAGGAAGCATTAGCGGAATTGCCCGACGCGCAGCGTGAGGTGTTCGAGAAAACCGAACTGCTCGGTTACAGCTATAACGAACTGGCGCAGGAGAGCGGTTGCAGCGTACAGGCACTGTTATCGCGTAAACACAAAGCGGTACTGTTTTTACGCACGCGGCTGCGTAATCTCTACGACGAACTCACCCAATAACCCGATTGCCTGGCAATCGGGTTGCGCTTTTACCACCACTTTTCCGCTACCTGCGGCTGCAAAAATTGCACGCCCTGCCCAATTTTCGGCATCGACAGTTTTACCTGCTGTTGCTGCGCTAACGCGACGATTTGATTAAGCGGATCGTTCCATGGATGAAACGCCAAATCGAAAGTCGCATTATGAATCGGGAATAGCCATTTCGCGTTGAGATCTAAGAAGGCTTTAATCGTGTCTTGCGGCAGCATGTGAATGTCGGCCCAGCGGCGGTCGTAAGCACCATTTTCCAGAAACGCCATATCGAAAGGACCGAATTTATGGCCAATCTGTTTGAACCCATCGAAATAACCCGAGTCGCTGCCAAAGAACAGGCGAAATTCCTCGCTAATGATGCTCCATGAGCACCATAAACGTTTATTGCCATCAAATATGCCGCGTCCGGAAAAATGCTGGGAGGGTGTTGCGACAAATTGAATACCCGCGATATTTTTGGACTCCCACCAATCCAGCTGGGTGATTTTCTCCGGCGCTACGCCCCACGAGGTAATTAGATCGCCCACGCCGAGCGGCGTCAGGAAATAACGCACGCGATCTTTAAGCTGCATGATGGTGTGATAATCCAGATGATCGTAATGATCATGCGAAAGAATGATCCCTTCAATCGGCGGCAACGCTTCCAGCTGAATGGGCGTTGGCTGGAAGCGTTTCGGTCCGAAGCGTTTAAATGGCGATGCGCGCTCAGTAAATACCGGATCGATTAGCCAATACTTTTCCTGCATTTTAAACAGCAATGAAGAGTGTCCGAGACGATAAACGCTATTATTCGCGGCGGCGTCAAGCTGCTGCGCGTCAAGCTTGATCAGCGGAAGTGCGTCATCCGGAACGGTATTTTTCGGCTTGTTAAAGGTGAAATCCCAGAACAGCTTAATGAATTTCCCCAATCCCAGCTGCTGGCGTGGAACCTTATTGTTAAACCTTTTGCCATCAAACTGCGTCGATTGCGGATAGCTTTTAATATTGCAGCGAGAAATGCTCGAACTATTCAACATTGATCTTTTACCTCTGATCGCGGGTGCTTCAGAATATCCACTTTCATTGCTTTGCACATCGCATATTGGGCGGTGTTGTGCTGGCGTTTAACTGCGCATGACATCAATCCTGCAGACGATTAGAGTGACTGTTTTGCTTGAATTTACGAGGGAAAATGAAACGTTTATTTGTCTATGGAACACTGCAGCCAGGCCACGCCAATGCGCATATTCTGGAAAGTATCGGCGGTGAATGGCTAGCCGGATCGGTTAGCGGGACCTTCTACGCGCGTGGCTGGGGCGCGGCGGCCGATTTTCCCGGCATCGTTTTGCAGCAAAATGGGCCACAGGTGCCAGGTTATCTGTTCATCTCTGAGCAACTTGAACCGCACTGGCCGATGCTGGATGAGTTTGAAGAGGGCTACGATCGGGTGACCGTTGATGTCACCACCAGCGATGGAGACCACTTAACGGCGTGGATTTATCAGCTGCAGCCGCAACAGTGAAAAGCTCCAATGTAAATGCAACCATGAGTACTGCCTGAAGATAACGAACTGAAGTTCTTCTTCCCAGTCGCCAGTATTCCAGCGTTGCTTTAATCGCGCCCATGTTGATAAAGGGTCATGCGCCCTTATCTTTTTCAACTCAAATGCATTGCTTGCAACACATACTATCTGAGTAAGCACTGCTATCCTCCTGATAGGAATTTATCCGTTAGCGGAACCCATCACGGAGTTCACTATGATCAAAGTCTGCACGGCATGCAGCACCTCTT
Organism: Pantoea nemavictus; assembly: GCF_037479095.1. Taxonomy (NCBI): domain Bacteria; kingdom Pseudomonadati; phylum Pseudomonadota; class Gammaproteobacteria; order Enterobacterales; family Erwiniaceae; genus Pantoea; species Pantoea nemavictus. The sequence continues at coordinate 79,355 of NZ_JBBGZW010000002.1, read as the reverse complement.
ATGATGATCAAGGCGTCATCATTGATCGCTGCACAATATGTGAAGACGAGCGGCAATTTGTACCGCCCGCTGGACAGCAATGGATGTCACTGGAAAGCCTGCTCAGCACGCATCGCAATAAATGGCAGCAGCATCACGCCAACTTATTTAGCCTGCAAACGGTGCCTGCCTTTGCGATTAATCAACGCGCGTTTCTGCTGCGCACGCCGCACGGCAATATTCTGTGGGATTGCATCGCTAACCTGGATGACGCCACTCAGGCGATCGTGACGGCTCTCGGCGGCCTTCACGCCATCGCTATTTCCCATCCGCACTATTACAGCTGCATGCAAGATTGGGCGGAGGCATTTGATGCGCCGATATATCTGCACGCTAACGACAGCCAATGGATTATGCGTGATAGCCCGCATATCAAACTCTGGCAGAATGATGAGCAGGAAATTGTGCCCGAGGTGAAGCTGATACGCCTGGGCGGGCATTTCTCCGGCGGCTGCGTGTTGCATTGGTCGCACGGCAACGGCGTGCTGCTAAGCGGCGATATTGTGCAAGTTACGCCGGGCGCTAATGCCGTGTCATTTATGTGGAGCTACCCGAATATGCTGCCGCTGTCGGCGGCGACGGTGAACGACATCCTGCATCGCCTTGCCCCCCTAACGTTTGAGCAGATTTACGGTGCGTTTGAGCATCGTGAAATCCTCGCGCATGCGCAACATGTCGTCCGGCAGTCGGCGGAGAGATATCTCTCCTGCCTGCAATAAAAAGGGATGGCTGATCGAATTGTAAGCAAACGCACCGCCGATGGATGTACAGACGTCTAGATATCCACTATAGTCCGTTTCCTACGTTAAGAGGGGATCCGGGCAATGAAGAAAATTTTACTCACGACGCTGCTGGCTGCGTCCGTCGCACTGCTTAGTGGCTGTAATAAAGATGATGAAAATCAAATCAAAGTGGCCATTAATACCGGACCTGATCAGGCGTTGTGGGAAACCGTGAAGCAAGTTGCGCATGACAAATATCAGCTGGATGTCGATGTGGTGGCCTTCAATGATTATGTGCAGCCGAATGAAGCGCTGTTCAATAAAGATGTTGATGCTAACGCCTTCCAGAGCCTGCCGTATCTTGAGATGCAATCAAAAGAGCGCGGTTACCACTTTGCCGTGGTCACTAACACCTTTGTCTTCCCGATCGCTGGCTATTCTCGCAAGATTAAGTCGCTGAAAGAGCTGCCGGATGGCGCCACCGTGACCATCTCCAATGAAGCCACCACGCTGGGCCGCAGCCTGCTGCTGCTGCAGGCGCAGGGTTTGATCAAAGTGAAGCCGGAAGCGGGCCTGCTGCCGACCACGCTGGATATCACCGATAATCCGAAGAAGCTGAAAATCGTGGAAGTCGATACGCCGCAGCTGGCGCGCACGCTGGACGATCCGCAGGTGTATGTGTCGATCATCAACAACAATTTTGCCGCGCTGGTTAATCTCTCCGCCTCGCGTGATGGCATGTTTATGGAAGGCAAAGCCTCGCCTTACGTTAACGCCATCGTGGCACGTGATGATAATAAAGACAGCGCCAATGTGCAGAAGCTGAAACAGGCCTTCCAGTCGCAGGAAGTGTTAGATAAAGCCAACGAAATCTACAAAGGCGATATTATTAAAGGCTGGTAATCGCCCACTAAAAAGGCCGCGCAAACTGACCTTGCGCGGCTTCCTTGACTTCCCGCCCTCCGCAATAACTTATCCTTCTCACTTCCTCATTGATTAATCAGCTACGCTCAGATCATAAAATGAGCGGCGATATAAAAATGGCGTAAAAATATCGACCTGCGGCGTAAAAATGCTGTCTATTAATTCGCCGCCCCCTGTTCGCTCAGGTCGCAAACAGGTATGTTCGCCCTCATTAGCCACAAACCTGATCATCAACAGGAAATTTATGAGTCAGAGCGAAAAACAGTCCTTGCCTGCGGGCATGCTGGCGGCTGCGGGGATCGTGTTTGGCGACATCGGCACCAGCCCGCTGTATACCCTCAAAGAGTGCCTTTCAATTTTACCTAATGGCGCGGTGTCAACCACGGCGGTGATGGGTTTCCTGTCGCTGATTTTCTGGGCCTTAACGCTGATCGTGACGCTGAAATATGTCTGCTTCGTGATGCGTGCCGACCATGATGGTGAAGGCGGCGTGCTGACGCTGATGTCACTGGCTCGCCAGCATGTTGGCCCGAAGGCAGCCCACATCATTGTACTGGCCGGATTAATCGGCGGCGCGTTCTTCTACGGTGATGGCGTCATCACGCCGGCGATTTCTGTGCTATCAGCGATTGAAGGCATAGAAGTGGTTTCTCCGGCGCTGAGCAAATATGTGGTGCCGCTGGCGGTAGTGATTCTTACCTTACTGTTCATGATTCAAAAACATGGCACCGAAAAGGTCAGTAAGGTATTCGGGCCGGTGATGTTTGTCTGGTTTGTTTCGATTGCGCTGTTAGGCATTCGCGGCATCTTGCTCAATCCTGACGTGCTTTACGCGCTCAATACTTCTTATGCGCTGACGTTCTTGCTCAGCCACAAAGCGCTGTCGTTCGCTGCGCTCGGCATGGTGGTGTTGGCGGTAACCGGTGCGGAAGCGCTGTATGCCGACATGGGGCATTTAGGCAAGGCACCGATTCGGCTGGCCTGGCTGGTGATCGCTATGCCCGCGTTGGTGCTCAACTACTTTGGTCAGGGCGCATTGGTCATCGCCGATGCGCAGGCTCTCAATAATCCGTTCTTTAATCTCGCGCCAGCCTGGGGACAGATTCCGTTGATTGTGCTGTCGACACTGGCAACGGTGATTGCGGCCCAGTCGGTGATTTCCGGCGTGTATACCTTAACGCATCAGGCGATTCGTCAGGGATTCCTGCCGCCGATGCGCATTATCTTCACCTCGCATACCGAATCCGGTCAGATCTATATTCCGTTAGTCAACTGGTTGCTGTTCGTGGCGGTGACGGTGATTGTGTTGGCCTTCCGACAATCGTCGGCGCTCTCCTCTGCTTACGGCATCGTGGTAACCGGAACCATGGTGATCACGGCCTGTCTGGCGGGCGTGGTGGCGCTGCGTAACTGGAAGTGGCCGCTGCCGATGGCGCTGATTTTTCTGTTGTGTATGTTGAGTATTGATGTGCCGTTATTCGGCGCCAACCTAATGAAACTGCTCTCTGGCGGTTGGGTGCCAGTGTTACTGGCGCTGAGTATGATGGGATTAATGCTGGTGTGGAGCAGCGAGCGTAATCGTCTGATCCGCAGACTGAATAACGATCCTGACAGCCTGCTGGCGCTGGTGCGGTCGCTGGAGACCAATCCACCCAGTCGCGTCGCCGGTACGGCCATTTTTCTGGCGCGCAAAGAGCATGAGATTCCACAGGCGCTGCTGCACAACCTCAAACACAATCGTGTGCTGCATAAGCGCGTGGTGCTGCTGCATATTCGCACCACCGATACGCCGCGCGTTTACAATCAGAAGCGTTTAAGCATCAAGCCGCTGTCGCCGTCGTTCTGGCAAGTCACCGCTGATTATGGCTGGCGCGAAACGCCGTCAATGGCAGAAATCCTGCATCTATGCGGGCTGGAAGGATTTGGCTGCACCGTGAATGAAGCCTCATTTTTCACTTCACACGACACGCTGGTGATGAAAAAGCGCAAAGGATTGATGCGGGTAAAAGGCGGTATCTTCCACTTTTGCCAGCGCAATGCGTTACGTGCGCATGAACAATTTAATATTCCACCAAATCGGGTGATCGAGTTGGGTGGGCAGCGCGAGTTTTAACGCAGAAATAGTTATCCGCACACATCGTAGCGGCGCAATTTATTGCGCGATAAATCGCGCCGCTACCGAATCTTCGATGAGGAAATAACGTGCATCACTGGCCGTCATTACGCCATTCATGGCGACCGTTTTTTTAACCCGCCATATGTAACCAGATGCAAAAATATTCGCAGACTTTGCGTCAGTTGTGGCTGAAGATTTCTTAACATCTAATTAGCAATTAAAGCTAAAACGCTTAACCTCAAAAGGTGTTTATTAGCTCTACCGGCAATCATCACCTGCCGTGAGCATTGAGGGAATGTGAAGCGCTTTATCAACAATTGAACAATTCGCAGCTTTAGCCATTGGCTCAGCTATTATTTCCGAGGAGAATGGCCATGAAACAATTAATTAATGACGTAATTTCTATTTTTACACCGCAATCTGTTAAACCCGTTTTAATTCGCGCTGATTTAACCCATCGTGAACTTTCTTCGATTCATCCGGTAGGATTTACGTCCGTCAGCTGGGCCACCTCGATGGAAGAGTTGAATGACGCTTTCGTGCAAAAAGCCCTTGCTGCTGGCGCGGTGGGTTATCACATCACCGACGTCGAGTCACACGAACCGGCGCACGATGGTCAACATGTTATGGCAGCCACAGCGACTCTCTATCATATCAATAGCAAAGTGGCTTATGGCTAATCCCCGTCATTCTTCAAGCTGCAGGTGCGATAGCCGCGTATGCTCACCCCGGTCACTTACTAAAATAAGCTCCCGGGGATTCGCGTTCTTGCCGCCTTCCTGCATCTGGAATTATTTAGGGTATTAACTCTTAATCTTTCATCTTCGGCAGGCTTTTTTCTGCAAAGTAATCAGCGAGAAAATCAATAAAGATCTTAATGCGCGGTGATTCAGAAGCGCGTTGGGTATAAACCGCCCAGATATTTGCTTCCTGATACCACTGCGGTAAAACGTGCACCAGTTTATTTTCGGCCAAATAGGGCGTCACATCCCAGGCAGAACGTAATGCAATGCCGTGTGATTTTAATGCCCAGTTGAGAATGACTTTTCCGCTATTCGATGCGTAATGGCTATTCAGCCGACAAACGATTTTATTATCGCCATCGGTTAAGGTCCAATGACCAAAGGTATTGTTATTTTCATTAATGATAAGACAGCTGTGATCGATTAAATCATCCAGCGTCTCAAGCGGACGCGATTGCGCTAAATAGCGGGCGGATGCACAAAGAATACGCCGATTCGACGCCAGTTTTCTGGCGATATAGGAGTGATTGACATCATCACCCACGCGAATATCCACATCCGTTCCTGATTGCAATAAATCGATATCGCGATCGGTGAGAATCAGTTTGATGTTAAGCGAAGGATGGCGCGTCATGAATTCTGCCACCGCATCGGATAAATAATCCTGCCCAAAGCCAAATGAGCAAGTGACGGTCAAATCGCCGGTTAATTCTCCGCGCCACTGCTGGAAGTTATTCAGGAAAGCGTCCATCTCGTGCACCACCTGCAGCGCGCCCTCCAGCGCCTTTTCACCTTCGGGCGTCAGGCGCATCACGCGATTGGTGCGGAAAAACAGCCGGGTTTCCAGCTGCTTTTCGAGGATGGCAATACGTTTGCTGATATACGATGGCGACTGGCCCAGCTCCGTGGCGGCTCGGCCAAAGCCTTCATAGCGCGCCACGCTGATAAACACATACAGATCTTCGACCGAAGGCCAGCCCTGCAGCGGCTTCTGATAACTCTTCCCGGCAAGCAGTATCTTCATAACCATCACAGCGTTAGAGAAATTTTGCTGGTTATAACACAGAATCCAGAAAGCGCTGAAGCTGGCTTAAAAACAGTTCCGGTACTTCTTCATGCGGTGAGTGGCCGCAAGGTAAGGCGTGGCCTTGCACATGACGCGCTTTATCTAGCCAGGTATCAACCACGTTATAGAGCTGCCCCACCGTGCCCTGCTCTCCCCATAACAGCAATAACGGCGATTCAATCCGTTTATCGCTGTCTTGCGCATCGTGTTCTAAATCAATGGTGGCCGCCGCGCGATAATCTTCACACACCGCATGAATCATCGCTTCATTTTGATAACAGCGCAGATAATCGTTAAAAATTTCCTCTGACGTCGCGCCAGGCGTTTTTAATTGGCCATTAATGTGCTTACGCAGGAATAAAGCCGGATCGTGACCGATCATGGTCTCCGGTAATGGCGAAGGCTGAATCAGAAAGAACCACCAAAAATAACGCGTGGCGAACTCTTTATTGGTTAACGCATACATGGTGGCGGTTGGCGCAATATCGACAAATACGCAGCTGGAGAGTTGTTCCGGATGATCGAGCGCCAGGCGATGACCCACGCGCGCGCCGCGATCGTGGCCAACAAAGGCGACGCGTTCCAAATCTAACGCATCAATCAGCTGGCTGATGTCTTCTGCCATCACCCGTTTCGAGTAGGGACGATGCGTCTCGTCGCTCGGCGGTTTGTCGCTATCACCATAACCACGCAAATCCGGCAGAATGACACGGTATTTCTGTGCCAGCTGCGGCGCAATTTTACGCCACGCCAGATGATTTTGCGGATGACCGTGCAGCAACAGCAAAGGTGGACCTTCGCCCCCCATCGCGACGCGCAAAGTTATGCCGTTCGCTAAACGCACATCGCTGAGCGTAAAGCCTGCGATAAAAGGTGAATCGCCGCGCGCTGTTATCTCACTCATGCTGTTCATCCTTCACTGTATTGCCGCGTTTGAACCACGGACGTTGTGCAAAGTGTTGTGCTTCAAACTGCGCGATATCCGCTTCATACTGCAGCGTCCAGTCCACTGCACTGCCACCGCCCAACAACATTTCGCGTTTTAAGGCGCTAACCGAGAACGCAATGCGTTGATTATTGAAGAAGATGGTCTGCTCTTCCAGCGACACGGTAATGCGGTTGTTAGCAGGATCGTTCGCCACCTCGCTTAGGCGCTGATAATCTTCTGCGCTTAACGCCAGCGTCAGAACGCCATTGCGCTGACAGTTGTCGTCAAAGATGCCGGCGAAACTGGTACCAATAATGGCGCGAATTCCCAGCTGATTCAGCCCCCACACCGCGTGTTCCCGGCTGGAACCACAGCCGAAATTGGCGCCCACCAGCAAGAAAGAGGCTTTTTCCCAGCCGGGCTGATTGAGGATGAAATCGGGATTCGGGCTGCCGTCAGGCAAAAAGCGCAGATCGAAGAACACACCACGATCTAAACCCTGACGATCGATGCCTTTGAGAAACTGCTTTGGCATGATCACATCCGTGTCAATATTGGCCGCCGGTAACGGCGCGAGCGTGCCTGTTATGTGGTTGAAAGCTTCCATATTAAACCTCTTCTGTCATGAAACGGCGGACATCAACCAGATGACCGGCAATCGCGGCGGCGGCAACCATCGCCGGACTCATTAAGTGTGTACGGGCACCCGCGCCCTGGCGGCCAGGGAAATTACGGTTGGTGCCAGAAGCACAACGGTCGCCGGGCGCTAATACATCCTCATTCATTGCCAGGCACATTGAGCAGCCCGACTGGCGCCATTCGAAACCGGCATCAACGAAAATCGCGGCCAAACCTTCTGCTTCCGCCTGCTGACGTACCTGAGTTGATCCCGGCACGATAATCCCGCGCACATGCGGCGCGATTTTATGTCCTTCAACAATCGCGGCGGCGGCGCGTAAATCTTCAATGCGACCGTTGGTGCAGGAGCCGATAAAGGCGTGGGTAATGGCAATTTCCGCTAACGGCGTGCCGGGTTCCAGTCCCATATATTTCAGCGCGGTACACAGCGTTTGCTGTTTAACCGCATCTTTCTCCTGCGCGGGATCGGGAACGCAGCCGGTAATCGCGCTGGCTTGATCCGGGCTAATCCCCCAGGTCACTTTGGGTTCGAGATCGCTACAGTCGATGGTGATGCGGCTGTCGAACTGTGCATCAGCATCGCTGCGCAGCGTACGCCACTCCGCGAGGGCTTGCTGCCACAATGCGCCCGTCGGCATCTGCGGCTTACCCGCGATGTAGGCAAAAACTTTTTCATCCGGCGCAATAATCGCGCCGCGCGCTCCGGCCTCAACCGCCATGTTGCACAGCGTCATGCGCCCTTCCATGCTCAGCGCCTCAATCGCTGCACCGGCAAATTCGATGGCATAACCGGTCGCGCCTGAAGCACCAATCTCTTCGATCAGCGCCATGATGATGTCCTTCGCCGAACAGCCAAACGGCAGCTCGCCGCTCACCGTGACGAACATGGTTTTCAGGGTGCGATAAATCAGGGTTTGCGTGGCAAGCAGATGTTCGATTTCTGAGGTGCCGATACCGAAACCGAGCGCGCCAAACGCGCCGTAGGTAGTGGTATGACTGTCGCCAGCGGCAATCACCATGCCTGGCATCACCAAACCTTGCTCGTGTGCCACCACATGTTCAATCCCCTGGCGCGGGTCCATCACATCAAACAGTTCGATACCGAAATGCGCGGCGTTTTGCCGGAAGTAATCAACTTGTAATTGCCCGCCGGCATCGGTCATCGCTTCATCACGCGCGGGACGCGTGGGGTTAACGTGATCAACATTGAGCAGAATGGTGCCCGGATTACGCACCGGACGCTGGTGATCGCGTAGGCCGCTAAACGCCTGCGGGCTGGTGTATTCATTCAAAATCGAGCGGTCTATGTAGAGCAGCACATGCCCTTCATTATCTAACTTGCGAACCAGATGCTGATCGATCAGCTTTTCATACAGTGTTTTGTTAACCATGTCGTTGCCCACGCGAAAGTGTAAAACAAGTCATTAGAGACGTTAGGGTAATACAGTTTGTCGGCGGGGAATGAACACGCTCCGTGGAGTGATGTTTTATGAAATGTGCAGAACGACTGACAATCGCCTTGAATCTTGTTGGGCCGTCATTCATAGCGGCTTAGTTAGCGGCTCATCAATGAATTTGTCTGAGGGTTTTATTTGACCTAAGTCGCGTCTATCGATATAAAGAATAACCGCGCTGCTTAAGCGGTTTATCCCGGTTTTATTTCCTCTTCTGCCTATATTTCACGCTATTTTCTTTTTTGTAAGTTAATTAATTAACACCAATACTTTATTAACTAAAAACAAGTTAATCATTTCGTAACAATCTCTTAATGTGCAAACCGAATTTTTAACGTTCACCTGCATTGCATAATAAGTAGGACTGGAATGACTCACACCAAAAAGATCGTGTCTGCCCTTTCGCTGGCAGCGCTGCTTGTCTCTTCAGCGGTACGTGCTGAAGACGCACCGGAAAAAACTGACGTTCTGCTGATCGGCGGCGGTATCATGAGCGCCTCGCTCGGTACCTGGCTGCAAGAGCTGCAACCGGGCTGGAAACAGTTGATGGTTGAGAAGCTCGACGGCGTAGCGCTGGAATCGTCCAACGGCTGGAATAATGCCGGTACTGGTCACTCGGCTAACATGGAGCTGAACTACACGCCTGAGCGTGCAGACGGTTCAATCGACGTTAGCAAAGCGCTGGAAATCAACGAATCCTTCATGATTTCGCGCCAGTTCTGGACTTCACAGGTGCAGCGTGGCGTATTGCACGATCCACGTTCGTTCATCAACTCGACGCCGCACATGAGCTTCGTCTGGGGCGACAAAAACGTCGAGTACCTGACCAAACGTTATGATGCGCTGCAGAAAACCACCCTATTCCAGGGCATGAAGTTTTCTACCGATCATCAGCAGATCCAGCAGTGGGCTCCGCTGGTGATGGAAGGTCGCGATCCGAATCAGAAAGTTGCAGCCACCTGGACGCCAGTCGGCACCGATGTTAACTACGGTGAAATCACCCGTCAGCTGATCGGTAGCCTGAAAAAAGATCAGAACTTCAAGCTGGAAACCTCTGCAGAAGTGACTGATTTTAAGCGTAACGGCGACAACTCATGGCACGTGACCATTAAAGATGTGAAGAGCGGTGATAAGCGCTCGGTTGATGCGAAATACGTGTTTATCGGTGCGGGCGGCGGCGCGATCAAGCTGCTGCAGAAAACCGGTATCCCGGAAGCAGACAACTACGGCGGCTTCCCGGTCGGCGGCTCATTCCTGATGACCGAAAACCCAGAAATCGCTAACCGTCACCTGGAAAAAGTGTACGGTCAAGCTTCTGTGGGTGCGCCACCGATGTCGGTTCCCCACATTGATTCACGTACCCTCGACGGTAAGAAAGTGGTGCTGTTTGGCCCGTTCGCGACCTTCTCTACTAAGTATCTGAAGAACGGTTCGCTGTTCGATCTGCTGAGCGCGACCACCACCAGCAACATCATGCCGATGACGCATGTTGGCATCGACAACTTTGACCTGGTAAAATACCTGATTGGTCAGGTAATGCTGAATGATGATGACCGCTTTGCGGCGCTGAAAGAGTACTACCCGAACGCACGTAAAGAAGACTGGAAACTGATTCAGGCCGGTCAACGTGTACAGATCATCAAGAAAGATGCAGAAAAAGGTGGCTTGCTGAAACTGGGCACTGAAATCGTGACCGATCAGCAGAAAACGCTGGCCGCTCTGCTCGGTGCATCACCGGGTGCATCAACTGCCGCGCCAATCACGCTCGATGTGATGAAAAAGCTGTTCCCAGAACAGTTCGCTTCACCGGAGTGGCAGCAGAAGATTCGCGCTATCGTGCCAAGCTTTGGCCAGAAGCTGAACGGCAACACCGCGTTGACGCAGCAAGTTTGGGATAACACCGCAGCCACGCTGCAGTTGACCAAACCGCCAGTGATTGACATGGGCGACCAGACTGTTGCACCGACGCAGGCTAAACCGCGTACGGAATCAGGCAAGCAGGATATGGCGCTGTAATTCACGCCAGAACGAAATCAAGCCGGACAATGTCCGGCTTTTTTATATCCGCAATTAATTTCAGCCTGATTTTTACCTATTTGCAGGATCAGCTTTAACCGCGCGAAACCTTTTATGCGGTCCACTTCATCGCCAGTTGCTTAAACACTATTTATCTGTAACTTCTTAATATTCCTCAATTGATGATCGACGGGTTTACATAATGAGCAATATCAGCGCTTCTTCTCTTTCTTATCAGGTTGGCAACGACATTTTCGAAGGGTATTTAGTGTATGACGCGGACCAGCATGCGCCGCTGCCGGGTATTTTGATTGCTCCAAACTGGATGGGTGCCACTGAAGATGCGGTAACGCAGGCCAAAACAATCGCCGCCAACGGTTATGTGGTGCTGGTGGCCGATCTTTACGGCCATGGCCAGCGTCCGACTAGCGGCGATGAAGCCGGCGCCATGATGATGAAAGTGAAAGATCAGCCTGCCGAAGTCGCGCGCATGCAGGCCGCGCTTAACGCGCTGCGGACGCAAACCAGCGCGGCAATTGATGCCGCTAATGTGGCCGCAATCGGATTCTGCTTTGGCGGACACTGCGCGCTGGAGTTAGCGCGCAGCGGTGCCGATATCAAAGCCGCTGTCTCATTCCACGGTACGCTGGATACGCAAGGCCGCTATGCGGGCAACACCATCACGGCTGCACTACTGGTGCTGGATGGCGCTGCCGATCCGCTGGTACCGCGTGAGCAACTGGCAGAGTTCGCCAATGAGATGAACAGCAAAGGTATTGATTGGCAGTTGGTAAGCTTTGCTGGCGCGGTACACTCGTTCACCGATCCAAAAGCCAATAACGCAGGTGTGGCGCAGTACTATCCGGAAGTCACCCAACGTGCTTTCAAACGTATGTATCAACTGCTGGATGAAGTGTTTTAAATCCTTTGCTCAGGTGCGCAGTGATGCGCACCTGACAGATTATGCTCCAGCCCCCGATTGCGGTGCCGTCGGAACACGTTTCCCTTTCAATATATTTCTCAACGCTGGTTCGGCATATTTAGTGATTAAGAAAGCGATGTAGTACAGCACGGTAGCCACCACAATTGGCATCAGCATCATTACAAACTCATTTTTAATATGCACGTTGAGCTTAATCAGCGTAGCGATCATCAGATTTTCATGGATGAGATAAAAAGCGTAACTTGCGAAGCCGACTGCGGTGAAAAAACGTAGCGAGAGAATGCGCTCCAGCTGCTTAGAGTAGAAACTCACAATAAAGAACAGCATCACCAGCACCAAAGGAATAAGCGTGATGACTCCCGCATTCTTAACGAAGTAGCTGAAATTAATCAGCAGCGCCAACCCTACAATGGCGTAATGAAACAGTTTATCGCGTGCATGCATGCGCTCATAAACCAGGCAGCCAACCATAAACCACGCATAATGAATGAAGCCAAACTTGGATATAATGTCGATTAACAGCGGGTGGCCTAAGGATTTAAGAACCGAGGACGCGGAAAGCAGCAACATCGGTACTAATAATGCCGGTAAGCAATATTTCCTGCCGAGCGTAAAATAGACTGCACCGATAATCAGATAGAAGACCGCTTCGACATACAGCGACCAAAACGATCCCGCCATTGATTTAAATTCAATCCCGGTTAACTGCGTCAGGGTTTCTGGATTGGTGAATATCAGCCCAGGCAACAGATTCCTGACATACGGTGTCATCACCGACCATTCCGGGAAGAAGCCCCCCACCGCGAACAGCAGCATACTGGCAATAAACATGGCGGGAAACAGGCGCAGCCAGCGTTTTTTTAGAAAACTGAGGTAGCTCTCTGATTTATCCAGGGTCATAAAAATGACAAAACCTGAGATCATGAAAAATAACTCTACGCCGAGCCAGCCATAGTTAAATATTGGAAAATGTTGAGTTGCCGTGACATAGGGTAATAATTCCGGCCATCGCGCATAAGCATGATAACCAATAACCAGCAGAATCGCTAAGCCGCGCATTCCATCAAGATGCGTTATACGTGCGTGCATAATTCCCTCAGGAAAGATGACCGGAAAAAGATAACTCAAATTAACCTGACGCAGTTTTACAAGCAATAAGACTAATTCTGATTAACGACATCATGAATAAACAGCAGACCTAATAAATAGCCTTAGTTATTCACACTGAAAAGTGGCATTGATAAACTTGTTTTTATGGCATCGAATTGAGAAGGCTCATTGCATTTAAATGATTTTTTCTAAGATAGCGAAAATAAAATAGGCCATTTATGAGTTAAGCATTAGATGGCCTGGAGAGAAATATCGCCTGTAAAATTAATCCCTGCGGAATTTCTGCTTTAACTATCACAATTTGTTATGAGGGCCGGGACCTACCGATTCACGCACCATCAACTCACCCGCAAAGGTTTTATCATTACGCATTTCGCCACCATCCAGCATTGAGATCAGGCGTTCGATAGTTTCCTGAATCATCTCGGTCACCGGCATCTTCACGCTGGATAGCGCCGGAATGGTAAACGGAGCCAGCGGAATATCGTCAAAGCCCATTACCGCGACTTGTGCCGGTACGGCAATGTGGTGATCGGACAACGCTTTCAGCGCCCCCACCGCCATATCATCGTTACTCGCTACCAGCGCACTAAATGCACGCCCCTGTGCCAACAGGTGTTCCACCGCCGCCATGCCGTTTTGCGCCTGCCATTTGCCTTCGACGATTAACGCGTCATCAACCGCAATATCCTGTTTTTCCAACGCGGCTTTGTAACCCGCCAGTCGTTCGCGTCCCGTCGGGGAATCGAGCGAGCCGGTGATAAAAGCTATCTCGCGATGTCCGAGGGCAATCAACTGCTCAACCGCTGCGGCGCTGCTGCGCTGCTGATCGGAGTAGATGCAATAGCTGTGGTGCTGACGCAGGCGACGATTGATCACCAGTATCGGGTGTTTGTGCTGTGCAATGATGCTATCCATCTCATCGGTAGTGAGAAAACGCGGATAGATAATCACACCATCGCAGCGCAGATCGAGCAGGAACTGGATCGCGGCGCGCTCCTCCTCGGCGCTGTGTTTGCCATCAACCAGTAACAACTGCCGCCCCTGCTGTTCCATCAGGCGTGCGGAGTGCTGCATCAATTCGGTGAAATAGCTGCCGGTATACAGGGTATTGGTGATTACCAATCCGATGGTTTGGCTGGATTTGGTCGCCAGGTTTCGCGCCAGCAAATTAGGGCGAAAATCGGTTTCGGCGATGGCCTGGTACACCTTCTCACGCTTTTCCTGGCTCACGTAACCGTTGCCGGACAGCACCCGGGAAACCGTCGCTTTCGATACGCCTGCTACTTTTGCCACCTCAAGTATGGTCGCCATGTTTCACTCTTTTTCCATGCTGATGGCATCAGTTTACCTAAGCTGCGAATTATTCGGCAATTTTTCTACCCTCACGGATTCATGCCCTGCCGTTGTTAAACGATCAACTTCACACTTTCATCCAACAGTTTTTAAATTTCTTGCCTGATGCATCTGGCATCTTCATGATTTTGTGAAACCGGTTTCTCATGGCGAACAATCGCGCAGAAAACCGCTGTACCTCTACTTAAAAAAATCAGAGACCCAAAATCCATGGCTAAAAATTATGCGGAAGTCTCACGCGCCATCGTGGCTGCGCTCGGCGGCTTAAACAATATTGAAGCGGTGACGCACTGCATGACGCGCCTGCGTTTCGTGGTGAAAGACAGCAGCCAGATCGATAACGCCAGCCTGAAAGCGATTCCCGGCGTCATGGGCGTGGTGCACACCGACACACAGTGTCAGGTGATTATTGGCAACAACGTTAACCTCGCCTATCAGGAAGTGCTGAAGCTCGGCACGCCAAACAGCGATGGCGCCGCGCCGGTGAAACGCAAAATCACCCTGCGCAGCATCGGTGCTGGCATTCTTGACGCGTTGGTTGGCACCATGTCGCCACTGATTCCAGCCATTATCGGCGGATCGATGGTGAAGCTGCTGGCGATGATGCTGGAAATGAGCGGCGTGCTGGAGAAAGGTTCATCGACGCTCATTATCCTCAACGTGATTGGCGACGGTGCCTTCTTCTTCTTGCCCATTATGGTGGCAGCTTCGGCAGCGTTGAAATTCAAAACCAATATGTCGCTGGCCATTGCCATCGCCGGCGTGCTGGTGCATCCAAACTTTGTTGATTTGATGGCCAAAGCGGCGCAAGGCCAGGCGGTGGAGTTTGCCGCTATCCCGGTAACCGCGGTGAAGTACACCTACACGGTTATCCCGGCGTTGGTCATGACCTGGATTTTGTCACACATCGAATACTGGATTGATCGCATCACACCTGCGGTGACCAAAAACTTCCTTAAGCCCATGCTGATCGTGCTGGTGGCCGCGCCAATCGCCATTGTGCTGATTGGCCCGCTCGGCATCTGGATTGGTAGCGGTATTTCCGCGCTGGTGTATACCATTCACGGTTATCTTGGCTGGTTATCGGTGGCGATCATGGGTGCGCTGTGGCCGCTGCTGGTAATGACCGGCATGCATCGCGTGTTTACCCCCACCATTATTCAGACCATCGCCGAAACCGGCAAAGAAGGCATGGTGATGCCTTCGGAAATCGGTGCCAACCTGTCGCTCGGCGGGTCTTCCCTGGCCGTGGCGTTTAAAACCAAAAACCCTGAGCTGCGCCAGACGGCATTTGCCGCCGCGGCTTCGGCGATTGTCGCCGGTATTTCCGAGCCCGCGCTGTATGGCGTGGCGGTAAGGTTGAAACGCCCGCTCATCGCCAGCCTGATCAGCGGCTTTATCTGCGGCGCGGTGGCCGGTATCGGTGGATTGGCCAGCCACTCAATGGCTTCGCCCGGTTTGTTTACCAGCGTGCAATTTTTTGATCCCAGCAATCCGATGAGCATTGTCTGGGTCGGCGGCGTCATGGTGTTGTCGGTGGTGCTCTCTTTCATTCTCACGTTGATTCTTGGCTTCGAAGATATTCCGGTCACGGATGCCGCACAGCCAAAAGCGGCCGTCGATGAGACCAAGCCAGCCAACGTTAATTTATCCAAGGTGTAATTTTATGTCTGAAGTGACATTTCCAGCAGGATTTTTGTGGGGCAGCGCGTTAGCTGCCAATCAGTCAGAGGGGAGCTATCTGGCAGACGGTAAAGGCTTAACCACAGTGGATATGATTCCGCACGGTGAGCACCGCATGCCGGTAAAACTGGGACTGGAGAAGCGTTTTGCGTTACGCAGCGATGAATATTATCCCAGTCATGACGCCATCGATTTTTACCGTCGTTATAAAGATGATATCGCGCTGATGGCGGAAATGGGCTTTACCGTATTTCGCACTTCCATTGCCTGGAGCCGCATTTATCCGCAGGGCGATGAATTAGCCCCGAACCCGCAAGGCATCGCCTTTTACCGCAGCCTATTTGCAGAGTGTCAGAAATACGGCATCACGCCGCTGGTCACGCTAAGTCACTTTGACGTGCCGATGCATCTGGTGACGGAATACGGCTCGTGGCGCAATCGTAAAATGATTGAGTTCTTTAGCCGCTACGCGCGTACCTGCTTCGAAGAGTTCAATGGCCTGGTGAAATACTGGCTGACCTTTAACGAGATCAATATCCTGCTGCACAGCCCGTTCTCTGGCGCCGGTTTGGTGTTCGAACCGGGCGAGAATCCGGAGCAGGTGAAATATCAGGCAGCGCATCACGAGCTGGTCGCCAGCGCGCTGGTAACGAAGATCGCCCATGAGATTAACCCCGACAATCAAATTGGCTGCATGCTGGCGGGCGGTAATTTTTATCCGTGGTCATGCAAGCCGGAAGACGTCTGGGCGGCACTGGAGAAAGATCGCGAAAATCTGTTCTTTATCGATGTGCAGGCGCGCGGTGCTTACCCATCTTATGCGGCTCGGGTGTTTCGCGAAAAAGGCGTTGAGATCGCCATGGAGCCGGAAGATACCGCCACGCTGCGGCATACGGTCGATTTCGTCTCCTTCAGCTACTACGCCTCACGCTGTGCATCGGCAGAAATGAATGAGCAAAATAGCAGCGCCGCCAACGTGGTGAAATCACTGACCAATCCGCACGTGAAGCGCAGCGATTGGGGCTGGGGTATCGATCCGCTCGGCCTGCGCATCACCATGAACATGATGTATGACCGCTACCAAAAGCCACTATTCCTGGTGGAAAACGGTTTAGGCGCCCACGATGAAATCAACGCCGACGGCGAAATTAATGATGATTACCGCATCAGCTATTTGCGACAGCATATTCAGGCGATGGGTGAAGCGATTGCCGACGGCATTCCGCTGATTGGTTATACCACCTGGGGTTGTATCGATTTAGTGGCGGCATCGACCGGAGAGATGAGTAAGCGCTACGGCTTTGTCTATGTCGATCGCGACGACAAAGGCAACGGCAGCCTGCAACGCATTCGCAAAAAATCGTTCTGGTGGTACAAGCAGGTGATCGCCAGCAACGGACGTAATCTGGAATCGATTTAATTACGGGTATAAACGAGGATTTTGTCGGGTGCGCATGGATGCGCACATGGAGGCTATTCATAGCACCCTACAGATCCCGATCAAGCCCCTCCAACGACAAAACGCTGTCGCTGCAGGATTTCCGCCTGGCGCGGCGTGGCAATTGGCCAGGCTTGCTGCGGGAACAGATACAGCCGAATACTGAACAGATGAAACAGCGGCGTCAGTACTCGTTCATCGCGCTTCGCTAGCTGCTCCAGCATTAGCAGCAGCAAATCCAGTTCATCCTGTAAATCCGCATGCGGCGGCGTTTGTAGCGATTTCAGACGTCGCTTCAGAAACAGCGCCAGCTCATGAAACATCTGTCCGCTATCCAGCTGATAGTGCTGCAGCAGCGCTTTATGCCGTGCGTAATAATCAAAGCTGTTGACGCCCAGCCACACTTCTTTGAGCAACATCCCGGCTGAACGCATATCCGGATGCGGATCAAGCCGTAAACGCGGCAACACCACGTTAACCTTATCCAGCATCAGGCTAATAAAACGTTGTCGTCCCAACAGCGATGAACCATTACGCTCGGTCTCTTTAATAAAGCGCAGCAGCTCGCGCAGGCCTTGTCGCACCGCACGGCGCGCGGTCCAGGACGGCCGTTTATTGCGCATAATGGCGGTGATGATCGCGGCGATCAGCACGCCCGCCATCGTGGCGATGGCATTGTTGATCAGTAAAACCAGATCGGGTTTCAAATGGTGACCCAGCCCAATAAAGCCGGGAATTTGAATCGCTACGCTTAGGCCAATCATATTGGTGGAGGGACGGGCGATCATCAATGCAAGCATCATCAGGCCCGGCGCGAGGCAGATCATCAACGCTTCAAACGAGGTGGCCTGTGGCAGCAACAGCGCCACATAAATCACGCTGATAATAATTGCGACGATAACGCCACGTACAAACAGCTTCATCGATGTCAGGGGCGTATCCTGGCTCGCCAGAAGCGAGCAGAGAATCGCCGCCATCACCGGCGCTGATGCGCCATCACGCCAACCCGATGCCATCCACAACAGACAGGATCCAAAGGTGGCGCAAAACGCGGTTAACGCCGAAAGTCTAATCAGCCCTTTGTCGAAAAAGCGGTGGGTGCGTTTGCCGCGCGCCAGCGTGGTGTCGCCAGAAAGATCGCTCACCAATCCCCCGACACTTTGATACGCCCCGGCAATACGCACGAAATCCGCCAGCCGCTCTATTAATCCAGTGAACAGCAGCCAATTTTCCGTGGGCAACGCGCCCTGCTGCCATGCGGCGTTGAGTTCAGCCTGGCAGCCACTCAACGTCTGCTGGATCGCGCTGGTTTCTCCTACCGCTTCGCCGTCGTTAAGCCAGTGCAGAAACAGTTGGAAAGTGTGCGCGACGTTTTCGGGAAAGGTGATTTGCAGGGTGGATAGGCGCTGTAGGCGCATCTCGATCGCCGTCAGCGTCGGAATTAAATAGGAGAGATGCTGGTATTGCACGCTCACCAAACGAATCAACCGCCGCGCGGCATCGCCCTCATACACGCAGTGCGTAATCAGCACTTCCACCTGCTGTGGATGGGTCGCCATACGAATCAGAATGTCATCGCGCTCGGGCGAATTATCGCCCGGAATACCGGACAGCAGGTCGCTGCAGAGCTTGCGCGCATTGAGATACCAGTGACTGACGCTCTGCTCCAGTAGGCTACGCATCGATACCGGGAACAACAGCGCATGCACCAG
Source organism: Pantoea nemavictus (assembly GCF_037479095.1). Taxonomy (NCBI): domain Bacteria; kingdom Pseudomonadati; phylum Pseudomonadota; class Gammaproteobacteria; order Enterobacterales; family Erwiniaceae; genus Pantoea; species Pantoea nemavictus. The sequence continues at coordinate 60,466 of NZ_JBBGZW010000002.1, read as the reverse complement.
GCTGCTGCAGACAATGCCGAGCGTGATCTCTTCGATGCGTGATATCACCGTACTGGTGATGGACAGCGGCGTAGCGACTTCCGGGAAACCCATGATCGCCGCGCTGTAACCGGCGAGCATAAACACGTAACTTTTTGGCGTACGGTCATGCAGCGACAAATATAAGCAGACGCTGACCCATAACGAGACGCAGAAACAGAACAGCAACGGATGCTGTACCGTCGGTGGAAAAATAAAGAAGATGAATACGCCGCCCAATAAGGTGCCCAGCAGGCGAAACACCGATTTAGAGATGGTCGAGGCTGAATAGAGCTGAGAAGCCAGCAGCACGGTGGTGACGGCCCAGGCGGGTTTATCCAGGTTGAGTTCCAGGGCGAGGTAGAGTGCCAGAAAGGCGGCCAGACAGGTTTTTACAGCAAAAAAAACGGCGTTTTTTGAAAACCACTGCATGACACAAAGACCAGGATGTACTGAATGTTGCGTATCCTGCCAGAATGTAAAAAACCCTCACCCCGATAAATACGTCAAATTGTTTCGTAATCGAAAAACATGTTCATCAAACGCATTGTTAGCACGGATGAAACGTAAGCGTGGCTAATGGAGTTAGCCTGATGAGCCCCGTATTAGCGGCTAAAATGCCCACTACCCGCCGATTCACCTGTGGGAAACAGGGATCAGTTATCAGGCAAATAAATGTGTACTGGATCACACTTTGATGCAACCCGCCCTGTTGTTCTGGTTATCCATAAAATAATTTCGCGCATAAATCTCCCTGGTAAAAGCGACAGCGCAGGAAGAACGTTCGCCAGTAATGGCAAACGGAAGCATCAGTACATTTTTAAGCGCAGCGATGTTAATATTTACGCGCTTAATCAGGCGCTGATCCTTGCGAAGAACTTTCGGGAACGCAGTATGTTATGTAAACAACTTCATCATCGGCAAGCTGACTTGCTCCTCTCCCTGCTTCACGCCTGCAAGATTTTAATTAATGCCGTTTTTGTGCTGTTGTTTATTTCTCATGCGGCTTTTGCTGAAATAAAAGACGATAAAGCCAACCGTATTGTCAGCGGCATTATTAGCTTTACCCATTGGCCGCAATTAACCCGTGCCCCGCAACTCTGCGTATTCTCTTCGGCCCAGCATCTCTCCTTGCTGCCCAAAGCTGCGCCTGCGGCAACACCCTTCAGCGTGGTCTATTTGACCAATGAAAGCGAACTGGCGTTACAACACTGCGACGCGGTCTATTTCGGCGACCAGTCGCCGCAGCAACAGTTAGAACTGGCGAAACAATTCCAGGGTAAAGCCGTGCTGACGCTCGCGGAGAACAACGCAGACTGTACTGTTGGCGCCGCGTTCTGCCTGATCTTCAATACCGATCACACGCTGTTCTCCGTCAATCTTGATTCGCTTGCCCGCAGCGGCGTCAAGGTGAGTCCGGATGTGCTGTTGCTGTCGCGCAATGGAAGCAAATAAGATGAAATTCGAAAAATTAAGTCATGAAAAATCATCGATCCGCAATACGCTGCGCAAAATTAGCACCATTAACTCTGCGGTTATTTTACTGCTGTGCTGGCTGTTGCTCTCGTCTACTTCCCTGCTGTTTATTAAAAGCTACGAGAAAAGAAATCTCGAGTTGATTGCCGCCACGCTCAGCACTACTTTGACTGCCGCCACGGTATTTGAAGACAGCTACGATGCGCATAATAAAATCGCGCGATTGGGCAATGAAGGAATGTTCGACTCAGCGAAACTGGTAACGGACGATAATACCGTGCTGGTCGACTGGCATGATCAACAAGAACAAACCGGCTGGTTCTCGCGTTTATTGCGCGAGTGGATTTATCTCAAACCGCTCACCGTTAATATCAACCACTCTGAAGCCACCGTCGGCATGCTGACGCTGGAAGGCACCGTGACTGGCGCTGCCGAATTTATTCGCTACTCGCTGATGATTTTGACCAGCGGTATGTTGTGCGTTTTAATTATCTCCTTCCTGCTGAGTGAATTCCTGCATCGCGGCATTCTCGCCACGCTGCGTAACATCACCAGCTCGATTCATTACGTGATTCAATCTGGCGATTTTTCCTTACGTATTCCGGAGAGCCCGACCCGCGAATTCCAGCTATTTTCTGATGACCTCAACTCGCTGCTGAGCGAAATGCAGACGCTGCAGACCTCGCTAATGCGAGATAATCGCTCGCTGGCCGCCAAAGCGCTGGAAGATCCGTTAACCGGTCTGGCGAACCGCACGGCGTTTGTCGCTCAGCTCACTCGATTACTCGATCAACAATTTGCCAAAGAGCGTTTTGCCTTGCTGTTTCTTGATGGCGATCGCTTCAAAAGCATCAACGATAACTGGGGCCACGCCGCCGGCGATGAAGTGCTGAAAGCCATTGGATCACGCCTCTCCTCTTTGGCTTATCAGCAGGATTTGGTCGCCCGCTTAGGTGGAGACGAGTTTGCCATGCTGGTAAGCAGCCGGGCCAGCGAGGCGCATTTGCAACTGCTGATGCAAGAGATTCACGAAAGCATCAAGCATAAGATTGTGATTGCGGAAGGCACGCCGATCACCACATCGGTGACCATTGGCTACGCCTGGTCGCAGCACGGCGACACGGTAGAGTCGATTCTGGAGCGCGCCGATATGAACATGTACAAAAACAAGGGAATGAGTAAGGTACGGATATGAAGATAAGAATTTTGCTGTTGATGGCGATGTTGGCGCTGGTCGGCTGCCAGTCAAAAGGACGTTTTACTGATGCGCAGATTGCGGCAATGCGTGATGCCGGTTTCAGTGAAAATAACGAGGGCTGGGGATTGGGCTTATCGGACAAAATACTGTTTGGCGTCAACGAATCGGAACTGACGCCCGCCAGTAAAAATACCATTCAGACGATGGCAAAAAATCTGGCGACAACCGGCATTACCCATGTGCGCATTGATGGCCACACGGATAATTACGGTAAAGCGGATTACAACCAACAGCTGTCGCTAAAAAGAGCCAACGCCGTGGCGGCGCAGTGGGCGCAAGGCGCATCGATTTCGCGTGACACTATCGTCACGCGCGGCTTAGGCATGAGCGCGCCGGTCACCACGAATAATAGTGCGCAAGGCCGCGCCCAAAACCGCCGTGTAGCGATTGTGATTACCGCGCCGTAATCAATTGGCGCTCGAGCGCAGAGTGATATAAACGGTCGCGCGCCAAATTTTTCATTTTTACTTCGCACATTATATCGAACGCATTAAACGACAGCGCCCAATCATTTAACGTCTGATTAAAGTAGTAATCAGAGTGGGCGCGAAGTTTCGACTTCGATATGGCTAAATCCTGCTGATCGGGAAAACCGTGATCGGGGATGATGCCTTCCTGAGCAATTGAATAATGCAGCACCGGTCGCACACCGCGCCATGACTCGTTGATCAGTGCGATGCGTTCATCATCCGCCTGAATATAGTGGTTCTCTTTCACCCAATGATGGTGAATATCCAGCACCACCGGGCAGAGATCGCGCGCCTGTAACACATCATCCAGCGAGCATGATATTTCATCATTCTCCACCGTCAGCATATTGCGCGCTTCCGGACTCAGGCGGAGAAACGCCGCGCGAAATCCATCAATGCCCTTTTTACCGTTCATATGGATATTGATTTTGAAATCCTGGAACTGCCGGCCAAAGCCCATTAACACCGCGCAAGTGGCGTGATACTCCACATCCTCTATTGCCCGATCAACCACGCCCTCATTATCGGACGCTAGCACCGTATATTGGCCGGGATGAAACGAGAGACGGATATGATGACTGCGCGCCAAATCACCGCAGCGGCGCAATAACGGCGTGAGTTCGGCTAACAGTTCGCCATATAGCTGGGTTGCTTCAGGCACGGTATAGAGCGGCAACAGATCGCTGCCAATACGCATCATGCGGAGAGCCTCAGGTTCTTTCGCCAGCTGCTCAAGTGTCAGGTAGAGGTTTTGTAGATTGTTTTGCGCCAGCAGGTTCAGCAGCGTGATGCGTGCATCATCATCCAGACTGAGAAAGCGCGTGCGGGTGGTACTTTTAAAGGGATACGGCTGTTTAGCCTGTTGATCCAGATACTTACAAGCAAAGCCTAATTTCATTTTATCCCCCATTTAATCAGCTTGAAAGCTTAGCTGTGATTGGGGAATGTGCCAGGTGCAGGATGCAGCTGCACCTGGCGCAAAGCGTAGGTCACCATTTATGGCGACCACCACAGGTTACACGTCCGGGAAGGTCATGCTGCTGCCCGGCGCTTCGCGATGCAGATGGATAAAGTTCAGGTGACGTTCGTACTGATCGAGAATATCGATGATCACCTGCTCTTTGTTGTAATCCATCAAATCATTGCCCTGGCTGCCTTCCAGCAGGAACGTTTCGAGACGGTAGTAGGTCGATTTACCGCTGCGAGCGCGGTAGGTAAAGCCCGGGACCGAATACTGCTGAGGCCAGATCTGATAGACGAAGTCCTGCTCTTCACCCAGCAGCACGCGCAGATCAAGGTGGCCCAGCGGCTGCGCTTCATCGGGTTCAACGCGCTCCAGCGAAACACGTCCGCCGCGCAGTTCCAGCTCTTTCGCCACATCCTGCATCGCCGGGAACAGCACCTCTTCCATCATTTTCTGCGTATAGCGCGTACCCGGATAGTTCATCAGGCGCGACAGGCGCTTCTTCCAGCTCAGACGATCGTTACTCGCCGGAATGTAAGGCGCAGTATCGCGGCTGGCGCTGGCGCGACGATGATCTTCGACCTTGAGCGATTTATACAAGCCGGCCATCACAAAGAAGATCACGAAGCTGAACGGTAAGCCCATGATTACCGTGGCGTTCTGCAAGGCAGAAATGCCGTTGGTCATCAGCATGCCCATGGTCAGCACACCAATCGCTATCGACCAGAAGATACGCAGCCAGTTTGGCGCATCGCTATTGATGTCTTTCAGCTTCGAAGTGAAGTTACCCAGCACCAGCGAGCCCGAATCCGCCGAGGTCACGTAGAACAACATACCGGTGATGGTGGCAACCGAAGCACTGAGTTTAAACGCCGGATACTGCGCCAGCAGGCTGTAAAAACCACGCTCAGCATGCGCCATCACTTCCTGCGCAAAGCCCGCATCGCCGTGAATAATTTCATACAGCGCCGCGTTACCAAACACCGACAGCCACAGCAGCGTAAAGGTGAACGGAATAATCAGCGTGCCCAATACGAACTCACGAATGGTACGGCCGCGCGAAATACGCGCGAGGAACAGACCGACAAACGGTGACCATGCCACCCACCAGGCCCAGAAGAACAGAGTCCAGCTGTTCATCCACTCTTTCGGTTGATCAAAAGCAAAGGTGTTGAGCGTCATGCCCATAAAGCGATTGACGTAGTCGCCGACGTTCAGCACCAGCGCGTTGAGCAGGAAATCCGTTTTGCCCATAAACAGCACGAACAGGATCAAGCCCAGCGCCAGTGCGACGTTGAGTTCCGACAGAATACGAATGCCTTTATCGACACCGGAGGTCACTGAAATGGTGGCGATAATCACCGACAGCACAATCAATGCCGCCTGGGCAGTGAATCCTTCGGGGATATCAAACAGCACGTTGAGGCCGTAGTTCAGCTGCACCACACCAATCCCTAACGTGGTCGCGATACCAAAAATGGTACCGATAACCGCGGCGATATCCACGGTATGGCCAATCGGGCCATTAATGCGTTTGCCGAAAATGGGGTAGAGCGCCGAGCGGATGGTGAGCGGCAGGTTGTAACGATAGCTAAAGTAGCCGAGCGCAATACCCATCAACGCATACATCGACCAGCCAGTAACGCCATAGTGGAACAGCGTCCACACCATCGCCTGACGCGCGGCTTCCATGGTCTGCCCGGCCCCTTCCGGCGGCTGCATGTACTGCGTTACCGGTTCGGCAACCGAGAAGAACATCAGGTCAATACCGATGCCGGCGGCAAACAGCATTGCTGACCAGCTCAGCAGGCTGAATTCAGGTTTGGATTGCTCCGGTCCGAGCTTGATCGCCCCATAGCGTGAGCACGCCATATAGACCACGAACACGATGTATACCGTGGCAGCGAGCATGTAGTACCAGCCAAACGTGGAGGTGACCCAATTCACGGTGGTCTGGATCCAGCTGGCAGCTAATTCGCTGTAAAAAATCGTGACAAGTGAAAATGTCAGAATCAGTCCGGCGGAGGTGAAGAACACCACAGGATTGATTCTGTCTTTTTCACTGGCAGGTGGATTAATCATCGATTACCTCTGGTTAATTTCCTGTAATTCATGCCAATAAAGCCCGTTTTAGTCGCCATTGATGGCGATCTTACGCGGGAAAGTGCGGTTTTCGTAGGGTGCGCGTTAATGCACACCTGCTGAGTTCCTTTCAACTCACCGCTCCGTTTTTGTAACAAACGAAGCACAGCATCCTAACAAATTTCTTTTTTATATTGAACGTGCAATCAAAAAAAGTTTTAATAGTGTCCTTACATTGCGGTGGAGCTGGAGTTTTATGCCAAAGGTGGGAATGCAGCCGATTCGTCGTCGGCAACTGATTGATGCGACCCTGAGCACCATTAACGAAGTCGGGATCAACGACGCCACCATTGCGCAGATTGCGCGCCGTGCTGGCGTATCGACGGGCATCATCAGCCACTACTTCAAAGACAAGAACGGTCTGCTGGAAGCGACGATGCGCGACGTAACGCGTCAGCTGCGCGATGCGGTCGCGGCAAGGTTGAAGCCGCTGGCCGATGCCAGCACCGAAGCGCGTCTGGTGGCGATTGTGGAAGGCAACTTTGATGATTCGCAGGTGCACAGCGCCGCGATGAAAGCCTGGCTAGATTTTTGGGCCAGCAGCATGCATCAACCACAGCTCGGACGCCTGGAACGTGTCAGCAGTCGTCGACTATTTTCCACGCTGGCTGCCGAGTTTCGTCGCGCAATTCCCCGTGAGCAGGCGCGTCTGGCGGCACATGGCCTCGCCTCGCTGATTGATGGCCTGTGGCTGCGCGCCGCGTTAAGTGGCAAACCGTTCGATTTAGCCATCGCCAGAAGGCTTACCACCCAATTCATTCGTCAGCAGTTGGCTGACCAGAATCACTGAGGAAGGAGAAATCATGTCCCGATTCACCGAGCAACACCTTTATATCGATGGCGCACGCGTTCCGGCTGCAGCTGGCAACACATTCCAGACCATCAACCCGGCAAACGGCGAAGTGCTGGCCGAGGTTCACGAAGCCGAGCGCGCGGATGTTGATCGCGCTGTCGCCGCGGCGAAAAAAGGCCAGAAAATCTGGGCGGCGATGACCGCAATGGAACGTTCACGCATTCTGCGTCGTGCGGTTGATATTCTGCGTGAGCGCAATGATGAACTGGCCGCGCTGGAAACCCTCGACACCGGTAAACCGCTGAGCGAAACCCAATATGTCGATATCGTCACCGGTGCCGATGTGCTGGAGTATTACGCCGGCTTGATTCCTTCGCTGGAAGGCCAGCAAATCCCGCTGCGCGATACCTCTTTCGTCTATACCCGTCGTGAGCCGCTGGGCGTGGTGGCCGGTATCGGCGCGTGGAACTACCCGATTCAGATCGCCTTGTGGAAATCGGCACCCGCGCTAGCTGCCGGTAACGCGATGATCTTCAAACCAAGCGAAGTTACGCCGCTGACCGCGCTGAAACTGGCAGAAATCTATACCGAAGCGGGCGTGCCGAACGGCGTGTTTAACGTGGTGAACGGCCGCGGCGCGGTGACCGGCCAGCTGCTGACCGACCATCCGGGCATCGATAAGGTCTCCTTCACCGGTGGCGTGGCCAGCGGTAAGAAAGTGATGGCGAATGCCGCGGGCTCAACGCTGAAAGATGTCACCATGGAACTGGGCGGTAAATCACCGCTGATCATCTTTGATGATGCCGATCTCGACCTCGCCGCAGATATTGCCATGATGGCCAACTTCTACAGCTCCGGCCAGGTATGCACTAACGGTACCCGCGTCTTCATCCCAGCCAAACTGCAGTCGGCATTTGAAGCAAAAATCGCCGAGCGCGTGGCGCGCATCAAAGCGGGTGACCTGAATCATCCTGACACCAACTTCGGTCCGCTGGTGAGTTTCGCGCATCGCGACAACGTGATGCGCTTTATCGAATCGGGTATCAGCGAAGGTGCGCGTCTGCTGTGCGGCGGTAAACGCCTGAGCGGCGCAGCATTCGACAAGGGTGCGTGGGTCGAACCGACCGTGTTCACCGACTGCCGCGATGAGATGACCATCGTGCGTGAAGAGATCTTCGGGCCGGTGATGTCAATTCTGAGCTACGAAAGCGAAGAAGAGGTGGTTCGCCGCGCGAACGCCACTGAATTCGGCCTGGCTGCTGGTGTCGTGACGCAGGATCTTAACCGCGCGCACCGCGTGATTCACCAGATTGAAGCCGGTATCTGCTGGATCAATACCTGGGGTGAATCGGCCGCTGAGATGCCAGTCGGAGGCTATAAGCACTCTGGCGTTGGCCGCGAAAATGGCCTGATGACGCTGCAAAATTACACCCAGGTGAAATCAGTGCAGCTCGAAATGACCCGTTTTCAATCCGTATTTTAATTTTGGCTTTTTAACCTGAGGAACGACTAATGGAATTTGATTACATCATTATCGGAGCCGGATCCGCAGGGAACGTTTTGGCGACAAGACTGACCGAAGATAGCAGCGTCAATGTGCTGCTTTTAGAAGCGGGCGGCCCAGATTACCGCTTCGATTTCCGCACGCAAATGCCTGCGGCGCTGGCTTTCCCATTACAGGGCAAACGCTATAACTGGGCATACGAAACGGAACCTGAGCCGTATATGAACAACCGCCGCATGGAGTGCGGACGCGGCAAAGGTTTGGGCGGCTCATCGCTTATCAACGGCATGTGCTACATCCGCGGTAACGCGATGGATTTGGATAACTGGGCGAAAGAACCTGGCCTCGAGAGCTGGAGCTATCTCAACTGCCTGCCCTACTATCGCAAATCTGAAACGCGCGATATCGGTGCCAACGATTATCATGGCGGCGAAGGCCCGGTAAGCATCACTACCTGCAAACCCGGCAACAATCCGCTGTTTGCTGCGATGATTGAAGCGGGCGTTCAGGCCGGTTATCCGCGCACGGACGATCTTAATGGCTATCAACAGGAAGGTTTTGGTCCAATGGACCGCTTTGTGACGCCGAAAGGTCGCCGTTCCAGCACCGCGCGCGGTTACCTCGATACCGCGAAAACGCGTCCGAACCTGAAAATCATCACCCATGCCACCACAGACCGCATTCTGTTTGACGGTAAACGTGCGATTGGCGTGCAGTATCTGCTGGGTTCCAGCAATACCTCACATAAAGTGCAGGCGCGTCGTGAAGTGCTGCTGTGCGCGGGTGCGATTGCATCGCCACAGATTCTGCAGCGTTCCGGTGTCGGTTCGGCTGAGTTAATGAAGCAGTTCGATATCCCGCTGGTGCACGATTTACCGGGCGTGGGCGAAAACTTGCAGGATCACCTCGAAATGTACCTGCAATATGAGTGCAAAGAGCCGGTTTCGCTCTATCCGGCACTCAAATGGTGGAACCAGCCGAAAATCGGTGCCGAGTGGCTGTTTAACGGCACCGGCGTCGGCGCCAGCAACCACTTCGAAGGCGGCGGCTTTATCCGCAGCCGCGAAGAGTTCAGCTGGCCGAATATTCAGTATCACTTCCTGCCAGTCGCGATTAACTACAACGGCTCGAATGCTGTAGAAGCACACGGTTTCCAATGCCACGTTGGCTCAATGCGCTCACCAAGCCGCGGCCATGTGCGCCTGAAATCACGCGACCCACGTCGCGATCCGGCGATTCTGTTCAACTACATGTCGCACGAGCAGGATTGGCATGAGTTCCGCGATGCGATTCGTATCACGCGCCAAATCATTAATCAGCCGGCGCTGGATAAGTATCGTGGCAAAGAGATCAGCCCAGGCCTGGATTGCCAGACCGATGAGCAGTTGGATGAATTTGTGCGCAACCACGGCGAGACCGCTTATCACCCGTGCGGCACCTGTAAAATGGGTACCGACGAAATGGCAGTGGTAGATGGTGAAGGTCGCGTGCACGGACTGGAAGCCCTGCGCGTGGTGGATGCCTCGATTATGCCGTTGATCATTACCGGCAATCTCAACGCAACCACCATCATGATTGGTGAAAAAATCGCGGATAACATTCGTGGTCGCCAACCGCTGCCGCGCAGCGAAGCGGATTACTTTGTCGCCGGCGATAAACCGGTGCGCGCTGAACCTATGCGCGGATAACCACGCCGTTCGCAGGGTAACGCTCTGTTACCCTGCTCTTCTCTTCATACCTACCAAAATCAATCAGTTATTACGCCGTCTGGCTATGCTATGTCTTAGCCGTTACCATGTCTGCAAAAGTAACTTTGCACAGTGATTGACGGAAAGTGATATGACTTCAGTGAATAGCGCTCATCATGATTTAGCCGATACGTTCGCCTCTTTTTCTTTTCATCAGAGCATGCTGCTTAATCTGCTGGCGGTGATGGCGCCCTTATCGAAAACGGCGATCATGGCGGCGTTAAACGCTTTTGACAGCAAACCCTGTCGTATCAACCATCCCGAGTTAGATGCCTTACTGGAGGAGTTTCAACAAGCGGGTTGGATTGCCCTGGTGGAACAACGCTGGCAACTCACAAAAAACCACGAAAATAAGGTTGTTTTGCAGCTGTTACGCCATCCCGAAGTCTTACACGCCGTTCTTGATCATTGCAGTACCTATCGCACCAAAGTCGTCGATATTCATAAGACACTTATGTGGATGTCTGCACTGGCGGGAATGATGGATCAGCTCACCGAGCAGACTATCCGTTGGCGCTATTACGGAAATTTCCAACTGGACGATCACCCTGCCATTAAACTGATTGCGGATGAGGCGGGAAGAGAGGCTTTTTCCCTGCTGCATCACGATGTGCAAATCCTGCTGCTTTCCATCGCGCTCAGTGATGCCAGCGAGCAATTCAAGGTCAGCCCGCAACTCTGGCAGTTCACACGCAACTTCGCCGCAGCGTTACCAAACGTTCCTGGGATGTTGATCGACGCCTTAGCGCTTGAGGCACTGTGGCGCGACGATCGTGACTTCCTGAAAACCGAATTATCTTATGCAGCTCAGTGCTGGTTGGCTTTGTATCAGGGAGAACCTCAGTCAGCGATGCAAGCCTGGCAGCTACTGGTAAAACAGCTGCGGAAGCTTACCGGCAAACGCAAACTGCAGCTGCCGCCGGAATTGGCGATATTAGCTGCCATCACCCTGTTTTCCCGTACTGAACCGCAACAGCCGGCCGAATTACTTGAACTCACAGAACAGAGCAAAAATGACAATATTGCCTGGTGGTTATTTGAAGGATTAATCACTAAGCGATTTGGTATCACGCCTAAACAGCGCAGTTTTGAGTACATCGATAAGCCGCTCATCGGCTTAGCCGGCATGTTTCAGGCCCTGATTCTGTACTGGCTTGGCGATATGCAGCATCCCGAGCAACAGCGTTCGCGCCTGCTGGAATTTGCGAAACAACTGGAAGAACGGGGTTATACGCTTCCCGCATTCGAAATGCGTACCCTTTTACAGCATCAGTTCGCTGAACCTGCGCCTGAAAAACCCCGCCAGCGTCAGGCGATTAGCCAACTTTGGCAGCGCAAAGAGACATGGGAATACGCGCTGGAAGCACTGGCGCAACTGTCGCCAAAGAGTAGCGAAAGCACGTCACGCCTCGCCTGGCTCTTGTCGCATAACGGCTATGGGATTGAGATGATTCCCGTGGAACAGAAACGGAATCAGCAAGGCTGGAGCAAGGGACGCTCCATCGCGTTAAAACGCCTGCGCCACGAATCCGATAAGCTGCCGTGGCTGGTGGCGCAGGATCGCCAGGTCGCCAAACATATCACTTCGCACTACAACTATTACGGTTCGGATAGATATGAAGTTGACGCCAACAAAGCGCTGCCGCTGCTGGCCGGACATCCCGCTGTTTTCTGGCAAGATGCGCCGGATGTCCGCATTGATGTTGAGTCAGGACAAATCCAGCTCTCGATCAGCGAAAAGCACGGCCAACTTTGCCTTAAGCTCAACCCGACTTTCGACAGCCGCGATCAGGTCGTGATCGTTAATGAAACGCCGACCCGATTAGTCGCCTATGTGGTGAACGAAGCACACAGAAAAATTGCCGCGGTACTCGGCGAAGAACTGCGAATTCCCGCAACCGCGCGCGACAAAGTTTTGCGTTCGATTACCGCCGTTGCGCCACTGCTGCCTATTCAGGCCGATCTGCCTGAGTTCACTGCCCACATTCCACACGTCGAGGCAGATGAAAAAATTTATGCGCAGCTATTGCCGCTGGGCGAAGGTTTACGCTTGCAACTGCTGGTTCGCCCTCTCGTCAACGGCAGCTGGCTGCCGGTAGGTCGTGGCAATGAGATTGTGCATGGTAAGCAAGACAAGCAAGCGGTGCAGACCCGACGCGATTTGATACGCGAAGAGGCCAGCATGCAGCAAATTTTGCAAGCCTGCCCCCTATTGACGGAAACGGAGCAGGACAATCAGGAATGGCAATTTAACCAGACGCAGGATGCACTGGAAATGCTGAGCCAATTGCGAAGTGTCGATAGCAACTTACTCGAATGTGTCTGGCCCGAAGGTGAGCGGATGCGCTTTACCGGCCGCCGTGATATGCGTGCGTTAACGCTTAACGTGAAGCGGCAGGGAGAATGGTTCGCATTATCCGGCGAGTTGAAGCTGGATGACGGTAAAGTGCTAAAACTGCGTGAACTGTTGAAACTGGTTGAGGAGAGCGAGGGACGCTTTATTCGCCTTGGCGATCAAGAGTGGCTGGCACTGGATCATCAGCTGCGCCAACGTTTGCAACAGTTAATGCTGATGGCGGTAAAAGACAATAAAGCGCTGACGGTTAATACATTAACCCTGCCGTTTATCAAAACGCTCGCTGAAGAAGTCGGCGATTTGCGTGGCGATAGCGATTGGCAGCAGCAGTTGCATGAATTGAAGGCCAGAGAGGAACATCTGCCTGGCCTACCGAGCACGCTCAAAGCCGAATTACGCGATTATCAGCTGGAAGGATTCTATTGGCTTTCACGTCTGGCGCATTGGGGTGTGGGCGCCTGCCTGGCGGATGATATGGGACTGGGGAAAACCTTGCAGACGTTAGCGCTGCTGCTGGAACGTGCTCCGCATGGCCCACAACTGGTTATCGCCCCCACATCCGTGACCTACAACTGGCTGAGCGAAAGCGCTAAATTTGCGCCAACGTTGCAGATGCGCGATTTTCGCTATCGCCGTGATATCTCTGATATCGGCGAATTTGATGTCGTGGTTGTCAGTTACGGCATGCTGCTGCAGGAAGCTGAACGCTTTGCCGCTACGCAATGGCACAGCGTGGTATTGGACGAAGCTCAGGCGATCAAAAATGCGCAGACCCAACGCGCAAAAGCAGTGATGGCATTGAAGGCCGATTTTCGCTTAGCGCTCAGCGGCACGCCGATTGAAAACCATCTTGGTGAGCTGTGGAGTTTGTTCCGTTTCATTAATCCGCGTTTGCTGGGCGATCAAAAATCCTTTAGCCAAAAATTCACAGTGCCGATCGAGCATGGCAGCAAGCTCGCCGCTTCGACGTTGAAGCAACTGATCAAGCCGTTTGTCCTGCGCAGAACCAAAGCTCAGGTGCTTGACGAGCTTCCGCCGCGCACAGATGTTCTTCATCAAATTCCCCTGAGCGAGAGTGAAAAACATTGGTACGAGGCGCTGCGCCAGCAGGCCATCGAGAACCTGCAAGAGAGCAAAGAACTCAGTACCATTCAGGTGCTGGCGGAGATCACGCGCCTGCGTAGATTCTGCTGCAACCCTTCACTGGTTCTGCACGACGTTTCGCTGGAGAGTAGCAAGCTCAAAGCCTGCCTTGAAATCGTTAATGAATTACGCGAAAACCACCACAAAGCTTTGGTGTTTAGTCAGTTTGTTGACCATCTTGCCCTGCTGCGCGCAGCACTCGATGAACAGAATATCGCTTATCAATATCTGGATGGTTCAACGCCTCCGGCTGAGCGGAAAAAGCGTGTAAATGATTTTCAGGCGGGTACGGGCGATCTGTTCCTCATCAGTTTGAAAGCCGGTGGTACCGGACTTAATTTAACCGCGGCAGATTACGTTATTCATCTCGATCCGTGGTGGAATCCTGCGGTAGAAGATCAGGCCAGCGATCGCGCCCATCGTATCGGTCAGGATCGACCTGTGACTGTCTATCGGCTGGTAATGGAAGGCACGATTGAGGAACAGATTGTTGGCCTGCATAACCGTAAACGTCAGCTGGCAGCCGACTTACTGGAAGGCAGTGATAGCGTGGGGAAAATGAATACCGAGACATTGTTGTCGGTGTTGCGTGGAGATTAAATAAGATGCTCATGGGCATATACCACCTTATATGCCCATTTAATTCTTTATAGAGCGGCCGCAACAGAATCCAACGTCAATTTCGCTGATTGAAAGACCACAGCAATGTCGCTAAAGCCCGGATCAAAAAATCACATTAAAGTATGTTGTAACTACAATCGTTAATTTGCCTCGTCGCATTTAGTAATACAAAGCCGCGCCCACCTGCTGGCTTTTCTGCTTCAATGGGCCTCCCATTTCATGAGGATCCACCATGAATCGCCGCCATTTTTTATCCTGCCTTTCGCTTTCGGCGCTGGCCATGCGCAGCGGGATGACGTTTGCTGCTACCACGCAAGTAACCACTAAAATTTTATCGCTGTGGTCCGATTTACCGCCAGGTGGTGGCGGCCCTTCTGGCAATGTGGTGATCTCAGACAAAGGCGCCCAACGCAATATTGTGCAGCCCACGCTTACGCTATTAACCCCTGCTAAACCCAATGGTCGCGCGGTCTTAGTTGCCGCAGGTGGCGGCTATACGCGTATTGAGATGGGTAAAGAAGCCTGGCCCGCCGCCGCCTGGCTGACGGCACGCGGCTACACCGCCTATGTGCTGAGTTATCGCTTGCCGCATGAAGGCTGGAAAGATGGCGCGATAGTTTCATTGCAGGATGCACAGCGTGCGTTGCGCATGGTGCGGCAGCGTGAAAAGCATGTCAGCGTGCTGGGATTTTCGGCTGGGGGACATCTGCTCGGCATGGCCGTGACCCGCGCGGATTTTCGTTCTTATAGGGCAACCGATGCGTTGGATAACCAACCGGCTACAGCCGATCGCGCAGCGCTCATCTATCCGATTATCACGCTGGAGCCGCCCTATACGCATACTTCAACCCACAAGATTCTGGTCGGCAAAAAAGCCCCCACCAGTGAAGATGCACGTTGGTCAGTGCAGGAGTTCGTGAATCCGCAATCTCCGCCCTTCTTTCTGGTGCAGGCTGAGGATGACCCGATCTCCGATCCCCACAACACGCTGATCATGGCCGATGCCTGTCAGCAGCAGCATGTACCGGTTGAGATGCATCGCTACAGCAGTGGCGGACATGGCTTTGGTATGGGCAGGCCCGGCACACCCACCGTGGCGTGGCCGGAGCACTATGAAAAGTGCTTGAGGCGTTAACTTACCTCAGCCGCTTGTTTGCTGGCTAACCCGGCCAGCAAGGTCTGTGAACTGGCAACCGCGCCAAAAATCCCGCCCTGCATATGAATCATGCTGAGTGCCGCTTCGTGATGCTTTAATTCGGTCGCGGCACAGCAATCGGACAACACCAGGCACTCGAAACCGCGATCGTTGGCTTCGCGCAGCGTGGTATGTACGCACACATCGGTGGTGATACCGCCGATGATCAGATTGCGAATACCGCGACTGTGCAGGATGAGCTCCAGATCGGTGGCGTAAAACGAGCCTTTCCCCGGTTTATCAATGATGATTTCACCCGGTAGCGGCGCCAGTTCCGGAATAATTTCCCAGCCAGGTTCGCCGCGTACCAGAATGCGCCCGCACGGACCCGGCGCCCCAATTTCCGCCTGCATGCGTTTCGAGCGCCAGCGCTTGTTGGACGGAAGATCGCTGAGATCTGGCCGATGCCCTTCGCGGGTATGAATGATCGGAAATCCCAACTCGCGCATCTTCGCCAGCACCTGCTGTAGCGGCTTGATTGGCGCGCGCGTCAACGCGATGTCGTAACCCATGCTGTCGACATAACCGCCCTTGCCGCAGAAGTCGGTTTGCATATCAATAACCACCAGCGCGGTATCCTGCGGGCTGCAACGACCGTCATACGGCCACAAGTAAGGAGTCGAATCAATCGCATAATCAGGCATTTTTTTCCTCCATCACCTTCACTACGCTTTCACGTTTGAATTTGACAATCAGCGTGTAACTGGCCGCGGCAGTGACCAAACCAATCACCGCTTCACCGAACTGCGGGAAGGCAATGTGCGCAATTACCGCACACAAACTTCCTATCGCCCAGCCGGCGAAGGCGCTACCACGCAGACGGCGCGCCTTACGCTGCTCGCTGATTTTGGCCATAAAGATCAAATCGACGATCATCACCGCGCCAAACGGCGGTACCACAATGCCAAGCAAACTTAGCCATTCAAGGAAGTAGGACCATACGCCAGCCAGCGCCAGTGCCCCGCCGATGACGCCAAGAATGACCGTCCACAGACGCATCTTGCTGCTGAACAGATGGCTGAAGCCCACCGCGCCGTTATACAGGCAGTGCGTGCATACCGAACCGAGGTTGATGAATACGAATAGGAAGGCGATGACTGAGAGCAGCATGCCGTGACCCATTAACATCGGCAGGAAGTTGCCACCGTTGCTCGCCGGATCAACTGCCGCGCCGACCGCGACAATCACTACGCCAAACAGGTAGGAGATGACGTTCGCCATCGGGAAAGCCGAAAACGCCGCGATCACTGCCGATTTGCCGTCTTTTGACCAGCGGGTAAAGTCAGCAGTCATGGTACCCGAATCAGCGAAACCGGCGACCACCATCGTCACCGCAGTGCCCATGCTCATCACGCCCACCGCGCCGCTGCCCCCTTTAAACTGCGTAATGGTGCTGAAATCATGATGCTGGCCAATCAGCCATAAAGCCACTAAACCCAGCACCACAAACAGCGGCGCGGCGATAAGGCCGAGCACCGACAGCGCGCGCACCCCGAGAAACGTAATCGCGGTATACAGCACCATGGCGAACGCCGTCACCGCCAGCGCATTCCAGCCAAAAGTTTGATTGATCACCGTGCCCGTCAAGCCGGTCTGGAAGGCGTACCAGCCAATCACCACCGTCGACAGGAAGCCAGAGACCAAGATGTAACCTTTAGTGCCGAAGGTACGCTTCGCCTGTAGCGCGAAGTTCATGCCGGTATTGCCAGCAAACCAGCTCAGCGCGCCGACATAGGCAAACAGCACCAGGTTGCCCAGCAGAATCGCTATCAACGCGGGCCAAAAACCGAGATGCCAGGTAATGATGCCGCCGAACAGCGCGTTGGTGAGGATCATGGGAAAACCGAACCACACTGCAGATACCGAGCCGGTGGAGTGGCGATGGCTGAGCGGTACCGGCTCGTGTTCGAACTCCTGCTCCAGAGCAGGTGAATTTTTGTTAGTCATGGGCAACTCCGATTGAAACAGGATGAAGGTGATTCCAGGGTTGAATGCGCTCGAATGCGGCACTGGCCGCCAGCACCAGGCCATCGTCCAGATGACGACCCACGATTTGCATGCCAATCGGCAGGCCGCTGGCGGTGAAGCCCGCAGGCACGGACGCCGCCGGTTGGCCGGTAAAGTTGAACGGGAAACAGAAGGAGAGCCAGTGATCGCTGCGCACCATGCGGCCATCAATAATCTCCGGCCCCTGCATATTGAGCGGGAACGGCGGTACCGCCAGCGTCGGTGACAGCAGCAGATCGTAGTGCTGCATAAAGCACCACATCTGATTGCACAGCTTCTTGCGCATGGTATTGGCATCAGTAAAGTTTTCGGCACGCCAGTCGCGTTGCAGCATGGCGCTGAGGTGTGGCGACATGCGCGAGCCAAGTTCAGCGTGCATCTTGCGCATGCCGGTCAAATCGCTTTCAAAAGCCACCAGCGCGGCGAACGTCGCACCTTCATCGGCGATGCCGGGATCGACTTCATCCAACTCGGCACCCAGCTCCTGCGCAAAGCGTTGCGCCGCCCTGGTGACAACGTCACGCACTTCTGCATCCACGGCGATATAGCCAAAGTCAGCGCTAAAGGCGATGCGCAGTCCATTGAGCGGCTTGTCCAGAGACGCCAGCCAATCCACATCACTGCAGGGAATCGAGTGGCGATCGCGCATGTCTGGCCCCGCCATCACCGACATCATCAGCGCGCTGTCACGCACGCTGCGCGACATCGGACCGATGTGCTCTAAGGATTCCCAGCTGGATACGCCGGGATAGCGCTCGTCACGACAGCCCGGCCAGAGCGGCACGCGCCCCATCGATGCTTTCAAGCCAAACACGCCGCAGTGGGCAGCAGGAATACGCACCGAACCGCCGCCGTCGCTGCCTAGCGCAATCGGACACAGGCGCGCCGCCAGGGCAGCACCGGAACCGGCGCTGGAACCGCCCGGCGTTTTGCTCAGATCCCACGGGTTGCGCGGTGAAGGGAATAACGGATTGTGTCCCACGCCGCTATAGCCAAACTCCGGCGCGGTAGTTTTGCCCAACAGCACGGCATCGGCAGCTAACAGGCGCTCAACGGTAATGTCATCTTCTTCCGGGACGAACTCGGCATAAGCATGCGATCCGGACGTGGTTTTTACCCCTGCGGTGCAAATCAGATCTTTCACCGCCAGCGGCACCCCCGCCAATGCACCCAGGGTTTCGCCGCGTGTGCGTTTGGCATCAATAGCCGCCGCCTGCTGCAGCGCCAGCTCCGGCGTGGCGGTGCAAAATGCCTGAATCTGCGGCTCGCGCAGTGCCATGCGATCCAACGCGGCCTGCGTCAACTCCTGCGCCGCCACCTCCCCGCTACGGATTAACGCCGCCAGCGTCGTGGCATCTTCATCCAACAGTGCATCGAACATGCGAATACTCCCGATTTATCAACTAACGGGGATATTGCAGATTACGTGCCAATACTTTCCAAAAAATGACGCGTTTGAGCCAAAGCCAGATGGGATACGCTCTTGGATACAAGATCGAATACTTATGTTTCTTTACAATGCAGGCCGGGATGCGCAAAGCACAACAATGGCGCAACGCTGCGCCATGTTGAAGTGCAGACTTTGTCAAAATTGCGATAAAAAATTAATCCTGCATCATTGATGAGAAAAACCGCGCACTCGCTATATAATCCCTTGCATATCGAAGCAAGGAGCATTTATGAAACTCACTTACAGCCGACTTATTCTCGCCGGCTTACTTACTTTTACCGCGCTATCCAGTTACGCCAGCCGTGTAGTGACCGATCAGATTGGTCGCCAGGTGACCAATCATGGTTTTATGCCCCGCATTTAAACCGCAATGGCGAACAGCACCAGGCATAAAAGCGCCACGTACACCCGGGCATGCCACACATCGGGAACGGCCGGAATGCATCGGCGAGCAAACATGATGCCGCTAAAGCCGGCTATCACCAGCAGCACCAGGATTTTCAGGCTGATAAATCCCAGATAGCCGCTAGCGGCTATCTTTTGCCAACCGCTGATGGCGTAAGTGATAGCACCACAAATGGCCACCGGCAGTGACAGCGGATTGGCCGCGCTGACGCAATCGCGCATTGCGTAGCCGTGGCGGCGCAGTAGCGGTACGGTCATCACGCTGCCGCCAACGCCCAACATCGCGGCGATGATACCCATCGCCGTGCCGCCAGCACTGGCGGTCAGACGAGAGAGCGATCGCGGCGTGCTCCGGCTGAAGAACCCTTTGCGCAGCAGACAATCGGCGATGGTTACCAGCATGTAGATGATAAACAACCTGCGTATCCAGTTATCATCCATTTCGCCAGCCAGCGACGATCCGATCACCGCACCCAGCGCGATGAACCACAGCAGTGGGAGCAAGGTGGCTTTATTCAACTTGCCGCCGCGCCAGTTGTGGTAGCTGGCCCAACCGGCGTTGAAGATCATCACTGCGGTCGAGGTGGCCACCGCGATGTGCATCGCGTCTGCCGCCAGCAGCGGTTGTTGCGCCAGCAGCTGGTAGACAAATGGCACAACGACAAAGCCGCCACCAAAACCAAACAGCACCGTGGTAATGCCGGTAGCAAACCCCGTCAGCACAATAATTAATAGCTCATTCATTACCGTTCTCAGCATCAGCAAATAAGTTACGCAGCTTACGCAGCCACCTGCCCGCTTCCCATTTGTGCAGCGCTCAATTAACCTTGCAAACCGGTCAATCTGAGACAGATAGCTAACATGCGGAATGGTCACATAGATGCATTCGATCAACTGGAGCGTGATGTGGTGGCGCTTGGCAATGACTATGCGCAGGGCTTTGTGCTGCCAGAACATCACCACCGCCGTGCACAATTACTGTATGGCGCAACCGGGCTGATGCACGTTGCCACTCAGGCGGGAGAATGGGTAGTTCCGCCGCAGCATGCAGTGTGGATCCCGCCGAACACCGCGCACAGCGTAAAGTTCGTTGGCGTCTCGACGCGCAGTTTGTACATCGAACCGCAGTGCGCGGCAACGTTACGCGCCAACGATCGCTGCAGCGTGCTTAGCGTTTCACCGCTACTGCGCCAGCTGCTGATTGAAGCCGTTGATTTACCGCCGTTATATGCATCCGATCGCGATCGATCGCTAATAAAATTACTGCTGCTAGAGCTGGCCGCGATGCCGACACGTGAGTTCGATATTCCGCTGCCGCAACAGCCCGCGCTGCTGGCGCAGTGTCAGGCTTTTCTTCAGGCTCCGAGCATTCATGATGCCGCCGAACGCTGGGCAAGCGCGCTGTATATGAGTTCCAGCACCTTCCGCCGCCATTTCCTGCAGCAAACCGGCTTGTCTTTCTCCGCCTGGCGGCAGCGCGCCTGCGTTGTGACCGCGTTAGCGATGCTGGTCGCCGGGAAATCGGTGAACGAAGTGGCGCTGTCGCTGGGTTACGATAGCAGTTCGTCATTCTCCATCATGTTCCGCCGGGTTACCGGGCAGGTGCCGTCCTTTTACATTGACAACCGCTGAGTGAAATTTCGCCACTCTCTGGCGATTTCAGGCTGAAAACCCCGAGTTTCGAGCCGGAATAATCACCCTAACCTGCTGTTAATCATCGCTTTCCACGTTTATTGCAAGCTTGTCGACGTTTTAGGTCATTAACTGCTGCTGCACCGCAGCTAAAAAGGCGCGCAGCGCAGCGGGTTGCCGTTCGCGCGACATATAGAGGCCATAAATCGCCAGCGTTTTGGCCTGATAGTCAGGTAGCACGGTTTGCAGCTGTCCGCTGGCGATGGCGTTACGCGCTTCCATTTCCGGCACCATCGCCACACCGCATCCGGCGATGGCCGCGTCACACAGCACTGACGAAATGCCGGCGCTGAAATTGCCGCTCACCGCCGCCGAAACTAACTCGCCCTGCGCATCGTAAAACTGCCAGCTCTGCCCGGCGAAGCGGCTGTAGTGCAGGCAGTTATGCTGCGCCAAATCCTGCGGCGTCTGCGGCGTGCCGTGTGTCTGCAGATAATCCGGTGACGCGCACACCACAGAAACACACTCGCCTAAACGCCGCGCTATCGCCCCTGGTTCAGGATCGTCTGTAATACGTACAGCCACATCAATGCGCTCGCCTATCAGACTTACCGGCTGGTTATTGATTTCCAGCTCAATGCGCACGGCGGGATAACGCGCCAGGAATGCTGGAATCATCGGCCCCAGAATATGCGTCGCGGTCGAGTGCGCACAGGCGATGCGCAGCGTGCCATGCGGTTCGCCATCAGCACCTTGATCGGCGATCTCTTCAGCCAATCTGGTCAGCGCCCGCGATTTAGCGAGGATCTTTTCTCCGGCAGGCGTGATGGTCAATTTGCGCGATGAGCGGTGCAGCAAGCGTGCCCCGGCCCATTTTTCCATCTCATCCAGATAACGACTCACCATCGGCCGGGAGATATCTAGCGCACGCGCGGCGGCGCTTAAGCTGCCCAATTCACAGATGCGGTTAAATACCGCTGCTGCCGTTACTCTGTCCATCGCCACTCCATCTGATCGTTTTACGAAACTGATCATATCCAGTTTCGGGAATTCTACCAGTCGCGAATTTCCCTACAATAGAGCGCTCAAGCACGGCGCACCGCCGGAGAAAGGAACATTCGATGAAAGTAAAAATTCTGTCGCTGGCACTGGCCGTCGCCGCCCTGCCAGCATTCGCTGCGCCACTGCAGTTGGAGGTCTATAACCCGCAGGAGAACGGCATTTTCCCAGTCTCCTCGACGCTGGTTTCCGGCCCGCATGAAGCTATGCTGATCGATGCACAATTCAGTACTAAAGATGGCGAAAAGCTGGTGCAGATGATCAAGGCGAGCGGCAAAAAGTTGACGCAAATCGTCATCACTTCTGGCGATCCTGATTTCTACTTTGGGCTGGAGCCGATTGTTAAGGCCTTCCCTGACGTGAAAATCGTGGCAACGCCAGAAGTGGTTAAGCATATCGCAGCCACCAAAGCGGCAAAACTGGCCTATTGGGGCCCGCAAATGAAGGATGGCGCGCCGCAGCAGCTGTATGTACCGCAGGTCACGCAGGCGACCCGCTTTACGCTGGACGGCGAAACGCTGGAGCTGCGTCACGCCAATGATTACGCCGCCTACATATGGATTCCTGCCAACAAAGCCATTGTAGGTGGCACCGGCGTGGCTTCCGGCATTCATGTGTGGACCGCCGATACGCAAACGCCCGCCATTCGTCAGCAATGGCGCAACGTACTGACAGAAATGCAGCAGCTGCAGCCAAAAGTGGTGATTCCGGGTCATTATCTGGGTACGCGCCCAGCGGGCGATGCAGCGATTAGCTTTACGCTTAACTACCTGCAAAACTTTGAAAAAGCGCTGCAGTCGCACAAGAGTTCTGCCGCCGTAATTGAGACTATGAAAGCCGCTTACCCCAATCTGCCCGAGGAGAGTTCGCTGGATTTGAGCGCCAAAGTAAACACCGGCGAAATGAAGTGGTAGTAACTGTTCCCGGCACCTGAGCTTGCGCAGCGGAAATACCGGTGCTGCAAGAACAATACAAAGAAGCGTTGATTTGATAGGATTTTGGCCCGAATTGACAAACTAAGGTTACGGGCCATGCCCCCAAAGAGAGCGACAATGATTGGCTTGATGGCCATTCTGCTGTGGAGCACGATTGTAGGACTGATAAAAAACGTCAGCGAAGGCTTCGGTCCGGTTGGCGGTGCTGCGCTTATCTACAGTGCCAGCGCATTTCTGCTGCTGTTGTGCGTCGGCTTTCCTAAACTGCGCACTTTTCCGCGCAGCTACCTGATCATCGGCAGCGTGCTGTTTGTCTGTTACGAACTGTGTTTGTCGCTGTCATTGGGCTTTACCCATAGCGGCCGCCAGGCGATTGAAGTTGGCATGGTCAATTATCTGTGGCCGAGTATCACCATCGTGTTGGCGGTGATCGTTAATCGACAAAAAACCAGCCCACTCATTATTCCCGGCGTATTACTTGCCGTAGCAGGGATTTGCCGGGTGCTGGGCGGCGATCAGTTTTTTTCATTGAGCGAGATAGCGAACAACGTGCGGGAAAATCCGCTGAGTTACGGCCTGGCGTTGAGCGGCGCAATCATCTGGGCGGTGTATTGCGTGGTAACGAAGAAAATTGCTAACGGCAGTAATGGCATAACTCTGTTCTTTATTCTCACCGCATTGACGCTATGGGTGAAATTCCTGCTTTCACCACAGCCGCCGTTTATCTTGTCCGCGGAGGTTTGGATCAGTTTAGCGCTGGCTGCCATGGCGATGGGCTTTGGTTACGCCGCGTGGAATGTTGGCATTCTGCATGGCAACGTGACAATTTTAGCCGCGGCGTCTTACTTCATCCCGATAATCTCGTCGCTGCTGGCGGCCTTTATCCTGCGCTCGCATCTGACTCTCCCTTTCTGGCAAGGCACCGCGATGGTCAGCCTTGGATCGCTGATCTGCTGGTGGTCAACGCGTGGCCAGCAAGCATAATGCTTATCCACAGAACAAAATTAACTCATTGATCATTTCCTGCACAACTTGCTTACCGTTGCTATTATAGCGACGCAACACACAGCAATGCGTTGCTACGAGAATGTTCAGATTGGTAACGTTTACCTGGCCCGCTCTGCGGGCTTTTTTTTGCGCGTTATAAATATTTGGGTCTCTCAGTACGGAATCCCAGACCAATTAAGCGGCCAAACAGATGACGCAAAAACGGAAAGCGCCCGATAATCTGCGGAACTTTACTCGGCGTACTGCGCTTACGTTTGTTGCTGCTCATCTTGATCTGCAGAAATTGCGTGGCAACCGTCGGGAACTGGCGGCGCTGCTGCACTTTTTGCAGATCGCGCAGTGTGACCTTGCCCTGCTGAAGCGGCCTCGTCAGCATGTTCGCAGCGGCGACCGCATCCTGAATCGCCAGATTGACGCCAACGCCACCAATCGGTGACATCGCGTGTGCCGCATCGCCGATGCAAAGCACCCCAGGCTTCATCCAGTGGTCAAGGCGGTCGATACGTATCGACAACAACTTGAGCTTCTCCCACGCATCCACTTCCGCCATGCGTTCTGCGCTAAAGGGTGCAACTTCCGCAATGCTGCTTTTCAACGCAGCCAAGCCCGCCAGCTTAAGCTCATCGAATTGGTTTTTCTGAATGGTGTAACCGCACTGCCAGTAATCACCGCGATCGATGACGATGAAGTTTTGCTTCGGCCCTTTATGGCCCATGCCCAACTGCGGATCGTCCGGCTGTTTCTCCAGCCGAAACCACAGCACATCACGCGGCGATCCAAAGCTTTTACCGGTCAATCCGGCTTTGGTTTTAACCTGAGAATTACGTCCGTCGGCACCAACCACCAACGCGGTGCGGATGATCGTTGTTTCGTTACCCTGTAACGTTTTCACGCCGCAGACCACCCCATTTTCATACAGTAAGTCGTCAAATTCGGTGGATTGCAGCAGCGTAAAGCCCGGAAACTGTGCCGCCTTTGCGGCAAGGAAGTTGAGGAAATCCCACTGCGGCATAAAAGCGATAAAGCGGCACTGTACCGGTAAACGTGAAAAATCAGCCATGGTGATCTCCTCACCGGCGACTTCTGCCTGTAGCTTCTCCGCCCGTTGATGCGGCAACGCCAGCAACGCATCCAGCAGGCCGAGCTGTCGCATAATTTCCAGCGTTGAGGGATGAATGGTGTCACCGCGAAAATCGCGCAGAAAATCAGGATGCTTTTCAATGACCACCGCGCGTAGTCCAGCGCGCGCCAGTAGATAGCCCAGCATTAAACCGGCTGGACCGCCGCCGACGATACAACAATCCGCCTGCAACTCCTCTCCTTGTACTGCCTGCATCGTCTACCTCAGTTTAAAAATGATAATGGTTATCATTTATAGCATACGCTGATTTTAATGTGATGAAACAAACGGTGAAGCCTGATGTGCGGGTGGCACGGCAAAATTACGCTGCATACGTCTGATCTCTTCCGCTGGCGGCAAACCAAACAGCCGCTTGAATTCGCGATTAAATTGCGAAGCGCTCTCATAGCCTACGGCGTGGCAGGCCGCAGCGGCTGTCATCTCCTGACGTACCATCAACATTCTCGCCTGATGTAAACGCACCGATTTCACATACTGCATTGGCGGTTGATGGGTGATGTTTTTGAAATGGGTGTGAAAGGTTGGCACGCTCATGCTGGCCACTGCCGCGAGCTGGCCTAGCGTCAATGGCTGAGCATAGTGCGCATGAATATGGCTGAGCGCTCTGCCCACTTTGCCAAACTGCCCTTGTAACGTCAGAGCCGATCGCAGCGCGCTGCCCTGAGGACCGGTTAACACGCGATAATAGAGTTCACGTACCAGCGAGGGACCGAGCATGTGTGCATCTAACGGATGGTTTAACGCGGTGAGAAATCGCAGCACGGTGGCGCGTAACGTCTCATCCATCGGACTCGACATCATGCTCTGCGCCGCTTGCGCCGCAAACGCCACATCCTGCTGTTCCAGCTGCAGCATTAATTCAGTCGCGACGTTGAAGTCCAGATGCATGTAGAGCGCCAGCAACGGATGCTCTGCGGATGCGGCGGTTTCCATGGTAAAGGGCACCGGCACGGAAACCGCCAGATAATGTTGCTCATCATACAGATAAACCTGATCGCCAAAGAAACCGCGCTTGGTGCCCTGACAGACAATCACGATGCCGGGATCGTACAGCACCGGCGTGCGCGCCAGCGGACGGTCGGAACGCAGCAGGCGCACATCGGGCAATGCGGTGAGGTTGTATCCCTCATGCGGCGCTAACCTTTTGAGCAGATCGACCGTCTGCTGCTGAAAACTCGCCTTCAACGTCATAACCGCTCACTCATAAGATTAGGCAACAATTAAAGCAGATAAGGCCTTACCGACCTAACATCCCGAGAATATTATGCATCTTCCACTTATTCGGGGAGTTCGGCAAATGTCTAGATTAAAAACGTTATTGATTACCGGCGTGAGCAGCGGATTTGGCCGCGCGTTGGCCGAGGTCGCGCTAAGCCGTGGCTATCAGGTGGTTGGCACGGTGCGAAATGCGGCTGCCAAAGCGGAGTTTACTGCTCTGCATGCGAAAAATGCTTACGCTTATCAACTAGACGTCACCCATTTCGCAGCGATTGCGAATGTGATCAACGATATTGAGGCCAATCTCGGCCCAATTGATGTGCTGGTAAACAATGCCGGTTATGGGCATGAAGGCGTAATGGAAGAGTCCTCACTGGATGAGATGCGTCGCCAGTTTGACGTTAACGTGTTTGGCGCGGTGGCGATGACCAAAGCGGTGTTGCCATTCATGCGTGAGCGACGTCGGGGACATATCATCAACATCACATCGATGGGCGGTTTTATTACCATGCTTGGCATTAGCTACTACTGCGGCAGCAAATTTGCGCTGGAAGGCATCTCGGAAACCCTGAGCAAAGAGCTGGCGCCCTTTAACATCCATGTGACCGCTGTCGCACCCGGATCGTTTCGGACCGACTGGGCCGGGCGTTCGATGGTTCGCAGCGCGCGCAGCATCGCTGACTATGATGCGCTGTTTGATCCTATTCGTCAGGCGCGCGAGGAAAAAAACGGTAAACAACTGGGCGATCCGCTTAAAGCGGCAAATGCCCTGCTGCAACTGATCGAAAGCAATCATCCGCCTGCGCATCTGTTGCTGGGCAGCGATGCATTGGGCTTGGTACGACAGAAACTGCAGGCGTATAGCGAAGAGATTGACCGCTGGGAAGCGCTAACGCGCTCGACCGATGGTCATAACGGCTAATTAAAAAATAAGGCATAGCGTGGATTATCCATGCTGGATGATCCTTCGCTATGCCTGACGCTATTTAAGCAAGTTAGACTTTACGGCTTCATTATTAGAAGCGATATTGCAAACCCACCGTCACAGTATAGTTTTTGTTAGAAATACCGGCTGCATCGCCGCCAAATGACGCTGATTGACCGCTGGTGGTATCAATAACCTGAGTGCCGCCTTTGCCTTCTTCATATTTGCTGTAGCTAAATTCGGCAAATACTTTCGCATTAGTGGTCACATAATAACCCGCATCGACCGTGGCACCGTAATAACGCGAATTCGAAGTCTTCTCACGGAAAGTCAAATCACGCATATAGTGTTCGTCATTATCATGCGCGCGTACCCAATTACTGAATTTAAACAGCGCATTAAATTCGAAATCATTAATACGGTAGCGACCAACCAGACCAACATAAGGCATGGAGAAGCGCTGGCTATAACCAATACCGCGCGAGCCGTTCGGGAAATTACCCACGAAATTGCCGTTATCGTAATCATAAGAACCGCCATACGCCGTCCAGCTAAAGCGAGTTTCTTGATAACCGGCTACCGCACCAATTTTATAAGCATCATCCTGAAGGAACCAACCCTTAACATTCAGATCATATTCGTTGGCATGGTTCAAATCGGTGTTTGGATGCGAAGAGTGATCGGTCCAGCTAGACTGGTTGCTGTTCTGCCAATCGTAATCATCCATGTGGCCAGAACCTGATGCCAGCGACGTCCAGCCACGCGCGTTCAGGGTCAGGAAAGAGAACGCATCCCATGAAAAATCGCCTTTAAGAATGGCGACGTTTTTAATTTTCCAGTCAAGCTGGCTAATTTTACGCCCGTTACTGGCGTCATAAACCAGCTCTTTCGATTTGCCACCCAACATCCCGACTGATGTTGCCACACTTACGCTGTCAGAGGAGAAGTTTGGTGCGAAATCTGCAGAAGCGGCAGATGCCGTTCCTGAAAGTGCGGCCATCATCAATACCGCAACAGTACTCTTTTTCATTATTTATCCCGTGCTGAAATTAAATTAATCCCTAAACTGCGGGCACAGACTAAAGCGCAGGAAATTGTCAGGCAAGTGTAAATTTATCGCTAAAATAATAGCGCTAAGAGTTTACGAAAATTAATTAATGAATCTGGCAAGGCGGTCGATAATGGCTGGTTGCGCTTTCAGCCATGGCGTTAAACAGGCTGTCAGGCGATCAAGATTGGCCGATTCCACAAACTTTCGGAGAAAATAAACTCGCACCGCCGTATCAGTAGCAACGCTCATTTATTCTTACAGCGAATTAATTAACTTAACTCAATTTAATCCGGATGCCACATTGACTTATTGCTCGCATAAATTTGAGTTAATTTTAGATTGCATAATTTTCACGCAAAAAAAATAAGTTCAATCCACCATCGTGAAATATTTTCAACCTGATCCTTAAGTGCAATTTTATCTGCTCGATACTCTCATTAAAAGCTGGATTCCTTCACATCGTTGGCGAGCCTTTGCGCCTTTGGAGCCAGTAATGGATAAGCTATTGTTAACAATAAGTTAGCACTTTTGGCCAAATTCACGCCAAAATGATTCTCCATATTCCTGTACAGATTAATTTATTTTGTATAACTTTACTGGGCACAAAGGTCACACGTTAACCTTGAAGGATGGAACCATGCGTCAGGATCGTAACTCTTCTTCGGCGTCACAGGCTATTGCACGCTACTTCAAAGAAGCTTCATTGCCTTCGCAACAGGAAATCTTAGGACAGATTGTGGTTGAAATCCTGCGTTCTGGACGGACGCTAAGCCGCAAAACGCTCTGTACTAAATTGCTTTGCCGCATGGAGCAGGCGCGAGGTACGGAAGCAGAAATTCACTATCAGCAATTAATTGGGCTGATGTTTTCCGTAGAACGTGAATCGTAAAACAGGCGCTGCCAACCTGAAATTAACCAAGTGGTTTCCGCCTCATTAGACTTGTCGCGTTAGACTGAATCCACTTTGTTATCTGCCAAAGGCCAGCCGCGATAACCAGA
The DNA here is from genome assembly GCF_037479095.1 of Pantoea nemavictus. NCBI lineage: Bacteria > Pseudomonadati > Pseudomonadota > Gammaproteobacteria > Enterobacterales > Erwiniaceae > Pantoea > Pantoea nemavictus. Next base: position 30,948 of record NZ_JBBGZW010000002.1, on the reverse strand, counting down.
GAGTATCTATGTACAGAAGTGATGAAGAACGACTCACCGACATCATCATGGGCGATGCAATTTTACAGCTGCTGAAAAAATCCGGGCCAGTTTCTACCCGCGCCCTGCTTGATAAACTGCGGATTATGGCGTCACTCGAACGCGATCCGCCGCGCCAGGCCGCGCTCAGCCGCGCGATGACGGAAGTGATGCACCATATCGACGTGCCACAGGCGAGCGGTGTGGCGCTTAAAGATACCGATAACGTCACCCACATTTTCCGCAACCGCGATGGCTCGGGTAACGGCACTAAGCATTAATTTATCGGCGGGATGACGGCCTGCTAATGTCATCCTGTCCTTACAATACGCAGTCAAAATCCGTCTTGTTTTCTCACCTAACTCTGTTAGATTCAGAGTTCGCACTCTCTCTTGTGAGCTTTTATGTCTTATTTCAATGCATTAACAACAACAAGCACCACCACCACCGCTTATGGCGGCGGCGTGCGTGTTTCTGTGGCGAAGACATAAGCTTTCAGATTCCCCAGCCCCGTCAGTTGAAGAACGGGGAATAGTCTCCGTTCATAGCATGCAGAAAGGAGACGCATCATGCAGCAACCCCATTCCAAAGCACTGTTGATTATTGATATGCAGCAAGGGTTATTTCATGGCCCGCAAGCGCCGTTTGCTGCAGCATCGGTGTTAGCCAACATCAATCAACTTATCGATCGTGCCGACACCGCCGATGCGCCGATTTTTCTCGCTCGCCACACCGGCCCAGAAGGCTCGCCCTTCGCCGAGAGCAGTCCGTTAACCCAGCTGATTCCTGAGTTGCACTACAAGGCGGATCGCCACCGGGTATTTGTGAAAAAATACCCTAACTGTTTTCGTGATACTGAACTGCTGACAGCGATGAAATACGCCGGCGTTGAAGAAGTGGCCATCGTTGGGATGAAGAGTGAATATTGTGTGGATACCACCTGTCGCGCTGCATCAGATTTAGGGTTTCGCGTAGTGCTGATTGAGGATGGGCATACTTCTGTCGATAGCGGCCTGCTGAGTGCAGAGCAAATTGTTGCGCACCATAATCAAACCCTGGCTGGGCCATTTGTAAAGCTGGCTAAGAGTGCAGAGTATATTTTCTGAGTGCTAACAAAGAGGGCTAACACCCTCTTTTTTTGTTCCATAACTACATGAGCTCAATGCCAAAGCGTTTAAGTAGTGTCGCCCAGAGAACAAATAACAGGATGGTCAGCAGACAACTCGCCACCAGCGTGGGCCAAAATCCCCAGCGCTGATACAGAAATGGGAAGGCGATAAACATCGGCAATGTCGGCACCACATACCAGAAGGTGTACCACGCATGGCTGGCGATTTTGGCCTGACTCTGCCCTTCCAGCTTCATCCATATCAGCACCAGAACCGTGACTAATGGCAGAGCGGCAATCAGTCCGCCGAGCCGATCGCTACGTTTTGCCACTTCAGAAATCAATACCACCATGCCCGCCGTGATGGCGTATTTGGCGAGAAGCCATAACATCCCGTTATCCTTGCTGCATTAATGACGAATCGCGCAGCCGCACTGCGACATTTCTCCCGGCACATGTTTACCATGATGCGAATGACGCACCTGCAATTCACCTTGCTGCCACGCATTGCTGTCATCGCTTCGGTTATCCAGCAGACGATTGAGCGCTTCGGCCACCAGCAGATCACGGCGCTGCGCCCAGCTGGTCAGATGCCAGGTCGAGGCGCGCGCTTCATCGACATCATCAAACCCCACCACCGCGACATGTGCACCCTGCGCGAAATCGCGCACCGCTTGTAACGCGCCAAACGCCAGCACGTCACTTTCACAGAACAGCGCATTAATGCGCTCGGCAGCACGCGTTTTTTTCAAATACGCCATCATCGCCTGATAGGCCATTTCGCGATCGTTATTTCCGGCGCTGAGCTGAACCTGCAACGCCTTCTGTTCGGCTTGCAGGCTGGCGGCAAAGCCCAGCATCTGGCGCGCTGGCGTCGCATATTGCTGGCTATGCATAAAACCAAAGCGTTGATGTCCTTGCGATAACAGCAATAATCCCATCTCTGCGCCCGCACCATAACCATCGGCAATCACCACGTTGGCATCGCTACTGGCGCTGTGGCACAGGTGCACCGTCGCCACCTGCGGCAGAATATCCGCTGCTACGCTGAGCTCATCGGCAAACAGTGACGTCAGAAATACCAACCCGCCAATGTTAAGCGGTGCCAGATTGCGCAAAGTTTGTTGATAGCTTTCGCGTGAAGTCACATTCAGTAGCACAGTGATAAAACCACGCTCATTAAGCTGACGCGTCACCTCATTCAGCAGCTTTACACTATTTGGATTGATGAATTCATCGCTGACAATGCCGACGATATCGGAATTAACGGACATGGACTGACTCTCCTGCAACTTTGCGTGCGGTGATTATTTGTAGGTAGGTAGATAAGCATTCCACGTTACCCGAATAATCTGCTATCGCCAATCACCGCTGCGATGAGCACGCATTGCGCCATCGCCCGTGTTCAGCCGCTACAGTAAAAAGAGGAACCGCCCAGTTAAATGGAGAGATAAACATGAATGCACCCATAATGCGCGTTGCCAGACCCGTTACCGAACTGGCGCGAAGCCGGGAGATGTACTGTCGCGGATTAGATTTGACCGAGATAGGATCGTTTGAAGACCACGCCGGGTTTAGCGGCGTAATGCTGGGAAAACCGGGCGTGCCGTGGCATCTGGAATTTACCCTCTGCAGTGCACATCCCGTGGAGCCGCGCCCCTCAGAAGAGGATTTATTGGTGTTTTATCTGCCGGAAAAAAGTGAATGGCAGCGTATTTGCCAGAGCATGATCGCCGCCGGCTTTACGCGCGTTACATCCTTTAATCCCTATTGGGAACAGCAAGGCCAAACTTTCCAGGATCACGATGGCTATCGCACGGTGATCCAGTGTCAGCAATGGCCGTGATCGGTAACATTCAGGTGCGCAACAATGCGCACCTGACAGCTACTCCTCCAGCAATATCGCAAAACCACCATAAATCATGCGTTTGCCATCGAAAGGCATATTTTCACCCAGCGCTTTCATGCGCGGATCGGACATCATTTTGGCGTTGGCGGCGTCGCGCACCTCTTTCGACGCATACTCAATCCAGCTAAACACCACCGTTTCGCCCGCCTCAGCTTTCACCGCACGGTAGAAATCGGTCTGCGTACCTTCAGGCACATCATCCGCCCAGCACTCGACGATACGTGTGGCGCCGAACTCCTTAAACAGCGGCGCGGCTTTGGCCGCCATGGCGCGATAATCCTCCTTATTCGCTTCCGGCACCGCTACGACAAAACCATCAACGTACGACATAGCTTGTTACTCCGTCGTCATTTACGCGGTCAGTAATAACCGCACAGTAATTGTATAAATGATGTGCAACAACAGCCGATGTTGAGATGCAAAATTGCGCACTTACTCGCAGATTCTGCGCGCGCCTGACGAATTACGTTACACTGACGCCTTTGATCGTTACGTCAGCGAGAAATTTATGCGCATTACCCTTGAACCGGCCGATCAGCCGTTTATTCACCGCTTACTGGGTGAAGAGATTGACAATATTGACACCGCATCACCCCATGCAACGCAGTTACACCAGGCGCTCAACAGTGCACGTCAGCAAAAGAATCATGAAGCCGACCTCGATTGGAAGCGCAACGCGCTGTTTCTGCTGTTGTTCGTTTTTTTGTATGCCGCACTAGGCGCCTCATTAACGCTGGACCTTACCCCGCAGGTTTCCAGCCATAAAAGCCTTGCCTACGCGCTGGAAGCGGTGCCGGTGCTGATCGCGTTCTCCGGCTTGTTTATATCGTTGCTCTATCTATTTCTCACCCGCAGCGGTGCACGTCGGCTGCGTAATTGGGAGCAAGGTATTTTTACGCTGGAGAAATACAGCGGCGTGAATCTCAGCCGGCAGATTAATGAGATGGGTGCGCGTACCACCAACTATTCGCACTCGGCGATTAACGTGGCGCTGGCACTGTTTATTTGCGTGACCTGGGTGGTGATGTACAACTATTTCACCTTTACCACCAGCGGCGTGATTGGCAGTGTGATTTCACTGTTTATCACCACCATGACTTACGTGATTCTGGATATTCAGCTGCTGAAATCGAATTCATCCATCGCGATTGATGAGCCGCTGATTCCGGCAGAAGATGAGAAAGAAAAGCCTTAAATCGTCTGCTTCTAATCGAGGCATAACAGGCCGAATGCAGACCGGTTAACAACGTTTATAGCGGCGCTTTTTATCGCGTAATAAACAGCGCCGCTACGATGCGTGCATCACGTCATATCAGTAGTCATACCTTAACTGAGCTCACTGCCATTGCTGGCAATGACACGACGATACCAGTCAAAGCTTTTCTTTTTCAAACGCGAAAAATCACCGCTGCCATCATCATTTTTATTGACGTAAATGAAGCCATAGCGCTTGCTGTATTGCCCGGTAGTGAAAGAGACACAGTCAATACATCCCCAGGGCGTATATCCCATCACATCAACGCCGTCTTCCGTCACGGCTCGCTTCATCTGCTCGATGTGAGCACGCAAATAGTCAATGCGATAGTCGTCATTGACCTCGCCCTTTTCATTTATCTGATCGACTGCACCAAATCCGTTTTCCACAATAAACAGCGGTTTTTCGTAACGTTCGTAGAGAATATTTAGAACATAACGCAGCCCGACTGGATCGATCTGCCAACCCCAGTCCGAGGCTTTGACATACGGGTTCGGCACGCTGCCCTCAAATCCAGACAGTGCCGTACCGCTGCCGGCATTTTCTTTGCTAACGGCATTACTCATGTAATAACTCAGCCCGATATAATCGGCACATCCCTCACGCAGGATTTGCGCATCACCGGGCTCCATGACAATGTGGTATCCCTTACGCTGCCACTCGTTAAGAATATAAGCCGGGTAATGACCGCGCATATGAACATCACTGAACAGGAAGCGTTCCCGCATGGCTTCCTGCGCATACATGACGTCATCCGGATGACAGGAGAATGGATACAGCGGCACCATCGCGATCATGCAGCCAATTTGCAGTTCAGGATTCATGTCGTGACCCAGCTTCACCACCTGCGCACTGGCGACAAATTGATGGTGCAGAACCTGATACATGCACTCTTCGGGATTTGGCTCCTGGGTAAAAATAACCCCAGAGCAGCAGTAGCCGAAAAGCGGGGTTTTCCAGTTGCGCTGATTATTAATTTCGTTGAAGGTCATCCAGTATTTTACTTTGTGCTGGAAGCGCTTAATCACTACCTCACTGAAGTGCACAAAAAAGTCTACTACCTTTCGATTTTTCCAGCCGCCATATTCGGTTACCAGCAAATTGGGCATTTCAAAATGGGACAGCGTAATGACCGGCTCTATCCCATATTTCAATAGTTCATCAAATAATGCGTCGTAAAAACGCAGCCCCTCTTCGTTCGGCTCTGATTCATCGCCGCGGGGGAAAATACGCGACCAGGCAATCGATGTACGAAAGCAGCGGAAGCCCATTTCGGCCAGCAACGCGATGTCTTCACGATAGTGATGGTAAAAGTCTACTGCCTCGTGATTCGCATACCGGTAGCCTTCCTGCACACCGTCAGTGATGATGCGCTCAACGCCGTGCGCCCCGCTGGTTAGAACATCGACGATGCTCGGGCCTTTCCCCCCCTGATTCCAGGCGCCCTCAACCTGATGAGCCGCAACCGCGCCGCCCCACATGAAATTGTTCGGAAATGCGTTATTCATATTCACTCTCTCAATTAATTCAGATGGTGCCTGGCTGAGGCATGGCGCGAACGTCTGTTTCGCTTTGTTATTTGAATCCTGCTACCCAAGTGAACAGAATGCCCAGCATGAATGCCACGACTATCGATATCAGGAATCCGAGAAACTGCGTCATATGCCCTTCTTTGAAGAACACCGGTAGAACGGCAATGCCAGGAATACAGTAGCTCCAGGACACCGCGTTGAAGGCTCCGGCAATGACGCCGCCAGCAGCACCGGCCAGGCAGCCACAAATCATCGGCCGCTTAAGGCGCAGTGCAACACCATAGATGGCGGGTTCGGTTATGCCGAACAGTGCGGTCACGCCCGCCGATAACGCCATACGCTTAAGCTCAGCATCCTTCGCCTTCAGGTAGACACCCAGCACCGCGCCCGCCATGCCAAATACCGCGGAAGCTTGCAGTCCAGTAAAGGTGTCGTAGCCCAAGGTTGCGTAGTTCCCGACGGTAACGGGCGTGATCCCCCAGTGCACGCCTAAGGTCACCAAAGGCATCCACAGGGCACCCACAACAAATCCAGCAATAGCGGGGCTCAGGTGATAAAGGGTGTTATAGACCCCGCCGATAGCGCCACCAATCATGTTGCCGATGGGACCAAATGCCAGCAGCGTCAGCGGCACCATGATGGCGATGCAGAACATTGGCGTGAACAGGTTTCTGATCACCAGGGGAAGGACGCGCTCAAAGAAACGCTGAACATAAGACATGCCCCAGACCATCAAAATGATCGGGATAACGGACGAGGTATAACTCAGATACTGCACCGGCAACCCCATAAAGGTCAGCGGTGCGGCATCAAGTGGAATGCCGGCAATCTCAACCAGCACCCTGGAGATGGCGGGATTTTCCACCGCGCTCTTCATTAACGCCTGCACTGTGGGATCGGCCGAGTTAGCTGTCAGGATTTTGTTGGCCGTCAACATATTCAGGTAATCCGGCGACACCAGCGCACAGGCGGAAATCACTGCCGTGAACGGATTTACATTGAATTTTTTTGCCGCCGTAAAAGCAACCATTACCGGAAGGAAGGTAAAGCCGGTCCAGGAAACATAATTAAGGATGCGATAGGTGCCACCCGCTGGATCCATTACGTCAATGGCGGTAAGAAGTGAAATAATGCCCTGCAACACGCCACAGGCGGCCAGCGGATAAAGAAAAGGCGCGAATATGCTGGAGATAATATCCATGATGCGGCTGACAATGCCCACGTTGGGAGGCTCTATCGCAGCATTTTCATCAATGGTGAGTAAATTCTGAACCTCGCGGTAAGCATCACCGACGTGATTACCTATCACCACCTGCATCTGGCCGCTAGCCTGCATGGCGGTAATCACCCCTTTTACCCGCTTCAGTGATTCGACTTCAACCTGAGAATAATCTTTAAGCACAAATCTCAGACGCGTGGCACAGTGCGTGATACTTATCACATTATTATCGCCACCAATCAGTCTTACGATCTCTTTCGCAGAATCTGCATAATTTATTGCCATGTTATTTTTCCATTGCCAGAGGGAAATTTGCCCATCAGGAGCGAACTAATCCGGCAATGTTAGAAAAACGCTTCGGCAATGTCACCTGGTCACAATATGTTGTTGCGGGTCTTTAATTACAAAAATGTCACACCACGTGACAGCTCACTGACATTATTTACCACTAATTTTCGACCAATGGATTCAAGAATAAAAATAACCGGAACCTGCGTCGTAATATCGTATTCATTGTCAACCAAAATGCGCGACACGTGATAGGGAATAATAAAGTCTGACAGCTTCGCCAGGGTTGAATCAGCCTTACAGGTAATAGCAATAACTTTGCAATTATGAATAACAAACTGTCGGGCAAGCTTCAAAATTTCAGGGGTTTCTCCGGAAACGGAGAGCACGATGGCTACTGAACTCTGTACCATGTCGGTACTCACCGGATAATAGGGATCATCAATGTGATTACTGAACTTGCCAATATTTGAGAAAAAACGCGCACCATACCTGCCAAGCGTCCCGGAGCTGCCTGCGCCGGCAAAGAACACCCGCTCGGCATCACGAATGTGTCCTGCCGCATGGGTAATCAGCTCTTCAAACTCATCGTTTCTAATGCTTTTAAAGAACGTCATTATTTCTTCAGCACCATGAGGAATAAGTAAGGTGCTGTTTTTGCGCAACTGCAACTCCATACTCGCTTTAAGTTCCGAGTAACCTTTGAAATCCATTTTTTTACAGAATCGCAGAACCGTCGCGGTAGAGACACCAGAATTATCTGCCAACTCCCGTATCGTCATATAAATAACCGCGTTAATGTTCTTGATAATATAGTTGTGCACGCTACTTTCAAGCGCGTTTAGCTGAGAGAGTTTTCTGGCGTCGAACATTTATTTAAATATCCTGATGCGACAATTATGTTGCCTATCATGTCACAAAGCGTGACATATCTACCGCCTTTAACGCTGAAAGCGTCATGCTCAGCAAAAAGAAATTTCATTAAATGTGATAGTTAGCACATTTTGGCGCAAGGACGGCGCGAGAACCCTCATGCTTAATGACTCACAAAGAAATTATGGCACTGGAAAACAGGTTACAGCCCCGTTATCATCGGCCCATCTTTTCACTTACTGATAACTAAGGAGGATTACTATGCTGCCGTGTGAATTGTTTATTTACTCACACTTCTATAGTAATTGGCCGCGCTCAGGCATTGCCGCACTCGTGCTGCGATAATCCGCCCTGAGCGAAGTTTTCTGAATATCTTTACTCTCTGGGTTGTCGTCAGCTTTTCTATGACGTCAGGCTTTTTTGCGCCTGCAACTTATGAGTAAGCACATGAGCACTCTACTTTCCGCCCACGCTGTCGGCTTCGATAACGCCTTCGGTGCCCTGTTTCACGATATCCATTTCAGCCTGAAAAAAGGCGACCGCATCGGTTTGCTGGGTGATAACGGCACCGGCAAAAGCACCTTGCTAAAAATCCTCAGCGGCGAACTGGCAGCCAGCCACGGCAGCATTACCCAGTCCCATCACTGTTTGCTGGCGCGTATTGAGCAGCATCTGCCTGCTGAACTGCATACTGCTTCACTGCTCGATGCCGTAATGGCGCGTTTGCCAGAACAGAGCGATGGCTGGCGCGCCGAAGCGCTGCTCGGCAGCCTCGGTTTTAGCGAGCAGCAACAGTTACAAACCGTCGCCACGCTGAGCGGCGGCCAGCATATGCGTTTGCTGCTGGCGCGAGCGCTGGTCCTCCAGCCGGATCTGCTGCTACTGGATGAACCCAGCAACCACCTTGACCTGCCAACACTGCTATGGCTGGAAAACTTTCTTACCCGTTGGAGCGGCAGTTTTGTGCTGGTTTCGCATGACAGCACCTTGCTGGATCGCGTTACTAACTGCAGCTGGATTCTGCGTGATAAGGGACTGCAACACTTCCGTCTGCCCTGCACGGCCGCACGTCAGGCGTTACTTGAACAAGATGCAGCCGACGCGCAACGCTTTCAGGCTGAGCAGAAGGAGATCGATCGCGTCGAGAAAAGCGCCAAACGTCTGGCGATTTGGGGACGCACTTACGATAACGAAGGTTTGTCACGCAAAGCCCAGCAAATGGAGAAGCGCGCCAGTTGGTTGAAAGAGGCGCAAACCACGCTGAGTGAAGGATCGTTGTGGCAGCTGCAGCTGCATGGTGAAGCGCTGGAGGCCGATCGTGTGCTGGCGCTGCCTGAGATGACGATCCGGCCTGCCGCAGGTGCGCCTGCGCTGTTTTCGTTACCGCTGCTGCAGGTGAAAAGTGGCGATCGCGTGGCGATTGTCGGACGCAACGGTTCGGGCAAATCATCGTTGCTGCGGCACTTATGGCGGGAATATCAACAAACCGACAGCGCGCTGTTTCATCCGCGTGCGCGTCTTGGCTACTACGACCAAGGTCTACATCAGCTGCGCGATGCGGATACGTTGAGTGACGCGCTGGCTCATTTCGCGCCGCTCAGCGACGAACAGCGCAAAATGGCGCTGATCGCGGCTGGATTCCCCTATCTACGCCATCAACAGCTAATTGGTTCACTGAGCGGCGGGGAGCGTTCGCGCCTGTTGTTTGTTGGATTAACCCTTGCGCGTTATTCGTTACTGTTGCTGGATGAACCCACCAACCATTTGGATATGGTGGGCAAGGAGGAGCTGGCGGAAGCGCTAACTCAGTTCGACGGCGCAGTTTTGCTGGTATCACACGATCGCCAGTTAATCGCTAACAGCTGTAATCGCTTTTGGTTGATTGAAGATCGGCAACTCAGCGAGTGGCATGATTTTGAGGCGGTCACCGCGCGCCTGCGGGCTGAGCAAGCGGAAATCACCTTTGCGCCTTCTCAGGCTGACTTACGGGAAATATCACAGGCAGCGGATGAGGATGCCCTGCTGCTGGCGCTGCTGGAGGTCGAAAGCAAGCTGGAGGAGGATCTGACGCGCAAACCGAAGCATCAAAAGCCAGCGTTACAGGCGCAGTGGCGTGAGGAGATAGCGATGCTTAAAGCCCAGCTCGGCCTATAAGTTATGTACCGATAAATCAGGTCGCCATGGATGGCGTAATGATCGTCAGTTAAGCGTCGAGCAACTTCATTATCGCCTTCATCATTTTTCCTCACGGCATGGCATGTAACACCGAGTTGTACTGAGTGAAAAGTGGCTCAGATAAGCTGTAAACAACTCAGCGGTGGTTTCTGTTCGGTAACGACGATCTTTTTTTCTTCACTGCCGACTGGCGCAGAAAAATAACGGAAAATTTACTCCTGATTATTGCCGTAAGTGATTATGATTCTCACTTCATAAAAGGGACGCTTATGCTGACTATTTCTAAAAAGTGGCTTTTAGCCGCACTCGCTGCTGTCATTCTCCTGCTACTGATCTGGCATTTCTCTGGGTCGCGCAATAAACCGAATACCGTCGTCACCGCCGTGGTGCGCCAGGGCGATATCGAAAACGTCATTGCTGCAACCGGCAAAATGGACGCGGTTGAGCGCGTCAATGTCGGCGCGCAGGTTTCTGGTCAGGTAAAAAAGCTCTATATCAAGACGGGCGATAACGTTACTAAAGGCCAGCTGATCGCCGAGATAGACGATCAGCCGCAGCGCAGCGATTTGCGCAATGCGCAGGCGGCACTTAGCGTGGCGCAAGCTGATTTAGCGACGCGAGAAGCCACGCTGTTACGGCAGGACGCACAATTCAAACGTCTGCAACAGATGATTAAAACCAACGCGGTATCTCGCCAGGATTTTGATCAAGCGGCGGAAGCCTGGAGCATTGCGCAGGCGGAGCTGACGGCACAGAAAGCGCGCGTGATTCAGGCACAAATTGAGGTTGATAAGAAGCAGCTCGATCTCGGCTATACGCGCATCATGGCGCCGATGGATGGCACCGTGGTCGCTATTGTCACCAAGCAAGGTCAGACGGTGAATGCGGTACAAACCGCGCCAACAATCGCCAAACTGGCGCAGCTGGGCACCATGACCATCAAAGTGCAAATCTCCGAGGCGGATATCAATAATGTGCAGCCCGGACAAAAGGCGTGGTTCACCACCTTCTCGAATCCGGACAAACGCTATAACGCCACGCTGCGCAGTCTCGAACTGGCTCCCGAATCGGTGATGAAAGATGATGCGCTGATGGGCAATAGCGAAAGCACGCCGAGCAGCAGCACCAACGCCGCAGTCTATTACAACGCCCTGCTTGATGTGCCCAACCCGGACAATGCGCTGCGCATCTCCATGACCGCGCAGGTCAACCTGCTGCGTGATGCAGCGAAAAACACCTTGTTGGTGCCGGTGCAGGCGACGAAGAGAGATGCCGATGGCAAAACCTACGTCGAAATCCCGGACCAGGATAACAAACCGGTGAAACGCACCATCACCACCGGCATTTCCGACAGCGTGGATATTCAGGTGTTGAGCGGCTTAAAAGCCGGGGAAAAAGTGATCCTTGCCACCCAGACTGCAGGCGCTGACAAGGTGCTAATGTGAATATTATCGAACTGAAAAACATCCAGCGCAGCTATGTTAACGGTTCGCAATCCCTGCATGTGCTGAAAGACATCAACCTGAGCATCGCCAGCGGTGAGCTCGTGGCGATCATCGGCCCGTCCGGTTCGGGAAAATCCACGCTGCTGAATATCCTCGGCTGCCTGGATGCGCCGGACAGCGGCGACTATTTGATCGGCGGGCAGAATACCGCCAGCTTGTCGCCGGATGCGCTGGCGAAAGTGCGTCGTGAGCATATTGGCTTTATCTTTCAGCGCTATCACTTAATGCCGGACCTCAGCGCGTTGAGTAATGTTGAAATCCCGGCTATCTACGCCAATCTTCAGGGCAAGGCGCGCCAGCAGCGTGCGGCAGATCTGCTGGCACGTTTAGGCTTACAGGGCCGCGAACACCACAAGCCGGGCGAACTCTCCGGCGGCCAGCAGCAGCGCGTGAGTATTGCGCGTGCGCTGATTAACGGTGCCGAAATTATCCTCGCCGATGAACCCACCGGCGCGCTGGATTCACACTCTGGCGAGGAAGTGCTGCGCATCCTGCACGATCTCAATCGCGAAGGTCATACGGTGATCATCGTGACGCACGACATGAAAGTGGCGCAGCACGCCGATCGTATTATCGAGATTCAGGATGGCGAGATTTTTGCCGATAGCGGCCGCAAACAGGATGCCGCGCGCGCGCGTTACGTCCCTGCTGCCCGCAAAAGTCACAGCAAACTGCGCGGATTGATTGACCGCTTACGCGAATCGTTGCGCATGGCGCTGAATGCCATGAACGCCCATCGGCTGCGTACCGCATTAACCATGACCGGCATTATTTTTGGCATTGCGGCGGTGGTGACGGTGGTGGCGCTCGGCCAGGGCGCGCGGCAAAAAACCCTCGAGAGCATTTCCGGGCTCGGTACCAACGTGGTGTCGGTGTATGCCGGCGGTGATTTCGTTGAGGATGAGGCGCATCCGGTGCTAACGCTGGTGATGGCGGATGCGGAAGTGATCGCGCGTCAGCAGTTTGTCGCCGCGGTTAGCCCGGAGATGATCGCCAGTCAGCCGATTCGCTATCTCTCCAACTCGTCGAAAACCTCGGTGTACGGCGTCGGCAAAGACTACTTCCAGATTCAGGGCATTAAGCTGCTGGAAGGCAGCAACTTCAGCGACGAACGGCATGCGCGCCAGGAGATCATCATTGATACCAACACGCGCAATAAGCTGTTTGGCGAACAGGCTGAAAGTCCGGTTGGCAAGATGATCGTGCTGGGGTCGGTGCCGGTACGCGTGATTGGCGTGGCGGATAATAATGATGGCATGTCGCCTAATCGCCTTAGCGTATGGCTGCCATGGAGCACCGTGATGTATCGCATCAGCGGACAAACCGCGCTCACCAGCATCAGCATTAAGTTAAAAGAGGATGTGGTGAGCGGCCCGGCTGTCGAATCGCTGACGCAACTGCTGACGGCACGTCACGGCACCAAAGATTTCCTGATGTTCAACCGCGACAAATATCGCAAGGCCATCGAGGATGCGGCGGCAACGCTCACCTTGTTAATTCTGCTGGTGGCCTCGATTGCGTTGATGATCGGCAGCATTGGCGTAATGAATATTATGCTGGTGTCGGTAACGGAGCGTACCCATGAAATCGGCGTGCGCATGGCGGTGGGCGCGCGACGCGGCGATATCATGCAGCAGTTTATGATTGAAGCGGTGTTGGTGTGTTTAGTCGGCGGATCGCTCGGCGTGGCGCTGGCGTTGGTGATTGGCCCTATCATCAGCTTGCTGGCAGGTGGCATGATCACCGCGATATTCTCGTGGCAATCGGCGGGTGCAGCGTTTGCCTGTTCCACTATCATCGGCATGATTTTTGGCTATCTGCCCGCCCGCAAAGCCGCGCGGATGGATCCGGTCGCGGCGTTAGCGAGCGAGTGATTTTGAACGGTGCGCATAAATGCGCACCCTACAAGTTCGTAGGGTCGCCATTCATGGCGACCGTCAAGCATATAACTCAGATCAGCATCGGCAAGGTTGCGCTGGCCGTTTGCTGGCTGGCCGCCAGGTAACGCGCATCGTGCGTCATTAATTCATTTATCAACACTTCTACCAGCATCATCGCGCCCACTTTGCCGCTCAACGCGCCCGCGTTGAACGGTCCTTCCGGACGCGCCGCCACCAGCAACATATCGGCTAAATTGCCCATCGGACTGCGCAGCGTATTGCTCAGCATCAGCACGCGCGCATGCTGCTTTTTCGCCACTTTCACCACGTGCATCACATCCTTCGTCGAGCCAGATGCCGAGATAGCGATGACTAAATCGCCCTCTTGTAGCGTCGAAGCATTCATCGCCGCGCGGTGCATGTCACCAAATAATTGCGCCGATTTTCCCAGGCGCAAAAGACGATAATGCAGATATTCACCGGTAATCGCGCTGGCCGCCACGCCATAAATCTGGATGGTTTTGGCCTGATGCAGCGCCTCCACCGCGTGCTGCAGCACCTCGCGGTTGATGAATTTTCCGGTATCACGCAGCGCCTGCACCGTCTCCTCAACCAGCATATCGATGCTGTCACCGCTGGCCATCGCTGCTGGCTGATTGTGCTGCACATCCAGCGCCAGCGCCATTTTGAATTCGGTATAGCCTTTGCAGCCCAGATGACGGCACAAACGCGTCACGCTGGCTTCACTGGTTTCCGTTTCGCGCGCCAGCTCGGTAATGGTGAGATACAACACTTTTTGCGCATCGGTGAGAATAAAATCGCCCAACTTTTGCAGCGTTGGGCTATAGCCCGGCAACGCCTGGCGCAGGTGCAGCAAGATGTTTTCATTGTCCGTCATGGCGACCTTCCTTCTACACGTCATTTATGCGGCACAGTGTGCAGCAGATTAGGGCATAAGTGAAAGCTATCACAATAATGATGGAAATTTCCAACCGATGAATTAGATTGTGGTAATAATTTTTACCACAAACACACTTCAGGGATAAAAATTTATGTCATCACTGTTCAGCGCTACCTCTTCAGGCGGTTGGTTTGAAAAAGCCCAACGCTTTGGCAAGTCGTTTATGTTGCCTATTGCCGTCTTACCCGCCGCCGGTTTGCTGCTGGGCATTGGCGGTGCCCTTTCCAATCCTAATACCGTTAAGGCTTACCCTTTTCTCGATGTCGCCTGGTTACAAGGCGTTTTCACCATCATGGCGAGTGCCGGTTCCGTGGTGTTCGCCAACCTGGCGGTGCTGTTTGCGGTAGGCGTCGCAGTTGGGCTGGCGAAAAGTGACAAAGGCACCGCGGGACTTGCCTCTCTGCTGGCCTATCTGGTGATGAATGCCACCATCAATGCGCTGCTGACGCTGACCGGCGTGCTGGCGCAGGACAATCTCAGCGCGGTGGGACAAGGAATGGCGCTCGGCATTCAGACGCTGGAGACCGGCGTGTTTGGCGGCGTGGTTATCGGGCTGGTGACCGCCATGCTGCATAACCGCTACAACAAGATTGCCCTGCCGCAGTTCCTCGGCTTCTTTGGCGGTTCGCGCTTCGTGCCGATTATCAGCTCGTTCGTCGCTATTCTGGTGGGTGCGGCGATGACCATCGTCTGGCCGCATTTCCAGAAATTGATTTTTGGCCTTGGCGGCTTAGTTGATGCCACCGGCTATTTTGGCACCTTTATCTACGGCTTCGTGCTGCGCATGCTCGGCCCGTTCGGCCTGCATCACATCTTTTATCTGCCGTTCTGGACCACCGCGCTCGGTGGCAGCGAAGTGATCAATGGGCAGTTGGTGGAAGGCACGCAGCGCATCTTCTTTGCCCAGCTGGCCGACCCCGCTACCCAGCAGTTTTACGTTGGCACGTCGCGCTTTATGTCGGGGCGCTTTATCACCATGATGTTTGGCCTGATTGGCGCGTGTCTGGCGATGTATCACACCGCCAAACCGGAAAACCGCCAACGCGTCGCCGGCTTGTTACTCTCTGCGGCGCTGACCTCCTTCCTCACCGGCATCACTGAACCGATCGAGTTCTCATTCCTGTTTGTCGCGCCGGTGCTGTATGTCATTCACGCGCTGTTCGATGGCCTGGCATTTATGATCGCCCACATCCTGCACATCACCATTGGCCAGACTTTCTCCGGCGGATTGATCGATTTCATCCTGTTCGGCGTGTTGCAGGGCGAAGCCAAAACCCATTGGTGGTACGTCCCGCTGGTCGGCGTGCCGTGGTTCCTGCTCTATTACTTCACCTTCCGCCTGCTGATTACCCGCTTCAATTTCAAAACGCCGGGCCGTGAAGATGCGCAGCTTGAAAGCGCGCCGATGGTGGCCGGCGAGCGTCCGCAACAGGTGATCGCTGCACTGGGTGGCAAAGAGAACATTAGCGAACTGGATTGCTGCGCCACGCGCTTGCGTATCACGCTCATTGATAGCAGCAAACTGGATGAAGTCGGATTGAAAGCCACTGGCGCACGCGCCGTGATCCAACGTGGCAAAGGCGTACAGGTCATTTACGGCCCGCACGTCACCATTATCAAAAATGAAGTAGAGGAGTTACTTGCGCTATGAAAGCACCGATGCTGGCACAGATTAAAGGAAAACTGGTGGTCTCGTGTCAGGCTCTGGAAGATGAGCCGCTACACAGCCCCTTTATTATGTCGCGCATGGCATTAGCCGCGATGGAAGGTGGCGCAGCAGCGATTCGCGCCAACAGCCTGATCGACGTGCAGCAGATTATGCAAACCGTGGATCTGCCGATTATCGCCATCATCAAACGCGATTATCCCGGCAGCGATGTCTACATCACCGCCACCTTACGCGAAGTGGATGAGTTGATGGCGGCCAATCCAGCGATGGTGGCGCTGGATGCCACGCTGCATGCACGTCCCGGCGAGTTGCAGCTGCCAGAATTGGTGACGGCGATTCGTCAGCGCTATCCGCAGTTACTGTTGATGGCCGACATTGCCACCGTGGATGAAGCGCGCCAGGCCTCGCAGTTAGGCTTTGATTGTGTCGGCACTACGCTGCACGGTTACACCAGGGAAACCCAAGGCTGCTATTTGGCGGCTGATGATTGTCGATTCCTGCGCGAGGTACTGGCAGCGGTAACCGTGCCGGTGATTGCCGAGGGGAATGTTGAATCACCAGAAATGGCGGCGCATTGCCTGGCGTTGGGCGCGCACGCGGTGGTGGTGGGCGGCGCGATTACCCGCCCACAGCAGATTACCCGCCGCTTTGTGAATGCCATCAGTAAATAACCATAAGGTGCCCATCACTGGGCACCTTAACGGGTTACTGCGTGGTTTTCTCATTCACCACGGCGGCAACTTCAGACGGTGCCATCTGATGCAGATCTTTATACAGACTTGCCATATACAGCACGATAACAAGTGAGAACGGCAATCCACACAGCACTACCGCGGTTTGCATCGCACTGAAGCTGCCCGCATACAGTAAACCGGCACACACCAACGTGGTGACGCATGCCCAGAAGATACGCAGCCACGCCGGTGCATCGTCGCTCACGCCGCCGCCTTTGCTTGATAGATTGGCAATCATCAGCGTGCCGGAATCCACTGGCGTCAGGAACAGCACGAAGCTGATGAGGATGGTGAATCCGGCGACCAACTGGGTAAACGGCAGATACTCAAACAGTTTGAACACGGCCATCGGCGGATCGCTCAGCGCCACCTGACCAAGAATGGCATGACCGCCCTCCAGCACCAGACTGATCGCGGTATTACCAAACAGCGACAGCCATGCGAGAGTAAAGCCGAGCGGAATCAATAGCACACCGAAGATCAATTCACGAATCGTACGGCCTTTGGAAATACGCGCGATGAACAGACCAACAAAGGGCGCCCAGGCAACCCACCACGCCCAGTAGAACAGCGTCCAGGCGCCCTGCCATTGGCGAGCTTTACCATACAGGTAGAGATTGAAGCTCTTGCCGACAATCGAGGTCAGATAATCGCCGACGTTTTGCATCATGCCGTTGACCAACGTCATCGTCGGTCCGGCAACGAACACAAACAGCAACAGCAGGCAAAGAAAACCGACGTTGATGTTGGATAACATCGCAATCCCTTTCTCTACTCCGGTTACTGCCGCCAGCGTCGCCACGACCATCATCAGCACGATTAATATCATCAACACGTTAGTGTTTTGCGGAATGTGGAAGAGATAGTTGAGGCCGGAGTTCACCAGCAGCGCGCCGATGCCGAGGTTGGTCACCATCGAGATCACCGTCACCAGGATGCCAAAGCTATCAACCAAATGCCCAATCCAGCCATGAATCCGCTTACCAAACAGCGGATAGAGCGCGGAACGCAAGGCGAGCGGCAGATCGCGGCGATAGGCAAACCACGCCAGCGCCGTGGCGATTAAGGCGTATAGCGCCCAGCCATGCAGGCCCCAATGTAAGAAGGTAATCGCCATCGCCTGACGCGCCGCTTCAACCGTTCCACCCTGACCTTCCGGCGGTTGCAGGAAATGGTCGAGCGGTTCATAAGCACCGTAATAGACCAGCGCGATACCAATGCCCGCCGAGAACAGCATGGCGACCCACGAGGCATAGCCAAACTGCGGTTTTTCATCGTCATGGCCGAGTTTGAGTTGACCAAAGCGGGATAACGCCAGCCAGAAAACAAACACCATACACACCACCATCAGCAGCATGTAATACCAGCCAAACATATCCGCCACCCAGAGTTGGGCGTGGTTTAGCCATTTCTGACTCGCCGAGGGATACAGCACGATCATAAAGGCCAGCACCAGAATCACGCTGGCTGAACTCAGAAACACCGCGAAGTTAACGCGGATCGGTTCTTCTTCTACTTTGATGGGGCTATGACTCTTCACTGTCATGGTTCTCTTCCTGGTACAGGTAAACAGCGGTTCCGGATGGCAACATATAGTTAACATTCGACCACATTTATTTGACATTTATGCAGCATAAAGTACATTGATTGAACGTTCAATCAATCAATAAACATTCCAATAAAAACAAGCGGAGTCT
Source organism: Pantoea nemavictus (assembly GCF_037479095.1). Taxonomy (NCBI): domain Bacteria; kingdom Pseudomonadati; phylum Pseudomonadota; class Gammaproteobacteria; order Enterobacterales; family Erwiniaceae; genus Pantoea; species Pantoea nemavictus. The sequence continues at coordinate 12,125 of NZ_JBBGZW010000002.1, read as the reverse complement.
TGACGGTGCGCAAAGAAATTCCCGAAAAACGCAAAGAGCAGCTGATTAACGCCGCATTTGAAACCATCGGCGACATAGGGCTGGCGGGAATCACCCTGTCGCAGGTGGCCAGGGAGGCCGGCATGTCTACCGGTATCGTCAGTCATTACTTCGGTGACAAAGAGGGATTGTTAAACGCCACCATGCGCAAGATCCTGCGCGATCTGCGCGATGGCATTGCGGAATGCCGGGTCAACGCCCCGAGGCAAGATGTTCGCGCGCAGCTTTTTGCCATCATCGATGCCAACTTCCATCCCAGCCAAACCAGCGCCAATTCAATGCGCGCCTGGCTCGACTTTTGGGCCGCGAGTATGCACAACAGCGAACTGCGCCGCCTGCAACGCCTTAACGATCGGCGTCTTTACTCGAATATTTGCTGGCAGTTTCGCCAGGTGATGTCGCCAGAGCTGGCGCGCAAATCGGCACGTGGACTGGCGGCGTTGATTGATGGCCTGTGGCTGCGCGGCAGTCTGACCGGAAAGGATTTTGATGTAGAGCAGGCATGTTCGATCGCCCGCGACTATGTCGAGGAAAAACTGGCAATGCTGCCAGTTGCGTAACAAAAGAGCCAAAAGCTAAGGAACAGACAAGAATGGCAAAGTATCCCCTACAACAACTCTACATTGATGGTCAGTTGACCGATGCCAGTGGCAAAGAGACGTTTGAAACCATCAACCCCGCCAACGGCGAGGTGCTGGCACAGGTACAACGTGCCACGCAAGCCGACGTCGAACGTGCGGTAGCCAGTGCTGAGCGCGGCCAGCGTATCTGGGCGGCAATGACCGCCACCGAGCGCTCGCGCATTCTGCTGCGAGCCGTTGCTATCCTGCGTGAACGCAATGACGAACTGGCGGAGCTGGAAACCCTCGATACCGGCAAACCCTACTCTGAAACCTCCGCTGTGGATATCGTCACCGGCGCCGATGTGCTGGAGTATTACGCCGGACTGGCGACCATCATCGAGGGTGAACAGTATCCACTGCGCGACACCAGCTTCTTCTATACACGTCGTGAGCCGCTGGGCGTCACGGCGGGTATCGGCGCGTGGAACTATCCGATTCAAATCGCGCTGTGGAAATCTGCACCGGCGCTGGCTGCCGGCAACGCAATGATCTTCAAGCCAAGCGAAGTCACGCCGCTCAGCGTGTTGAAACTGGCCCAAATCTACACCGAAGCCGGCCTGCCAGACGGCGTATTTAACGTGGTACAGGGCGCCGGACGTGAAGTGGGCCAATGGCTGACCGAACATCCGCGCATTGCGAAAATCTCGTTCACGGGCGGCATCGAAACCGGCAAAAAAGTGATGGCGAGTGCGGCAGGATCAACACTAAAAGACGTAACCATGGAGCTGGGCGGCAAATCCCCGCTGCTGATTTTACCGGATGCCGATATTGAGCAAGCCGCAGATATCGCCATGATGGCGAACTTCTACAGCTCCGGCCAGGTGTGCACCAACGGTACACGCGTCTTCGTGCATCGTTCGCAAAAAACGGCGCTGGAACAAGCGCTGCTGGTGCGCGCTCAACGTATCCGTCTCGGTCAGCCAATGGATGCCGACACCAATTTTGGTCCGCTGGTGAGCTTCGCGCATATGGAAAATGTCCTGCGCTACATCGAACTCGGTAAGCAGGAAGGCGCTAACGTCCTGATTGGCGGTGCGCGCGAAACGCAGGGCGCCTACGCGCAAGGTGCATGGGTACAGCCGACCATTTTCACCGATTGCGAAGACCATCACACCATCGTCAAAGAGGAGATCTTTGGCCCGGTGATGAGCATCCTGACCTATGACGACCAAGAGGAAGTGATTCGCCGCGCGAATGATACGCACTTTGGCCTGGCGGCGGGTGTGGTAACCCGAGATCTGGCCACCGCACACCGCGTGATCCACCGCCTTGAAGCGGGCATCTGCTGGATCAATAGCTGGGGCGAATCACCTGCGCAAATGCCGGTTGGCGGTTATAAGCAATCCGGTGTTGGCCGCGAAAACGGTATTTCAACCCTTGCCCATTACACCCGTATCAAATCTATCCAGGTTGAACTGAACCCGTTCAGCTCCGTGTTTTAATCGAAGGAACGCATGATGAGCATCACCAGGGAGTATGACTACATTATTATTGGTGCCGGTTCAGCCGGCAACGTACTGGCCACGCGCCTGACCGAGGACGCGAACGTCAGCGTGCTGTTATTAGAGGCCGGTGGCCCGGATTACCGTCAGGATTTCCGCACGCAAATGCCTGCGGCCCTCGCCTTCCCTTTGCAGGGACGCCGCTATAACTGGGCGTATCAGACCGATCCTGAACCGCATATGAATAATCGTCGCATGGAGTGCGGACGCGGCAAAGGACTCGGCGGTTCGTCGCTGATCAACGGCATGTGCTACATCCGTGGCAATGCAATGGATTACGATAACTGGGCGAAGCAACCGGGTCTGGAAAACTGGAGCTATCTCGACTGCCTGCCCTACTTCAAAGCCGCAGAGCGCCGCGATATCGGTGGCAATGATTATCATGGCGATTGTGGCCCTGTCAGCGTAACCACCCCTAAATCCGACAATAACGTGCTGTTCCACGCGATGGTGGAAGCCGGCGTGCAGGCGGGCTATCCGCGTACCGATGATCTGAACGGTTATCAGCAGGAAGGGTTCGGTCCGATGGACAGAACGGTGACGCCGAAAGGTCGTCGCGCCAGTACTGCACGCGGCTATCTCGATCAGGCCCGTTCACGTCCCAACCTGACGATAGAAGTGCACGCGCTGACCGACCGCATTGTGTTTGATAACAAGCGCGCCTGCGGCGTCAAATGGCTGCAAAAAGAGGTGCCGCATGAGGCGCGTGCGCGTCGTGAAGTGCTGCTGTGCGCGGGAGCGATCGCCTCACCTCAGGTGTTGCAGCGTTCGGGCGTAGGTCCGGCGGACTTATTGAAAAGTCTGGATATTCCGTTGGTTCACCACCTGCCGGGCGTTGGCGCTAACCTGCAGGATCACCTGGAAATGTATCTGCAATATGAGTGTAAGCAGCCGGTTTCACTGGCGCCTGCGCTTAAACTGCACAATCAACCTGCGATTGGTGCCGAATGGCTATTTAATGGCAGCGGTATCGGTGCCAGCAATCAGTTTGAAGCGGGTGGATTTATTCGTTCTGACGAAGAGTTCGAGTGGCCGAATATTCAATATCACTTCCTACCGGTAGCGATTAATTACAACGGCTCGAACCCGATTAAAACGCACAGCTTCCAGGCGCACGTCGGTTCAATGCGATCGCCCAGCCGTGGACGCGTTCACGTCACGTCGAAAGATCCTAACGCGCATCCGAGCATCTTGTTCAACTACATGTCGGACGATCAGGATTGGCGTGAATTCCGCGCAGCGATTCGTCTTACCCGTGAAATTATCGCTCAGCGTGCCCTGGATCCGTTCCGTGGCCGCGAGATATCGCCGGGTTTGGCGGTACAAAGTGATGAAGAGCTGGATAAATTCGTGCGCGAACATGCAGAAACCGCTTATCACCCGTCGTGCTCGAATGCCATGGGCTATCACGACATGGCCGTGGTGGGTAATGACGGTAAAGTGCATGGCGTTGAAGCTCTGCGCGTGGTGGATGCCTCGATCATGCCGCAAATCACCACCGGTAACTTAAACGCGCCGACCATAATGATCGCCGAGAAAATTGCCGATATGATTCGTGGTCGTCCTGCTTTACCGCGCGTAACAGTGCCTTACTACGTTGCCAATGGCGCGCCGGTGCGCCGCCAGCCGCAGTAATCAAATCAAGCTGAAAGGGTTCATTGAATATGAACCCTTTTTTTTGCGGATTGGTCCGCCTTACACGTAAAAAAACCAACCACTCAAGGTTATCCACAATCCCCGTGCGTAGAGTCGACGTTATCCTGTGGATAAAACTCGCATCACTGCATACAGCGCTCGATGCACGCATGCGGTCATTTTTCGCACGATTCATTAATCAGAGGGAGGATGTCCGACCAACTTTGCCCATGGCAAAAACGTTGATTGCCGCGAGCAGCGCCGCCGCCACAAAAGCGCTGGCGAAGCCACCGGGCAGCCAGGCCATGAATGCCGCGAGAAACTGACCAGAGAAGATTGCCATCGATAAACGTGCCAGCTGGCGCCCCCTTGCGTGTGGCTGGCTGATGTTCACCGTCATATGATTAACCAGCGGAATCGACAAGCCGAACCCTATCCCCAGCAATATACCGCCCGGAATAAACAGCACCATGTTAGGAGCCGCGGCAAACTCCAGATGCGCCAGCAGATAACAGACAAATGCCATCACTAACGTCGTATAACTGCCGAATCGCTGCGCGACATCCGGCATGATCGCGGCCGCCAGCACCGCCACCAACGAAACAAACGAGAGAAAATAACCAATTTGCGCGGCATCAATCCCCATCATGGCAAAGCGCTGCGGCAGCATAATGACGGCGGTAAAAAAGCACATCATCGAACAGAGCGCGGCCAGCAACACCGGGCGCAGTTGGCGATCGCTGTTCTGCGCTGAATGATTAATCTCCAGAGAAGCTGGCGGCTGCGGCGGACGCGGCACGGTGATCACCACCATTAGCAACATCAGCCAGGCAAAAAGATAGAGAAAATAGGGCCAGCGCCAGCTAATGGAAGCCAGAATGCCGCCCAGAAAAAGAAACAGTACGCCGCCCAACTCTATGGCCATGCCCTGCCGCGCCATCATCGCTAAGCGAGTCTCTCCCGCGTAGAAACTGGCAATCAGGCTGGTGCCCGCCGCCATCACGACCGCCGTGGCGCCTCCCAGCAGTAAACGGTCGATAATTTGCAGCCCGGCGCCTGGTAACCACGCGCCGGCGACACCGAGCAAGCCATAACAGAGCAATCCGATCAGCAAAAGCGTATAAGCGCCCCAGCGATCGATGGCGCGGCCCGCGAGCGGCCCCGCCAGCACCACGCCGAGTGAAGGGAGTGTGACCAGCCAGTTGGCCATATTACTAACGCCAAGCTGTGCGGCGATTTCGCTAAGGCCGGGCACGATGACACATCCCACCATAATCGTCAGGCAGCTGACCGCCAGCAGCGAAAAGGCGCCGGTTCGTTTAATGGATGACACACACTCTCCTGGTGCCCGAATAATGGACATAAAACCAAATAATGGACACCAGTGTTGGAGGAATTGCTAGCGCTGTCAATCACCGCACCGCAACATGCTATAGTGATGCCAGCTAAAATCGCGCGGAATGATAAAAAATGAGTGTGGAAACAGAGAGTAATGGATCACAAGTTATTGCGCGCGCTGCAACCATTCTGCGGGCGCTGGAAGATCGTCCGGCGGGATTATCGATCGCCGCGTTAGCGAAGATCACCGACCTGCCGCGCACTACGGTGCATCGGCTGGTGTCTTCATTGATCGCGCAGCAGCTTTTATTGCAGGATAGCGACGGCATCAAACTCGGCCCGGCACTGGCGCGTCTTGCCGCCTCAGCACATACCGATATTATTACGCTGTCGCAGCCAGCGATGGCGACGCTGGGACGCCGCACGCGCGAAACGGTTGACCTCTGCGTCTGGCGCGGCACGCATACCGTGCTGGTGAGTCAGGTGGTTTCGGATCAGGAGTTGCGCGTGGCGTCGCCGGTCAGCACCGCATTTCCTTCGCACTGCGCGGCGCATGGCAAAGCATTACTGGCGGAGCAAGCAGAAGATACGCTGCAGGCGCTGCTGCCACAGTTGCAGGAGGTTCGAACCGGGAAGACGATGCAGGATCGTAAGCTGCTGCTTAAAGAGATAGCGATTATTCGCCAGCAGGGTTATGCGGTTGATCGCGAAGAACATGCACGCGGAGTGTGCGGCATCAGCGTGGCGCTGCAAACCGGCGTCGGCGAGCGCTATGCCTTAGCCATTGCCGCACCGGCATTACGTTTTGATGAGCAGTTTGCGCATTTACTGGCTGCACTGCTACAAGCAAAAGCGGAAATTGAGGCGCTGCTGGCGCGTTAGATCGAATCTTCTTTTTCAATCACCAGAACGCGTGCTTCTCCCTGCGGATGTGCCACATGCTCAGTACCGATGCTGGCGTAAAAGATGTCGCCCGTATTGAGCAGCACTTTCTTCACGTCACCGCTTTCGCGGTAATGCATTTCCACCGCGCCATCCAGCACCGCGAAGACCTCTTCGCCATCATTGATATGCCATTTGTAGGGTTGATTCGTCCAGTGTAAGCGCACGCTGGTGCCGGCGAAGTTAGCGATGTCTAAGGCTTGCCAGGCTTTGGACGGGGTGAAGTTTTTAGTGATGATGGTTTTCATGCGATGTCCGATTAAGTAAGTGCTGCGTTGATGATACACACAGTATTGAGCTGTCGCGGGACACACGCAGACCATTTACGGACATTCAGAAACAGCAAAGCCGCCCGTAGGCGGCCTTAACACAACTGCTTGTGTAGCTAACTTATTTGTACAGCTCTGCAGTCATGTGAACGCGGTTGTTGGTGTTCGCTTCAGTAATTTTGTACTGAGCGCCCTGCTCTTGTGCCTGAGCAGCAATTTTGGCTTCAGCACCGTCAAGGGTAGAAGACTCAACGGATACGCTCTGTGCAAAGCTGGCAGCAGACATCATTGAAAAAGCAGCAACAGCGGCGATAGACAGTGTTTTGATGGTTTTCATGGTCATAATCCTTAGTGGTTTAAATAAGAAGGCTGTGTGCCTTCGATGGAAACAATAATAACTCTAGTTATCGTTTCAATATTAACCATTAGTGCGATCACGATAACTTACGTAACTATACGCTTAGATGGGTTTCATATACAAAAAAGGCCGCCCGTAGGCGACCTGTTCTGGCATATCCGTATGCAACCATCCGTTATTTGTAAAGTTCAGCAGTCATATGCACAACATTACCGTTGCTGGCTTCCAAAATTTTGTACTGCTCGCCATTCTGTTTAGCCTGCGCAGCAATTTTAGCTTCAGCACCATCAAGAGTAAGTGAAGTGGCTGAAACAGTTTGTGCGAAGCTAGCAGCAGACATCAGTGAAAGAGCAGCGGCAGCAGCGATAGTCAGTGTTTTAATCGTTTTCATGGTCATATTCCTTTGGTTGTCTGATGTTAAGGCTGTGCGCCTTCGATGGAATCAATAATAACCACTGAAACTATTATCAGATTAACTATTAGTGCGATCACAGTTAATCAGCTAACTATAACTATGCCAAATCCAGCTTGGCGATCACTTTTTGTATCTCTGCCACATCCGCCGCCGCCAGCGAGCGCAACGGTCGCGGTAAACAATTCATCTCAGTTAATCCCAGGATGCCCGCTGCCGCGGCGATGACGCGCAAACTGCCGCCGTGTTGGGTAAATAGCGCCCAAAGCGGATCCAGACGCTGTGCCTGGGCAGCAACGGCCGCGAAATCTTCATTCATCGCAGCATCAGCCAATGCTTTGGCGGTACGCGGGAACAGTCCACCACATACCGAATACCACAGGTCGCAACCGGCGATCAGGCCGGGCCCCGCAAACGCATCGCCGCTGACGCCAATCGTGACGCTGGCGGGTAATTGAGCGCGCAGTGACTTTACACGTTGCGTGGCGGCGGCAATATCTGCCGGTACGCCTGGAATTTTGATTGAGGCGATATTGGGCAGCGTAGCGATTCGCGCATGCAGCGCATCGGAAAACACAACGTGGGTGGTACCAGGATTGTCGTAAATGCAGATCGGCAGCGAAACCTGTCGCGTGACATCCTGATAAAGCCCAAACACCTCTTCATCACTGAGTTTCTGGTAAGAAAGCGCCGGTAATAATAACGCGCTGGCACCGGCCTGCTGCGCATCATCTGCCAGTCGCAACACTTCATCTGTGCTCATCGCGCCAATGCTCACCATCACCGGAATATTATCCGCATGCTGCACCGCCAGCGTCGCAATACGCTTGCGCTGTTCACGCGTGAAATAGGCATAACTGCCGGTTGAACCCAGCACGCCGAGCGAATCCACTTTCGCATCAGTTAAGCGTTTGAGGATGTTGAGAAACGCTTTTTCGTCAATACCTGAAGCATTCAGCGGAGTTAGTGGAAACGCACTCAGTCCTGTAAACATAGCCAGCGCCTTATAGAGATAAAAATGAGAGGAATCATATCCAGCAAGGTTATAAGCCAGCAGAAACAAAAATGCCCTCTTCCGAGGGCATGATTTTACGCTGAAACTAAAATCTTATTTCAGGGCGATACGTGCAATCTGATCCTGGCCTTTGGTTGAGGAGTCTTTGTTGAACTCCGCTTTCAACGTGACATACAACGTATTGTTATCTGGGCCAATCAGCAGGCTGTTTGGATTGTTATCAAACGACCAGCTGTTTTTCACTGCGTAAGTTGTCGCATCCAGCTGCAGCACTTTTTTCGATTCGCGCTGGCTGATGTAGATCTCATTACGCTTGGCGTTGAACTTGATACCCAGCGCATCACCTTCAATACGTTTAATCACTTTGCCGGTGCGCTCATCAAACACCAGCGTAGCTTTGCCTTTGGAATCGTCGGTGACAAACAGACGACCGGTTGCAGGATCTTCCGCCATATTCAGGAACAGGTACTCTTTGCCGTCGCCTGCAGTCCAGCGCTTCTCAATCTTGTGGCTACGTGGATTGATCACCAGAATCTCGCCCGCGCCGTTAGTGGCGTAAATGCGCTCAGTCAGCGGTGAATAGATGATGCCGGTTACCCATTTGCCCGCATTCTGGATGGTGGCCTTCAGCTTGAAGGTTTTCACGTCAACTACCGAGATATAACCCGGATCGGCCACGCGACCAACGTACAGCTCATTGCCATGCCACAGCACTTCACGTGCGCCTGCCGGATACCCTTCTTTATCTTTCTTGCCCGGGAAGACTAAACGTTCGAGCACTTTGCCGCTATTCGCATCCACTTTTGAGATCGCGCCGTCCAGTGAGTTGGTGGTGTAGAACACGCTACCTTGCTCATCAATCGCGGTGCCGAAGTTTTTCAGATCGGTATGCGTTACGCCCTTCGTCTCTAATGAAGTGGGGTCGAGACGATAAATCACGCCACCGTTGACGTCTTTAAAGCTCTGCGCGCTGGCAACGTATAACGCTTTCGCAGCTGGCGAGTACGCCATTTCATACAGGCCATCGCCTAAAGTGCGTTGGGTCAGCGCAGTATCAACCGGCTTAGCGGTGGCGGCTGGCGCTTCAGCTTTTTTAGCAGGGGCCTGGCATGCGGTCAGGCTGCATGCGGCGACGATTGCAGCGGCAACGGCGGCTTTGCGCGGGCTAAATAACGATTTCATGCTCAACTCCATCAATGGATGAACGGCTCCGTTGCGCGTCTACGCGCACGGAAGAATACAAGAAGAATGAGAATCATACGCATTAGCATGAACTTAGCAACTTTCTCGACGCTTTTAGCCGTCCGGCGTTATTTCTTGCGCAGGCTAACGCCCTTTCTCAACCAATTTTTGCGCTAAAACTTTCTGTATTTGCCAGAAAAATAATGAAAACGTGAGTTATTAACGGGTTATATCTGCGCTTATCTCATTGATATAAGTCATGTTTACATATTATTACAATTACAAATGAAACCTTCCGAGATTCTTTAAAGCAAATGATTATCATTGGCCTTCTCATTAAATGCGTAGTGGCATCTTACGCGACCTTCCTTCTGCCCTCTTAGGCTGATGCGTAAGGACGCACACCATAAAAAACTGAAGCGAATCAGCTTCATATAACTTGCGTTATCTACAGGAATTTTTATGTCAGGCATCAGGAAAACCTTCACCGTCTCCATGCTGGCTATGGCGATTCATGCCCTGCTTAATCCAGCATTGGCGCAGGCCGCAGCCAGCAACAGCGAGAATCAGCAAGATTTAGTGGTCGATGCCTCCGCCGCTGGCGAGGGTGATAACAATGAAAAACAGGATTACGCAGTGAAAACCACGCGAGCCGGCACCAAGATGCTGCTGACTCCGCGTGATGTTCCGCAATCGTTGAGCGTGGTAACGCAGCAGCGTATGCAGGATCAGAATCTGCAATCGGTAAACGATGTGCTGACCAATGCCACCGGCATCTCCACCAATCTGATCGACAGCGAACGTTCGGAATACTATTCACGCGGCTTTAGAGTCAGCAACTTCTCTTTCGACGGCATCCCAACCTCGGTCAATGACACCTGGAATTACGGTGATGCCGCGTCTGATACCGCGATTTACGATCGGATTGAGATCGTGCGCGGCGCCACCGGTTTGATGAGCGGCGCGGGAAGCCCGTCAGCCTCGATCAACATGGTACGCAAACACGCCGACAGCAAAACCTTTACCGGCAGCGTAAGCGCCAGCTATGGCAGCTGGAATAAACAGCGTTACGTTGCCGATCTCTCGGCACCGCTGAATCAGGATGGTAGCTTACGCGGGCGCGTAGTAACCGGTTATAGCGATGAAGACAGCTGGCTTGACCGCTACCATAAAACCAAAAAATTCCTTTACGGCGTGCTAGATGCCGACATCACCGAGCACACCACGCTGTCGCTGGGCTATGACTACGAAGATGCCAACACCGGCAATCCTACGTGGGGCGGCTTGCCGATGTTCTATAGCAACAACGCCACCACGCATTACGATCGTAGCCTCAACTCCGCGGCAAACTGGGCGCGCTACAACACCAATTCACGCAAAGTGTTCGCCGACATCGATCATAACTTTGATAACGGTTGGAACATTCACGTCAATGGCACGCACGCGGAAAACACCTTCAACGATAAGTTGCTGTATGTGATGGGCAGTGCCGATCAGGATAGCGGTGCAGGCACCACCGGTTACGGCAGCATGGATCGCGGCAAACGTCAGATGGACTCCTTCGACGGTTACGCCAGCGGCCCGTTTGAACTGCTTGGTCGTCAGCATCAGTTGATGGCGGGCGTCAGCTACAGTCGCCAGCATAACGCGACCTACAGCCAGGATGGCGTTACCGATCTGGAAAACTATGACATCGCCACAGGCGATATGGGCATTTTCAATAACAGCTGGAACGGCAATATCGCCGAGCCACAGTGGCAAGGTTGGTACCAGAATGCGGACGATACTATCCGCCAGAAATCGGCCTACACCGCCGCGCGTTTCTCGCTGGCCGATCCGCTGTCGCTGATTATTGGCGCGCGCTATACGCAGTGGAGCACCAACGGCAGCAGCGGCAACATGACCAAAAACAACACCACGCCATACGCCGGGTTAGTGTATGACATCAACGACACCTGGTCAGCGTACGGCAGCTATACCTCGGTCTTCCTGCCACAAACTTATCGCGATACCAGCGGCAAATATCTGTCGCCGGTCACCGGTAAAAGCTATGAAACCGGCCTGAAATCCGCCTGGTATGATGGTCGTTTAACGGCAACGATGGCGATATTCCGTATCGAACAGGATAACGTCGGTGAGGCGATTAATGGCGTCTACCTGAGCGGCAACGAACAGGCTTATGCACCGGCGAAAGGTGCGGTGAGTAAAGGTGCGGAGTTTGAGCTAAACGGTGCGCTAACGGATAATCTGCAGCTCACTTTTGGTGCGACTCGCTACGTGGCGCGTGATAAAGATGGCCGTTTCAACAGTTATCAGCCGCAAACTTCGTTCAAACTGTTTACCCGTTATCAACTGCCGATGTTGCCGGATCTCACGGTCGGCGGCGGCCTGAACTGGCAGAATCGCGTGTTTGAAGATACCACCAATGCCAGCGGCGATACCGTACGCGTTTATCAAGGCAGTATTCCACTGGCATCACTGTTTGCGCGTTATCAGGTCACTAAACAGGTGGCGGTCCAGGCAAACGTGGATAACCTGTTTGACCGCGAATATTACAGCTACATGAACAGCTACGTTTATGGCGCGCCGCGCAGCTACTCAGTCAGCGTTTCGTATCAGTTCTGATCATCCAGGTCGCCATGAATGGCAACCCTACAGGCGTTACAGCGATGATGATTCAGGAATAGGCATTGCTGCTGCAGCGCGGGTGTTGAGGCGACATCCCAGCCCGCTGAGCGAGTGAGGGATTCCAGGGCGAGCCGCAGGGATGCGGCGAGAGGCGGCGCTGAGCAGGAGCGAATCGCCGCCGG